>JAHDEX010000091.1 GCA_020628545.1 Paracoccaceae bacterium | reverse complement strand
GTGAATCAGCAGCAGACCAACCAATCAACGGACTTTTTCAACACTATCTCCGCGATGTGTGAGTTCGAAGAGGCCCGGATTTCGCATGCGCAGCGAAAGTCGGCAATGCGGGCTGTGACTGCAGCATCAAGAGACAGGGTCGGATGTCGGCTCTGGGCCGCGAGGTGTCATAGCTATGTTTGGGAAACACTATTCTCTAAAAAGTATCGAGATGAATGTTCGGTAGAGACGGACTTGGCGGGCGGCTGTGCCGTGCTCTTGGCGAATACGGCCGATGACCAGCGCGCCGTCGATGACAGCAGTAAGCATGTCGGCCAGATCGTCGAGATCGGTATCAGGACTAGGTGGCTGAGCGCGGGCGGCAGTTATAAGCAGGTCCAGCACCCGATGTCGGCGAAGGAGCATGGCTTTTCTGTTCTCCTCACGCACTGCGGCATCGAAGAGCCGGTCCTGATAACACGCCGCCGCGACCAGACATCCGGGCTTTGGCCCCGCATCTTCCAAACGTTTGCTGACGAGTTGGAGAACGATCATGAGCCGCTCCACCGGGTCATCGCTCAGGTCTTCGGCGCGCGCAACAAGTGCCATGAAGCCCTCATGTCCCGCTTGCACGAACCGGACCAACGCAGCGCGGGCGAGATCGGATTTGTCATGGAAGTGATAGAAAAAGCCAGACCGCGAGACCTTGCCCGGATCGGCCAACTCATCGACCGACAGCGCGCCAAAGCCGCGCAGCACGGCGTCTTCCTGTACGCGGTCGAGGATCAGATCGCGGGCGGTTGCACTCATTTGAATAGCATCGCGATGAAGGTGCGCAGCAGCAGGATTTGGCGAGCCATCGCAGTGCGATCCCCAAGCGCCTTTTGCAGCACAATCCCACCTTCGCATACGCCTGTGACCATATCAGCGAGATCATCCAGATCGACAGGGCGTTTGGGTTGATAGAGTGCCACGACCTGTTCCAGATATCCCTTGAACCGCGCGCTCCAAGCGGCAACACCTTCGCGGTTCAAGGCGCGCACTTCGGCATCGAACAGCCTGTCCTGATACGCGGTCGTGGCGACCAGACAGCCCGGATGGCCTTCGGGCAGGTTCTCCACAACCTCGGCCAGCAGTTTGAGCGCAATCAGCAAAATCTGAAGTGGATCGTCCGACAGCTCAGCCGCGCGACCAAACACGTCGTCGAAGATGGCTTCTTCCTGTTCAAGATAGCGTTCCAGCAATGCGCGGGCGAGGGCAGTTTTGTCGGGGAAATGATAAAAGAAACCGCTCTTGGTTATGCCCGCCGCCGCGACGATCTCTTCGATAGAGGTCGCCTCGAAACCTTTTGCCAACACGGCCTCCTGGGCGATATCCATGATGCGCCCGCGTGCCCCTCCACGCTGATGGAGAATGTTCGATTCTTTTCCCATGTCTTTTTCCTAGCACGCGACCAGCGTCATCCAACTGGACCCGCGGTACAGTTGACGGGTGACTGGTTAGCTTTGTGCAGCAGTCAATCGGCGCCAAGTCATTGAACACATGTCGAATTAGTCAGGATAAAGATACTCTACCACGGGTCGACTAGGTCTCCAAGCGCCTCGGATGCAATCAGATGTCCATGCAATCGACGATTTGAAAGGATATGAGATGGACCGTGTAGACAGGTTGACAACCGGGGATCGCCCTTGGATGGCCGGTTTCGGGACCGAGACGGCGATGATTTTCCACGAAGGGTTCGACCTTCCGCATTTCGCGGCCTTTACGCTTTATGAATGCGGCCCCGGACGCCGGGCACTGGCACGCGCGGCAGACCATGCACTGTCCGTGGCGAAGTCGACCAAGACCGGACTGGTGGTCGATGCCGAGACGTGGCGCGCGAACACGGCATGGGGCGAGGTCATGGGGTTGGGGCGCGACGAGATCACCGCGATAAACGCGCAAGCGGTCACCTACACACGCATCTGGCGCGACAGCTTCGAGACCGCCGAGACACCGATCATCGTGAACGGCGTCATCGGCCCGATGGGAGACGGCTACAATGCTGAGGACGCGCCGACTTCCGAGACCGCGTTCGACGTTCATACGGTGCAGGCGCGGGCCTTTGCGGCATCGGGAGTCGATATGGTCAGCGCGATCACGATGACATCTTCGGCTGAAGCCATTGGGGCCGCCCAAGCGGCGCGACAAGCAGAACTTCCGCATGTCATATCGTTCACGGTCGAGACGGATGGCCGCCTGCCATCGGGCGAGGGGCTGCTCGACGCAATCGACGCGGTAGAGGCCGAACGTACCGAGCCGCTGTTCTACGGGATCAACTGCGCGCATCCAGACCACTTCTCGGGTATTCTGGACGGCCCGCAAGCCCGGCGCATCGGGATGATCAGGGCGAACGCATCGCGGCTTTCCCATGCAGAACTCGACGAGATGGTGACGCTGGATGACGGCAATCCGGATGAATGGGGCAGCTTGTCCGCGGGGCTTGTCCACAGGATGCCGTGGTTACGGCTCATCGGAGGGTGCTGCGGGACAGATCACCGCCATCTCGGCTGCGTGGCGCACCGGTTGGACGATGCGTTGCAAAGCGTAGCCTGACCTCTTTGAACACAGGAGACAATATTATGGGCTATCCCTTCTCAGTCAGACCCACCCAAGTCCGATCCGCCACGCGGGCCGACGCCCGCTTTATCGCTCAGCTTGGCGATATGGCTGGCGAGGGTCTTCCGTCGCATCTTTGGGCGCAAACAGTCCGGCCAGGCGAAACGTCTTTGGATATCGGAACCGCCCGTGCCGCGCGCGATATGGGGGCGTTTTCATGGACAAATACCCGGATCGCCCTGTCGCATGGCGCACCGGTCGGCGCGATCCTTGATTACGACATTGACACGCCCGAAGTGGGGGGCGCGCCCGCGTTGCTTGCCCCGCTTCTCGCCTTGGAAATGCGGGCCGCGCACACGCGGTACATCAATATCTTGGCAGTGATCCCGCAATCCAGAAACAAGGGGGTCGCGTCATTGCTGCTGGCCGATGTCGGCGCGCGAACGGATCGTGATGTGACGCTGATCGTCGCCTCTGGGAACCGGGTGGCGCGCGGGCTCTACATCGCAAAAGGGTTCGACGAGATCGCCCGAGAGCCGATGGGCCCAGACGGACCACCGGGCCTGCGTGGTGACTGGATCCTGATGCGTCGCAAAGCGCAGTACGGACACGGAGAATGAACAATGACCCTTATTCAAGAGAATCTCTTGCCGTTCTCGCCAGAAGTCGTCTGGCGCGTGCTTTCCGATATCGAAAGCTGGCCTGTTTGGGTGCCGACCATCACATCTGCCAAAGCGCTTGATACACCACGAATGTTGATTGGGCACCGCTTTGTCCTGAGTCAGCCACTGCAGCCTGCAACGGTCTGGCGGGTGACGAGGGTAGAAGCCAATCGATCATTTCAATGGCAAACCGAACGCCATGCGGGCTTTGAGGCAGGCCATACCGTTATACCCATCCCAGGCGGCGCGACTGTCGAGTCATGGCTGCGGCCCCAAGGCCGAATGCAGGTTATCTGGCCAATCCTCCGCCCGATATTGCGGAGAGCGATTTCGGCAGAAATGCGAGGGCTCGCCAAGCGTTGCCGGGTTATGTCATGAGCGGCTCGCGCTTCCGCATTCGTCCAACGAGCTTTAGCAAAACACTTGGCTTCATTCGGCTATCTGGCCAGACAGTGGTCAAAGCAAGTAGCGTCCGATGGACGATCCTGTCGAGCTGGAAGAATTTGGCATTCTGTGAATATGTTCAAAGATGGCGGACCTATCGACATTGAAACGTAAAGACACCGCCCCGCGCTCAGGCGACCAGATTAGGATGCATAACTACTGCGACGACGACCGCGGCTTTCTGTCGGACCCGAAAAATAGAAGAAAATGAACACCGGAGTTGTCGACTTGGGTACTTGACTGGCTCATTTGCTAGAGCGTAGGTGCCAGTCTTTCGCGCGCCGGATGAGCTGGTTCTTCTTGATCCTAGTGCCAAGACGCTGGAGCCCGTTAGCTGGGCGGTGGGCCAGTTCGCCTTAAAGATTCACCTAGGCAAACGATGAAGAGCAAATTGCTTAGCTCCAGAAAATCCGCAGACTTTCGATAGAAAAGCATGCGGATCGTGCACCCGCAGCGAAAGGCCGGTTTTTTGAAGCTGCAACGCGTCGCTTTATGCTGGGTTCGATGTCTCCTTTGGGCCGGGATCAACGGTTCTCGCACTTTGTCATCAGAAACACCGCTAGAACCTTTCGCCCAACAATCGATAGCACCAGAAGGCCTCATCCTGCAGAATTCTTTGGTTCAGTTGGACCGGTGAAAACCCGGTCGCGCGTTTGAGGTCGCGGCCCATGTGGGATTGATCTGCAAATCCTGCTCCAGCAGCAAGATCGACAGGTCGGGTGTTTGGGTCCCGCGCGACCAGCTGATGCAGGTCCTCAATGCGTGCGAAGAAATTCAAGGTTTGAATGTCTTGCCCCGTCCAACGGCGCACACGACGCTGCATCGACCTCAGGCTCTTGCCGGTGCCTGTCTGTGCGGCACGACCCAGCAGATGATAGGTCCAGGCCTTGATCCGGTCCGAGCCGCGCCATGTCTGAACACCGGCTTCACGTTGTGCTGCATCCCAGACATCCGTCATCTCGGCCCAGAAGCGGGACCACGCCGCATCCGTGACCGTGTTTCCAAATTGAGTGATGGCATCTCGGACACTTTCGGGGGGTCTGCCGTCAGATCCGCCGAAAGTGTTCGCCAGGCGTCGGGGTAAAACGCGACCGTAAAGCCTTCGAGTGGACCAGGGCTCCAACTCATATGAGGCGCTGACTTGGGCGCGGCGAACAGATATCTTGGTGCCTTTGGTGTACGCCTTATGCTGTCCAAAGACAAAAGCCTATCAGCGGCGTGCAACTCGCCTGACAACATTACCGACGCCGCAAAAAGTGGGGAGGCCGGGAAGTAGTTCAGCCTCTCTTTATCGGTAAGGTCAACGCCAAGTGTATTGCGGTAAAGACATCCGGCAATGCAGCTCGCAAGTACTTTGGGTGGAAAGACAAGTCTGCTGATCGGGCGCACGGCGATTCTGAAATAGATGGTGACGCGATTGTTCTATAGCGCTGTCGTTTGATGTGCCAGTTTCGGCCCGAAAACAGAGGGACCCGGTCCAATGCAAACACGAGCAACTGCCGTCCAACCAAGCTTGCCAAGCACCGCTTTGCCAAGCGCCGATTGGGCTGATGCCTACGAAATTGAAACGCAGCGCGCATTTTCGGACATGAACGCAGCCGCACTTTGCATTGAGGGGAGGATGCCCCGCTGGGCAAAGCCACTGCTTTGGTTGCGCAATGTGATCGTCGCGCCATTCGGTCTGAAGCCGGGGGATCAAAGAGTTGTGCAAGCCGGCGTTGACCATATCGACTTCTTTCCGGTCCTGTCAGAGACAGACGAACAAATTGTGCTCGGTCTTGACGACCGGCATCTCGACTTCCGCATCTTGCTTGAGCGTCGAACATCACAGGGCGGCGCCTGCTACCGGCTCACCACCTTGGTCGATCGGCACAACATGTTCGGACGGGTCTATTTGTTCCTCATCACGCCATTTCACAAATGGATCGTCAGGTCGGTGCTAACCAATGCCCTTTGAGGTTGTCACCGGTCGAGCGTTTTTCAAACCGCTACGACGGTTTCTGAAGGAGCTGTCGGCGGATTACGTCGGCGATCTGTCAAAGATCCAAGCGCGGCATGGCGACCTTGTGCATTGGAAAGTCTGGGGCGGGGCGTTGAACTTTGCATTCATCAGCGACGCGTACGTGAACCGTGAACTTTTTGTGCGCAACACAGATGCTCTCTCTAAATCCCCTTCGCAGGTGCAGACATTTCTGTATGCAGCGGGTCCAAGTGTTGCGACTGCCCATGGAGACGACTGGCGAACGAAGCGCAAAGAAGCCAATAGTCTATTCTCGCGTCCTATCATCGAGGCGTCTTGCCCGGGCCAGATCGCCGTCACCCGCCAATTTGTCGAAACACTCGGACCTGGTCCACATGATGCGATCCTGTTTGCTCGGCGCCTTGCTGCCTTGACGTCGAGTCGCGGCATTCTTGGCCACGAGATCACCGTGGATGAAGCAGACACACAGATCGCCTTTAGCATGGCCGCCTCGGACCGGTTCAACGCGGAGTCGGCACATATCTTTGCGCGTCCGCATTGGATGTTGGCCCTATGGCGGAGGGAATTAACCCGCCGCAAGCATGAAGTCTTTCCAATCGTAAAAGCAGCGATTGTCGCACAAAGGCACAGCACAGAACCGAACGACGGGCTGATGAACCACTATGTCAATGGCGATTTTGTCACCTCGAATGACGATGAAATGCTGACTATCCTGGTTGGGCTGTTGATGGGAGCTCAGGACAACGTTGCCTCGGCCATGGGGTGGATCGTTGCGTATCTGGCGTTTCACCCAGACTTGCAGGAACAGATTGGCAAAGAAGTTCAGTCTGTTGGCCCAACGGCCAGCGATCTACGGAACTGCGGGCTTTTGGTGTCGACGGTGAAGGAAGTTTTGCGTCTGCGCCCACCCGCCCCAGCCAATCAACCGCGCAAGCTTTTGCGGTCGGTTGAAATCGCGGGCCACACGCTGCCGAAGGGCACCTTCGTCTTCAATTCCTTTTACAACATGCATCACAACGCGTCCGTTTTTGACGCGCCCGATGAATTTGTTCCCACGCGGTTTCAGGACAATCGGTTCAACGGCATCCCGGACTACGCTCCATTTGGTCATGGTCCTCGAAACTGCGTGGCACAAGGCATGGCCTTGCAACAATTGCTCGCCAGCGTGGCCGGGCTTTTGCAACGGCACCGCCTGACATCCCGGGCGCGCAACTTCCCTACTATGGAGCAAACACCCTTCCTGTCGCCATCGTCATTTAGGGTTAGTATAGAGGGCATTTGAAGCGGCCCAAGTGAGTGTCCGCTATGCGGGCTGCGGCTGCAGCGATGAAGCGCTCGGTCAGAAGGCGGCTTTGGGCCGTTACATCTCCGGATCACTTGCGCTGACGATAAGGCGGCCTACTCTTTCCGATGACAAAATCTTTTTACAGGTGTCTACGAAGCGTTTGACCAGTTCGCGGGACCTGATTTTGTCATAACCGATGGAAAGTGTCAGGTCAGGTAGTTCGCCACTGATCGGCCGGGCCGTTACGATGTCGCCAGCATAGGTTTGAGCAGTATCGGGTCGCATGTTCAACACCGCGCATCCCGCTCCTCCGCCGACGAGTGCGCGCAACATTTCTGTCGAGTTTGCGAAGGCGGCAATCTTTGGTTCAGGTGTTACCGCGTCAAGCAGAGCCCGGTAATATGGGCCAGCCAAAGGACGATCTAGAACGATTAAGGGATGTTCTGCGATCTCGGGAACGGTGACTGTGTCCTTGCGCGTCATTTCGTGATTACGCGGCATCAAACAATAGGGCGGCGCGACCAGAAGTTCATCAAACCCAAGCGATGGCGGGGCGTTGTCGCTGACAAAAAGGATCACATCGAAACGGCCGTCGAGAAGGCCGGCCTGTGCCTGGTCGTTATCGCATTCCGTCAAGTGCAGGGTGACCTGCGCTGGATCGGGCACGAAGTCTCGTAAAATACCGGGTAGAAAGGCCGGCGCGACCGGCGCGTAATACCCGATCCGAAGTTGCCCGCTGAGCGATTGTCCTAGAGCAGCCATTTCAGCCAAAAGCAGGCGGTGATCGTCCAGCAGTTTTTCGCATTTGCGCGCCACCTCCAGCCCACTTGCCGTCGGCTGAATGCCGCGCGCCCTATGACGCGTGACCAGCTTCAGGCCAAACGCGTCTTCCACCTGATCGATCGCTGCTCCGATAGCTGAGGCGGCAATCTTGAGCTCGTCTGCCGCGCGGGCGATGTTGCCGTGCTTGATGGCCGTGGTGAAGTAGGTCATCGCCTTGAGGGAGGGGTTCATGCCAATCCTCTATTATTCAGATGAAGTTCGTAAATTAATACTGTTTTTCTAATGTTGCGGGAAGTGGCAAACTGGTTCCGTTACATGGAGGCCGCGATGTCTGATGAACCGCTGAGAGGGTGGAACCACACCCCGAACGTCCCGTTGCAAGTTTCACCCTTCTTTCAATGGCCTTTGCGACCGTTGAGTATGCTACGCTGGGTGTGGGACAGCTGGTTTCTGATTGCCGAACGGCTGATCATCGTGGCAGTCGCATTCATTTCGGTAACCTTTTTCCAGCCGCCATTGGAAGAGACAGGCACCTTGGCTATCGGCTGGATTGCCGAGATGTGGGCCCGCAACCTAATCCTGATGACGCTCGTGGCAGGTGGCCTGCACCTTTATTTCTACACCTTCACCAAGCAGGGCAAGCGGCTGAAGTATGATCCGCGGCCCCTGATGAAAAACGGGCGGCAGTTCACACTGGGCGGGCAGATCCGCGACAACATGTTCTGGACGCTCGCCAGCGGCGTGACGGTCTGGACGGTTTACGAAGTCCTGATGTTCTGGGCGATGGCGAACGGCTACGCGCCGATGCTTACATGGGCCGCGAACCCGGTCTGGTTCATCGCGCTCTTCCTGGTGATCCCCGTCTGGGAGAGCTTCTATTTCTACTGGATCCACCGGGCGTTGCACATTCCGTTTCTCTACAAGCATGTCCACGCGCTCCATCATCGCAACATCAACGTGGGCCCTTGGTCGGGCCTTTCCATGCATCCGGTTGAGCATGTGATTTTTCTGGGCAGTGTGCTGATCCACTTTGTGGTTCCTGCGAACCCCGTGCACATCCTCTTTCACCTGCAGTATTATGCGCTGACGGCGGCCACTACGCATACGGGTTTTGAAGGGCTAGTGGTCAAGGACAAGAACCGCCTGAAGCTGGGGACATTCCATCACCAGATGCACCACCGGTACTTCGAATGTAACTATGGCTCGCTTGAGTTGCCGTGGGACAAGCTTTTCGGGTCGTTTCACGACGGTACAGCCGAATCCGACGCCAGGATCAAGGAGCGTCGCAAGACATTCACAAACGGAGCCAAGTAATGGGCGGTATGACGGTTCTTGATCTGCAGGCCGCCAAGGGAAAACGCACGCTTGCCTATGTTCAGGTCGCGCGTGAGGAAGAGGCTGTGGCGGCTTCCGAAGCGGGCATGGACATGATCGGCACCGCCTTCGTCGTGGAGCGCGCGCATTTCGCGAAAGCGGTCCCAGACACGCATTTTCAGTTCGGCCTTCCCTGGGGCAAACATGCGGACAAGACCGAAGCCATACGCGATGCGATGGCCGCGATGACGGCCGGCGCACAGTCGGTCTATTGCGGATACAGCCCCCAGATCGTCGAAACGCTGGCGCGCGAGGGGGTGCCTGTCATCTGCCATGTGGGCCTCGTGCCGCCCAAGGCCACTTGGACGGGAGGCTTCAAGGCAGTTGGCAAGACCGCGGATCAGGCCGCTATGGTCTGGCGTCAGGTGCAGGACTTTGAGGCGGCGGGGGCCTTTGCCGTGGAAATGGAGGTGGTGGCCGCCCCGTTGGCTGCCGAAATCACACGGCGCACCGCGATGCTGACGATCTCCCTTGGGTCGGGTGCTGGATGCGATGTCCAGTACCTCTTTTCCGCCGACCTGTTGGGCGAGAACCGGGGTCATATTCCGCGCCACGCAAAGACATACCGGAATTTCGCCGCCGAACGGGATCGCCTGCAGGCAGAGCGCGTCGCGGCGTATCGCGAATACATCGCCGATGTGAAGGGCGGCGCATTTCCCGAGGAGCGCCATTCTGTCGCTATGGAGGCCGCGGTTTTGGCTGAGACTTTTTCCGGGCACGGCGGATTCTGACCGATCTGACGACGGAAATTGATCGCCCGCACGTTTAAGTCCGAACCAACCCTCAAACGGAGGTCCCCATGTTCCGAACTGCGTCAATCACGCTTTCCCTTTGCCTGACCGCTCTTCCTGCGGTGGCCGAGACCTTTTCTGCGGATGTCTGGGCTGACAACTGGTTCGAACTGCGCGTCGATGGCCGGCAAGTGGCGGAAGATAGCGTACCGATCACGACAGAACGGTCCTTCAACGCCGAAAGCTTCACTTTTGAAGCAGAGCCGCCGTTCGTCCTGGGTCTCGTCGCCAAGGACTTTAAGGAAAACGACACCGGCCTCGAATATATCGGGACGCGGCGACAACAGATGGGCGACGGTGGGGTCATTCTGCAAATCCGCAACGCTTCGGGTCAAACGGAGGTGGTGAGCAATGACAACTGGCAATGTCTTGTCATTCACACGGCACCCCTCGACAAATCCTGTGAAAGTGCGAGGGACCCCGTCGCGGGGGAAGGGGCATGCGGCTTCGACGCCACGGATGAACCCGATGGCTGGGACAATGCAGGCTTTGACGCGAGTGCGTGGCCGTCGGCGACAGTTCATACCGCGCGCGCGGTGGACCCAAAGGACGGGTACGACCGTATCAGTTGGGATGCATCGGCCGAGTTCATCTGGGGGCCGGATCTCGAACAGGCCAATACTGTCTTGTGTCGTCTGGAAGTCGGATGATGAAACAGCTTCTTTGTTTCGCGCCGCTCCTATTCGTAATCGCCGTACCAATGGCGGTTCAGGCCCATGAGGATCATTGCGACGCGATCTCCGCGTCAGTGGAGAACGCAGGCTTTGCCGGAAACGTGACGGTGACATGCACGAACACGCACGCAATCATTGAATCAGACACCTATCCTGATCACGAATTGATGACCGGGATTGTGGGTACAAACGAACAAGTGCCGGTTCCCGCGGATTACCCGGCGCCGATTCTGCTTGATCCGGTTTTGGGAACCCAGCCGCTGACGCGGGATGCGGCCCTGGGTGTGGCGGTGAACGGTGTGCCGATCTACGACTACACGGCTGGCGGAGAAATGAGCGAAGCCGATCTGGCACATCACCAGGCGCAGCATGACACGTTCCAGACAGGCCAGCTTGATATCTGTGGCGGACATGCGGGGCGCGGCGATGACTACCACTACCATATGGCGCCAGTCTGCATGATCGCTCAGATGGATAACGCCGGTCCGGACAGTATCATCGGGTGGGCGTTTGACGGATATCCGATCTACGGCGACTTGAACCCTGATGGCTCAGAAATCCCGGACGGTGCGCTGGATGTTTGCAATGGCCAGCCGGACGAAGACTTTGGCTACAGATACCATACTTCTGAGGATGCGCCCTATATCGTGCAATGCTTGATGGGGGCGGTCGCAGATTTTGACCGTCTGCCACGTGTCCGCCCGCTGGCGGCGTTGAGCGGCGGTGGTGCGGAACCCGGTCGCCCGCCGCGCGGTGGTGTCGAGGACCTTGTCTTTACGCAGGCCGAGGATGGGAGCCGTAGCATGGATTACAGCTATCAGGGCGAGGACTACTTCATTCGCTACGAACCGACGGACACCGACGGTTGCTACACCTTCAACACGCGAACCGTGACAAATGGCGGTCAGGAAACAACTGGCATCTTTTGCCGCTAGTAAAGCCGCAAGAGCCGAGCATCACGTGATGCGATGGAAAATACTAGATGGCTCGAAAGACGATGGGAGATCAAATGCAGAAGCCCGCCAACCGTTACGGGAGACCCAAAATGCCCCTTAATCGCACGCTTTCAGTTGGAATAGTTCTGGTCTTTTCTCCGCTGATGGCGTCTTCAGAACAGCTGACCGTGGAAACAGTAAAAGAGCTGTTTGCCGAGGCTCAGCTTGTGTCGGATCCCATCGAGATTGATTGCATATTATCGGGCGGCACCGCGACGACGTGCATCCAGATCACTGTGATCCCGACACCAATGACGTACGAGGCAGGGCCCTGGTGTCCAACGAATGTGGATGTTGGCCCAGAAGAGAGCGGCATTTGGTTCTATGAGGGCGAGGTGGTAAATGCAGATGGTTCATTCTTCGACAGGCTCGCCTTGCTCTATGAGGATGATAACTGGCAGATCGTTGATCCTGAAACCGGCGACGTTCGTTATACAGCGACACTGGAAGCATGCGAGGCAGCAGCACGTCCTGATGTAGCCGAGGAATATCAAAACAACTGCGTTCAGTGTTTGATTGAGTACATCGACGCTGAGCTCACCGTCACCTATTCGATCCCGGTCGAACCAGTAGCGGCGGACCGACCATCAGACATCCGTAGAACAGGCGCAGGCGTTGCGTTCAACGGGATCCGCATTGATGGGCCGGCACCGCTAGAGGCAATACTCGATGCTTATACGATTGCGGCCTTCGACGATTGTGGGGGGCACGTGAACCTTCCTGTGGGTTATCACTATCATGCAGTGACAGATTGCCTGACGCACACCCACGACGAAGACAATGAGCACGAACATTCGCACGCGCCCATCGTCGGGCTGGCTCTGGACGGGCACTTCATCACGACGCACCTGAACGCGGACGGTAGCGCGCCAGATGGTCTTGATGAGTGCTACGGACATGACTCTGAGGATTTAGGATATCATTATCACGCTGGTGAACCCGGCTCGAACCAAAACCTTGGATGCTTGACCGCGCAGGTCGGCTGTTCCAACGGATCAGAAGGCCAAACGTGTGATGCCACGGCTCGCCCGGCGCGGCCTTAAGTCAGGATGTATTCAGTCATTTGACACGAACAAAATGCAGCTCCGTCTCGACGACTGCTAGTTCGATCCACATCTGATTTCGCACTCGCGGCGAATGTCGGAAGTGCTTACTGCGACCGCGGCATCCTCAACGGTAGCTTAACGGCGTCTGTGGGTGGCTCCTGCATTGCAAGTGTTTTCTGGTGATAGTCGCGGTCTTTTC
>JAHDEX010000090.1 GCA_020628545.1 Paracoccaceae bacterium | reverse complement strand
CTTAGATTCGCTGAATTTGCCGTGCTGCACCGCCGCAAGGCGGGTTTGAGCCCATTTCAACAAATGCTGCATCGCGGTGTAGTCAAGCATGTCATCACCTTGGAACAAAAATGTCGAAAGCCTCATCCGTGCAATCGTCGCTAAAAATCACGACGTCGCAGGACCATTTTGGTGGCAATCGATGGCCGGAGCGGGGCGGGAAAGTCGACACTTGCTCGAACAACTGCCCAACGGTTGAATGCGCAGATAATTTCCGGTGATGACTTCTTCACAGGCGGTGAAGGAATACTGGATGAACCAGCGGACGTACTCGCTGAGATTTGCATAGACTGGAGGGCGTTGCGCAACGTCCTTGAAAAGCTTCATGTATCGGGAGTGGGCAAAAGTTGGGGGTGTTCGGTTAAGCTAAAGGAGTTTTTCGATTACTGGAGGCTGACATGGATGTTCGGATTACCGTGGAGACAAGTTCCGAGACTGGAGAGAAGCGGACGGAAGAGCTTTTTCATCTCAGTCTAGCCGACCAGTGTCATAGCCATTTGGAGCTCCGGCTCGAACAAGCGAAAGCACTTCTGGTGCGACTCCAAGGATCAATTCTACGGCACCAGGTGGAAGAAATTTCTGCGGCGAGCCGGACCTGCCCCTGCTGTGGTCGCACCAGACCCGTTCACGATTACCGGACCAGAGTGCTCGACACGCTCTTTGGCAGGTTCCGGTTGAGGGTCCTACGGCGTCGCAAATGTTCTTGTCGCTTGGGAGAAGGCGACGCCCTCTCACCCTTTGCACAGGTCCTCCGTGACCGCGCGACACCTGAATTAAGGATGCTTCAGGCCGAGCTCGGTGCCCGCCATTCGTTTCGGGAAGCTGCCCGGATCTTGGAGACGTTTCTGCCCTGCGCTCGGCAATACAATACGACCGTGCGGAACCGCCTCGGCATAGTCGCGAAAGACATCACCGACGCAAAGCCGCCAGTGAGCGAAACTTCCAGTTCAAATCCTTTAACAGTATTCATCGACGGAGCTCACATTCGGTGCAGGCCAGAGTATCAGAAACGGCATCTCGATGTTGTGGTAGGCAAGATCGAAACCCACGACATGTGCCGCCGCTTCGGCCTTGCGCCACAAGCTGCGACCTCGTCTTCTAATCAACTTCGGCGCGATTTGGACGCCCTCGGCTGGGACGGTCGGCGACCCGTCACCGTGATTTCGGACGGGGAGGCCGCGCTCCCGAATCTCATTCGCGGGGCAACCAAAGGAAAGGTACGACACATCCTCGATTGGTGGCATATCTCGATGCGGGTTCAGCATGTGCAGAACGCCATCAAGGGCCTCGTGCAGAGGAAGGACTTCCCGGGAACAACCGCTCTTCTTATGACCCCAGTCGAGACATTGAGATGGAACCTTTGGCACGGAAAAATTCAGGTTGCCGCGACCCATCTTCAATGGATGATCGTCGATTGCGCGAGGCTTGCAAAATTCGAAACCTCGTTTCGAGGCCAAGCACAGAAAGCGCTCGCCCGCTGCCATGATCTCTATAGCTATCTAGCCAACAACCTCGGCTCGCTCGTCGACTATGGTCGAAGGTATCGACGGGGCCTGCCGATCTCAACTTCTCGCGCCGAAGGGTGTGTCGACGACATCGCAAACGCACGCATGAGCAAACGTCGTCATATGAGATGGTCGCCACGCGGAGCCCACAATGTGGCCGTCACCAGAGCCGCTGTTCTCGATGGGCGTCTGTCAGTCTCCAATCATAGGATCGCTGCATAAGACCCCCAGCTTTTGCCCACTCCCCACACAGCTTCCTATTGCTGAAACCGAGTTTGCACCGTTAGCCTCACTCGACCTCCTCAGCAAGCACGTGCCACCGAAGTCAACAATCTACCATGACGGCGACGAAGAGCGATATCTTTATGTCGTAGCAAGCGGCTGGCTTATGGGATACTCGATGCTTCCCAGTGGCGCACGATACATCCACCGACTCTATCAAGCTGGAGATATCATAGGCACTGAGGATACAAACTGGAACTACGCTACCAGTTCAGTTGAGACGCTGACAGACTGCGTTATCGGAGCATTCCGCAAAGAAGATCAATACAAGATTTTCTCTGGAAGCTCGAAGCTGGGTGCAGCGCTTTATGGCCTAGCAATGAACGACCAAGTGATGGTGATGGACACCGCAAGGGCAAACCAGCGCCTCTTGGCAGCAGACCGTATTGGCCATTTTCTGTTGCAAGTCGAGGCACGTCAAAACCTTACATCGCAGACGACAAACGATGGTTTCCTGCTACCGATAAGCCAAGCGATACTGGCAGACTGCGTCGGTCTATCGCTTGTTCATGTGAATAGATCACTAAAGATTCTCGAAGATGATGGTGTTTTGCGCCGTGATGGGCAGCATTACCGCATCGAAAAGCGACGTGAGTTGGTAGAGCGAACGGGTTTCATCAATCGCTACGACGTCACGCAGCCTGAATGGCTGGAACTCATGGCGAGTTAAGCCCACCAAAGGACCGCATTGTAAGAATATCAAAAAGTGGTTTTTCTTCGTGGTGCATGTGATTTTTGGTGAAGCGGCTTGCTATACCAGCCGTTCAATTTAGTATCTCATAGGTCGGCGTTGTCCGCTCTAGTTCCATTCGAAAACCATGCGACTAAGGTCTTGATTGAGCCCTGATCAGGTTCAGGATCCATTGATTTACGCTTGTACGCATTATCCACAGTTCCAAAAAACGAGCGGTGAACATGTCTGATCTATTCTGGCTAACGGATGCGCAAACGGCACGTCTTGAGCCCTTCTTTCTGAAGTTCGATGGCAAACCCCGCGTCGATGACCGACGTGTAGAGAGTGGGATCATCTTCATCAACCGCAATGGGTTACGGTGTGCTGTGATCCCTGAAAACGTCCTCGTTCTCAGCTAGAGTTTTCCGCTAGATTTCCCTTGGCTGGGAGAGGAGCGGATGGCGATGAAAGCATCCAAATTCACGGACGCGCAGAAGGCGTTCATCATCAAGCAAGGCGAAGAAGGCACGCTTGTTGCTGAGAATTGTCGGAAGGCTGGGATCAGTCAGGCGACGTACTTCAATTGGAAGAAGAAGTACGCGGGGATGTTGCCGACGGACATGAAGAAGCTGCGTGAGCTGGAAGACGAGAACAGACGGCTGAAGAAGATCGTCGCGGATCTGGCTCTGGACAAAGAAATGCTTCAGGATGTCATCAAGCGAAAGCTCTGAGGCCTGCTCGCAAGAGAACGCTGGTCGACGAGATCAGGGCTGATTGGCGGGTATCGATCCGGAGGGCCTGTGGGCTTATTCGGTTCGATCCGCGGACATATCGGTACGAGTTTCGTCGACGCGACCAGGCCGCGTTAGAACAGCGGATCAAGGAGATTTGTGAGACACGCGTGCGGTTTGGTTATCGGCGCGTCCATGTGCTTCTGCGTCGGGAAGGTTGGGAGATCAATGCAAAGAAAACCTATCGTGTTTACAAAGAATTGGGCATGCAGCTGCGCAACAAGACACCCAAGCGGCGTGTAAAGGCGAAGCTTCGCGAAGACCGCAAAGAGGCGGTGAATCCAAATGAAGTTTGGGCGATGGACTTCGTGCACGACCAACTGGCGACGGGCCGCAAGATACGCATTCTGACAGTCGTCGACACGTTCTCTCGCTACGTGCCGGTGCTTGACGGTTCAGCTACAAAGGCGAAGACGTGGTCTTCACCCTGGATCAGGTCTGCCGCAAGACCGGCTATCCCAAGACAATTAGGGTCGATAATGGCAGCGAATTTGTCTCTCGTGACATGGACCGTTGGGCTTACCAACGGAACGTCTCGCTGGACTTCTCAAGGCCGGGAAAGCCGACCGACAATGCCTACATCGAGGCGTTCAACAGCAAACTCCGATCCGAATGCTTGAACGCTCATTGGTTCATGGGCCTTGAAGATACCGCCGAAAAGTTGGAGGCTTGGCGTAGAGACTACAACGAAGAGAGACCGCACAGCGCAATCGGGAACAACGTCCCAGCTGCGCTGATGAAATTGCCAGACGCATCCAGCCCGTCTGTGTGATCAAAGGGCGGAAAACCTAAACCCAAGCGGGGACACTTCTGGTAGCACAGCACAAACCCGCAAACTCTCGTTATGAATGAGGGAGCCCTCGGGGGCAGGTCACGCTCACTACCACCGTTCTCACTTACCGACTGTTGGTAACAAAGACACGGCTGTTTTCTTGCACGCAGTGATGATAGAGCCCTCTCAAATACGATGCGTAGATCACGGATTTAGTACACGGATAGTGTGCATAATACTGTTAGGCCTTTGGCTTTGAGGGATCGGATGACTTACAGACCATTTCGACCATTCGACACCAAGGTCAAGGAAGGCCTTCAGGTCACCGTACGCGATGTTGTCCCCGATGATGGTGACCTCATCGAACTGGGATTTGACCGGCTTTCAAAGAGGTCGCGCTTCTTCCGCTTCATGGCTTCCAAAAGTCGACTGTCAGACGCTGAGATCGACCTCTTCTCAGCCCTCAACACAGTGGATCATGCAGCCGTCGGGGCGCTGTGTATGGGCGATGACAAGCCGCAGCCAGTCGGTATTGCACGCTATGTGCGCACAAGTGCAGAGAGCCACTCGGCCGAGATCTCGGTTACGGTCGTAGACGCCTTTCATAACCGAGGGATCGGCACGCTGTTGCTAGGGGTTCTTGCAAAGATGGCCTGCGCCAACGGGATCAGTGAGTTTCTGGCACTGGTCGACAGCGAAAACGCGGCCATGCGCCACCTTCTGCTCGAACTGGGCGGGACGGAAGAGACCCCCGATGAACTTGAAGTAAGTATTCATGTTCCAATCTATCAGGATCCGACAAATTACCCGGATAACAAGGTTGGAGCCTATGTTCGCCGGGCCTATTCCTATGCAAAGCTCTCCGACAGGTAGGCGCAACGACTGCGTGAAAACTGCTGATCCTGCGGTCATTTCAGCATGGCGGCATGTCTAGACCTTCTCCGGCTATCTCACAAACGTCGCGATGCGGGCTAGCAGGCCCTTAGGTCCTTTTTCTCTTGATGAAAGCCACAAGGCAGTCGCCCAAGATTTCTTGAATGGCGTAGCGTTTCGAAGCTGTTGACGCCCGATTTTGGGTGGCGCTTACCCTGCGACACCCGAAATTTCAGTTGCAATGCCCAGACTAGCATCCATATACCATCCATACAGATGGAGAATGAACGTGAATAATGTGGCCCAGCTCCGCGCCAAACAGCCGGAAAACGAGAAAATTACGATCAACCTCGGCTTTGTCGATTTGGGTCGGATCGATCTGTTGGTGCAGGAGGGGTTCTATTCCAATCGGAGCGACCTGATCCGCACAGCGATCCGCAATCAGTTGGAAAGTCACGGTGAAGTCGTCAGCAAATCGCTTGAACGCCATACCATGGAGCTCGGGCTGCGCGACTACACGGCTGCCGATCTGGAGGCACTGCAAGATGCAGGCGAGATGCTTCACGTAAAGGTTGTGGGTTTGGCGCGGATCGATCCCGGCGTCACGCCGGAACTCGCGCTTCAAACTATCGGGTCGATCACCGTGCTTGGCGCCCTGCAAGCCAGCGCAGAGATCAAGAATGCACTTGGCGACCGCATCAAGTAGGTCGTCTCACATATAGCAAAGGAAGTATAATGAAACTCTTCAACGTCGGCGCGACGCGCCCGGCGGCCGATACCGCTTGGGCGTCGGCAGCCAATGATCTTGTACAACGCACACTTGCGCAGCATGGCCTTGCCTCGCCGCTGGAGCAGGGCGCACAAACACACGGACCAAACCTGCCTTCGGTCGACAGCATGTTGGCGAAGTTGTCCAGGCAAACCTTACATTCTGACTCTCCTCAAATCAGCATTCCGGACGGTGCGATCTTTACGGACGATATCTTCGCATGCGCTTCCGGCAGCCGCCGCTATCGCCTCTATGTACCCGCCTCCACATCCGAGGGCGCGACGGGTGTCGTCATAATGCTGCATGGCTGCACGCAGACACCTGAAGACTTCGCCAATGGAACGGGAATGAACACCTTGGCCGACCGTCACGGGTTTGTGGTGGTCTATCCTGCGCAATCACGGGGCGATAACGCGCAATCCTGCTGGAACTGGTTCAGCCGGGGCGATCAACGTCGGGGCAGGGGGGAACCTGCGATCCTCGCTGGTTTGGCACAGAAGATCTGTGCCGATTACGGTGTCACGCGCGACGACACGTTCGTTGCCGGCCTTTCGGCAGGCGCCGCCATGGCGGTCATCCTTGGGGAGACCTATCCAGATGTCTTCGCTGCAGTCGGCGCACACTCAGGCCTTCCAGCAGGATCTGCCAAGGACGTGCCTTCCGCGTTTGCCGCAATGGCGGGCAATGCACTTGAGGCAACCGAACCCGTGCAAGCTGATCAGCGCGTGCGTACTATTCTGTTTCACGGGTCAGCCGACCATACCGTCCATCCTTCGAACGGTCATAACATCGCGCGGCGTGCGCGCAGTACGGGTCCTGGCCAGAGCGTCGAGACATCGACGACTGGAAATGCAACGGGTCGGACCTACACGAGAGACATATCTAGCGACGAGGACGGCACGGCGTTGGTCGAACATTGGACCGTCGAGGGACAGGGCCATGCGTGGTCAGGCGGTCAGCCAGGCGGGTCCTACACCGATCCAAATGGGCCCGATGCCAGCGCCGAGATGGTCCGCTTCTTCTTCGAGACTGAGAATAAGGATTTCTGAGATGACCACCAAGACACTTACCTTCGATGCCGTTGATGAACCCAAACCCGGCCCGAAATGGGCTGCCCGTTGGGCACGCTCCTGGCCTGACTACGAGGCGTGGTTCGTCGCGCGGGGTGGAGATGCGGGGCCGTCGCGTGCGGCGTGCCGTGCTGCGCTCAAGAACCACATGCCTGAACTGATCGCCACTTATGACAGGCTGGTCGCAATTGCGGGTGGGTCAGATCGGGCGGCGCGGTTCCTCTCCACTTGGTGCCCACCACCCTATCTCGGTGGCTGTTCTCTGGCAGCCGTTGCGGACCACGACGATGTCCGGCTGGTACGCAACTACGACCTGTCGCCGGACCTGAACGAAGGGCTGCTGCTGCGCACAGAATGGACGGGTCGTGCGGTCATGGGCATGGTCGAATTTCTCTGGGGCCTATCGGATGGCATCAACGATGCCGGTCTCAGCGTGGCCCTGGCCTACGGCGGCAGATCCGATACGGGCACGGGGTTCGGCATCACCACGATCCTGCGCTATGTCTTGGAAACTTGTGAAACGGTCGAAGAAGCTGTTGCAGCATTGAAGCGCATACCTTCCCACATGGCCTACAACGTGGTCCTTGCGGATGCTGCAGGCCGAACTGCAAGCGTGGAACTCGCTCCTGGAGGTGGCGCTATGATCATGCCCCGGGCCATCGCGACCAACCACCAGAGCAAGGGTACGGTCGCAGACCGACCTGGCTTCACGCGGACCGTAGAGCGGCTGGCTCATCTGAAGGGCTTGCTTGCCGGCCCACGCGATCTTGGTCGGCACTTTCTCAAAGAACCATTGCGCCAGGATCGCTACGGCGGGGGTTTCGGAACGCTGTTTACCGCTGAATACGATCCGAAGTTGCGATCGCTTTTGCTGTCGATGAACGGAAAGCGATGGCATCAGACCATCGACGGATTTCAGGAAGGGCAGCACACGGCAGACTACTCACATGCAAGCGACAGCGACGCGACTGTCAGCATGCCGATCGGAAGTGAGAGCAGAGATGACTGGTCCCAAGCCGCAATGATCGATTGGTCTCGTCTGGCAATGGATTATGCGGCAGGTCGGGGCGAGAAGATAAGTGCGTATCTTCCTGACACCTTGGCCTCGAAATCCGAGGCTGCATAGCAAACCCTAAGCTTCGGAAATCGACACGTTGACCGATTTTTCTGTCATAGTGATCGGACCGAAGCTCGAAAGAAACGCAACCTCTGCGGCATCCATACCGACGCCGATCCGGACGATCTGGGATGCCTCCGCCATGCCGGTGGCGTCGATCAGATGCCAGGTGCCGTCGAGATAGACTTCCGCGACCGCATGAAAATCCTGCGGCGTGACATGCGGGGCATAAACGCTGGCGAAACGAGCTGGAATGGCGGAGGCACGGGCGAGCGTGATGAGGACGTGTGCAAAATCCCGGCAAACGCCTTGCCGTTGGACGAATGTATCGATCGCTGTCGTCTGCGCGTTGCTGGAGCCTGGCACATAGGCAAAGCGTTCGAAAATCCAATCGCGAATGGCAGCAACGCGCTGGCCCGCATCCAAATGACCAAATTCCGCTGCAACAAAACTCTGGAGTTCATCAGAGGGACAGTACCGCGACGGCATAAGATAGCGAACAACATCACCTAGAAGCAGGTGAGGGGGAACCTTGCTCAACGCAGCGACGTCTAGAGAGGGTCGGTCGATCTCTACCTTGGCAGTGTAGGAACAGGCGAAGTTTTCCGATGTTCGCAGTAGTGTCCGGCTGCCCAGACCCGCTTCGGCCGCCGTGTCTGCAAGCTGCTCCGGTGAGCCAACATCAAACGCTTCGGACAGAACTTTCTGATCTGCAAAACTCGGTGCGCGAACCTGGAGGATCAGATCGACCGGTTGGCTGATGTCATAGGCGAGCCGTACATCGATATCGACTATCATGAAACGTCCTTCGTCTTAGCCGAGGCATCTGACAGCTCCTTGCGTAGAAGCGCGAAGTTGCGGTTGTTTGCTTTGAACGCGAGGTCAAAAACATCGCCGAGGATCGGCACCGCGCCAACGACGAAGTCAAGGCCGGTGTTCGCAGTCATGCGCAGGATCGTTCGTTTTCTCGCTCCAAGCCGGTACCCCTTGTAGATGAGGTAGGCCGAGGGCCCGAGCGATGCGAGGTCTCCTGCACCAGGGATCAGCCCCAGAAGCGCGTCCCACCCAAACCGAATGGGCGTGCCCGGTATGCGAAAGCGGCTGTCGAGCAGCGTCGACAGGCGATCAAGCTTCTCGATCTCGCTCGACGCCGCCTTATTCACTTGCGCGCGACGATATAGACCGCATGCACAAGACCGGGAATGTAGCCAAGCAGAGTCAGCAGGATGTTCAGCCAGAAGTGTTTTCCAAGGCCTACCTGCAAGAACACGCCAAGCGGCGGAATGATAACGGAGAGAATGATGCGGATCAGATCCATGGGTGCTCTTTTTAAAAGTATCGGCGATGATCTGCAGCATATCGCAGATCGCTGCGCATTAGGCGAGGCGCCGTGCCTTAATCTGTGTTAACTTCCCATATGTCAGAAAATCACGAGAGTTGTCTCATCGGTCGATTGTCCCGGTTCGTGTCCCTCACGGACCACGAATGCACCTTCATAGCGGACATGGAAAAGGACGAGCATCCTCGGAAGAAAGGCAGGCCAGTCGTCAGTGTCGGGGACCGGACCGAGGGGATCATGGTTCTCAAGACCGGATGGGCCGTGGTGAAAGCAGACAGCTCTGACGGGCGCAGCCAAATCCTGCGCGTCTACCTGCCCGGCGAAGTGATGGGTCTTGCAGAAATCGGCTCATCGCACGCCAGCCATCGGGTCGTTATGCAAACCGATGGCATTATCTGTCCCTTCCCGCGCGGCGGTCTGTCCCCGCTCTACACCGAGTACCCACGTCTCGGGGCGCTGTTGACGGCCGTTGGCAGCCTGGATCAGATCGCGTTGCGCCATCATGCCAGCAGCCTCGGGTCGATGGATGCTTCTGGCAAATTGAAGTTTTGGCTGCTGCAGCTTCGGTCTCGTCTCGAGGTTGCGAACATTGGCCTCGGCAACCGGTTTCAGGTCCCCTTCAGCCAGGTCGAAATCGGGCAGGCTGTTGGTCTCACGTCGATCTATGTCAACAAGCTTCTGCGCCGCTTCGTTGAAAGCGGCGATATCGAAATTGAAAGACCCTATGTGCGCCTGCTCAAGCGAGACGAGTGGGAGAAAGACTGCGAGTTCGTCAATGCCTTCGTCGATATGGACACATCCTGGTTCCCACCCGCAATCGGGGCGGAAACCACAGGTGCACCGGACCTTGCGAGATCGGTCTGACGTTCAGGCTACGGCGTTCTTGTTGATCCCGCCTGTGGCCAAGGCCGTCATGGTGCGGTCGCCATCGTAAGCCGCAACAAGGCAAGTTTTGAGCGCGGTCAGGTCATTGTCGAGCTCCAAACGGTCCGCGAATGCCGCGAGGCAGCCATATCCCGCAATGGCGTAGTGCGTGAGCCGCTGGTACTGCGTGATGATCATCGCGTCCTTGGTGGCGTCTTCGCCGAAGCTTTCTTCGATGGCATGTGCGCGGGCTTCCTTGACCAGACCTTCCATGCCTTTGCAGCGTTCACCGCTTGGACTTTCGTCGTGACCTTCCGAAATTTTCTCAATCGCGGAGATGCCGTCCTGTATGCCATCGGCACCCGCGTTAAGGGCGTCTGATAGATCGGTGTCGGTTGCTGCTTCTGCCATGTCTTTGGTGACGTCGAGGGCCTGCTTGTTGGCGCTGTAGATGTCCTTGAGTTGCTCAAGATAGAGGTCTTCCAGCGTGTCGATGCTCATGTGGCGTCCTTTCAAGATGAGCCTCTACGCTAGTTGGAATCGGCTGCCGCAACAGTTGTGATGTGCCGTGCAAGGCGTCCAATTGGGCAAATGCTAATCCAGATTAGCGTCTGCGACCCTCGGGGAACCAAACAATTACGTAAGCTGTTCTGAAGGGGGATGCGTTTGATCATGCCCTGGAAGAGGAGTCCTCAATGCATAACGTTTTTTATCTTATCGGACTGATCGTGGTCGTCATGGCCGTCATCAATCTCGCCTTTTGAAACTGAGTTGGAGAAAGACATGACAGCCCAAAATACACCCGATCCGAACGCATCCAAGTCTGCTGCAACGCAAGCCAAAGAAACGGCCAACGATGTGGCGGAGCGGGCGAAGACTGCTGCGCGTGATGTTGCACAAAACGCGGCTTCCGCCGCAAAAGACCAGGCGGACACCGCGAAGTCATCTGTCGCCGACGAGATGTCCGGCGTGGCATCCGCCCTGCGCACAGCTGCTGAAGAGATGCGCACTGGCTCGCCCCAGGAGCGCACATTCGGCCAGATTGCCGAAGGGCTTGCCGATGCATCCGAGGCCATGCGCAATAAGGACCTGAGCGAGATGGTGCAGGACGTCAGCGCCTTTGCCCGCAAAAACCCGCTTGTCTTCCTTGGGAGTGCGGCTCTGATCGGCTTTGCAGCTACACGCTTCGCCAAAGCGTCCAACACTCAAGGTCAGCATACCACGCTGCACACCCCTGGAACTGAGCGGCATGGAGACTTCTCATGAGCGATGACAGCACCAACAAAAGCGCCGGGGGTCTCCTGACGGAGGCCATGGCCAATGTCAGCGGTCTCGTGCGTAGCGAAGTTGATCTTGCCCGCGCGGAAATCAGCGAAAACGTCACCAAAGCTGGCGTGGCCGTCGGCTTAATCGCGGGTGCAGCAATCATCGCACTGGTTGCCTTGAATGTTTTGGCCGCAGCCCTTGTCGCCGCATTGACCGAAGCTGGCCTTGATGCGGGATGGTCTGCGCTGATTGTTGGTGCCGCCCTCGGCATCATCGCCTTTATCTTGATCAACAAGGGCGTCAACGATCTGAAACTCTCCAGCCTCGCACCGACGCGGACCGTCAAGAACGTCCAGCGCGATGCCGCAGCCGTGAAGGAAGCCTACGATGACAAGTGAAACACGCAGCCCAAAAGAAATCGAACGCGAAATCGAAGAGCAGCGGTCGGACCTGACCTCCAATCTGGAGGACCTGCAGGATAAGTTCTCCATCGACACCGTGGTGCGCCAGATCAGCGATCAGATTCGCGAACATGGTGGCGATATGGGCCGCTCGATCTCCAATCAGGTCAAAGCCAACCCGATCCCGCTGGCACTGACCGGCATTGGCCTGGCGTGGCTGATGTTTGGCAGCGTCTCTCAACCACAACCGCGACGCTACGCCTCTCATGACGATGACCGCTACAGTTCCGCAGAGCATCAGTTCCGCCGCACGCGGGAGGCGCGGGGCCTGCCATATACGCCCCCAACCACTTACAGTACCGATCGCTCCGCCTCGGAGCCGTCCTGGGCCCGTGACGATGATGACACCAGCCCCTCAATGGGTGACCGTCTGTCCAGCGGTGCTGCAACTGTGAAGGATACGGCGGCTGGCGCTACACAATCTGCGAAAGATGGGCTCGCAAGCGCAGGCACCTCGATGGGCGGCGCAGCGTCCTCTGCGAAGTCTTCTGTTGATGATGCTGCGCAGTCAGCAAAACAAAGTCTGTCGAGCGCGGCAAGCCGTATTGCGGAAGGCACCGAAAGTTTGACCGAAGAGGGTCGCAGGCGCGTCATCGCTGCACGGCAAAAGGCCGTAGAGATGCGCCGATCTGCCGCGCGCTCGATGTCCGAGGGGACCGATGCGGCCGCTGATTTCTACCACCAACAGCCATTGGTTGTGGGCGCTCTCGCGCTTGCCGTCGGAGCAGCTTTGGGTGGTGCACTGCCGCGTACAAAAACCGAAGACGACCTGATGGGCACTCAGAGCGACGATCTCTTCAACCAGGCGGAACGTATTTTCGAGGAAGAAAAGGCAAAGGCCTTGTCGGTGGCTGACACCGTGAAGGAAGAGGTCAAAGATATTGCAGCCGAAACCAAGGCCGATCTCGACAGCGGTGCGCCTGGTGACAAATCTGCCGTTGAGGCGATTGGCGACAAGGCCATAGGCGCGGCGGAGCGGGTTGTAGACAAGGCGAAGTCCGAGGCGCAAGATAAGGACCTGGGCAAGCCCAAGAACTGACCGCATTTGGAGAGGGCCATCCGGCCCTTTCCCACTCTCACCCATCTTCCATATCCGAGGTTCTGCCATGTCACGCGGACGCGC
This sequence comes from Paracoccaceae bacterium, assembly GCA_020628545.1. Taxonomy (GTDB): domain Bacteria; phylum Pseudomonadota; class Alphaproteobacteria; order Rhodobacterales; family Rhodobacteraceae; genus Yoonia. The sequence goes on along the minus strand of JAHDEX010000090.1, from coordinate 12 downwards.
CGCCGAGACCCC
>JAHDEX010000089.1:5059-13093 GCA_020628545.1 Paracoccaceae bacterium | reverse complement strand
AACGGCTACCTGATGTATCCCAAGGTCTTCCTTGATTACATGGGCCGCCACCGCACCTACGGCCCGGTCCGCACCCTGCCGACCAAGACGTTCTTTTACGGGATGCAGCCCGGCGAAGAGATCACCGCCGAGATCGACCCGGGCAAGACGCTGGAAATCCGCCTGCAGGCGGTGGGCGAGACGGGCGACGACGGCGAATGCCGCGTGTTCTTTGAACTGAACGGCCAGCCGCGGGTGATCCGCGTGCCCAACCGTTCGGCGGCGGCGCAATCGGCGGCCCGGCCCAAGGCCGAGCTGGGCAATGACGCGCATGTGGGCGCGCCCATGCCGGGCGTTGTGGCCTCGGTCGCCGTGTCCGCAGGGCAAAAGGTCAGCGCGGGCGATCTGCTGCTGACCATCGAAGCGATGAAGATGGAAACCGGCATTCACGCCGAACGCGATGCCATCGTGCGCGCCGTGCACATCACCCCCGGCGCCCAGATCGACGCCAAGGACCTGCTGATCGAGCTGGAGTAAGGCAAACTGTATTGGGGCGGGCCGCGGGCTCGCCCTTTCCTTGCGGCGGTCGGTTCGGTTTGAAACGCCCCCAAGATGCCTTGGGGAGACGCAAGCACGGGTGGGCGTGCCGGTGTTCAATGCCAGGACCCGCGCAGCCAGTGTCGGCAACGCGCGGACCGGTGGCACCAAACCAGCGAAGGCCCGGACACCCCGCAACCGGAGCCGGGCCACGGGCAGGCCATGCCGCGTCGCAGGACGGCGGGTCGCGGCACAGACCAAGCCCACAGGATCAAACCTGGCACCCGGAGCGTCTTGCTCTTAGAGCGCCAAAAGACAAGCTGATCCCTGACACGCGGGCAAGACCGGACAGCTTCCCGATTTTCCGGCGCATCGGGCCTTTGACCCTTGGGGCCCGGCCGGAAATCGCAGGTTTCCGCCAGATGGTGGTTGGCGTGACGCGAAACTTCGCGCAGTCTGGTCCCCGACGACCCATCATCAGGAGCGCCGCCAATGCCCGTCACTTCGCTTTATGCTGCCCTTGTGGCGATGTTGTTCCTGGTGTTGTCCTGGCGCGTGATCGCGCGGCGGCGCAGCCAGAAGGTGTCTCTGGGCGATGGCGACGACCGGGCCTTGCGGCGGCGCATCCGCGCGCAGGCCAATTGCTCGGAATACGCGCCGCTGGGACTGATCCTGCTTGGGTTTGCCGAGTCGCTGGACACACCCGTCTGGGTGCTGCACGGGCTGGGCCTGATGCTGCTGGCGGGCCGGGTCATGCACGGGCTGGCCCTGACCCGCGAAACCCCGTCGATGCTGCTGCGGCAGGCTGGCATGCTGCTGACGCTGATCATGCTGGGGCTGTCCGCCCTTGGATTGGCCGCACATGCGCTGGTCTGAGCGGGCCAGAACCTGAAGGGGCGGCGCGATGAGTGACGACGCAGCCTCAGGCTCGGCGATGGGTCCGGCCCTGTTTATCGGGTTGTCGCTGTTCGTGGCTGTCACCCAAGGCACGCCCGAGGTGAATTCCGATCCGCAAGCCACGCACGAGGCCAACCTGACCGCCTCACCCGAGGCGCTGGAAGCGCAGGTGCCTGCGCCTCTGGTCAGGCCCGCGCTTCTCAGCTTGGCGACGCTGCGCCCGGACGCGCAACGCGCAGCCCCAGCCTCTGCCGATCCCGTGGCGCGGGCCGACCGGGCAAGCTGGGCGCGGCCTGCCCTGCCCGCACCTGCTCTGGCCAGCGCCCCGCGGGCAGGAACCGGGCTTGCCGCGGCGCCTGCACGGGCCGATCTGCCGGCCAACCCGGCTGCACCGCGACAGGCAAGCATACCTCAGGCCGAGGCGCAGGCGCAGGCCGATGATGCCGGATCGCCAAGGCCGACCCTGCCCGCGCCCCGCCTTTTTGCACAAGGCGCACAGGCAGCCCCGGCCCCCGGCACCCTGCCAAGGCCCAGCCCGGCCCCGGCACGCACGCAGCGTCCCGGCCCAGCACCCGCCGCCAGCGCCGGGATCGCCCTGGATGCGCGCCCCGGGCCTGAACGCCCGGATGTCGCCGTCGCAGTGGCAAGATCCGACTTTGCACCGCCTGTTACAGGCGCGCGGCCTCGCGGACCCGGCCTTCCCAAGGCCGAAGCCCCCGTCACGCCCCGCCCGGCGCCAAGGCCAGCCGCACACGATCCGAACCCGGATGATGCGGCACCAACCCGCCCAGCCGCGCCGCTGCGCTGGCTGTCGGGCGACCGCGTCTACCTGCGCACAGGCCCGGGCACCGGATTTGCCGATCAGGGGCTATATGCCAAGGGCACGCCCCTGCGCGTCCACGGACGGTTCGGCAACTGGGTCCGCGCCGAAATCCTGGACCAGGGCACACCGCGTCACGGCTGGATCTGGCACAGCTACGCCGGCGAACAGCCCCCGGGCTGACCCCTGCCAACCCAGCCTGTATTTTTCCGCCGCCCGCACGATTTTCCACTTGCAGGCACGCTGAGTTCTTTATATCCCCTCGCTCACCCAAGGACGCGGGCGTAGCTCAGGGGTAGAGCATTACCTTGCCAAGGTAAGGGTCGTGAGTTCGAATCTCATCGCCCGCTCCATTGGGTCTCCACATGCATCAGCACACACGAGCGAAACACCTGATAATATTGGTGTTTCGTAAGGAATGCTGCTCATGGCTGCGCATGACGTACCATCAATGCGCGCGGATTTGTCGGACAAAGCGGGCTCTGTTGGACAAGGATGTTGGGCAATCCCCTTACCGATGCCGGAATTCGCGGCGTCAAGACTTCCCACAAACGCCTTCGCAAGTCAGACGGCGGCGGCCTCTTCGTCGGTGTAATGCCTTCCGGCAGCAGGATTTTCCGCTTGGCATATCGATTTGGCGGCAAGCAAAGGACCATCGTCGCAGGTGAGTATCCGCGCGCAAAACTGGCAGGCGCGCGCCTGAAGGCCGCCGAGCATAAACAACCGCTCAGGTAAGCGACAGACCCACAGGCACCAAGTGGCTTTTTGGCACCTCTGTCTGAACGGAAAGTCAAAACCGTTGAGCCACTTTGGAAAGACGTGGCCCACGATCACCTTGTGTTCGGGCAGCGCAGCGGCGCAGCCACCGCGACTGGCTTGCATGATAACAGAGCTGTTCACCGCACTGGTGGCCTGCATGATGCTCAGCATCTGCTCTATGTTGCGCAGGTTGAAGGCTGGGATCGCATGGCTATAGAGGCACGCGTTATCCACAAGTCTCCTGCCTGAGATGAACGCTATCGCCGGACCTTTCCGCCTGTTCATACGCTGCCGCGATTCGGTCCACCTCGGCCCCGGATCCCAACACGACAGACGTGCGCTGATGCAGGGAGTCCGGAACGATCCTGAGGATGTCAGTCTTGCCATTCGTCGCACGGCCGCCAGCCGCCTCGACAATCAGCGCCATCGGGTAGGCCTCGTACAATAGACGCAGCTTTCCGCCACGGGTGCGGTTCTCATCATCGATCGGGTACAGAAAAACACCCCCTCGGATGAGGATGCGGTGCACCTCTGCGACCATGGACGCCGTCCATCTCATGTTGAATGCTTTGCCGCGCGGGCCAATTGGGCCGTCGATGCATTGGGCGACATAGTCTTGGACGACACCGTCCCAATGTCGGCGGCGCGAAGCGTTGATCGCGAATTCGCCAGTTTCACGGGCGATCCGCATATCAGGATGGGTCAGAACAAAGGTGTCGGTCTCGGGGTCAAGACAGAACCCGTCTACGCGCCCACCCGTCGTCAGAACCAGCATCGTTGACGGGCCATAAATTGCATATCCGGCACACAGCAGATCCTGCCCCTGGGGCAGCCGCTCTGCATCCCCACCCTCGGCCAGTCTTGAGATTGCAAAAATTGTGCCGACGGACAGATCGACATCCAGATTGGACGAGCCATCAAGCGGATCATACGACACCACGAAGTCCCCGGCCTCGGCTGCCTTCACCGCCACGACCTCCTCAACCTCCTCCGAAATCAAAATGCCGACCGAACTGTTTCCCGCGCAGGACCTCGCAAAGACTTCATCTGCCATCAGGTCGAGCGGCCTTTGCACCTCACCTTGTGGGTTCACAGACCGAGTGTCTCCCTGATGACCTTTCAACGCAGATCGACATACAAGCGATGAAATGGACCAACATGCACTGGCAATGCGGTCCAAAAGATCGCGCAACTGTGCGTCGCCCACCTCGCGGTCGAGGTAGGTCTCAAGCGTTTCATGTAGCACAGGTCAGCCCGCGAGGTGCTCAAACAATCGCGCGACGGCCTCGGCGCCCGGGTCGATATGGCCGTCCAATTGCTCTGCGTTGATGTAGCTGGCCCGTCCGGCCTTCGCAGAGGTCAGGGTCGCCGTGTAATTGGCCCCTTTGCGGGCCGCTGCAGCGGCTGCGTCGACACCAGCGCTCAACTCTTCCAACGCTGGCAGCAACGCATCAACCATCGTGCGGTCGCCGGGATTGGCACCACCAATTTGGCGCATCCGCGCAAGACCGGTTAGCAAGGCATCTTTCATGGGCATGCCCGAAGACGAGGCATCACCCGCCGCCGCAAAGAAAATCGCTAGAAGCACCCCGGACGACCCGCCCATGGTCTGGCTCAGCTCCAGCCCTATGGCCCGGTAAAGCTGCGTATGATCGGCGAGCGGTAGCGTATCCATGGCGTCGATCAAAGCGCGCGCCGCCGTGGCCAAGGTTGAGCCGGTGTCGCCATCGCCCGACTTCGCATCCAAAAGGTTCAAATCGGCCTCGGACGCGATGAGGACATTGCAGCATGCGGTCAGGAACACCTTGGTCGGTTCATGGGCAGACGCGGGCGCGCGAATTGGAGACAAACCATCCGGCAGCGGCAAGACCTGAGGGATTTGCACCTTGTTGCATGCGGGCCAGGCTGGTGCACCAACAGCTTGCGCCAAAAGCGCCTCGTCGCCGTTGGAGAGCTCCATCAGAGAAATCGAGAATCCGTGCATATCAAGGGCTGTCATCATTGCATCAGGCCCGATCACATGGCGAATCTGTCCGCCCAGATCGGAGGCAAGCAAAGCTTCCGTCAGGATCGACATTTCCAAGAACGACGCACCGCCAAGGTTATTGATAAGAGCCACATGCGGCGTCTTGGGCATCCCGGCCGCAAGCTTTTCCGACATCAGCGCAATCGCGGTCTTGGCCCCGCTAGAGGCCACTTGCTCTACGCCTGCCTCGCCGTGAATACCAAGGCCTAGCTCGGCCATGCCATGCGGGATACGGTCTTCTTTCAGGGACCCTGGCACCGTGCAAGTATCAAGGGACATACCGATGCTGCGGGTCGCTTTGATGACGCGCTCGGCGGCCAGGGTGCATGCCTCGAGGTTAGCGCCGTTTTCGGCCATGGCACCCGCGATTTTGTGCACGAACAATGTGCCGGCGACGCCCCGCGCCTGTGGCAGATCCGGCAGGGCGACATCATCGTCCACGATGACCATCGACACTTTGTGCCCAAAGGCCCGCGCTCGTTCCGCCGCCAGCCCGAAATTCAACCGGTCGCCGGTATAATTTTTGACAATCAGCAGGCAGCCCGCAGGCCCAGTTACCGCCAGAATACCAGCCAGAACCGCATCGACGGAAGGGGACGCGAAAACATCGCCGCAGACAGCCGCTGTCAGCATCCCCTCTCCCACAAAGCCCGCATGTGCAGGTTCGTGTCCTGATCCGCCGCCAGACACCAGCGCGACCTTCGACTTGTCCCAGTCAGACCGGACAACAACCCGAATGTGCGGATAGCCATCGAGCCGCGTCAGCTTGCCACCTGCAGCCGCGATGGTTCCGTCGATGGCCTGCGTGACCATGTCCTCTTTGGCGTTGATAAAGTGTTCCATGCTGCCCTCCCTCAGGCCACGCGCGCGCCGGCGGCGTCGAAATAGTACGGATTGTCGGGGCGAATTCTGACGATGTCACCCTCGCCCAATGTGGTGTGTGCGTCTGTGACCGTGATCAGGTCATGGTTCTTGAAGGCCAGATGCAGGCGCGTCTGATCGCCCAGATGCTCAACCCGCGTGACGAGGCTGTCCTCGCCCTCACCCTGCACAATATGTTCCGGGCGCAAACCGATCGTTGCGGCCCCCTTGGGCGCGCCGCCAAACAGATCCGCCGGCACCACATTTATGCGCGGTTGCCCCAGACGGCTGGCAGCATAGACGCTCACCGGGTTTTCATAGATCTCGCGCGGGGTTCCGAACTGAACCAGTTTGCCGTTGTCCAGGACACCCACATGGGTGGCCATTGTCATGGCCTCGATCTGGTCATGGGTCACATAAAGCAGTGTCGCCCCCGACCTGGCCTGAATGTTCTTGAGCTCAATGCGCAGGTCGGACCGCAGCTTGGCATCGAGAGAGCTGAGCGGTTCGTCCATCAGATAGACGGAAGGATTGCGCACAAGCGCGCGGCCGATGGAGACCCTCTGCATCTCGCCCCCCGACAGGGCCGTGGCCTTGTTGCCAAGCTTGTGACTGATCTGAAGAACCTCAGCCACCTCGCCAACCTTTTGATCGATCACCTTTTTCGGCGTTTTCAGGATCGGGGATTTCAGGGGGAACTCGAGGTTCTGGCGCACCGTCAAATGCGGATAGAGCGAATATTGCTGGAACACCATCGCCACATCCCGTTGTGCAGGCGTCAGACCGGCCATGTCCCGCCCGCCGATGGACACCGTGCCCGCATCGGGCTGATCGAGGCCAGAGACCATCCGCAGGGTCGTTGTCTTGCCCGCCCCGGTGGGCCCGAGCAGCACAACAAACGATCCATCCGGAACGGTCATGCTCACGTGATCCAGCGCCGTTTCTTCCCCGAACGACTTGGAGACGCCATTCAAAATCACCTCAGCCATGGGACAGCACCTCCGTATTGGCCGCACTTTTCAGGGCCCGACCGGTTTCAGCATCAAACAAGGTGATGGTACGCGGATCAAAACGCAGGCCGGTCTGATCGCCAACATTGACCCTATCCGCAGAGGGCAGCCGCGCCTTTACCGCGCCATTTGCCGTCTGAAGCGTGACGATCTGGGTGGTGCCCAGATATTCCGTCGCGCTCACCCTGCCGCGGTAGGCGGCGGCATCATCAAGGCGGACATGTTCGGGCCGGATGCCAAAGGTGATGGCCCCATTGGTGCCCTCGCGCATCTGGGGCACCTCAACGGTCACATCGTTCATCTGCACCTCGGTCTGGCCGGTGCCGATCATGCCCTTGAAATCCAGAAAGTTCATCGGCGGCGAGCCAATGAATTGCGCCACGAATTTGGTGGCGGGCCAGTCATAGATATCCTGCGGCACGCCAAATTGCTCGACGACGCCATGATTCATCACGACGATCTTGTCGCCCATCTGCATCGCCTCAAGCTGATCGTGGGTCACGTAGACGGTCGTGGCGTTCATCCGGTCATGCAGCGCGCGCAATTCCTCGGACATGTGTTCGCGGAATTCCGCATCCAGCGCGCCCAGGGGTTCATCCATGAAAAAGGCTTTGGGGTCGCGCACAATCGCCCGGCCCAGGGCGACGCGCTGACGGTCTCCGCCGGACAGACCGCCGACAGGCTTGTTCAGAATATCGGCGATGCCAAGGATCTCGGCAATTTCATCAACCTTCTTTTTCACGTCGGCCTTGGGCATCCCCTGGCTGCGCAGCGGATAGCTGATGTTCTTGCCCACGTTCATGTGCGGATAGAGCGCGAACATCTGAAAGACAAAGGCGATGTCGCGCTGGCTGGCCGGTTTTTGGCCGACCTCTTCACCGTCGATGTAGATCTCGCCCGATGTCGGCAGCTCCAGCCCCGCCATCATCCGCAGCGTCGTCGTCTTGCCGCAGCCCGACGGGCCCAGCAGCATGAAGAACTCGCCGTCTTCGATCGTGAACGTCGACGATTGAACAGCCGTGAAGGCACCAAAGTCCTTGCGCACGTTTTCAATGCGTATCTGTGCCATGCGCGCCTCCTATTTGGGAAAATGGCTGACGATGATGAACATCACCGTGCCGATCAGTGTGATGATGAACGAGTAG
>JAHDEX010000089.1:0-4925 GCA_020628545.1 Paracoccaceae bacterium | reverse complement strand
GCGCAGAAGCACGGTGAACACCATCACGGGGACAAGGAAGATCGTGGCGCCCGCAGCCACGGCCGGCCAGTCTTTGCCATTCACGCCGATGATGTTCGGGATAAACGGCGGCGCTGTCTGCGCCTCGCCCGATGTCAGCAGGACGGCAAAGGCATATTCGTTCCATGCAAAGATCAGGCAGAAGATCGCGGTAGAGGCGATGCCGGTGGCCGCCTGCGGCAGGACGACTTTGTAGAAAGCCTGGAACCGCGTGTAGCCGTCGATCAGGGCTGCCTCTTCGTACTCCATCGGGATCTCGTCAATGAACCCTTTCAGAAGCCAGACCGACAGCGACAGGTTCACCGCCGTATAAAGCAGGATCATCCCCAGATGCGTATCGTTGAGGCCGAGGTTGCGGAACATCAGGAAGATCGGGATGGCAACGGCAATCGGCGGCATCATCCGCGTCGACAGGATGAAGAACAGCAGATCGTCCTTGAGCGGCACCCGGAACCGGCTGAAGGCATAGGCCGCCGCCGTACCAAGGATCATGCAAAGCGCCGTGGACCCAAAGCCGATGATGACCGAGTTCAGGAACCGCTCGCCATACCGTGACGGGCCAGAGATGACGGTGCCACGCTCGCGGGCGATTTCCTCGTACCACGTCTGCGGCGGGCCGGCGGCCTCGAGCATGTCATCCGTCGCGCGGGTCCGGTCGGTGAAGAGGTTCACATACCCTTCCAGCGTTGGCTCGAACACTACGACAGGCGGATAGGCGATAGAGTCAGAGGGCGATTTGAACCCGGTGGCGATGATCCACAGCAGCGGGATGATCGTGATGACGGCGTAGGCGACAACCAGAACGCCCGCAAACCACTTGGTCCCCCTGGTCGGTTCGGTGACAGAAAAGCTCATCTTTCTTTTACCTTATTGAGCGCTTTGACGTAGATCGACGCGAGGCCGAAGACGGTGACAAAGAGGATGACCGCATAGGCCGAGGAATAGCCGGTGCGCCATTTCTCGAACGCCTCGCGCTTGAGGTCGATCGAGGTCAGCGTGGTTGTGTTGCCCGGGCCTCCGCCCGTCAGCTGCACCACAAGATCAAACATCTTGAAGTTCTCGATCCCGCGGAACAGCACGGCCAGCATCAGGAACGGCAACGCCATGGGGATGGTGATGGTCCAGAACTGTCGCCATTTGCTGGCGCGGTCGCATTCTGCGGCCTCGTAGATGCTGTCGGGTATCGACCTCAGACCCGCGAGGCAGATCAACATCACAAACGGCGTCCACATCCAGGTGTCGGCGATGATGATCGCCCATGGCGCCAGATGCACGTCACCAATCATCGAGAAACTCGCCGGGTCCGCGCCCGTGAAGAAGGCAATCACATAGTTGAACAGGCCAATCTGCGGCTGATAGAGAAACGTCCAGAAGTTACCCACCACCGCCGGAGACAGCATCATCGGAAAGACGATGATCGTCGTCCAAAGATCGTTTCCCTTGAATTTCTTGTTGATCAGATAGGCCAGCGCGAAGCCGATGATCACCTGAAGCGCAATGGTCCACAGCAAAAAGTGTGCGGTGGCCTGCATTGTGTTCCAGATGTCGGGATCGTTCAGGATCCGCTCGTAGTTGCGCAAGCCGACCCATTCGACATCGTTGTTGGGACGGTTGACCCGGTAGTTGGTAAAGCTCAGTCGGATCGTCCAGATCAGCGGAAAGATATTGACCGCAAGCAAGAGAAAGATGGTTGGCGCCACAAATATCCAGGCGATCGTCCGGTCGGACATGCCTTTGATGGTGCGCGCCATCCCTTGGGGCGTTTTTTCAGCCATCTTGTGTATGGGTGATGCGGTCATCGCTTGTCCTTTTGCGCGGGCTCCGCCGTTTGGCAGCCCGCTGTCATTGCCCATTTGATAGATTGGTCCCCAGCCGACCCAAAGATCGGCTGGGGGATGTCAGCGCGTGCGACAGGTTGCGCGCGTCTGACCGGGGAGAATGGTTCAGAGCTTGCCTTCGTCCTCGAAGACTTCGGTCCAGTCCCGCACGAGGCCGTCCAGCGCTTCTTGCGCCGTCCCTTCACCTGCGACCACATAGTTGTGGATGCGTTCCTGCATGGGGATCAGCAGATCGGCATAGGCCGGTTCGGCCCAGAAATCCTTCACGATTGCCATGCTGTCCAGGAAGGTCTGCGCATAGGGCTGGCTGGAGGCAAAGCCCGGATCCTCGACCACCGCGCTCAGTGCGGAATAGCCACCCAGCTCCCACCAGCGGGCCTGAACTGCAGGCTGGGCAAACCACTGGATGTATTCCAGCGCGGCATCCTGCTTTTCCGAATAGGCCACAACCGAGATACCCTGCCCGCCCAGCTGCGCGAATTGGCCCGCGGGGCCGGCGGGGTTGGGGAAGTAGCCCGACTTGCCGCCGCCCACGGTTTCGTCCGCTTCGACGCCCGGCCAGATAAATGCAAAGTTCATCTGCATCGCGACCTGACCCGAGCGGTAAGCGTCGATGTTTTCACCCATGTACCAGTTGGACGAGCCGGGCGGTGTGCCCGTGTCGTACAGCTCTTTGTAGGCTTCGAGACCTGCTGCCGCTTCGGCCGAGTTTACAAACCCAGCGAGGTCATAGGGCTTGTCCGGGTTTTCGTACTGAAAGCCGTGATTGTAGAGCCAGTTGGTCACACCCATCGTGATCCCTTCGGACCCGCGCTCGGTGTAAATCGCGGCGCCGTAGACCTTGGTGCCATCGATGTCGCGGCCCTGGAAGAACTGCGCGATATCGGTCAGCTGCTCAAGAGACGCCGGCACGCCCAGGTCGTAGCCGTAGGTCTTCTTGAACTCGGCCTGCAGCTCGGGGCGCGCGAACCAGTCCTTGCGGTAGGTCCACCCGACAACATCGCCAAATGCCGGCAGCGCATAGTAGTTGGGCGTGTTCTTTGGCCATTCGGCATAGCCCGTCACCGTCGCGGGGATGAAATCGCCCATGTCGATGCCATTGGCGTCAAAGAAATCGTTCAGCTTGACGTAGTGGCCGTTCTCGGCCCCGCCGCCGATCCACTGGCTGTCGCCGATCATCAGATCGCACAATTGCCCGCCCGAGTTGAGCTCGTTCAGCATGCGGTCGGCAAAGCTCGTCCACGGAACAAATTCAAAGTTCATCGTGTGGCCGGACTGGGCCTCAAAATCCTTGGACAGCTCGACCAAGGCATTGGCCGGATCCCAAGCGGCCCAGCACAGCGTGAGATCGGTCGCGTGACTGTCAGCCATGGCAGCACCCGCGATGACAGACGACAAGATCGCCCCGGCAGCCGACGTCGTGAGAGGGGTGTTTTTCATAAGGATATCTCCTCCCTGATGTTACGAGCGCGGCCTCCTCGCCACGACTCGCTGTCCTATTGGGCTATTTGATGCACGTGCCTCATGGCAAGAATTTTTTGATGCACGTGCCTCAATTTATGCTACGGATGCTAGGCGCCAAGCCTGAATTTGTGCGGAAAGTCACTGGTTTTCGATGCTTCAAAGGTCTGATAAAACTGCGAAACTCACCGGGGATTGGGGTGATCGTCTGATGACGCGACCGACAACAAAAGACTTGGCAAAAGCCGCTGGCGTCAGCCGCGCGACGGTCGACCGCGTTCTGAACGGACGCGAGGGCGTCAAGCAAAGGACGGTCGAAAAGGTGAACGCCGCGATCCAGGAATTGGGCTTTGTGCGCAACATTCAGGCGGCAAACCTCGCGAAATCCAAACGCTATCGTTTCGTTTTTGCCCTACCTCGGTCTGGGGATGAGTTTCTTCAGGAGCTGGTTCGCCACATCCAGGACACCCAAGACGCACTCGAGCTGGATCAGATCTGGTGCGATGTAGAGCACATCGACGAAAACGACCCCCATAGCATCGCGGCATTTTTGGCGTCGCTTTCGCCTGACGACGTCAGTGGCGTCGCCATCATGGCTCCGGAATCGCCCCAGGTCAGGGACGCTATTTTCCGGCTTCAGGAACGGGGCGTCGCAGCTCTGCCATTCATCTCGGACCAGACCACAATGGACACTGACTGGGTCGGGATCGACAACCGCGCCGCTGGTGCAACGGCCGCTGTTTTGCTGGGACGTTTCTGCAAATCGGAGACAGGTTCGATCATGGTGATGGCGGAAAGCATGCAATCGCGTGACAGCCTCGAGCGTCGATTGGGTTTTGATGCTGAATTGGGGGACAGCTTTCCCAAACTGACCGCGCTCCCGTCGCTTGAAACCTATGGCGATGAAGAACGGGCCGAGGAAATCGTCTCCAACATGGTGAAGAACAACTCAGATATAATTGGCATCTATGTCATGGCATCAGAAGCCCGTGTGCCTGTTTCCCTTCTTTCAAAGCTTCCAGAAACCAAGAACCTCGTGACGATTGCCCACGAACGCACACCATTTACCGAAGCTGCTTTGAAAGATGGTCGGCTCGATTTCATCATTGCTCAAAACGCTGGCCACTTGGTGCGCAGTGCCGTTCGCAAGCTAAAAGCAATCACGGACAAACGATCAACGCACCGTCAGCAAGAGCATATTCGGGTCGAAATCCTCTTGAGAACAAATCTATAGGATCATCCACACCAATTTTGCGGAAATCCCCTTGGCTGCAGCGCAAAGCCCACCGCAGCGTCGCGATCTCATACGTATCTGCTGCTTTCAAGAACATGTCGGCGAGAGGCCGTCGTTGCGACAGAGTTTGGCAGGTCGCAGGATCTGTCATGAAACCCAAATCGGACTTACTGTTCTTCGGCCTCTATGTCGCGCCAGGAACAAGGGCCGCTGACGCCAGTTATTTCCAACTGGCCCGACGCGATGAGGCCGAAGCGCGACTGGATGACTTATCTCGATTAAGGTGCGCTCAGCAGCCCTGATGATCCCCTGTTTCCCACCCCGGCCCTGACCACACAGTCAGACAAAGGGTT
>JAHDEX010000088.1 GCA_020628545.1 Paracoccaceae bacterium | reverse complement strand
TGGGAATACCTCGACAGTGCGACAGGGTCCGAAGCGACGCTCAGGCGCAATCGCTCCAAACTGGACGACGTCCTTTTCCAACCCTCCATCCTGCATGGAGAATTCACACCCGACCTGACCACCACGCTTCTCGGGCGCGACTACCCTTTGCCCATTGGCATTGCGCCCGTCGGCATGTCCGGCCTGATCTGGCCGGGGGCGGAGAAGATGCTCGCCCGAACGGCGGCCAAAGAAGGTATCCCCTACACCATCTCCACCGTCGCCACGCAAACACCGGAAGACGTCGCCGCCCACCACGGCGGCCAAGGCTGGTTCCAGATCTACCCCCCGCGTGATCCGATAATCCGCAAGGACATGCTCGCGCGGGCGAAGGCCGCAGGGCTCTCGACCCTCGTGCTAACAGTCGACGTCCCCGTCGCCTCTCGCCGCGAACGCCAGACCCGTGGTGGTCTGCAACAGCCGCCAAAGCTCACAGGTCGCCTCGCGCTACAAGCCGCCATGTGTCCCGCGTGGCTGATGGGCATCCGTGAAACTGGCATGCCGCGCATGAAGCTCATGGATAGCTACGCCGACCAGAAGACGGCGCTCCCCTCCAACCAACATGTGGGCTACCTGCTGCGCACGTCGCCCGACTGGGCCTATGTTGATCACCTGCGTAACGAATGGGAGGGGCCGCTGATCGTCAAAGGCGTGCTGGATGCAAAAGACGTCCCGGAACTCGCCCAGCGCGGCGTTGATGCGATCTGGGTCTCCAACCACGCGGGTCGTCAGTTCGACGCAGCGCCCGCCACGATCGAAGCCCTGCCTGCCATCCGCGCCGCCACCGACCTGCCGATCCTGTTTGACAGTGGTATCGAAAGCGGCCTCGACGTGATGCGTGCGCTAGCACTTGGCGCGAACTTTGTCATGCTTGGCCGCGCGTTCCACTATGGGCTTGGCGCGATGGGCGAGCCGGGCGCGGCCCATGCCCTCGACATCCTGCGACAGGACATGATCGCAAACATGGGCCAGATCGGTGCGAAAACCTTATCGGAATTGCCAGGGCGTCTGATCCGATAGCTGGCACACAGCGCGCCTTTCGCCGATCATATCAGCGCCTTAGCTGAGAAACTGTTCAATCACAGCGGCCTGCTGTTTCTTGCCGTCCGGATCCAGATCGGTTTTGAACCTGGTGAAAGCCTCACCCCATTGCGAGGTGCGCGTACGGATCGGCGGCTCTGCCGCTTCAACACATTGCATCACAACCTCGGCCACCTGATCGGCAGTTTGGTAGATATCGCTGCCATCCGCCCGCGCCTGTGCGCCCGCAACGTACTTCTGCAAGATCGGCAGATATTCGTCTTCCAACATGCCCCCCGTCTCTTGCACATGTTTCATGACGTTGGCCGCAAATTCGGACTGGATGCCGCCCGGTTCGACCGTTGTGAAGTGGATCCCGAAGTTCGGGGTCACATAGCAGGCCAGCGCCTCGGTATATCCTTCGACCGCAAATTTGGCGGCGCAATAAATCTCGTTGAACGGCTGCCCAACAAGCCCGCCGACAGATGAAATCGTCACGACATGCCCCGCGCGCGCCTTGCGCATATGCGGGATCACGGCCTTCGTGCAGCGCACGACACCGGTGAAATTCACATCCATCACCCAGTTGATGTCATCCAGACTGGCCTGCTCTGTCGTGCGGACGAAACCAGCACCTGCGTTGTTGATCAGCGTATCGATCCGCCCTTCGGCTTGAATGATCTCATCAACCGCGGCCGTCACACTGTCGTCGTCCTGCACGTCAAGTGCCAAAACCTTCAAAGACACGCCCGCGGCGCTTGCCGCGGCATCAAGCGTGTCGCGCTTCGCCAAATTGCGCATGGTTGCGTAAACCGTGTGGCCCGCCTTGGCGGCCTGAACGGCAATGCTAACGCCGAGACCGGAGGACGTTCCGGTGATCAGGATGACTTTCGACATATCTGGCTCCTTGCTGGGGGCTGTCATAGAGTTAATGAGCACTTGCTCAGCTATCATCCTTCAAGCACGCTGTATATAGCTTGTGCAAGACCTATTCCGGGTCTGACATTTGCCAGGGATCGCAAGAGGAGACAGGTTTGGCGCGTCCGAAGATTGGTGACAAACCCCGCGAGATTCGTGACGCAACCGTTGCGGAGGTCGCAGCAAAAGGATCGACCGCAGTTTCGGTCAACAAGATCGCAGAGCGCGCGGGGCTCAGCATCGGGACCATCTATCGCTACCATCGCACCAAAGAGGACCTTCTGCTGTCGGTCTTTCTGGATATCAAACGCGATATTCACGCGGCCATGATGGGGGCGGCCGCAAACCAGACCGGAGCCGCCGATCGGCTGCGCGCGATGTGGTTTGCTCTCGTCGATTATGGCTTCGCTGCACCAGCAGATTTCCAACTCGTCGAAATGCTGAGCGCCGAGGTCCGACCCGTTCTCAAGAAGCAGGACACTTTAGAGAAAATTCGGGCCGAAATCCTTGCCGAAATTCAGAATGGTATCGATCAAAACGTGCTGGTCGATGCGCCTGTGCGCCAGATCGAGACCGTCCTGGCATCCCCGTCCATTACGTTGGCACGACGCGCCTATCTGAGCGGTGTCAGACCGGATAAGGAAGAGCTGACACAGATTTTTGGTCTCGTGTGGCGCGGCATATCTCGCGCGCGCTGAGGTCAAGCCGTTTCGCCATATCAGAGGAGACTTGGTCACGCGTCCTCGCGCAAGGACCACCCGTCATTCCCAACAACACAAATGCCGCCACCCCCTAGCCGCGCTTCACCCCATTCGCCTTCGCCACATAGTCGACCAAATGCGGCACGTAGGCATCCGGGGCATCGCCGCCATCAGCATAAGCTGCCGCAAAGCTGTTCTTGATCGCGTTGCCCACCGGATTGGCGAGGTTCACGCTATCGGCCATCGATTCCAGATACCGCGCGTCCTTCAGCGCGTTCGAAATTGTGAACTTATGCGCCTCCCGGTTCCCCTCAACCGCATAGCCCATAAAGGTCTGATAGAATCCGCAGTCCATCCGGCTACCCCGGATCACACTGTCAAACTGCTGCGTGCTGATTCCAACCTTTTCGGACAACGCCAACGCTTCGGCATAAAGCGCGCCGTATCCCAACGACAGCATATTGTTAAGCAGCTTCATCTTGTGCCCCGTGCCCACCGGCCCCAGATGCACAATGGAACCGGCCCAGGCCGCCATCACCGGTTTGATCCGCGCAAAGACCGCGTCATCCGCGCCCACCATTGCCGCAAGCGTCCCTTCGGCAGCCTGCACCGGCGTGCCACCCAACGGTGCATCCGCCATATGGCAGCCCCGGCTTGCCAACATCGCAGCCACTTTGGCGGTCGACGTGGGATCAGAGGTAGAGCAATCGATAATCACGCTGCCCTCTTGCAAATGCGGAAGCATCGTCCCGACAATCGCCTCAACCTCCGGCGAACCCGGCGCGCAGATATGGATTACGGTCGCCGCAGCCGCCAAAGCATGCAAATCCGCAGCCTCACTGGCGCCTGCTGAGACGAGGTCTTCCACCGGCGTGCGATTGCGATTGGCCACCACTGTCAGCGGATACCCGTCCTTGAGGATATTCGCGGCCATCCCCTGTCCCATCAGCCCGACGCCAACAAACCCGATCTGTTCTTTGCTCATGCGCTTCCTCCCGAACATCCTGAGGGAACGATGCCGCCTCTGGTGACCGGGCACAACCCGTCCTACAGTCCCCGCACCACCGAACCGAGGCGACCATGACAGACTTTGCGACCTACCCCAGCCTGAAAGACAAACCTGTTCTTGTAACCGGGGGTGCCAGCGGCATTGGCGGGGCCGCCGTGGCTGCCTTCGCACGCAACGGGGCCAAAGTGGCGTTTCTCGACATGGATGAAGAGGCCAGCAAGGCCACCGCCGCCGCAACCGGCGCCAACTACCGTCTCTGCGATCTGCGCGACATCCCCGCCATGCAGACCGCCATCGCAGAGCTTGCCGCCATGACCGGCCCGTTTGAGGCGCTGATGAACAACGCCGCTCGCGATGACCGGCACAAATGGCAAGACGTCACGCATGACTATTGGGACGACCGCCAAAACACCAACCTGCGCCACATGTTCTTCGCGGCCCAAGCCGTAGCCCCCGGCATGGCCGCCGCAGGTGGCGGGTCCATCATCAACATGGGTTCGACCAGCTGGTGGGAAAGCTGCGCGGACATGACCGCCTATGCCACCGCCAAAGCCGCCGTCCACGGCCTGACCCGCGCCATGGCCCGGGAGCTGGGGCGCGACCGCATCCGCGTGAACTGCGTCGTGCCGGGTTGGGTGATGACAGAGCGGCAAATGGCGCTCTGGGCCAGCCCAGAAGCGCTGGAAGGCAGGCTGGAACGCCAATGCCTGCCGGACCTGATCCAACCAGACGCCATCGCCAACATGGTCCTCTTCCTCGCCTCCGACGACGCGAAGATGTGCACGGGCAGTAATTTCTTTGTGGATGGCGGGTCTGTTTGACGCGTTAACGCCGCCAGCACATGTGCTACGTCGAAAAGCTGACAACCAGACGTAAAAGCTCGATCTGGCTGCTGACGCCAACTTTTTCGTAGACCCGTCGCAGATGGGTCCGCGCCGTATTCTTTGTGACGCCCAATGTCTCCGCCGCTTCGGAAAGTTCCATGCCCGCAGCAATCATCCTGACCATATCCGTTTGCGCTTTTGAGAGAGCAAAGATCGCCTGAACCACATCAATCTGTGCAGAAAGGTTACTGTTCTGACCGAACAGGATGTAAACCCGCGCATCTGCAACCTTCACCCAGCACAGTATCAATCCCCCGTCTTCGTTTTCGCCTAAAACGACGGGATATTTGACCTCACCCCCACCGGCGGACTTTGCACGATTGTGCTGACCAAACGCGGTGAGGTTGTGAGCGCCGGAGATCGCGTTTTGAAGTTTCGTGTCCCATGACGGTTTGGACGCGCGAAGTTTGCCGTTGCTCAGGGAAAGGCCCTTGAAACTCTTGAGCGCCAAGGTCGCGGTGTCATTCATCCAAAGCACACGCCCGTCCACGGCAACTTCGATGGCCGGGTCTTCCGTGTCACGAAACTCCTCTGTCCAACAGCCATGAAAGAGAATGCGCCAAACGCCGTTTTTGTTTTCCAGAAGGCGAAAGTTATGTGAGTGTCTGGTTGTCACACGTGGATTGGATGTACCTGTGACGATCTCTTCGTAGGTTGCCCATGCGAGGTCATTGCCGATTTGAATGTCGAGGTTTTCAAACCGCACTTCAGCGTCGACCGGATCCGGCTCCGCGTCCATGGCGTCAAAGACGTTCTTGCGAAAATCATCAAACGACCGCGCGATCTGCATGGTCCCGCATTCCATGATGCTGCGGAACCGTACGTCATCGACCCAACACGAGAGCCACGCGTCCCGGTCACGCGCGAGATAACTTGCGATGTCGGTCTCAAGCACCCTGCGGATCGCAGTGTGTGCATCAACGTGTCTGTCTGCGGGCTCAGTCATGCTTATTGGGTCGAAGTTGACCAGAGCGATGATACTCTGACCAAAGGCCAACGCAAAGCGCGCACGGCCCAGATGTTTTGCAACCTCATGCAGACCTGACCGCTATTCCTCAGATTTACCTTGGGACCACGCAATTCGCATTGCGCAAAGAAAGCATAAAATGCGTCCTGCTCCGTCGTTGTTCTTCCCGCGAAGTCGCCATGCTTCCTACAGTTGCGTTGGATAGGTTCCCAGTTCGTCATTGTCTTTCTCCAGGTTTATTGTCCGGAGAAATGGCTAGCATTGCATTGGGAGGCGCTTTGTCACCCGCGCAGACGACAAACACATCTTTCCTAGCGTCTCGCATCCTTTGACGCGACGCCTTGGCTTATGCCCCGGGCACGCTATTCTTCGCTTATGCGCTTCATTCTGTCCTTCCTTCTGCTCTTCCCGATGTTCGTTCAGGCACAAACCCAGCGAGAGGCGGGATTGGAGTTGGTCTTGCTCGCCGACGCATCCGGCTCCATCGATGCAGAAGAGCTTGCCTTTCAGCGCCAGGGCTACGCGCAGGCGATGACGGACCCGTTGGTCATCTCTGCAATCCGCAACTCGATTTATGGTAATGTCGCGGTCACATACGTCGAATGGGCCACCAACACGGATGTGGTCGTGGACTGGATGATCATCGACAGTGAAGAAACCGCCGCCGCCTTCGCTGACGCACTCACCGGCCCACCACGCCGCGCCAGCGGGCGCAATGCCATCGGAGGCGCATTGCTTAAGGGCAAAGAGCTGATTGAAACGAATGATATTTTCGCACCCCGCGCCGTGATCGACTTTTCCGGCGACAGTATCGGCAACTCGTCCGGTCCCTCCATCAGCGCCGCGCGTGACGAAGTGCTCAATGCGGGTATCACCATTAACGCCCTGCCGATCTTGCGCCCGGAAGATGGACGACGCGCGGGTCTCAATCTCGAAGAAGAATACACCAACCGCATCATCGGCGGCCCCGGCGCCTTCATGGTCACAGCCGAAAGCCGCGAGACGTTTGGCCAATCGGTTCGCCGCAAGCTGATCCTTGAGATTGCGGGCGAGACACCGGAAACATCCGTGATCGCCACGACCGAGTAAGTGGTCGCGTTCAGAATACGGTGATTGCCTCAACCCATCATTGCCCTCGCGCTCCGTGCCGTTAACCTGTTGCGGACAGAACAAAGTGAGGGGCCCCGTGACCGATCTGGCCAAATTTGCAGCGCAGGGCGACACGCTGACGCTCCCCGACGGCGCGCGCGTCTTTGCCCCCGGCGATGAAAGCAGCGCGTTCTTCATCGTCACCAAAGGTGCCGTCCGGGTCGAACAAACAAACTCAGCCGGGCGGACAGTGGTGCTCTATCGTGTCGCTGCGGGCGAAAGCTGTGTGCTCACCACCGCCTGCCTGCTCTCTGGCCGCACCTATGCAGGCTATGGCTACGCCGAAGGCGATGTCACCGCGCAGGCCCTCTCACCCGCCGTCTTTCGCCGGTTGATGCAAACTGATCCTGCATTTCAGCAAGGTGTCTTCGAAAGTTTCGCGCTGCGCGTCGGCGAACTGACCGGCGTCATTGATGATTTGCTTGAGCACCGCACCGACATGCGCCTCGCCCGTTGGCTCGCCGCGGCCCCGACGGAAACCATTGAGATGACCCAAAGCGACATCGCGCAAGAGTTGGGCACCGCACGCGAGGTGGTGTCGCGCACGCTGCACACGTTTGAGTCCAAAGGCTGGGTCACCCTCACCCGCGGCAAGATCATCGTGGACAAACAAGATCACCTGCGTGCCTACGGTGCCCCAACCGTGTGACACAATCACATACGGGCGCCCCCAAACCGCGTAGTGTCTTGTCATCCAGACATTGAAGGAGACATCCAATGACACGCAACCTCGCAAACTGGGACCGGATCGCACGCTTTGTGTTGGGCGGGCTGCTGATCATCATGGCCCTGATGGGCACAATCGGCGCTTGGGGCTACCTTGGGGTGATCTTCGTGGCGACAGGTTTCATGAACTTCTGCCCGATCTACCGCGTTCTTGGGATCAAGACCTGCACGGACTGCTGACCACCCTATGCTGCGCCTGCCTGGCACCCGCGAGCGGCGGCGCAGCATATTTCGCCAACAGCCGTTCCCCGCGCCTATCAGACGCCCGCGTCACACGGAAAACCGCGTCAACAGCTAAACCTTTCCAGCCCTACGTATTTCCCCAAACTTTACCCCGCGCGGTTTTGACGCTACTCACGCTGCAACTGCAGAAAGAGGGGACAGACGATGGCCGACTTCAAGAAGGTTCTCATCGCCAACCGGGGTGAAATTGCGATCCGGATCATGCGGGCTTGCAACGAGATGGGGAAGAAGACGGTCGCCGTTTTTGCCGAAGAGGACAAACTCGGCCTGCATCGCTTCAAAGCCGACGAAGCCTACCGGATTGGTGAGGGTATGGGCCCGGTCGCCGCCTACCTTTCGATCGATGAAATCATCCGTGTCGCCAAGAAATCCGGCGCGGATGCGATCCACCCGGGCTACGGCCTCCTGTCGGAAAACCCTGACTTCGTTGACGCCTGCGAAGCCAACAACATCAAGTTCATCGGCCCCAAAGCCGAAACGATGCGTGCGCTTGGCGACAAGGCCTCCGCCCGCCGCGTTGCGATCGAAGCCGACGTGCCCGTCATTCCGGCGACCGAAGTCCTCGGCGACGATATGGCCGCGATTAAGAAAGAAGCAGCTGAGATCGGCTATCCCCTGATGCTCAAAGCCTCCTGGGGTGGCGGCGGCCGCGGGATGCGCCCGATCAATTCCGAAGATGAGCTGGAAGAAAAGGTCCTCGAAGGTCGCCGCGAAGCCGAAGCGGCCTTTGGCAACGGCGAGGGCTATCTTGAAAAGATGATCCTGCGCGCCCGCCACGTTGAGGTCCAAATCCTCGGCGACAGCCACGGCACGATCTACCATTTGTGGGAGCGTGATTGCTCTGTCCAGCGCCGCAATCAGAAGGTGGTTGAACGCGCCCCTGCCCCCTACCTCTCCGGTGCCCAGCGCGAGAAGCTCTGCAACCTCGGCAAAAAGATCTGCGAGCATGTGAACTACGAATGCGCAGGCACGGTCGAGTTCCTGATGGATATGGACTCGGGCGAGTTCTACTTCATTGAGGTGAACCCGCGCGTGCAGGTGGAACACACGGTGACGGAAGAAGTCACCGGCATCGACATCGTGCGCGCCCAGATCCTGATCGCCGAAGGCAAAGCCCTGGTCGAAGCCACAGGGTGCGCCAGCCAGTATGACGTGAAACTCGACGGCCACGCGCTGCAATGCCGGGTGACAACCGAGGACCCACAGAACAACTTCATCCCCGACTACGGCCGCATCCAGATGTATCGCGCGGCGACGGGTCCGGGCATCCGACTGGACGACGGCACCGCCTATTCCGGTGCTGTGATCACCCGCTACTACGACTCGCTGCTGACCAAGGTCACCGCCCGCGCACCGACGCCAGAGATGGCGATCGCCCGCATGGACCGCGCCCTGCGCGAATTCCGAATTCGCGGCGTCTCAACCAACATCACCTTCGTGGAAAACCTGCTCAAGCACCCGGTTTTCCTGTCAAACCAGTACACAACGAAGTTCATCGACACGACGCCGGACCTTTTTGAGTTTGACCGCCGCCGCGACCGCGCCACCAAGATCCTGACCTACATCGCCGACATCACTGTCAACGGACACCCCGAAACGGTGAACCGCCCGCGCCCACCAGCGGACGTCAAGCCACCACGCGTTTTGGTCAAACCGACAACCGATGTGCCCAAAGGCACCCGCAACATCCTCGACGAAAACGGGCCAGAGGCCGTCGCCGACTTCCTGCGCGATCAGAGCCAGCTTTTGATCACCGATACGACCATGCGCGACGGGCACCAGTCCTTGCTCGCCACGCGGATGCGCTCCATCGACATGATCCGTGTGGCACCGGCCTATGCGACGATGATGAACAAGCTGTTCTCGGTCGAATGTTGGGGCGGCGCGACCTTTGATGTGGCGTACCGCTTCTTGCAGGAATGCCCATGGCAGCGCCTGCGCGATATCCGTGCCGCGATGCCGAACATCATGACGCAGATGTTGCTGCGGGCCTCTAACGGCGTCGGCTACACAAACTATCCTGACAACGTCGTGCAGGAGTTTGTCCG
The DNA here is from genome assembly GCA_020628545.1 of Paracoccaceae bacterium. Lineage (GTDB taxonomy): Bacteria > Pseudomonadota > Alphaproteobacteria > Rhodobacterales > Rhodobacteraceae > Yoonia. The sequence goes on along the minus strand of JAHDEX010000088.1, from coordinate 3,447 downwards.
TCAGGCCGCCGCCTCCGGTGTTGATGTGTTTCGCGTGTTCGACAGCCTGAACTGGGTCGAAAACATGCGCGTCGCGATGGACGCGGTGATTGACGCCAACAAGGTCTGTGAAGGCACGATTTGCTATACTGGCGATATGCTTGACCCAGCCCGGTCGAAGTATGACCTGAAGTACTACGTTGGCATGGCGAAAGAGCTGGAGAAGGCCGGCGCGCATGTTCTCGGCCTGAAAGATATGGCCGGTCTTCTCAAACCCGCTGCGGGCCGCGCGCTCGTGAAAGCGCTGAAAGAAGAGGTCGGCTTGCCCGTCCACTTCCACACGCATGATACCTCTGGTGCTGCGATTGCCACGGTGCTGGCTGTGACCGAGGCAGGCGTAGATGTGGTCGATGCCGCAATGGACAGCTTCTCGGGCAATACCTCCCAGCCGACTCTCGGCTCAATTGTTGAAAGTTTGAAAGGATCGGAGCGTGATCCGGGCCTCGACGTGGGCGCGATACGTGAAATCTCCAACTACTTTGAACAGGTGCGCGAACACTACAAGGCGTTTGAATCCGGACTGCAGGCCCCGGCGTCCGAGGTGTACCTGCACGAAATGCCAGGCGGTCAGTTCACAAACCTTAAGGCGCAGGCGCGGTCATTGGGCCTCGAAGAACGCTGGCACGAGGTCGCGCAGACATATGCGGACGTGAACCAGATGTTCGGCGACATCGTGAAAGTGACGCCATCGTCCAAGGTCGTGGGTGACATGGCGCTGATGATGGTCAGCCAGAACCTCACGCGTGAACAGGTCGAAGACCCCAAGGTCGACGTGGTTTTCCCCGACTCTGTGGTTGAGATGATGGCCGGTGCGCTCGGACAACCGCCCGGTGGCTGGCCGAAAGCCATTCAGAAGAAAATTCTGAAAGGCGAAAAAGGCTCGACCGACCGCCCGGGTAAACACTTGAAACCCGTTGATCTGGAGGCCACCCGCGCTGATCTATCCGCGCAGCTCGAAGGTATGGCCATCGATGATGAAGACCTTAATGGCTACCTGATGTACCCGAAGGTCTACCTCGACTACATGGGGCGTCACAAAGTCTATGGCCCCGTCCGCACGCTGCCGACAAAGACCTTCTTCTACGGCATGGAGCCCGGTGAGGAGATCAGCGCCGAGATCGACCCCGGCAAGATCCTTGAGATTCGCATGCAGGCGGTGTCCGAGATGAACGCGGATGGAGAGGTCAAAGTCTTCTTTGAACTCAATGGCCAACCGCGCACCATTCGCGTAATGAACCGCGCTGCGGCGGCTGAAAAGGTCCAGCGCCCGCAAGCAGAAGCGGGCAATGCGAACCACATCGGCGCACCGATGCCTGGCGTGGTCTCAACGGTTGCAATCACGTCAGGCCAGAAGGTGAACGAAGGCGACCTCTTGTTAACCATCGAGGCCATGAAGATGGAAACCGGCATTCACGCCGACCGCGACGCGGTTGTGAAAGCGGTGCATATTCAGGCCGGTGGCCAGATCGACGCCAAGGACCTGTTGGTCGAACTCGAATAGCCAACCCGCCGGACAGCGCATCACCCCGCTGTCCGGCAGACAATTTTTCGACAGAAGAATTGCCACAAGTCCTCTGCGAGGATTTGACACCATACTTTCTCGAATGCCACCGCAGATCACCACCTTGACGCAGGATGCCCGCTGCCGTCACAACGCCTGTGACCACAAGACGAGGCTACAATGCTCCCCATCACATCCATCTACGCGGCATTTCTGGCGCTGATCTTTCTGGCCCTCTCATGGCGCGTCATCATGTTCCGGCGCGGCCATCGCGTCTCGCTTGGCGATGGGGACAGCAAGGACCTGCGCCAACGCAGTCGCGCGCAAGCCAATTTTGCGGAATACACCCCCATCGGACTAATCCTGCTCGCATGCATCGAACTGCAAGGCGCCCCTGCAATCGCTGTCCACACCCTTGGCGCGATGCTGCTGATCGGCCGCGCGCTACACGCCCGCGCTTTCTGGGTGCACCCGATGAACTTCACCTTCCGCACCTACGGCATGCTGCTGACCTTGCTGATGATCCTCTTCTCGGCGCTCGGCCTGCTGCTGCACGCGCTGATCTGATGAAACTCGCGTTTCTCTCTTTCCTCGTCCCCGACTACGACGCAGGCATTGCGTTCTTTGTCGATGTCCTGGGCTTTGATCTGATCGAAGACACGCCACTTTCGCCCGAAAAACGCTGGGTCCGCGTCGCAGCCCCCGGCGGCGGCTCCGGCTTCCTGCTCGCCCGCGCGGTGGAGGAGCAGCAAGCCTACATTGGCAAGCAAGGCGGCGGCCGTGTCTGGCTCTTTCTCGAAAGTGACGACTTCGCCGCAGACCACGCCCGCCTGACCGCAAACGGCGTCAAATTCTGCGAGGCCCCGCGCCACGAACCCTACGGCACCGTCGCGGTGTTTGAGGACCCCTTCGGCAACCGCTGGGACCTGATTGAGTTCAAAGCCTCATGACCAAACTCCTCGCCTTCACCGATCCCCATTTCACCAAACCCGGCGCAACCATCATCGGCCTCGACACCGCCGCCCGCTTCAAAACGTCCCTCAACGCAGCGCTCCACGATCATCCCGATGCAAGCGCCCTGATCCTGCTCGGTGATCTTGCCCACCACGGGGAGGTCGACGCCTATGCGCGTCTCAAAGATGCGCTCGCCGACGTCCCCTGTCCCCTCATCCCCATGCTGGGCAACCACGACCGGCGCGAAACCTTTCTGCAGGCCTTCCCCGACGCGCCCCAAAGCCCAAGCGGGCATATCCAGACCGCTATCCAACACGGGCCACACCATATCATCACGCTCGACACGCTGGACGGCCCACCCTACTCGCCGGGCCATCACGCCGGGTGGCTTTGCGACGACCGCCTTGACTGGCTTGAGGCCAGGCTGGCAGAGACAATGGGCGCCCCAACGCTGATCTGCTGCCACCACCCGCCGTTCGATACCGGCATCGTCGGCATGGACGCGATTAAACTGCGCAATGGCGCTGACGTCCTCTCCCGCCTCAAGGCCCATGGCAACGCAATGCTCGTTTGCGGTCACATCCACCGCACGATATCTGGCGTCGCGCAGGGCGTGCCTTACACCATGCTCAAAAGCACCGGCCACCAGGCCCCGCTTGATTTCGTGACGCTGGATTCCGCGCTCAGCATTGATGAGCCACCCGGCTACGGCGTCATCCTGCTTCAGCCTGACGGGATCACAATCCACCATCAGGACGTCCTGCCACGCCAGCAGGTCCGACGCGACGGCCACTCGGAAAGCGCACCACCTGCCTGAACGGGACCCACCAAAAAAATGCCAATCGCCCTCTTTTTTAGCTTGCAGCGCCGGGGCAAGGTTTATACATCACCGCTACTGACGGACGCGGGCGTAGCTCAGGGGTAGAGCATAACCTTGCCAAGGTTAGGGTCGT
>JAHDEX010000087.1:8671-13198 GCA_020628545.1 Paracoccaceae bacterium | reverse complement strand
TGCCCCTGGAAGCACCGCGTTGATTGCCGCTTCAAGATCAGGCTGAACCGTGACCGGGAAGGTTCGTTCCACCGTTGCGAGACTTTCAAGGCTGCAGTCCCCGAAATGCCGCATGATGCGTTTTATCGCCAGCTCAGGCCCGGAGTTTGCGTTTTGATCTTTCATTGAATCACCTAAACAATCTCCGTTCAACATCCACGGGTTTCTGGCAGGATTGTGGCGAGCGGACCCTCGAGCTCGGCAGGGCACCAAGTAGTTTAGCCTCTAACCCGTCTTTACACCGCACCCCTTGCCCCAGCCCCCCCTCACCGCTTATCTCTGAGCCAACCAGATAGGAGACACCACATGTTCAAAGGCCTCGGCGGCCTTGGCGATATGGCCAAGATGATGAAATCCGCGCAGGAAATGCAGGGCAAGATGACCCAGCTGCAAGAGGACCTGGCCAACATGACCGTGCAGGGCGAAAGCGGCGCGGGTCTGGTGAAAGCCACGGCGACCGCCAAAGGCGATCTTAAGGCACTTGATATTGATCCCTCTATTTTTGACCCCAATGAAAAAGAAGTGGTCGAGGATCTGATCCTCGCCGCGATTAAGGACGCGCAGCAACGGGCCAACGAAAAGTCCAAAGCCGAAATGCAAAAACTGGCTGAGGAGATGGGCCTGCCACCCGGCATGGACCTCCCCTTCTAACACAAGGCCCCCAAAGCTGCGCGACAGACTGGTAGGATGATTGCCATGACCACCGTCGCGCTGGCCGAAGATACTGTGTTTGTGAGCCGCATTACGCGGTGGAAAAAGTTCAGCAAGATCTGCGCGGCGCTGAGTATCTTCTCAGCGCTCGCTTACATCGGACTGCAGGGGTACTATTTTCTGCGTGTCGATGACCCGCTTTTCATCGCGATCATCATGCTGAACGCCGCGATCGCGATTGGCTTTGGGTTTTATTTTGAGCGCAAGCTTTATCGCATGCTAACAGCGTTCAATGAGACGGACCCGTCTGAGCGGATTGAGCCTGATGCGGCGATTGACAGCATTTTTCACCACTGGTTCGCGGGTTGGGCTGCGGTTCTGTTTTCGGGCGGGTTGGCGCTTTGGGTGTTTCTTCTGTTCCCGTGGAATGAGCATTCGAGCATCTGGCAGGCGCAACCACTGAACCTCGCCCTCGCGTTCTTTCTGTTCTGCAGCAATCTGATCATTGGATATGGGCTGTATTGCATTGTGCGCTTCTGGTTGCTGGCTTGGGTACGGATTGAGCGGATGACGCTGAACGTACTTGAGCCCACGCGCCCTGATCTTGCGATGTATCGCGATATCATCGGGGATCTGGTCATACTGATCGCGGGGATTGCGACGCTTGCGGTGATCAGCCTTCCGCTGTCGCAGATCGATCTTGGCATCACGACCGTTCTTTTTTCGCTTGCTGCTTTGGGCACAGTCATCGGCAGTTATCTGTTGCCGATGTTGCCGATGACCCGAAAATTCCATCAAATGAAGAATGCCGAGTTGCATCGGCTCGAGCGGCGGATCAATCGGCTCTACAAATCCATGATGACAGCAGATGATCCGACCAGTCAAAAAGCACAAATGGAAGGCTACGTCGCGTTGCGTGATCAGTTGAAAGCGGTGAAGACGCTGCCGCCCGGAGGCGAGTTCTCGATCATCACGTCGGTTACTGTGACGTTCATGACTTTTCTGCCTGCAATTTTTGAGTGGGCCAAGTGGCTGGTCACCCCGCAGTAAAATCGGCAAAGTGCGGGCAGAGCAGAAAAAGAGACCTCCATGACCGGCGGCACAGACGACGTAGAAAACCTGATTGCCTTGATGGCAAAATTACCGGGGCTTGGCCCGCGCTCTGCGCGACGGGCTGTGCTGCATTTGATCAAGAAGCGCAGTTTGCAGCTGATCCCCCTGGCCGAAGCGATGCACCGGGTCGGTGCGACGGCCCGTGAATGCCTGAACTGCGGCAATATCGGCACCACGGATATTTGCGATATTTGTGAGAGCAATAAGCGCGCGAACGGCCAGATCTGTGTTGTTGAAGACGTCGCTGATCTGTGGGCGATGGAGCGTAGCAATGTCTTCAAAGGCCGTTACCATGTCTTGGGCGGCACGCTTTCTGCCTTGGACGCCGTTGGGCCGGATGAGCTCCGCATCCCCAAGCTGATCGACCGGGTGAAAACCGAAGAGGTGAGCGAAGTGATCCTCGCGCTCAGTGCAACGATCGATGGGCAAACGACGGCGCATTATATCGCGGATCAATTGCCGGGGGTTGAGGTGACGTCACTTGCCCAAGGTGTGCCCGTGGGGGGCGAATTGGACTATCTCGATGACGGGACGATTACAGCGGCGCTGAATGCCCGACGGAAAATATAACGTGTGGATGTCGGGAGGCGAGACTTCGCCTTAGAGGCGCTAGGTTTCGAGATCTCTGGAGGCAGATCATCGTGACTGCTCTGTGCCGTTGTTATGTTTTTACACACCTCGGACGACATCGGCCATGACCCCAAACTGGTCTGCCAAGGGCGATGTTTGCCGCCACACCATCCCGATCTGGCGCGCTGGCTGTGGGTCTGGAAAGCGCGCAACGGCAACGTCCGCTGACAAGGTCTCAACCGGCACGGCCATCTCTGGGATCAGAGTCACCCCAATCCCGGCTGACACCATTTGCACCAGTGTCGAGAGTGACGAGCCATCCATCGACTGGCGCGGCACCGCCGCACCCATCTGGCAGAACGAGAGTGCCTGATCGCGGAAGCAATGCCCCTCTTCGAGCAACAAGAGCCGCATCCGCGCCAAGGATGCGGCATCGGGCACGGGTTTGTCGCCGTCAGCCGCAGGCCGCACCAATACGAAGCTTTCCGAGAAGAGCGGCACCTCGACCAACCCCGGCTCTGAAACAGGCAGAGCAAGAATGGCGGTGTCCAGCGCCCCGTCGCGCACCCCGGCGAGAAGCTTGTCGGTCTGGGTCTCGCGGACGTTCAGCTCTAACTCCGGGTAGCTTCGCGCCAAGGCGCCGATGACGCGTGGGAGCAGATATGGCGCGACCGTTGGAATGATCCCAAGCCGCAGTTGTCCTGCCAAATCGTCACCCACGCGGCCCATGTCCTCCAGATCGTCCACAGCCCGCAGCACATCCCGCGACCGAGCCACAAAGTCTTCGCCGAAGGCTGTCAGTCGCACCTGCCGCGCGCCGCGTTCGAAAAGCTGTTTGCCCAAGGCGTCTTCCAGGGCTTTGACCTGCACAGACAGGGCCGGTTGTGAGACCGCGCAAACCTCCGCCGCCTGCCCGAAATGGCCGAGCCGTGCCACGGCGTCGCAATATCTCAACTGTTTCAGGGTGATAGATGCCATAACAAAAATCTATCGCTTCAATAGGAAAATACAACTTAAACCTATCAATTTTGCAGGTTAGAACAATTCCAAATCACACCTATCGGAGGGAATCCCCATGGACGGATCACAGGGCGGCAAATGCCCCGTCATGCACGGCACAGCCATTCAAACGACGAACAAAGTGCGTTCGAACAAGGAATGGTGGCCGAACCAACTGAACCTCAAGGTCCTGGATCAGAACAACCCGAACCTTGACCCCTTTGGCGGCAAAGTTGATTACCCTTCAGAGTTTGAGAAGGTGGATTATGCCGCCTTGAAAGAAGACCTGACCGCGCTAATGACCGACAGCCAGGACTGGTGGCCTGCGGACTATGGCCACTACGGTCCGTTCTTCGTGCGCATGGCCTGGCACTCTGCCGGGACCTACCGCACGGCAGATGGCCGTGGCGGCGGTGGCGGCGGACAGCAGCGGTTTGCGCCTCTTAACTCTTGGCCAGACAACGGCAACCTCGACAAAGCGCGGCGCTTGCTGTGGCCGATCAAGCAAAAATACGGCAACCAAATCTCATGGGCTGACTTGTTCCTGCTGACAGGCAACGTGGCGATGGAATCCATGGGTCACAAGACCTTTGGCTTCGGCGGTGGGCGCGCAGATACATGGGCCCCTGAAGAAGACGTCTACTGGGGCCGTGAGACTGAGTGGCTGGAAGCATCTGGCGGGGAAAACAGCCGCTATTCGGGTGAACGTGAGTTGGAAAACCCGCTGGCCGCAGTGCAGATGGGCCTGATCTACGTGAACCCCGAAGGCCCTGACGGCAACCCTGATCCGCTCAAGTCCGCCTATGATATTCGCGACACATTTGCGCGGATGGGTATGGATGATGCCGAGACCGTTGCGCTGGTTGCAGGTGGCCACACGTTCGGTAAGGCGCATGGCAACGGCGATGCATCCCTGATGGGGGCCGAACCGGAAGGCGCCCCGATTGAGGCGATGGGCTTTGGTTGGCACAATGGCAATGGCACCGGCAAAGGGTACGACACCGTTACCTCCGGTATTGAAGGTGCGTGGAACGCGACGCCAACGAAATGGGACATGGGCTATTTCGATGCGCTATTTGGCTACGAGTGGGAGCTGACGAAATCCCCAGCTGGTGCACATCAGTGGACCGCCATCGGCGGCGAAGGCACCGTGCC
>JAHDEX010000087.1:0-8571 GCA_020628545.1 Paracoccaceae bacterium | reverse complement strand
TGGGATCTGGTCTGTCGATCCCGGAGCTTGTGAAGGTCGCTTGGGCCTCCGCCTCGACCTACCGTCAATCCGACCACCGTGGCGGTGCCAATGGCGCGCGTATTCGTTTGGCACCACAGAAAGACTGGGACGTGAACGAGCCTGCGTTGCTCGCCAAGGTTCTGGGCAAGCTGGAAGAGGTCGCAAACGGTTTCTCCAAAGACGTGTCCATGGCCGATATGATCGTGCTCGGCGGCACTGCTGCGGTGGAAGCTGCGGCCAAGGCTGGCGGCTATGACATCAGCGTGCCGTTCACCGGTGGCCGCGTTGATGCAACCGACGAACACACCGACGCAGAAAGCTTCGATGTGCTGGAGCCGGTGGTTGATGGCTTCCGCAACTACATGCAGCGGGAATATCGTGTGCCAGCCGAACAATTGCTGGTCGATCGCGCGCAACTGCTGAACCTGACCACGCCAGAGATGACCGCGCTGGTCGCGGGCCTGCGGGTTTTGGGCGCGAACCATGGCGACAACCCGCAAGGTGTGTTCACCGATAACGTCGGAACTTTGTCCAACGACTTCTTCAAGCCGTTGTTGGACATGTCCATCACGTGGGCTCCCGCCAATGAGGGCGAAAACGACTTTGTCGGCAAGCGCGACACAGACGTTGTGCACACGGCATCTCGCGTGGATCTGGTCTTTGGGTCTAACTCTGTCCTTCGCGCCGTGTCAGAGGCCTTCGCCCAGACAGACGGCGAAGCGGCTTTTGTGAAAACCTTTGTGGACGCGTGGGTCAAAGTGATGAATGCGGACCGGTTCGATCTGGCGTAATTCGCCATAAAATTTACTATCTGAGGCGCGCAGGATCACCTGCGCGCCCTTTTTTTTGTGACCGGGGCTGAATAAGGGACGGGCGGGCAAGGTTCGGCCGTCGTGAAGAAACGATCGCACTGCGCGAAACGAAATTTGGGCAATTTTGCTCAAGCCAGCACCTCAGGGTCCGCCTAACGTCGCTTTACCCAACGTCAATAAGATTGGGAAAAGTCGAAATCTGGGAGGATGACATGAAACGAATTGCTGCAGTCCTATTGCTGGCAACAACATCGGTGGCGCATGCCGAAACCTACGATTCATCTGGGACGATCACTGGTCAAGCCAGCACCATGATCACCGCGCTGAGCGAGGGCCACATGATCATGTTCGCGCCAAGCACACATGATGCCTTTGATATGGCCGTCGCAGGCCATCCCTTTGCAGACATGACGGGTGACTGCAACGGAACGATGGAGGTCAACGGGCCGTCCGTACGTGGCGCAGGGCATTGCATTTACGCAAATGCTGCTGGCGAAAACATGGTCGTGAACTGGATCGCCCGACAGCTTGATGCGGATGGCGGTTTCCACGGTGATTGGGTTGTTATCGGCGGGACAGGCGCGTTGTCTGGCGCGTCTGGCGGCGGAAGCTTTGTCAGCGTGACTGACCAATCCAACGGGTCTCAGACCGTAACTCTTTCAGGCGCTTTGAGCCTCTAATTCAGGAGATCAGCTGTGTTTGCACGTATCACAAAATACAAAATGAAGGCCGAAAGCTTACCCGCCGCTATGGCGCTACTGGAACAGCTTAAGCCTCAAATCCTGAAAATGCCGGGCGTGGTTCGCTTCATCAACGTCCATGATGACACCGGCGCAGGCTACGTCGTGTCGTTGGTCGACTCGCAAGCGACATCAGACGCGAACCAAGAGATGGTGAAGGCGATGTGGGCCAATTTTGCGGATTTTCTGGAAGAGCCACCGACACCGATGGGGTTCGATGTCGCGGCGGACTGGACTGCCTGATCCTCACTTTCGAGATCGCGTAGGATCTCCGTCCCGCGCGCGAGGGGTCTGACTTTCCCGGTCGGCCCCTCACCTTATTGTTGGGGTCCCAAACGCCGATGAGAAGACGGGTCGCACTTTGGTACGGGGGCAACCACATGGGTGGCCAAGTCTCGTATTGAGGTCATGATCGTTGCCCCCATGGACGCTGAACATGACCTAAGGTCAAATTTCCGCATGTCTTAGGTAAAATTGCCCTAGGGCCCGTGCGGCACCTCTCCCATAAATTTTTGGATCGTATCGTGGGGGGATTGTCATGTTGGACCAATCATCGGAGCCGTCATCAGCGAATCTTGCCGATTTGGACGGACAGGTTTTTGATCTTGTTGTCATCGGCGCGGGGATCGCCGGACTAAACGCGCTTTATGCAGCGGCGGAGTATTTGCCGAAGGGCGCCCGGGTGCTTTTGTTGGATCAAAAGGCAACGCCGGGGGGCATGTGGAATACGGCCTACGACTATGTCCGCCTGCACCAACCGCACCCGATGTTCACGGTTGGTGACCTCAAGTGGGGCTGGAAGAAGCCACGCGGCTATCTGGCCGCCCGGGATGAAGTGCAATCGCATCTGTGCCGTTCGCTTTCCTCCGTTCGTGAAAAAATCGAACTGCAAACCGGGTTCCTGCAAACAGTTGACACTTGCGATGAAGTCCAAACGGATCAGGGCCCGATGGCTGAGATCGTCTTTCACGCAAACGATCATGAAGCATCCAAGCAGATAGTGCGCGCAAAAAAGGCGGTGCACGCATCTGGACTCAATTATCAATTGGCCGCCCCGCTGCCGCTGACGAGTGAAGGCGTGGTGTCCATCATTCCTCAGGACCTCAAAGCGACCCTGGCCCAAAACCGCGACTCGCCGGTTGTGGTTGTTGGTGGCGGCAAGACTGGCATGGACACAGTCCTGGCGGTCCTCGCCGATAACGCGGAACGAAAGGTCTCGCTGATCCAAGGGACCGGAACGAACTTCTTCAACCGCACAAAGTTCGTCCCAACCGGCCTCAAACGCTGGACGTCAGGTGAACTGATTTCGCGTGTCTTCCGGGATGTTGCCCTCATGAATAACGGCGACAACGAAGAAGAGGCCTTAGCGATGTTTCGGCGCAAATATACGACGGACCCAAATGCCAACCACGGCGTTTTTCTCTATGGCCTGCAGTCGGAGGAAGAGCTGGCGAAAATCAAATCAGGCCTGACGCACACCCATGTGGACTATCTTGCAGACGTCATCGACACGCCCAAGGGGTCGCAAATGGTAATGCGTAGTGGCACGCATGTTGACGTCGCGGCAGGAACGATTTTTGTGAACTGTACCGGGAGTTTCTTTCGCTCGGAGACACTGACCAAAGACGAGCCAATCTTAAGCCAGAACGATTGCGTTCTGAGGATCAATCCGCGCAGCGGCTTTCATTTCCTGACCAGTGTCGCGGGGTTCTTTCTGACCCACTTATGGTTCCGCGACCAACTGAGAGGACAGGGTTATTATGTCCTCGATCACGAGGGACTTTTTCGAAAGAACAGAAACGCATGGGTCAGCGCGAGCGCCGCGCAGGCCTATATGAACCAAGTGATCGCGGTTCAAAATCTACCGCTCACGCTGTTGGATCGCTGCGGGCTTGATCTTGACCGGTGGTATCCCCTGCCCCGGCGCATGGCAGGCCTCATTCGGATGAAATCCAGCGCGGCCAGCGACATCGCGCATTGTCGCCGCGTGCTCGACCGAACGGCAGAGCGCTTTGACGTGCAATCCGCACCACTGGACTGAGGCGAAACATGCTCACGTCTAGCTGGACACTGGGCTTGATCCTGGCTGGTTTGGCTCTTCTCAAAATCATAATACTGGTTTGCCTCGCGCTCGCAGTCACCTGCGGAACGGTGTGTTTTGCACGGTACTTACGGCGGCAAAAGTGAACGCACTTCAGAGAATTCAGATGCCTGTCCTCGTCAGCGGCCGACATCAGGTCACGATCAGAATGCAGGGCATCGAGACCGCATTTGACCTTACGTCAACTTCGTCATAGCCTTCTGCGTTGTTTGGGGGATTTCTATGACGCATGAATTAACGGTCGCTGAGGCGAGCGATCTGATCGGCTTAGTTTATGATGCCAGCCTTGAGAATAACCAATGGTCGAGCCTGGTTGGACGACTGTTTGCATTGTGCCCGGGCCACGTCGCCGCCGTGGTGACCTTCGAAGATGCGCGGTGGGTGTCGAGCCATGCGCCGACGCTTCCGGGCGGCGCGCATGGCGAACAGATCAGCGAACTGATGGATGACGTCGAATCTGGTGAGGTCACGCAACCGGATGACTTGAATGATCTCCTCTTCAGTCGCCAACCACTGGAATTGGGCACGCTTTATAGCACCCGCAATATCTTCACAGAGGACGAGTTCCGAAATTTTGAGGGATACAAAAAGACGATGCAGCCCATTGGTGCTGGCCATTGGACAGGCACACATTTCTCCATCACGGGCGGACGGCGTGCTGCCATAATGGTTGTGGAAAATGATTTTGACGAGACCCCGAAGGATGCGGCGCGCGTCGCGGAAATCATCCGTTTGATCGCACCACATATGATCCGGGCAAATCTGTTTGCACGTGCGTTGAACATGGCCAAGGAAGCTGCGGAGACCTATTCTGCTTTCATCGACGCGATTGCTTTGCCAATGATTATCCTGACACGGGAAGGTCAGGTTCAAACCGCCAATTCAATTGGCCAACGCGTTCTTGACGCGGGCAAGATCTTCATAGCTGATCGCACAACGGGCCGCGTCAGCTTGCGGCATGCGAATGAAAACGCGGCACTTATGTCGGCGATCACTGCAGCTGAAAAAGACGGCGGTCCACATGCGTTTCAGGCTGAAGCAGATCAGAACAATATTGCCATGTGTGTCTGTCCCTATCGCCCGGCCCTCGCCTTCGCGTCGGACGTCGATAAGAAGCTCTTTCAGGGGCAACAACTTTTTGCTGTGTTCGTCGGCGCGCGACCGAAGGGTAGCATCAGCTTGCGTTTGTTGCAGGATGCGTTCGGCCTTACTCCGCGCGAGGCCGAGGTTTGCCGCGGGTTGTTGGACGGCCATAAGCCGTCCGACCTTGCGATTGAAATGGAACGTTCGGAAAAAACCATCCGAAATCAAATCCAATCCGTCCATGAGAAAGTAGGCGTCTCAAGCGCCCGCGATCTGACTGAAGCACTGTCCGTTTTCAGGTCTGTGGGGGCCATGTACGCGGCAGAGTAGCACGCCGAAGATTGGTGAACGGAGAACGTTCAGTTGCGACATGAAGCGACCAAGGGCGGAAATTGCCGAGGCGTTTTCTAGCGCGCATCGATCCTTCACTGGCCGGCTTCCCCGCCACCAGCCGGTTCATTAGATGCAGCATTTGCGCACTAACCCCGATCACGACTTCCGTGCCGACCGGGCCATCATCCCGTATCAGCGGTTTCGCCAGTTACGCGGTCAGCAGAAGCGCAAACAAAACCCCGCCAGCTCTTGCTGACGGGGTTAATTAGATCATGCAGGACAGTGACTACTTGTCGTCGTCATCATCCCCGCTTTCCGGCAGGTTGAAGAAGCTGTCGGCGTCAGCAACGTCGAGCTCTGCGTCTTCTGCGGCCTCCGGTTCATTGCTGGCATCGTCGTCGCCCAGCGAGAATGTCTCAAGCCCCGCAATGGCACTTGGGATCTTTGGCTCAGCCGGCATGCCAAGCGATTGCTCGGTGCTGACAAGCTTGCGCCGTTCGTCATCGTTGATCGCTTTGCCTTCACGCTCCGCTTTCGCGGCAGCCTTTTGCACGGCCATGTCCAGCTCTGACTGTTTGCACATGCCCAAAGCAACCGGATCAATCGGTTCGATGTTGTTGATGTTCCAATGTGTCCGCTCGCGGATCGACTGGATCGTAGGTTTTGTCGTCCCGACCAGCTTCGAGATTTGACCATCGGTCAACTCCGGGTGGAACTTTACCAACCACAGGATCGACGCGGGGCGGTCCTGCCGCTTGGACAGAGGCGTATACCGCGGACCACGGCGCTTCTCTTCACCAACAGCCGCCTTGTTGAACTTCAGCTTCAGCTTGTGCAGCGGGTTATTCTCGGCCTTGTCGATTTCTTCTTGCGTCAGCTGGTTGTTGGCAATCGGGTCAAAGCCTTTCACGCCGGTCGCAACATCGCCATCGGCGATGCCCTGCACTTCGAGTTCATGAAAGCCGCAGAAATCCGCGATTTGCTTGAAGGTGATCGTTGTGTTGTCGCAGAGCCAAACAGCAGTGGCTTTGGCCATAATGGGTTTATCTGACATTGTCCTATCTCCTGTTTGACAACGCGCTGCACCCTGCCCTTGAAGGGGCTGACCGCCTGGGCCGGGTTCACGTTGTCGGGGAACTTGAGGTCTATATAGTGATCCGCGAGTAAAGAGGGAAGATCAAATGTGGCGTGGGGTTTTGGCAGGCTGTGTGATGGCGAGTGCGGCTGTGGCAGAGGATGTCGCGGGGGAGTTTGATTACTACGTCATGTCCCTGTCGTGGTCGGCGAATTGGTGTGCTTATGAAGGCGACAGTCGGAACTCCCCGCAATGCGACGAGAGCGAGGATTTCGGCTGGATCCTGCACGGGCTTTGGCCGCAGTATGAACAAGGGTATCCAGCCGATTGCCGCACGTCCTTTCGCGCGCCGTCGCGGAGGCAGACCCGCGCCATGGCGGACATCATGGGCACAAGCGGGCTGGCGTGGCACCAGTGGAACAAGCATGGCGTCTGTTCAGGTTTGGATTCGGAAGACTACTACGCCCTGTCGCGCGAAGCGTATGGGCGGGTAACTCGGCCAGAGGTGCTGCGGCGCCTGTCTGACCCCATCACCCTGCCCGCGACATTGATCGAAGAGGCGTTCATTGCCGAAAACCCGGCGCTGGAGCCGGATCAGATCACGATCACCTGCCGGGATGGATACATTCAGGAAGCCCGCATCTGCATGACCCGCGATCTGGAATTCCGGGACTGCGGGAGAGATGTCGTGCGGGATTGTACGATGCAGGATGCACGGTTCGAACCGGTGCGGTGATGCACAGATAAGAAACCCCCTTTTCTTTGTCTATTTCTATCTCTCGTTTCCGTTGCAGCCCCTTCCGCGGTTTCGATGCCACCAATTGGACTGAGGCATTTGACTTAAGCGCCCACCTTAGGCCTACCAGCCCCGGTCTTCACGACTCCTCCGTTCGAGAAGAGAGACAAATAGTGAGATGATGATCGTCGCAAAAAAGAAGACAAAAATGCTTTGAGCGGCCACCAATAGATATCCTGTCAAACTAACCGGCGGAAACGCCGGACTCAGCGCGAAATGAAGTTGAATCGATTGTAGCAGAGGTGCGATGGGAACTGCGCCGTCTACCAAACTTTGCACCTCTATATTGCCAAGCATTCCGTGAAGGGCAGCAAAGCAAAAAAGTGATGAAGTATAGTTGATCAGCGCAAGTGTGACCACGCGTCCAGACGCGGAGACGTCACCGCCCTCAGTCACCTTGCAAATTCCGAAAAGCACAACGCCTAATTCTTTGTTGAGTATGCCAAAGCAGCGCAAACCAATCAGGACGGCCATCCATCGCGGCAGTTGTGGGTGCAAAAGATAGATAATGATCGAAGCCGCCAGCCATGACAGAATATAGCAATCCGACAGGATGTATCGCCTGCGTAGCCAAAATAGTTCGCGCCTACTTTCCACGCCGTCTGCGCTGTCGCGTCGTGCTGCCATTTGGCTGGACTTCAAAATCTCATCGAACCAGCGGTACGGTGACGTCCAATGAATTAGGTTGATCGTTGCGCGAAATGCGCCAGCAACGCGCCCGCCAGGGTTCATGGCAAACGAACCCTGTCACCGGGAAAAAGCAGCGGAATATCGGCGATCGGCTCCGATAGGCCATGACCGATTATGTAGCGGTTTTTCGTGAGATGAGGTGCGAGCGCATCAAAACCTGCATGAAATTCACCGCCTTTTTTCCTTGCATTGAAAATCACCAAATCGGCCTTGCGGAGCGCATCGTACAATGGTGGGTGGACTGTCGAATCAGAGCTGTACCCAAAACGGCAACGTCCGCCTTCATGTAATGTAAAGCCATAACAAGGTGTGGAATGGCAACCTTCATGGAATTGAACCTGCCATCGTCCTTCCGACACCACATCACCAGTATTCCAGCGCGCCAATGCCTCCGGCGGAAAAAGAGCGGCGTGTTCTACAAGCCGGTGCTTTTTCAGGCGTTCCTCAATCACAGGGTGAGCAAGAACGCCGAGAAGACGGCCCTGCGCCTGTTCGACCCGAAGGACAACAGGCACCTCGCCGGCATGATCGGAGTGATTATGGGTAATTATCACCGCTGGCGGCAACGAAAGCCCCGCTTCCCGCAAAGCAAACATTACGCCGTATCCGAGATCGCATAAAAGTTCAGGCTTTCCATCGTGCAGAATGATGAAAGCAGAGGAGCAAGCGCGTTCATAGACGTATGCCGCACCGCCCGCCGCGCCCAGAATAAGGATTTCGGTCTCAGTTTCCATTCAAGCAAAAGTAGCATTGGCGAGAGTGAAGCGAAAGGAGTGCCTGAGATGACAAACGCGATTCGATACATTTGAGATGCGATTGCGACTTAATCCTAAATCCCCATCTGCACTCTGCCCAACTCCGTCAGATCATCGACAGTCGCACGCCCCTCAAAATCGACCTCGTAATTTTCCGGCGCAAAG
>JAHDEX010000086.1:2551-13272 GCA_020628545.1 Paracoccaceae bacterium | reverse complement strand
AGTTGGCCAATCGTGGCCTGCTGCAGGACGTTACCCATGTGTCGAGCGTGAGCGGTGGCGGGTTTCCGGCCTCATACTTCGCCGTTAATCCGATGCCAGCAGAACCTGGCGCCGCGCAGGACGAATACTTTGAAGACATGCTTAAGAGTGCCGCGCGCGATTATTTTCAGCAAATCCATTACAAGCAAATCCTGAACCCCTCCCGCTTGATGAGCCCGTCGCGCCGATTATTCTCGCTGCAGCAGGCCTTGGCCGAAGCTGGCTTTTTAGGTGATGACAAGCCTGCCACTATCGCCGATTTGCCCAAGAACCGGGCCTTCTTTTTCAACGCGGTCAGCTATGACACCGGTCGCCGCTTTGTCTTAAGCAATGCGGCGCTGCCAGATCCGGACGATGCGGACGCGAGCAGGTTGCCAAGTGCTATCCGCGCCTTGTCATTTTCTGATGCGGATATGCAGCGTCCGTCACCAGCTGAGTTTCCGATTGCGCTGGCCGTTGCGACCTCTGCTGCGTTTCCACCCTATCTCGGCCCATTGACGATAGAGGTCGCCAAAAATGGCGGCACGGAATACTGGCATCTGGGCGACGGCGGCGTTTTGGAGAACCCGGGCGTTGAGACATTGAGAGAGGCGTTTTATGCCACTGATCAAACACGTGGCAGGATTTATTCGTTCGACGCGGGGCAGCGGCTCGCGCAAGATTTTTCGAAACTGGACATCAGTATCTTCAGTCGTGATCTGGTGCAGTTTATAGATGTGATCCTGGAATATGCCGGAGGCCACAGGGTCACGCTTTATGATGCGCTGGACGAAAAGTTTGACCTGACGCTGGAGACAGTCACATTTGACTATCTCGACATTGAGCGCTTGTTGGAAAACGGTGACCTGAACTCGGAAGACGCCGCACTTTGGAGCAGTTGGGACATATGGTCCGGGATCGACAGAGCCACCCAACGATCTGCGCTGACACCCGCTGCCAGACTGGGCAAAATCCCGACGGGTTTTAGTATTGCTGACGGGGACCAAATTCTCATCGCGGAGGCCGCGCGCACTCTGGTTTCCAATCACTTCGACCGGTTCTCAAGTTATTGAGATTGCATGGAAAAAGAAGGCACAAGTAAAATCAAAGAACTGTCTGCGTCTCGCGACATCAAGTAGCGATCAGATGAGTTGCCAAAGCAGCACGGTCAACTTGGCGATTTTATGCCTTCAAGCAAGTTGGACAAAATACTCGAAGTAACCGATGCTGAAGGAGACTGGACTTCTGACGCAGCGCGCAACGTTTGTGATGCGTTAGGATAGGCGCACGATGTCGCTACGTAGGAAGACCTCGCCAGCCCGTGGGGGGAGATGCATCGACGCGTAAAGGCTGGGTGGTACACTGATGTCAGCGCAAAATAGCTGTCCGACATTCTTCGCATTTCCTGCTTTCAGCATTCCAGTTTTCGGTAGGGCAAGTGTCAGGGTGGCGCTGGCGGATACTGCTGGGGTAACTGCGAGGCCGGACTGCGCGTCATAGCCTGACGGGACATCGAGTTAGAGGACGGGCGTCCCTATTGCATTGGCGGCGCGGATGAAGTCGGCGGTTTTTCCGCGCGGCGCGCCATTCAGGCTGTAGCCGATCAGTCCGTCTATGATCAGATCACTGTCAGGCAGAGCGCCCGGCTCGAAAACGCGTGGCGCTGCGATCTCGGAGAGAATTGCAAACTGTTGTTTCGGCACGGTCGTGAGGTCTTCAGGTGCGCGCGCCATGCCGACTTCAATTTTTGCACCCCAATTGGCGAGACGGCGGGCCGCCGTCAATGCGCCTCCAGCATTTCCGCCACTTCCCGTCAGCACGGCAATTCTGGCCCCGCGTGCATTCCCGTTGAGGAAAACATTCTTTGCGACAAGAGCGAGTGCGCGGCCTGCATTCTCCATCATTTGTACGAGGCTGATTTGATAGTCCTCAATCATGAGGCGATCGACTTCGAGCATCTGTACACGTGACACTTCCGGAACGTTCGACACCATGGGAAAGTGAGCGGCTTTGTTCATCTTTCAGAGGTTTCAGAGCGCAACAGATCGGCAAAAGCCCTTTGATCTTCCGCAGTGGCGACACAGCACTGTGTCGCCACTGCGGTGGATAACCTCTTCGTTGGGCTCATTCATTGTATTTTCGGCAGCAAGAAGTTGAACCGGTAATGAAGAGGCCGCGCTCGCGACATTTTCTGCGACAACGTGTTCGGTCACTTCCTTACCGCTGCCATGAGCGTAGATCGTTGCTGCTTCTGTTTCAGCCACCCAGTTCCAGCGTTGCATTATGCGTCTGATGATCTCGCACATCGCCTCATCCAGTTTGGAACTTGCGGCTAGAGCGTAGATCGCCCCGACAGATGCCAAAAGAGCACCAATCTGTGCTGTCGCATCTCGGACGCCGTCGGTTGCAGCGACCGCAAGGATCAAGGTTGAGGCCAGTGAGACGAGGCCTAGATGGCCGGTCAGCATCAGGATCATCAGGAAGCGGTGTCGCAGCAGTGTCTTTGACTCAAGTGTCGTGCATCCGCCGCCTATCAGGGCTGAGATCGCCTGAAACCTTGCAATGGGTTGCGGAACGCCAGTCACTCCCAAAGCGACACCCGCTGAGCGGACGATTGTCAACGAAACGGCAAGCAAGAAGAATAACGTGAGTGCGCCCGCCAA
This sequence comes from Paracoccaceae bacterium, assembly GCA_020628545.1. Taxonomy (GTDB): domain Bacteria; phylum Pseudomonadota; class Alphaproteobacteria; order Rhodobacterales; family Rhodobacteraceae; genus Yoonia. Next base: position 10,591 of record JAHDEX010000086.1, on the reverse strand, counting down.
CGTTCAAAACCTCAAGGCGGCTAGGCTTGCTCTAAAGCTATGGCTCAGGAACGCTTGGACTGTGGCTCTAGCATCTCCCATAGAACAGATCTCCTTGCCGGTGGCGATCGATCCGACGAAATCGTCCGTGTGCCAATGTCCTGGCGGTATCGGTGCGGGGAGTGTGTCCGGATCAAGATGCGGCCATGCGTTCACGTAAAAATACGGCTGGTTGTAGCTGCCATCACCCGGTGACATTCCTACGCCGACACCGCGCGCTTCTTCCGGGTCGCCGTTCTCAAGACTGACGTAGGTTGCAATGTCGAAATGGTGCGGCCAGCACCGCACTTCGCTTGGGCCGGGCAACAGGTTAGAAAGGTCCAATGCCAGCTTGGAAAGCGCGCGCGCGGCCAGGTCAAACCAGGCGGAAAGATGCGCCAACGCCGCGACGTCAGAAAAGCGCTCCAGCTTGCTGACTTCGTCCGGAAGATCATAGGTGACCTCAACACCACTTCCCGGGTTCAGTCCTGCCCGAACCAGTTCCGCGTCGAGCCACTCCATCGCATTGCCCGGAGTTTTGCCGTCCAACTTGTTAGTCGCGCCAGCGAACGCCAATTCAAGCGGGGACAGTCGGAGCGTAACGACCGCGTCCGTCCCGGCAAGCGGACGGGTTTGGAACAGCTCGCTGTCAGTGTCCCATCCGAGGTTGCTGTGCTCGTCGCCGGGCCGAGGAGAATTGTTGGCGACGGCCGCGCGATAGAGCAGTTGCGTGGCCGCATGCGCGTTTGTTCGAGCTGTCGAGAGGTGTTCCGGGAAACCTAGATCTCGAGTGCGTGTCATCGCAAACTCCTACACCAGTTCCGCGTCGGTCATGACTTCCACCAACGCCGGGCCATCGACTGCCAGTGCCTCAACGAGGGCTGCTTCCACGTCGGTACCATTCGTCACTTTTGCACCATGCGCCCCGCAAAGGCGCGCGAATGCCGCGAAGGATGGATTGGTCAACGACGTTTCCCAGACCGGCCATTCGCCGGATCGTTGTTCTTTGGAAATCTTGCCAAGCTCGTCGTTGTGAAGCAGCACATGGGTGACGTCCATGCCGTATTTCACCAACGTGGTCAGCTCCATCGCGTATTGTCCAAAACCGCCATCACCTGAAACCGAGATCACTTTGCGGCCCCGCAGGTGCTCGAAATCCTGAGTAGCCGACCAGGCACCAATTGCCGCTGGAGGGGCGAAGCCAATTGAGCCGAGATAGCCGGACATCATCACATGCTGGCCCTTGGTCTCAAAGTAGCGGCCAAAGGAGTAGGTATTGTTGCCGACATCAACCGTGATCAAGGCGTCCGCTGGCGCGACGCGCGACAATGCTTCGAATATCGCAACAGAGTGCACGCCGCGGCTTCCTTCTTCAGCGAGACCTCCATGCTTTTCGTCGCGCCACATGCGCCAGCGCTTGGCCAATTCGGCAATCTGATCATCGGCATCGTCTGGTCGACTGACGCCGGGCGCAACCGCCGCGCAGAAAGCACCGATCTCGCCCCAGATGGGCAGCGTCACGGGATGAAACTTGCCAAGCTGCATTCGTTCGAAATCGACCTGAATGGTTGGTTTACCGCGATTGATACCTGTGTGGTTCGAGAACGAAGCGCCCAGCACGATCTGCAGATCACATTCGTTCATGAACCAGCTGGCAATGGGCGTGCCGGACCGGCCCAGAACGCCCGCCGCATTCGGATGGCTGTCCGGGATCAGCCCCTTGCCCTTAAAGGTGGTGACAACAGGCGCACCAAGCGCTTCGGCGAACGCGATGATCTCGTCCTTAGCGTCCCATGCGCCGTGACCCATGATGATGATCGGACGCTTGGCCGACGCGATCATGCGGGTCGCGGAGGCCACATCCTCATCACTTGGTTTCACGACAGGCGCACTGATACGGCCATTTGGCGTACCGGCAGGAGCGTCGCTGGATTGTGTCTGCACGTCATCGGGGAAGATGAGGTGCGCCACATCGCGTTCAACAAGGGCCGTTTTGACCGCAAGTGAGGCCAATTCGCTGTGATTGGATGTTGAGAGGACTGGCTGCGAGAACCGGCTGACGGCGTCAAAGGCTGACTTCAGGTCGATGTCCTGAAACGCACCCGGACCAAAGACCTGCGTTTGCACCTGTCCGGTCAAAGCCAGCACCGGGGCGCGGTCCACTTTGGCGTCCCACATGCCTGTCAAAAGGTTGGTCGCGCCGGGGCCTGCGATGGTCAGGCAGGCTGCAGGTTTGCCCGTCAGTTTGCCATAAGCGGACGCCGCAAAAGCCGCCGCGCCTTCATGCCGAATGCCGACATAGGACATCTCGCCGTCGACGGTCCGCCGTCGGATTGCATCGGCAAGGCCCAGATTGGAATGACCGACCATGCCGAAGACACGTTTGACGCCCCAGTTGACCAGTGTTTCCGCCATCACGTCCGTGACCGTTCGTGTGTGCGGTGGCTCCTGCTCAAGACCGATAAATACTTCACCGTCCCGGACCTCGACGGGATAGGTTTTCTGGCCCGAGTCTTCGTGTCCGCCAGGTGGCTTGCCTGTCAGCGGATCGAAATCCCATCCATGCCAGGGACAGCGGATCCAACAGGCGTCGTCGACGCCACGCTCAATCGTGCCTTCCCCCAACGGTCCGCCCTGATGCGGACAGTGATTGTCCATCGCGGCCCATTGCCCGTCGAAATGTGAGAGGCAGATGTAGATGTTCCGTGCGGATACGGTCTTTACGCGACCTTCGGGCAAATCCGCAGCCCCGACACTGATCCAGTCAAGATCGCTCATGCCACACCTCCGTAGGTAACACCCGACAACTCCGCCATGTTCTTCTTCCACGTGGTCAGGTCGTCGCGACTGAACTTTGACAGGTGGTCGTGGCCGCAAGCGCGCGCCATCACCTGCATCAATTCGACGGACGCCTCGAAAAAGTTCGTGAGCTGCGCGGCAGATTTTTCCACGATGATCCGGCTGACCAGATGCGGTTTTTGCGTCGCGATGCCGACGGGGCAATTGTTCGTATGGCAGGCCCTCATTGCCAGACAGCCGATGGCCTGCATGGCAGAATTGGACACAGCAACCGCATCGGCCCCGAGTGCGAGCGCTTTCACGAAATCGGCAGGTTTCCTGAGGCCGCCGGTGATCACTAGCGTTACATCACTCCGGTCGAGCGCGTCGAGGTGTTTGCGCGCGCGCGCCAGGGCCGGAATCGTCGGCACGCTGATGTTGTCACGGAAAAGGATCGGTGCTGCTCCAGTGCCGCCGCCGCGCCCATCCAAGATGATATAGTCCACGCCGACCTCAAGCGCGGCATCAATGTCCTTTTCGATGTGCTGGGCAGAGAGCTTGTATCCGATTGGGATGCCGCCCGTGCGATCGCGGACTTCGTCGGCAAACTCCTTGATCTGGCTCGGTTTGGTCCACTCGGGAAAGCGCGGCGGAGAAATCGCATCTTCGCCTTCGGGAATGCCACGCACCTCGGCAATCTTGCCCTTATTCTTTTTGCCGGGCAGGTGGCCACCGGTTCCGGTCTTGGCACCTTGGCCACCTTTGAAATGGAATGCCTGGACACCAGTAAGCTTGTCCCAGTCAAAACCGAACCGTGCCGAGGCAAGTTCGTAGAAGTAGCGGCTGTTTGCCGCTTGTTCCTCAGGGAGCATCCCGCCCTCGCCGGAACATATGCCAGTTCCGGCATTCTCGGCACCAACGGCGAGCGCAACCTTCGCCGGTTCGGACAATGCACCGAAGGACATATCGGAGACAAAGAGGGGGATCTTCAGACGCAGCGGCTTTTGCGCATTCGGACCAATGACGACCTCGGTTCCGACCGGATCGTTATCGAGCAGCGGCGCTTTCCGAAGTTGCGCGGTCAGAATTTGAATGTCATCCCAGTCGGGCAGTGTGTTGCGCGGCACGCCCATCGACTCGACTGCACCGTGATGTCCGGTTTTCTTCAGCCCATCGCGGGCGTATTGCCGGATCAAACCATTGTAGGGTTCTTCTTCCGTCCCGTGGGAAGTATCCGCATAGAGACCGAGATAGGCGTCGCGGTTGAATGGCTGCGGATTGTCTTCAGCCCAGGCAGCAATCTCGTCTTCATCGACGAGGATCTGGTCATCTTCAACCCAGGACGAGAATTTCGGTAGCTTCTCTTCGTTGGCATAGGCCGACACGCCGGTGTCCATCCGATAGTCCCAGTTGTGCACACCGCAGATCAGATCCTTGCCGCGCACGAAACCGTCAGACATGAGAGCGCCTCGGTGCAGGCAGCGGCCATAGAACACCGACACCTCGTCGTCGAAACGTACAACGACAAGGTCGACGTCAGCGACCAATGCGTATTGAGGTTTGCGATCTGGCACCTCGCTGTAAGTTGCTATTGCTGTCTTGTTCACGAGGTCTCTCCCCTAAGTCTTTCTTTTTGCTTGTGCCTCAAACGCATCCGTCGAGTGTTCGATTGGCATCATCTCGGCTTTTGCAGCCTGCGCTCTAATGCGCGCCGCGTAAACCTTGGCTCCGGGGGCCGCAGTCACCCCATGAAGGACAGCGCTGATCCAGACAGCGTTCACGACCAAACGGAGGATCGCTTCGCCCTGGCCGTGATCGAGTTGATCGATGACAAGAAGAGCAAAGAGGGCCGTCGCCAAACCACGTGGGCCGAACCAGCCGAAAAATAGGCGCGTTGAAGGCGACGCGTCAGTCCCGACGAGCGACAGCCAGATTGCCAAAGGCCGGGTCAACAGGAGACTGCAGAGAATAAAGAGGACCATCTCGACTGTCAGATGCGCGATGGCCTCAGGCACCAACACCGCTCCCAGGAGGAAAAACGCCGTCCAGGAGAGCAGTTGCCCTTCGCCCTCGGTGAACTCGTAGACGAACTTGCACTGACCCTGGACCACCGCGCCGAATCCAAGACCAGCCGCAAAGGCCGAAATGAAACCATTGCCGCCAACAAGTGTCGCAGACAGGTATGCGAATGCGGCCAGTGCGAGTGCTCCGATCCCTTCGTAGACATCGGATGTTGAACGAGATCGCTTGGCCCAGAGGAGGACCGTGCCTCCCGCCAACCCCACGAGACCCCCTACGATAGGCCCAAGCAAAATCTGTTTCACCCCAAAGACTAACCACCCTTCCGACGGTGCCGACGCCTCGCTTGCGGCCAAGGAGGCCATGAGAAGGACAAGCGGCAACGCCAGTCCGTCGTTCAGTCCGCTCTCGACGGTCAGCGCGCGGCGCGACCGTTCTGGAACTGAGCTATTTGTCACGACCGGCTGCCCAAGTGCGGCATCGGTTGGCACGAGAATGGCGGCTGCCAGGGCAACAGCAGCCAACGGCCATCCCGGGAACAACAACAGCCCCAAAGCCGTTCCGAATAGGAACGCGAGCGGCAATCCAATCGCAAGCATGCGTGCGGGCCAAACGCGACGCTTCAAGAGTGCCTTCTGATCAATTTGTGCCGCATCGAGGAACAAGAGGACGATCAGTGCGATTTCGGCGACAGTGTGCAGGGTCTCTTCGGTCCCATTCTCTGGGAGCATATCTGCCAATGCGACCGCGGCACCAAAACCGAGGAACACCATGGGAGCGGTGATGATCGTCGATGCCAATCGGTTGGCGATCATACAGAAGCCAACCAGAAATCCAGCAATGAGAAGGTAAGGTATCAAATCAGTTTCTTGGTTTTCCCGGTGTCCGGCAAACTTTGCATTTTCTCCCTCAAAATCAAACATGTGCTTGTTTCGGAGACCTTTGGCGCGGGAAAACCGAGTTGACGCCGATCTGGGCTGGGTTGCCAAGCGAAGATCATAGACTTTAAACTCAACAAATTAGCTGGAAGCGACGCCAACGGGTTCGCGGTCTTGCCGGGGCGCTTTGCCGAATTTGCGCGCGTATTCTCGCGAGAATTGTGCGGAGCTTTCATAGCCTACAGCAAATGCAACTTCGGAAATCTTGGCACGGCTCGTCCGCAAGTCATCTCTGGCCTTCAGCAAACGCAGATCCTTTTGGTATTGGAGCGGTGATGTTCCGGTCACGGCTTTGAACTGCTCGAAGAACGCGGAATTGCTCATCCCGATCTTCGCAGCCAGATCCCCGACGGCGATGGATTCCGACAGGTGTGTCTGTATTTCCCGCGTCGCAAGAAAAATACGGCTGGCGGCGCTTTCATGCCAAAGAAGTCTTTGGAGGATCTGCGCATGTTGTCCGATCAGAAGTCTTGCATGGATTTCGCGGGACGTGATCGGTGCCAACAATTGCCGCGTCTCCTCTCCCTCGCACTGAAGGAAATAGCGGTTAAGTGCGTCTGTCAGACCAGGATCGGTGTCGTAAAAGCAAATCGAGAACGGATCGGAAGACGGCGCTTTCAATGCGGGTGGCACAGTGGGGGCCAACGACCTCAGAAGGTCGAGATCAAGTGGAAAGACCAAAGCGGTGTAGGGGACTTCCCGCGACGCCTTTGTAATCCGCGAAACAACCGGCAAGGTATGGCTGACGATAAGCGATTGCCCGGCACCGACCGTGAGTGTTCGAGTGCTGGACCCAACTTGCTTCGCACCCTGCAGGATCAGACAAAGCAGCGGTCGATAGACAGTCGCATTCAGGTCGGTCGTTGCGCGATGCCGCAAGAGGTGGGTACCGCTCGGGGCATGATGAAATGCGCCTTCAGCTACGGCTGCTTGATCGAGCAGCGCTGTAACGTGCGACAACAGACTTTCGCTTTGCATGTCGTTGGCCTCCTAAGGACGCCTATCGATAGCATCACCATGCACATCGCTAAAACAGAAATCGCTATTTCTGGAGGATCAGGCAAGTATTCTGGCAAATCGTAAAAGAATGACGCGCCCGATGCAACTAACGTGATCAAGACTCAACAAAGGAGACCGACATGCAAAAGGTCATGATCACCGGCATCGCGGGCGGGTTTGGAAAGCCGACGGCGTTTGCACTACTCGAAAAAGGCTATCAGGTTGCAGGAAGTGTCCGAAGCCGCCAGGGAAAGAACGCCGAGACAGTTGCCGAGCTTGAGGCGGCTGGGGCATCCATCGTCGAAATCGACGTGACCGATACGGCCAGGACCGAGCGTGGGATGGCCGAAGCAATCACACAACTCGGCGGCCTCGACGTCCTGTTCAACAATGCCGGGATCGGCTCCTACGGCATTCAGGAATTGATGTCTGCCGAGGATATGGCGCGTGTCTTTGATGTGAATGTCATGGGCGTCCAGCGCGTTATGCGTGCAGCGCTGCCCCATATGCGGGCGCAGGGACGGGGGACAGTTCTCTACACCTCCAGCTTGATCGGCCGGATTGCGACGCCATTCTATGGCACCTATTCGGCGTCGAAATGGGCACTGGAAGCGATTGTCGAATGCTATCGCACCGAATTGTCAGGGTTCGGCGTCGAGTCCTGCGTCATCGAACCCGGCGCCATGCCGACGGCTTTCTTCGATGGCATGGTTGCTCCGAATGATCCGGGGCGCGAGGCGCAGTACGGAGAGTTTGCGGCGGTGCCCGCTCTGTCAGCCGCTGGTCTGGCCCAGATGCTGGAGGCGACACCTGATCAGCGCCCCGAACGTATTGCGGAGGCGGTCGTCGCTCTTCTGGAAAAGCCCTTCGGGCAAAAGCCGTTCCGCACTGTTGTGGATCATGTGGGCGTTGGCCCACAGATCGAGCACTACAACGACGTGCTGCACGATGTGACGCGCAACGTCATGACCAGCTTTGGCATCGAAGACATGCTGAAACTCAACGCTTGAAGGAGATATCCAATGAAAACAATTCTGATCACAGGTGCCTCCTCAGGAATTGGCGAAGCCACCGCGAAGCACTTTCAAACCAACGGCTGGAACGTAGTCGCCACCATGCGCAACCCCGACAACGCGGGCGACTTGGCCAGTCTGGATAACGTGGAAGTGGTGCGTCTCGATGTGACCGACCCCGCTTCGATCACCGCGGCGGTCGCTGCCGGCATCGACCGGTTCGGCAGCATCGACGTTCTGCTGAACAATGCAGGTTACGGGGCCTATGGCGCGCT
>JAHDEX010000086.1:0-2541 GCA_020628545.1 Paracoccaceae bacterium | reverse complement strand
GGAAGCCTTCTCGATGGAGCGCATCCGCCGCCAGTTCGACACCAACGTGATTGGCCTGATCGAAGTCACAAAGGCCGTGCTGCCGCACATGCGCGCAAACCGCGCTGGCACGATCATCAATATCTCGTCCATTGGCGGCCAGATTACCTTTCCGCTCGGCACGCTCTACCACGGCACCAAGTTCGCGGTCGAAGGTCTGTCGGAGGCGCTCCATTACGAGCTTGAACCACTTGGTATCCATGTTCGCATTATTGAGCCGGGAATGATCAAAACCAACTTTGGCGGAAGCTCATTCGACTTTGCCATGGAAGAAGACCTTGCGGACTACGCGCCGATGGCCGAGTCCATGGGCCGGGTGTTTGGAAAATTGGCGTCCAACCCGTCAGCGCCCGAGACCGTTGCAGAGGTGGTCTGGGACGCGGCCAATGAAACCGGACATCGCCTTCGCTACAGGGCAGGTGTCGATGCAGTGGAACTGTTGGACAATCGCAAGGCACAGGACGACGCGACCTTCATCCGAGGGATCAAGCAACTGATGAAGGCGTAAGGTTCCGCGAGTTGCAGCGACAGCAAAGTCCGCTTTCGGGACGCTGCGCTGCGGCATTGCTTGTCACGACGAGAGTCCGGTAAGGGCCGCCAATGGCGGCGACCCAATAGTCCAAGTTTGCAGAATCAGCGGAGGCGGAGTTGGCGTGCCCCCATCGGTTGGTCCGTTGTAATTGTTATTGCATCGTTGGTCTCTGGTCCATTGGAACAGTGCTTTCCGGCGCTGGCGGTCGATATCCCAACGTGCTGTGCGGCCTGACGGAGTTGTAGTGAACGCGCCATTGCTAGATCAGGTTTTGCGCTTCTCTTAGGGTGCAGAAGATTTCGCCGTTGAGCAGTTCGTCATGGAACCGGGCGTTAAAGCTTTCGCAATATCCGTTCTCCCAAAGCGATCCTGGTTCGATGTAGGCCGTCTTTGCTCGACGGCGGCGATCCAGTCTCGTACCTTCTGGGCAATAAATTCCGGCCCATTGTCGGATTCTCCCAAAGGCTGGAGGGAAGTCGGGTCTCAGGTCAGGGGCCATAGACTCCGAGTAGTGGTACCTGGCAGTCCGTTCTGAGCCTCTCGGATGCCATCCAATGGCATTGTGGTGCGAAAGATCGCTGAAGGCGCACTTGTGTAGATTCTCCAGGAGCCGTGGTGGACCGAGTAACGAAGAACTGACACATGGACAGAATTATGCCCGCGAGGGATAAGCGGCGGTTCATAAGATTAACGGGCTCAGAAACTAGGGGCTTGAGCACTTCGTACTTTGCAACCAATCGCTTAAAAGGAAAGACCCGTCGCAAAGGATCGATCAGGTGTCATTTGTCAAAGGGAATTCAGTGGTGATGCTGGGAGACCTGTTCGAACTAGCCTCATTCACCTCCCAAAATCTTTCATGTACGCCCGTCTGCAGGCCCACGCTCTAAGTTGGGCATCGATAACGCTTGAGGAGTAATGATAACCGAGAATTATCATCACCGCATCCACAGCGGACGTTGGTTCTGAACGCGGCGAAGGTCTCAAAAGAGCGCACTCCTGCCGTTGGCTGCTTCGCGACATCACCGCAGATGGGCCGCGATCCCACCGACAGGGACGGCCCCAAAACAGACGTCCGCCAAACTTGCTATTGCCGCATGGCAGCTTTCGCAAAGCGGTCATTCGTGATCCAATCAGTGTTTGAAAGCCTGAACCCGCTTCAAACTCCGATCCAGGGCAGATGTTGTACAAGGATGTGTGGAATGACAGTCCCAGAAGTGGACTACTCCAAAATAGATGATGTCTCGGAAGAGGCCAGTCGCCTGTTTAAAATTATGATGCGTCTAGAATTCGCCCTCAAAGACGTGGGTTTCTTTGTTCCAGGTCGAAGGGCGGTAGCAGAAGTGGATTGGGTTCGTTTCGCTAACGATCAACTAGGTGCCGATTTCTGGCAGAGGATCAAACGTGCAGACGAAGTTCAGGTGCTCATACACGCCCCGCCCAAGAAGCAAATTGTCGATGACAGTGGTCACCTGAGCTGGCAGGACCGTGGCGAGGTTGTATCCGTTCAGGAGCTGATCGCCGCACTAAACGGGGTCCGGAACAACCTCTTACATGGAGGAAAGAGCGGCGATCCTGATAGCAATCGCAACGCAGATCTAATCCGGGCAGCGCTCTATTTGGTTGATCAAGTGCTTAAGGAGGATGATGTCCTTCACACCAGCTTTTGCGGAGCCTACTGATGTACGCTCAGCTCAGAGCCAACATTGACTCGGACTAGGTGCTCTGCATTGCAGCGCCCCCCAAAAGCAGATTCTAACAATGCCCACAATAGCCAGAACATTGGCTAGGCACGGCCGCGTAGTGTGGTCCAAGACCCCAAAAATAGTGAAGTATGAAACCCAAGAATGTCTAAGAATGCCCAAATGATTGAAGAGCTAACTACTCTCGCAGATAAAAACTCATCTGCTGCGTTGGCTCTGACCTGCTCCCCTTTGAGTCCGCTAATTTAGGTTAGCTCTGTTCAGGTTTTG
>JAHDEX010000021.1:36383-62131 GCA_020628545.1 Paracoccaceae bacterium | reverse complement strand
AGACCAGCAATTTTACCGGCGTCTTTGGTCGCTTGGCGCTGGGCGTCGTTGAAGTATGCAGGCACAGTGATAACCGCCTGTGTAACGTCCTCGCCAAGGTAGCTTTCAGCGGTTTCTTTCATCTTGCCGAGGATGAAAGCGGAAATCTGGGATGGAGAGTATTTCTCACCCCTGGATTCAACCCAAGCCGCACCGTTGCCGCCGTCAATCACTTTGAACGGCATGTTCTTTTTGTCTTTGGCAAGCGCTTTGTCGTCGACGTTGCGGCCGATCAGACGCTTCACAGCAAAGATAGTGTTTTCCGGGTTGGTGACGGCCTGACGTTTGGCTGGCTGGCCAACAAGGCGCTCATCATCCGTGAAAGCGACGATCGACGGGGTCGTGCGCGCGCCTTCGGAGTTTTCGATCACGCGTGGCTTTGCGCCGTCCATGATCGCGATACATGAGTTTGTGGTTCCGAGGTCAATTCCGATGACTTTGGACATTTTCAAATCCCTTCTTTGAGGCGGTTTGAGAAGCGCAGACCTGGCGTCAGCATCCGCGCCGCGTATTGAGTGAAACGATACGGCAATGAGCCGTCCCGTTGATCGCAGCGTATATAGGGTCGGTCATTTGGTCCTGCAACCGCCGCAAAGCCCTAAAAATGGGGGAATCGGTGAGTTTTTGGGGTGGTGGTGCGGATTCGTCGCGGCGGTCGTCCGCGCATGGAAATTTATTCCGAAAATCGACCGTTTCAACGCCCATCTAGGGTGCAACATCCGGTTTGAACGCTGCTTTCGTCGGGTGCGTCATTATAGAGTGTGGCTTGCAAAGCAAACTCTCGGTCGCTCATCCCATCTCCGCAGTAGCCGCGCTTTACAATGAGTGTGCGGGATAATGTGGGTCCTTCACCAAAGACGGCGAGTGCGCCGTTTGGTGCGATCCTTTCGCTGATCACCATGAGGTCGCGGCGCGTGTCACCCAGAAGTTCATACTCATCACCTCTGGGGAGCATACGAAGCGACCAGAACGGCTCATTCCCGAAACAGGTCAAAGGACGCGGAAGTGTGTTGGGGTCATGCGGTGGCGCCTGCTTCAAAAAGCGCATGGCCGTCCATCCATTCCGCTCACCCGCACCGACAAGGCCCCATTTGCCGTCATCGGTGGTGCGCAGGACTTCGATGTTCAGGTCATAGGGGCCAAAGGACCCCAGAACGTCCGATTGCGCGCTTGGTTCCGCGCGGATGTTGAGGCGATCGTCTTGGGCGACGCCGCTGACTTCATATGTTGGTGGAAAGGCTTCCGCCATCGCAGACGAGGCTGAGAGCAGAAGTGCAATCATCCATCTCATCGCCCTGCGCCCCAGCTGATCGAAGCGCGCCGACGCGTGTAAAACTCAGCCATCAATCCGATCATGATCAGCGTTGCGCTGAGGTAAAGTGGATAGGTCCAGCTACTGAAGTGTGGATTGTAGTGCAAAAAGATGAACCCGCGTGCCTGGTCGATGGCATGGAACAACGGGTTCCAGTCAAAGAACGGCAAGATGGCGGATGGCAAAGAGTTCGCCACAAATAGTTTACCAGATGCCAGCATGTTCGCACGCGTATAGATGCTCGCGCCAATGGTGGCCGCGTTAGGGGCCCAGGGCTTGAGCGCCAGAAACATCATGCCCACCGCCGCGCCTGAGATCCACGCGACGATCACCATCGCGTAGGCGCCGATCATATCTTCAATCACCACAGGCGTGAAAACGACGTGGTAGATAAATAGGACAGTGATGAGTGATAGCGTCTGCAGATAAAGTACCGACAGGGCCGCGGCAGAAATCGAAATGACGGTGTTCATCGGTGCGTGATGCATCATTGGCGATGTTGGACCTTCCGACCCCACAACCGCCGACAGCGTTCTGACGTGACACAGGAATAGGAAAATTCCTGACATGATAAAGAGCAGGAAATCTCCACGCAGCTGGATCGCCCGCCGCCCGCCAGGGATGATGGTGTAGAGAAGATAGAAGGTCATCACGAAGATCACTGCCTGCAGCATGTTCAACAGCAGGCCCACCAACGGTGTGCGATGGTCCTTGCGGATTTCCCGCACGGTTGCATGATAGATCAATTCGAGGATGCCAAAAGCGGTGCGCGTCTTGGTTCGCGGGATGCTTTTCTCAAACATTTCGTGCGCCCTGCCCTTGAACTTGCGTGCTGTGGTCAAGCGGTTTTGTCCGCTTCTGTTGTTTGAACCACGAAAAACTTGCTGTTGGCTTACAGGCGAAGCATAAGCCGCGCACCGGTCGGATTCAACTTTTGCGGTGGTGCGGCCCATTTAGACAGAAGGTAGTGTGATGGATTTTGAGCAGCTCACCATTGTTATGCGTCGCTTGGCGCTCGAAGCAGGCGACAAGATCATGGAGATCTATGACGGTCCCGACTTTGAAGTGAATTCAAAGAGCGACGATAGCCCGGTGACTGCTGCGGACGAAGCTGCCGATGCCATTATCAGCGCAGGCCTGCGCGCGGCCTTCCCTGATGTGGCTCTGGTCACAGAAGAACAAGCCGCCAGCCATAGCGTGACCGAAACGACGTTTCTGATCGTTGATCCATTGGATGGCACGAAGGAGTTCATCAATCGTCGCGGCGATTTCACCGTGAATATCGCTTATGTGGTTGATGGCGTCGCGATCCGGGGAGTGGTCTACGCGCCCGCCAAGAACCGGATGTTCTTTACCCAAGCAGATGGTGCATCCGTTGAGGAAGAAGGGCCATTTTCAAAGGATGCGATCGGCACGCTGAACCCGATCAAGGTGACGCACCCTAATAATACAGCGCTGATGGTGGTCGCATCCAAGTCGCACCGCGATCAGGCAACCGACGACTACATTGCTAAATACAATGTCAAAGACATGAAAAGCGCGGGCTCCTCTTTGAAGTTCTGCCTTGTCGCGACGGGTGAGGCTGACATCTATCCGCGCGTGGGGCGGACAATGGAATGGGATACGGCTGCAGGTCACGCCGTATTGGTTGGTGCTGGTGGCGATGTCGTGCGTTTCGACGACCACACGCCTTTGCGTTATGGCAAAGAAACTTTCGCCAATCCATTCTTCATCGCCTACGCCCCTGGCGTTGATCTGAAACCAGCCTGATGTCCGTCCTGATCGTCATTCCCGCGCGCTACGCGTCGTCGCGGTTTCCTGGCAAACCCCTCGTCGCTCTGAAGGGGCCAAACGGCGAAGTGAAGACGTTGATCGAGCGAAGCTGGGACGCTGCGATGGCCGTCGAAGGCGTCGACCGCGTTGTAGTCGCAACAGACGATGACCGGATCAGAACAACCGCAGAGAGATTCGGCGCTGAGGTCGTCATGACTTCTGAGCAGTGTCAAAATGGCACCGAGCGCTGCGCCGATGTCCTCAAAAGAATCGCTGATCGTTTCGATATCATCGTCAATCTTCAGGGCGATGCGCCATTGACGCCGCCGTGGTTCATCGAAGAATTGATTGCCGGACTGCGCGAAAAACCTTGGGCGCAAGTTGCGACGCCGGTGTTGGCGACGGATGGCGCGGCGCTGAATGGCTTTCTTGAGGAACGCGCTGCCGGGCGGGTCGGCGGGACGACTGCAGTCTTTGATCGAAATTTTTGCGCTCTCTATTTCTCGAAAGAGGTCATCCCGTTCACGCCCAAAAACTATGCAGGCGATGCGGAAACGCCTGTATTTCATCATGTTGGCGTCTATGCCTATCGCCAAAACGCGCTGAACGCTTACGTTCGATGGCCTGTCGGACCACTAGAAACGAACGAAGGATTGGAGCAATTGCGCTTCCTTGAAAACGGGGAACCAATTCTCTGCGTAGAGGTTGATGCAAGAGGACAAGCATTTTGGGAAGTGAACAATCCATCGGATGTCGCACGCGTCGAAAGTATCATCCGGGGGGAGAGGTCAGGATAATCTCACCTGCAAAGTGTGGCCGCATTGTGCTAGAGTTTCACAAGAACGTCGCAATCGGTCGCTACGTCCAAGTTCAGTCAATACGAGTTAAGGTAATCTGATGACCAGAAAAGTTACGAAAGCCATCTTCCCCGTCGCGGGTCTCGGCACACGTTTTTTGCCGGCGACAAAGTCTGTCCCGAAAGAGATCATGACTTTGGTGGACAAGCCACTCGTCCAGTACGCCATCGATGAAGCACGTGAAGCTGGGATCAAAGAGTTTATCTTTGTGACCTCACGCGGCAAAGGTGCGCTGGAAGACTACTTTGACAAAGCCCCGCAGCTTGAGCGTTCGTTGGAGGAAAAGGGCAAGACCGATCTTCTCGACATCCTCAAGGCAACCAATATGGAAAGCGGTGAAATCGCGTACACCCGCCAGCATGAGGCGCTTGGCCTTGGTCACGCGGTGTGGTGCGCCCGTCGTCTGATTGGCCCAGATGAGCCTTTTGCAGTGATGCTGCCTGATGACGTGATCGCCTCTGAAAAGTCCTGCCTTGCGCAAATGATCGAAGCTTATGAAGAAACCGGTGGATCCATGGTTGCCGCGATGGAAGTCGCACCCGAAGCGACCAAGTCTTACGGTGTGTTGGACGTAAAATCGACCAAAGGCCGTGTGAATGACGTGGCTGGCATGGTTGAAAAGCCTGCGTTGGGTACTGCGCCGTCCAACCTTGCGGTGATTGGTCGTTATGTTCTGGCGCCAACCGTTCTGGAGAACCTGAGCACCATCAAGCCCGGTGCTGGCGGAGAGCTGCAGCTGACAGACGCAATTGCGCAAGAGATCACCGATGGTCGCAAAGTCTATGGCTTTGAGTTTGATGGTCGTCGCTACGATTGTGGTTCCAAAGCGGGCTACCTGCAGGCGACGGTCGCTTTCGCGCTGAGCAACCCGGAACTGCGGGATGAGTTTGCGCATTATCTGGACGGTGTCATCAACCACAAGATGGCAGCTGAGTAACCTTTGATCGGGTCCGCGTGGGAGAAATACCGCCTGCGGATCCGGCGCAAACGGTTCCTGCTTCGGGCTTTCCGAAAATCCGGGCAATTGCAGAGAGTTATTCGTCGGACGGGTCAAATTGGCCCGTCCGATATTTTATGTTTCGCAACCCTGCGGAACGAGGCGCAACGCCTTCCATTCTTCCTCGCCCATCATCGACGCTTGGGGATCAATCACTTTCTAATCGTCGACAACGGCAGCACCGACGGAAGTGTTGCGTACCTACAATCGCAGGACGATGTGTCGCTCTGGCGAACGGACTCCAGCTATAAGCTGTCCCGGTTCGGCATGGATTGGCTGACAGCTCTGCAATGGAAATACGGCAACGGTCATTGGTGTTTGACCGTCGATGCAGATGAAGCGTTGATCTATCCGCATTGGGAGGATCGACCACTGCCTGAACTGACCGCATGGTTGGACGCGCGCCGCAGGCGATCGTTTGGTGCGCTCATGCTCGACATCTATCCGAAAGGTCTGATCTCAAAGCAGCCTTACAACCCGGGGCAGGACCCCGTAGATGTTTTGGGTTGGTTTGATGCAGACAACTATCGCCGTCAGCACAATGTGAAATTTCAGAGTGAGTGGATCCAAGGCGGTGTAAGGGATCGCGTCTTTTTCGAGGATTGCCCGGAGCGCGCACCAACACTTAACAAGGTTCCGCTGGTCAAATGGGATCGGTCTTATGTCTACGTGACATCAACCCATCACATGCTGCCGCGCCACCTGAACCATGTATTTGACACACAGGTTGATGGGCTACCATCCGGCGTGCTTCTCCACAGCAAGTTTCTCAATACCGTTGGCGCGAGGTCTGCCGAAGAACGGGTGCGGCGGCAGCATTTTGAGAATTCCGATCTTTATGAAGATTACTACCAGCGCCTCATTGATGACGTCGATTTATGGTACGACGGCTCTGTAAAGTACGCTGGCTGGCAGCAACTGGTGAACCTCAAGCTGATGTCGCAAGGTGAATGGCCCGCATAACCTATAGGCAATTGCTTGTGGATTTGACGGACCTTGGTATTGATTGTTTCCAAATGAGCAAGCTGCGGGGCGCGTCTGCATGACGTGTTAACCGACAGGTCGTAAGAAGCGGCAACAAAAACAGGACTGTGGACGCGTTTGGGCTGGATCACATCATATCGGCTGCGCCTGCGCCGCAAGCGTTTCAAGCTTCGTGCGCGGCGCAAAGGCCTGCAGTTGCGGTCAGTGCGAAACCGGACCAATCAGATCAAACCTGGCCAGATCCTGCTCTTCTGCACATTGCGGAATGAGGATGTCCGCCTACCCTATTTCCTTCGCTACTATCGCGATCTTGGGGTCGACCACTTCTTCTTTGTCGACAACGGAAGCGATGACGGTGGGGCGGAATATCTGGCTGATCAGCCTGATGTGTCGCTGTGGTCCACCAAGGGAAGCTATAAATCCGCGCGCTTCGGGATGGATTGGCTGACCCATTTGCAGATGAAATACGCGGATGGGCACTGGACATTGACCGTAGACGTTGATGAGTTCTTCATCTTCCCGTTCTGCGATACGCGACCCGTCGCCGCGCTGACAGATTGGCTTGATAGTTCGAATATCCGGTCCTTTGGCGCGATCATGCTGGACATGTATCCGAAGGGTAAAATCTCGGATATTCCATACCAGCGCGGCACTAATCCACTTGATATCGCGCCATGGTTCGATGCCGGAAACTACATGATCAGCCGCAATCCGGGTTACCTGAACCTGTGGATCCAGGGCGGACCGCGGGCGCGGAAGTTCTTTACCGACAGGCCAAAGAAGGCTCCGGCGCTGAACAAGATCCCGCTTGTGAAGTGGTCGAGCAGCTACACCTATATTAGTTCGACGCATATGTTGCTGCCGCGCGGGTTGAACCTTGTCTACGATACGGCTGGTGGCGAAAAGGCCTCTGGCGTGCTTTTGCATATGAAATTCCTCGACACCTTCGGCGCGAAAGCCAAGGAAGAGATGGCACGAGGCGAACACTACGCCCAAAGTGCGGAATATCAGGCTTACGTCGACGGTTTGAAAGACAGCCCGGAGCTTTGGTGCAAGTGGAGCGAGAAGTACATCAACTGGCGTCAGCTTGAGATCCTGGGGATCATGTCGAAGGGCAACTGGGCATGAGCACCGTTGGCGTCGTCATCCTTGTTCATACCGCTTTTGATCGGGCAGAACAGGTCATCCGTCATTGGGTGCAAGGCGGCTGCCCGGTTGTGGTTCATGTTGATACGAACGTGCCAGATGAGACGTTCAATGCGTTTGAGGCTGCGCTTGAAGACCAGAAACTTATGGTACGCTTTTCAAAACGGCATCGATGTGAGTGGGGCACTTGGGGCATGGTTGCTGCGACGCAAGATGCGGCAGAGATGCTGCTCACCCGCTTTCCAGACGTCCGTCATGTCTATCTAGCCTCGGGAGCTTGTCTGCCGCTGCGCCCTATCGAAGAGCTGCGCAGCTACCTTGATGGGCGTCCGCGGATCGACTTCATCGAAAGTGCTACAACGGCAGATGTCCCGTGGACTGTGGGCGGTCTGGATCATGAACGGTTCACACTACGCTTTCCTTTTGCCTGGAAAAAGCAGCGCCGCCTATTTGACTACTATGTCCGTCTGCAACGTACCGTGCGCTATCGGAGGAAGATCCCTGACGGATTAGTCCCGCATATGGGATCGCAGTGGTGGTGCCTAACGCGGCAGACGCTCTCGGCAATCCTGCAAGATCCGGATCGCAGGACCTATGACGCCTATTTCAAACGCGTTTGGATCCCGGATGAAAGTTACTTCCAGACGCTCGTCAGGCTCTATTCCCAGAATATCGAAAGCCGCTCTCTCACCCTGTCTAAATTTGATTTTCAGGGTAAGCCGCACATCTTTTACGATGATCATTTGCAACTGCTGCGCCGATCAGACTGCTTTGTTGCGCGCAAGGTTTGGCCTCGGGCGGAGCGTTTGTATGCGACCTTCCTCAGTAAAGATCCCGCGACACTGAAAGCGGCCGAACCCAACCCGGGCAAGATCGACCGCATTTTTGCGAAAGCTGTTGATCGCCGGACCTTGGGTCGACCCGGGCTATATATGCAAAGCCGCTGGCCATGGCAGGAGCGTGACAACGCCGTGACGGCGTATCCGTTTTCGGTGTTTGAAGGCTTCACCGAACTTTTCGAGAACTTCGAATACTGGCTTGCGAAAGAGACGGCGGCGCGTGTTCACGGCCACCTTTTCCACCCGGATCGCGTGATGTTCGATGGGCGGCAAGAGTATTTTCAAGGTGCCATGTCGGACAATGCAACGCTGCGCGACTATCGTCCGCAGATGTTCTTGACCAATCTGATCTGGAACACACGGGGCGAACGACAGGCGTTCCAGTTTGGGCCTGCGGATGCGCAAAAGATTGCGCCGATCCTTGGGCGCGACCGGAACGCGCAGATCTTTGTGATCTCAGGGGCATGGGCTGTGCCGCTCTTCCTGTCGAATAGGAACTTCGCTGATATCCGGGTCGAAGCGGCGCGGCTGCAACGGATTGAGAATACGCATCTTCAAGACTTGCGCAGCCCCATGACGAAAGCGCAGGTGCGGATCTGGACCATGGCTGACTTCGTCGACAGCCCGATGGAGGTTTTGCAGACCGTCGTTGACCAGATGACCGGCACGTCTGTCCGCCGTCTGACTGAAGCACCGCGCATGGTGGATCTGCAGGGCTTTGGGCAGTTCCTGCAAAACCTGAAGAACCAAGGGATGCATCCCTATCTTATGGGTGACTTCCCGCTTGAGAACGCGATGCCAGCGCCGAAGCTCAAGGTCCGCAAACCCTATCTGGTGCGGAAATGACAAGGCGGTTCGACTATTTTGTTGTGCTGGCAGAGATGCGCACCGGGTCGAACTTTCTTGAGGCAAACATCAACAGCTTTGAGGGCCTGACCTGTCACGGTGAGGCATTTAACGGCGCCTTCATTGGCTACCCAAACAAGGACAATATTCTCGGGGTGAGCCAGGCGGAGCGGGATGCTGATCCTGTGCATCTGATTGAAACGATCAAGGCCAAGACACCCGGCTTGGGCGGCTTCCGTTATTTCAGTGACCACGACCCCCGCGCGCTTGAAATTTTCCTGAAAGACCCCCGCTGCGCCAAGATCGTTCTGACGCGCAATCCCGTCGACAGCTATGTCAGCCTGCTGATCGCAAAGGCGACTGGGCAGTGGAAGCTGACCAACGTCAAACACGCGCGCCACCATAAGGTGCGCTTCGATCCTGTGGAATTTGAGGCGCATTTGGCGCGGCTACAGGCGTTTCAGGTCACGCTGATGAATGGGCTGCAACGAACTGGGCAAACGGCGTTTTATGTGGCTTATGAGGACCTGCAAGATCTTGACGTCATGAACGGTCTGGCGGCGTTTCTGGAGTGCGAAGACAGGATCACGGCGCTGGATGACAAGCTGAAGCGGCAGAACCCGCAGGGGTTTGAGACCAAGGTTATGAATTTCGACGGTATGGCCGAAGCGCTTGCACGGCTGGATCGGTTTAACCTCAACCGTACGCCAAATTTTGAACCGCGGCGCGGGCCGCAAGTGCCCAACTATATTGCTGCGCCGCGCGCGCCGCTGCTTTTTTTGCCGCTGGCCGGTGGACCAACTGTGGCCCTGAAAACGTGGCTTTCTGAGTTGGATGACGGGTCCGCGATTCAAGAGGGTTTTACGCAAAAGACCCTGAGACAGTGGAAGTCCGCGATGATCGGCCATCGCAGTTTCACCGTGTTACGCCATCCGCTGGCACGTGCACATACGGCGTTTTGCACCCACATCCTTGCGACCGGCACGGACAGCTTCCCGGACATCCGGACCGCGCTGTCGCGGCAGTTCAATGTGCCTTTGCCTGAGTTTGATCCCTTTCGCGATCCCGATGCAGGGTATGATGCCACGGCGCACCGCACCGCGTTCCTCGCTTTTCTGCAATTCCTGAAACGCAACTTGACGGGCCAGACCGGCATCCGCGTTGACCCGTCGTGGGCCAGCCAACTCGCGCTACTGCAGGGTATGGTCGATGTTGGTCTGCCGGATCTCGTGATGCGTGAAGAACGCCTGGAGGCTGACCTTGCCATCCTCGCTGCGCAAATTGGGCGCGAAACGATGCCCGCTTTGTCAGAAGTGACAGACCCGCACGCGGCATGGCTCTCACGTATCGTAGACGCCGATGTCCAAAGCGCCGCCAAGGATGCTTACGCCCGAGATTTCACAGCGTTTGGTTTTGGAGATTGGGCCTAAGCCGCCTGCGCCTGCGTTTCCGTCAAGATGGTGTGCAAGGTCGCGGCATCCGCATTGGCCCGAAGTTTCGCCTGCATATCTGCATCACGGATCGTACGAGAGACGAGCGCCAAAGCTTTCAGATGTTCCACCCCTGCATCTTCAGGGGCGAGGAGTGCGAAGATGAGGTCGACCGGCTGACGGTCGACCGCATCAAAATCAAGCGGCTTCTCAAGCCGCAGAAACATCCCGCATACGGTGTCGATTGAATCAAGACGCGCGTGGGGCAGAGCAATGCCATGACCAACGCCCGTCGGGCCCAACCCCTCACGTTCAATCAAGGCATTGATCACGGTTGTCGTATCAAGGTCGTAAGCACCTGCAGCGATATCACCGAGGTCATGGAAGAGACGCTTCTTGCTCGTACAAGCACCCAACGTCTTCACTGCTTCCGGCTTTAGAATGTCCGAAATCTGCATGTCTCTCGCTTTCCGATTGGGTTAATCAACCCAAATTCTTCGGATCGACCCAGCTGATGTTACCATCGTCACGCCGATATACGACGTTGATGCCTTTGTGTTTTTCATTGCGGAACACCAATGCGGGGGCATTGGCCAACTCCATCTGCATCACCGCTTCACCTGCCGACAAAAGCGGAATTTTCATTTCCGTCTCGGCGATGATCATTGCGCTGACTGTGTCGTCTTCGGCCTCTCCCGACTCGTCTGATGGGGCGAGGATATAGGACCCCGCGTCGGAGAGTTCAACAGGTTGTGATCGCTCTTTGTGGTGATCCTTGAGGCGCCGTTTA
Organism: Paracoccaceae bacterium; assembly: GCA_020628545.1. Taxonomy (GTDB): domain Bacteria; phylum Pseudomonadota; class Alphaproteobacteria; order Rhodobacterales; family Rhodobacteraceae; genus Yoonia. The sequence continues at coordinate 51,118 of JAHDEX010000021.1, read as the reverse complement.
TAGCGCCGCAACTGCTTGTCCATCTTCTCAAGCGCGGAATCAAAAGCAGCATAGATCTCCGGCTCATGCCCGCGCGCTTGCGCGGTCAGGCCGGTCGACAAATGGATCACGGTTTCACAAACGTATTCATGACCAGACTTGGAAAAAACGACATTGGCGTCCGTGGGCCGGCCCGAGTATTTCGCAAGCATGTCACCTGTTTCCGTCTGGACATGCGTCTGCAGTGCGTTGCCGATGTCAATTTGTTTGCCACTAATCTGATACCGCATCTGATCTCCTGTCGTGTTGTTGCGCCATAGGGGCACTTTGGGCGGGATTCGCTCAGCGTGTTGGTCTATCGGCGCTTTTGGAAATGCGATAACGGCATTTGTTTCAGGATGTTAGAAATCAGGCCGGGCGAGATCGCCAGGATGATCCGCGGGTCTGAAACACGTGCTGCCATCCTCCCTATTGGGCGTTGTGCAGCGTGTTTTGTCAAATGTTTTAGTATGTATGAAGTGTGAACAATCCTAGATGACGCGGAAACTATCGCCCAGATAGACGCGCTTTACGTTCTCGTCTCTGACGACTTCTTCCGTTGTCCCGCTCATCAAAACCTTGCCGTCATGCAGGATGTAGGCACGGTCTACGATCTGCAGTGTTTCCTGTACGTTATGGTCCGTGATCAGCACCCCGATTCCGCGGTTTTTCAAGTCGGCAACAAGATGTCGAATTTCGCCAACAGCGATAGGATCGACACCCGCAAACGGCTCATCAAACAGCACATACTTTGGGCCTGCTGCCAAACAGCGCGCGATTTCGACGCGACGTCGTTCGCCGCCAGAGAGGGCGAGCGCGGGTGCACGGCGCAGGCGTTCGATAGAAAACTCCGACAGGAGCGCCTCAAGTTTGTCCTGTCGTGCGTTTTTGTCATCGACGGCAATTTCGAGGATCGCTTTGATGTTGTCCTCGACCGAAAGCCCGCGGAAGATTGAGGTTTCCTGTGGAAGGTATCCAATGCCCAGCTTCGCGCGCCGGTACATCGGTAGTGTCGTCACATCCCGCCCATCGACGATGACCTGTCCGCCTTCAGGTGTCACAAGACCGGCGACGGAGTAAAAGCACGTTGTTTTGCCAGAACCGTTTGGACCAAGCAGGGCAACAACCTCGCCACGGCCTAAGTCCATGCTGACGTCCCAGATGACCGTCCGCTTGCCATAGCTTTTGCGCAAGTTGACGATCCGCAGGCCAAGGCCGCCGTCTTGTACCGTCAACTCTGCCATTTACTGATTTCCCTGCTGAAAGACGGTCCGCACACGTCCTTCCATTTGGGCATTCCCGGTCTCAACATCAATCGTCATGCGATCCGCGGATAGGGCAGAGGCCCCTTGCGTGAGAATAACATCGCCGATCAGTACGAGATTTCCATTCTGAAGATCGTAACTGGCGCTTTGTGCTTCGGCCGCTTCGCTGCCATTGGCAAAGGTCACGCCACCTGACGCCTCAAAGCTGGCGATGTCGCCTGATCCGGCGTCATACACCACTTGCGCGCGGCCTGCAGCGATGCGCAGATCGCCTTGTCCGATGACCACATTACCTTCAAAAATGGCTGTTCCCGTATCCTGATCGACGCTCAGACTATCAGCCGCGACCTCAACCGGTGCTGAGGGATCGGTGGTAATGCCGCCAAGGTTGATATTGGTCTGCGCCATCACCGGGCTGGCCAGCAAAATTGCACTAAGTGCGATGCAGCGTATCATTCGGTGTCCTTTCCTGATCCAGCGTCAGGGTCTTCGTCTGGTCGGGTGTATATCAGGCGCACCCCTTCTGTGAACACCATCCGCTGTCCGGTCCCGTCGGCTGTGGCGTGAATGCGCACTTTTCCAGCGGTCAAATGACCAAACGGCGCCTGTATCGCGAGCCGCCCGTCCGAGACGATCTCGCCCGTTTTCAGGTTCGCATTCAGGCCATTCGTTTCCATCTGATAGCCGGAAGACGTAGTGACGCGCGATAGACCATTCAGCCGCGCCGTCTGTTTGGCAGTGTCGATGACGCTAGCCCCTGACGTGACATTCAGTGTCGTTCCGTTTGGCGAGTCCATGTCGATGATCAGCTGTTCAACCAGAAAAGCGTCAGGGTTATCCGGTTCAGGCTTTGCCTGTTCCGCGCGAACGGCGATGATTGCACCATCGTCAGTCAGCCCGGAAAACTGTGGTGAGGTGATTTGTTGTTCGCGTGCGATGGCTTCAATCTGCGCAATCGGCACCTCCTGTGATTGCTGTGCCGGATTACGAGCGAATAGAAAAAGCGTCGACAACAGCATCAATGCCCCGATGGGCAAAAGGATCTTCAGCCAGCCCACCAACCACGTATGAAAGTTGGTCTCTGTCGCCATGGTTCATCCCACGCCGGCGCGCAGACAATCGTGAACATGCAAAATCCCTTCCACCTTGCCGGGGCGTTTGGGATCGACCACCAACAGGCACGTCATCTTGCGCCCATGGCTGCCATTCATGATTGCAAGCGCTTCTTCGGCAAGGGCATCTGGGGCGATAGTTTCGGGTGCGCGAGTCATCACATCGCCCGCGGTCTTATCGAGAAGGCCTGCCATGTTGCGGCGCAGGTCACCATCCGTCACGATACCGATGAGATGGTGATCGTCATCCACCACGCCGACCATGCCGAACCCCTTTTGACTAATGGTCAGCAAAGCGTCTGACATTGGCGTTTCGAGACCTGCGAGCGGGATCGCATCGCCCGCGTGCATCAGATCGCGGACCTTTGACAGGCGCGCGCCCAATTTGCCACCCGGGTGGAAATCTCTGAAATTCTCGGGCGTGAAGGCGCGATGCTGCATCAAAGCAATTGCCATGGCATCGCCCAGCGCCAATGTCATTGTTGTTGAGTTTGTCGGTACCACACTCGTCCCGCAAGCTTCGCCTTGATCAGGCAGAACGATCTGCACATCAGCCTGACGCATCAATGTACTGTCGGCTTTGCTCGCCACCCCGATCAGCGGGATTTGAAAGCGGCGCGTGTGGGCGACGACGTCGGCAAGTTCTGGTGTTTCGCCTGAGTTGGATAAGACAAGGACAACGTCGCCTACAGCCAGCATGCCCATGTCTCCATGAGAGGCCTCTGCCGGATGCACAAAATGTGCGGGGGTACCGGTACTTGCAAATGTCGCGGCGATCTTGCGTGCGATATGTCCAGACTTACCCATGCCAGAGACGATGACCCGCCCGTTTGCCGCTAGGATGAGCTCGATGGCTGCGGCGAAGCTGTCGCCAAGCGTTGCTTCTAACCGGGCGAGGGCCGCCGCCTCATCTGCGATGACGCGCTTGCCTGCGGCGATGAGTTTCGCGGGGTCAGCCATATCAATGCGAGAAGATGTCAGTATCGGGCCAGCCTGCCAGATCAAGTTGGGCGCGCATCGGCAAGAAATCGAAACAAGCCTGCGCCGTATCGGTCCGCCCCTCGCGTGCGAGCATGGCATCAAGTTTGTCTTTCAACTGATGCAGGTAAAGGACGTCGGACGCCGCATAGTCAAGTTGCGCGCTTGTCAGATCTGTGGCACCCCAATCACTTTGTTGCTGATGTTTGGAGATGTCGATGCCCAGCATCTCTTGCAAAAGCACTTTCAATCCGTGGCGGTCTGTAAACGTACGCACGAGCTTTGAGGCAATCTTGGTGCAATAGACGGGCGCTGTGACGGTACCGAAGGTATTTTGCAAGGCGGCAATGTCGAACCGCCCAAAGTGGAACAGCTTCAGAACGTTGGGATCAGCAAGCATCTTGCAAAGGTTGGGCGCTTCGGTTTGGCCTTGCGCCACCTGCACCAGATGACACTCACCATCGCCCCCCGACATCTGAATGAGGCAAAGCCGATCGCGGTGGGGGTTCAGGCCCATCGTCTCGCAATCGATTGCAACGATTGGGCCAAGGTCCAATCCGTCAGGAAGATCGTTCTGGTAGAGGTGGTTGGCCATAGATGTATTCCGTTCTCGCACTTGTGACGCAAATAAGCACCCCAACTGCAGGGTGCAACGAGAAGTCGGCCGACCGGTTAAATGCTGCTCAGTCTGTGGCGCTGTAGCAGGTCAAGCAAAATGTCTTTCGCGGCCAGCCGGTGTGCTCGGTGGATGGTGCGGGCAGCGTCCGCATCACCACGCCGAATGGCGTCCAGCACCTGAGAGTGATCATCGTTCGACTTGGTGGGCGTTGGTCGCATATGCAGGGTAACCATTCGCGCGCGCCGAACCTGATCGGCGAGCATCGCAGAAATCTGGACGATCCGGGCACTTCCGCTCAACTCGGTCAAGGCAAGGTGGAAGGTGTCGTCGGCGGCGGCCCAGGCTTCCCGGTCGTTGTTGTTCAGTGCGGATTCCATATCCCTGATCGCCATCGTCAAGGTCGACAGATCCGCGTCGGACAGGTTCCGGGCTGCTGCTTTTGCAGCGGCCAAGCTCTCAAGCTCGGTCAGGATATCATAGATCTCGGCCATATCGGTTGGTGAGAGAGGCTTGATGCGTGCGCCTTTACGTGGGCGCACTTCAACGAGCCCCTGCGCTTCAAGCCGCAAAAGAGCTTCGCGGATCGGAGTACGCGACATCCCCAACCGGTCTGCAAGTTCACTTTCGAGGTGGTCAGTCCCCGCCCCAAGTTCGCCAGCAAAAATCATCTTGCGCAGTTTCGCCACTGCGATGGCAGTATTCGATCCGGATGTGATTGCGTCACTCTTGTTCATCGAGATGAACCTTCCTCCCTGACTGCGCAGATTGATACACTGCGCGCTCCACTTCCATAACATAGAGATAATCTGAGGCAGTGTTTTCAAGGGGAAGATCAGAGGAAAGATGACGCAAAACATGTGCTTGCAGAAGGTAGGTACAATCACCACCGAAGGATTGTGACGTATTCGGGGGCAGAACTTCGTGTGTTCCAACCTGTCTGAAGCGGCGCAAGTGAACGGATCCATCACCATTCAGAGTCAGCGTTCCGTGGGTTCCTTCGAACAGGCCTTCACCCATCGTACATCGCGTGTTTTCCGCGGCGTGATCGAGCAGACGATTGGCATCCAGCAACGAACGTGGCCCGCTACGATGGGCGAAGTTTATGAAGCCTGCATCCTCACCTGCGATGACGGGATTGTCCTTGTGCAGGTCGGCATAGACGCTCGTCATATCGCCGAAAAGATATCGGAACGTATCAATGAAATGGACGCCGGTCTCGTGCACCAGAAAGCGTGGCATCTTCTGAAAATAGGCTTGCCGGGCAAGATAGGCGTCCGGACCTTGCCCGTCACCTGGGCGTAGTCGGAACGTGGCCTGAAGCACATCACCGACGTCACCAGCCTCAATGACGGCTTTGATTGCGCGGTACCATGGCTGGAAGCGGAAGTTTTCGTGAACGATCAAAGTGACGCCATGCTGCCGCGCGTGCTCGGTGATCTCACGTGCTTTTTCAAGCTCCGCGCAAAACGGCTTCTGGCAAATGATTGTGCTGACGCCCCCCTCAATTGCTAGCCTGATGGCGTCTGCGTGTGCTGCGGGGGGTACAACAATATCAAGAAGGTCAGGTCGCGTACGCTCCAGCATTTCCGCAAGGGACACAAACGCAGGGTGCCCAGTCTCGGTTGCTTTGGCAAGGTCATGATCTGCGACCCCGACAAGCGTCGCGCCTTCAAGCCGGGCCCATCCGTCATGATGGAACCGGCTAAAGTAACCCGCCCCGAGGCAGGCAACGCGCGTGGTCATGCTACGGCCTCAACCGGCGCGACCATGGTCTGTATGGCAGCACCAGCCTCTGCTGTTGTTGCTGTCCCGCCAAGGTCAGGCGTCACCGTCTGACGGGTCGCGACCTGCTGGTCCACTGCAGCTTGCAAGGCGTTCGCATCCGCGCGCATTGCTGGAACGTCGTGTTTCGTGCCCAGCCAATCCAGCATCATGGCGGCGGACAGGATCATTGCGAACGGGTTGGCTTTGCCTTCGCCTGCAATATCGGGTGCAGAGCCGTGGCAGGGCTGGAATACCGCCTGATGATGGCCGATGTCCGCAGATGGCGCGAGGCCCAGCCCTCCCATCAACCCGGCTCCGAGGTCCGACAAGATGTCGCCAAACATGTTCTCGGTGACCAGCACGTCGAAGTCCCATGGTTTTTGCACCATCCAAAGGGCAGTGGCATCCACATAGGCATGGTCAGCCGCCAGGTCCGGATGAGACTTCGCAATCCCATCAAAGATACTGCGGAAGAATGCGAAGGCCCGAAAGACATTTGCCTTATCAACGCATGTCACACGCCCGGGGCCGCGCCCTTGTGACTTACGATCTTTGGCAAGTTGAAAGGCGAAATTGAACACGTCTTCAGAGGTCTTGCGGGTAATGCGCAGGGTTTCCGTTGCATCATCCTCAGTCACAGTGCCCGCGGCCTGACTGTGAAAGAGCCCTTCGGTACTTTCACGGATCAGGACAAAGTCGACACCTTTGTTGTCTGGTAGTTTGAGTGGCGTGAGGCCACCCGGCGGGATGCGGACGGGGCGTACACCTGCAAAAAGGTTGAACTTTTTGCGCAGTTCGATCTGAGGCGAGATTTCGGTCCCATCAGGATACCGTACATCCGGCAGACCCATGGCTGACAAGAGAATTGCATCTGCCTGACCTGCGTATTCCAAGGCAAGCTGCGGGAGACTTTCGCCAGTGTTGGCGTAATGTGCGGCCCCAGCGGGAAGACGACGGAAGTCGAAGGTATAGGCGTCGCTTTGCGCAGCGAGGGCGCGCAGGATTTCAACAGTCGGAACCATGATTTCCGGTCCGATCCCATCACCTTCAAAGACCGCGATCTGGAATGAGCGGGTCATACTAAGTCTCCCTCTGATTTGGTCGTCGATTGACGTACTTTGCAATTAATGTATACATTAAATTATACATAGTAAAGATGTGTTGCTCGTCAGTGCGAGGACTGCATAGCTATGAAGAGGGGGAGAATTCATGTCATTTGCTGTTTGTGTGACCTTTCAGGTCCATCTTGATCAGGTCGCAGACTTCCTGCCCCTTATGGAAAAGAATGCGGCCCAGTCACTAAAGGATGAGCCCGGATGTGAGCGTTTTGATGTGCTGAGCGACCCGTCGCGTCCAGGGGAAGTTTTCCTGTATGAACTCTATTCTGACGCGGCAGCGTTCGATGAGCACCTGGCTAGCGCCCATTTCAAGGCTTTCGATCGGGCGGTTTCAGGTATGATTTCAGAAAAGAAGGTCGCAACATTTTCGGAGGTTCGCTCATGAGCACGTGGGAGGTTCACGCCGTCAAATATGCGGATCGCAATGCGCGGACGCGCGTCGACAGCTTTATTTTCGATGACAACCATGATGCGGCCCATGCGATGGACTACTTCATGTGGGTCTTGCGGCGCGATGATGAGACGATCCTCGTGGATACAGGATATGATAATGCGGAGGCTGTGCGGCGAGACCGCCCGATCCGTATGGAACCGGGTGAAGCGCTGGCCCCACTTGGTATTCGTCCAGAAGACATCAACACGCTGATCGTCACGCATTTGCATTATGATCATGCGGGCGGTCTTGATCTTTTTCCAAACGCGACCTTGCATATGCAAGCGGCGGAGATGGCTTACGCCACAGGACCTTGCATGTGTCACGACACGCTGAAGATACCGTTCACCGCAGACCACATTTGCACCGCGATCCAACGTCTCTACGCGGGCAAAGTGATCTTCCACGATGGTGATGCAGAGGTCGCAGAGGGTGTCACCGTCCATTGCATCGGTGGACACTCTCGCGGTTTGCAGGCGGTGCGCGTGCGTACCTCGGCCGGGTGGCTGGTCCTCGCCTCCGACGCTGCGCACTATTGGGAAAACGTACGCGCGCGAAAGCCGTTTCCCATCGTCGTTGACTTGCAGAATATGCTGGACGGCTTTGAAACGCTCGGCAAACTGGCGAGCCATCCCGACTTGATCATCCCGGGTCATGACCCGCTTGTCCGGCAATTTTATCCGCAAGATATCGACGCGCACATTACCCGCCTTGACCAAGGCCCCAGAACAGAGATTCCGTCATGAAAATTGGTGTGATCGCCGACGACTTCACCGGCGCGTCCGATATTGCCCTTACGCTCGCCGAAGGTGGCATGCAGACGGTCCAATTTGTTGGCGTGCCGGACGGCAAGGTGACTGGCATAGATGCTGGGGTTGTTGCGCTGAAATCGCGCACTGCGCCCGTTGACCAAGCCATCGCGGAATCGCTCGCCGCCTGCAAATGGCTTCAGTCGCAGGGTGCGACGCAGTTCATTTTCAAAGTCTGCTCGACTTTCGACAGCACGGCGAAGGGGAACATCGGCCAGGTTGCCGAAGCCTTGGCAAACTACCTTGGCGAGACCCACATCATCACCTGTCCCGCATTCCCTGAGAATGGCCGATCCGTCTACCAAGGGCATCTTTTTGTGAATGACGTGCTGCTGAATGAATCTGGCATGCAGGACCATCCTCTTACGCCCATGACGGACGCAGATCTGCGCCGTGTTCTCGCGGCGCAGACAAGTTGGAAGGTGACGCATGTGCCCGCGCGTGTCGTCGCCCTTGGGGCCGAGGCGATTGAGGCTCACATGGCTGGACTTTCACCGTCCATGGTCATTGTTGACGCCATTGGCGATGCGGACCTACACGCCATTGGTGCTGCAGCCAAATCGCGTCGCTTGTTAACGGGCGGCTCTGGTATCGCGCTCGGCCTGCCTGCGAACTTTGGGATCAGCGCGGGGCAAGTGCCTTGGGAGGGCGTCGCGGGACCGGGTGCTGTACTCTCGGGATCTTGTAGTCGCGCGACCCGCGGCCAAGTGGCAGCGTTTCTCGAAACGCAGCCGGGACTTGAGATCGGTGCTGCAGAGGTGATGGAGCGTCAGGGGGATTTTGCAGATATTGTGGATTGGGTCATGGCGCAGTCCAAACCGCCTCTCGTTTATACCTCCGCGGACCCGGCGGTAGTGAAAGAGGCGCAGACTACATTCGGGGCAGAGGTCATCGCGGCCGCAATTGACGCGATGTTTGCGCAACTGTCTGGATCGCTTGCCGACGCTGGCATCACACGCCTTGTAGTCGCCGGAGGTGAAACTTCTGGCGCCGCAGTTGCAGGGTTGGACGCCAAACAGTTGCAAGTGGGGCCGCGCCTCGCTGCGGGTGTCCCAACGCTGCGGGTCGATCAGCGCAACCTCGCGCTTGCTTTGAAATCGGGGAATTTCGGAGAAACTGACTTCTTCGTTAATGCCCTGAGTCGCATGGCTGAAACCGTCAAACAGGCCTAACAAACTGTTACTTTGCCCAATTTGTGCGGCACTTTTGCCACGATTTCGCCACAATTAAGGCGCAGAAAAGCCCTGTAACGAGTAATTCGCCACATTTTGCCCCCGATTCAGGCGTGTTTTTCGGTGCTAAGTGTTTGCAACAGCACCCTAAACGGAAATCCTTAAGGCATCGTGCAAGATCGGCGAAAAACCCCCATTTGTGGCGGGCCTCGGTTTGCGACGAGATTTACCAAACGGTAAGTCTGAAAGCACTGGGGAGTACGCCGGAAAGGCTGTTTGGGTGATTGATTCTGGGGATGCGACCCTCGACGCGATAATCGAGGGTTTGGTGCGTGGGTTGCCATCTGTAGGGCCGACCGAAATCACGTACACCTTCGATTTGACGAGTGAACTGGAAAACGACCCGGAGTATTCTCGGCTCAATCAGGCAATGATTGATCGCCATTTGGCAGTTTTCACCAGCATCTCCAATTTCTCTGGTGCAACCTTCCGAGAGGTGGATCACACCGAGGAACAGTCAGACTTTTTCTTCACGTTCCGAGAGAACACGCCGACCGCCTATGTTGTCGAATATGCGGGCGGTGATTTGCATGTCTATGACCCGACAAGGGATCAGCCCACGCTTGGGTCTTACGTCGATCATCTGATATTGCACGAGCTCGGCCATGGCATGGGGCTAGAGCACGGTCACGACTTCAACGGTGTCCCGCCAGAATTTCGCGGCCATTCTTGGACGGTGATGTCGTATCTCGCGCACCCGAACGCGCAGACCGAATTTTATACCGATTCACACGGGCCAGAGACGTATATGCCCGCTGATATTGCGGCGATGCAGTTTCTGTATGGCGCAAACTTCGACTTCCAGTCTGGCGATACCCTTTACTCCGTCGACTTCCAGACCGGAGAGTTTTTTATCGACGGTGTTGGGCAGGGTCAGCCGATCAACCGCGAGACACTGCGCACCGTTTGGGATGGTGCGGGTGAAGATACGCTTGATTTGTCGAATGCGCGCTCCCGCTTGGAGATCGACTTGCGTCCGGGGGAGTTCACGAGTTTCGGCGCGAACTTTCTCGCATACCAGGGTGAGGACGCAGTCGGTCAGCCGCTCCTGGCCGAAGGCAATCTCGCCAACCCATATCTTTACCAAGGCAATCTCAGCTCGCTTCTTGAAAACGCGATTGGGGGGCGCTTTGCAGACAAGATCATCGGGAACGAGATCGGAAATCGACTTGAAGGGCGTGGTGGCAACGATAGCCTTTTTGGCCTCGCCGGAGATGATGAGCTTTTGGGCGGCGAAGGTAATGATCTCATCGTTGACGGGATCGGAACCACGGTCGCCGATGGCGAAGACGGGAATGATTTTGTGATCGCGCTATCAAGCGATGCAACTTTAAACGGTGGCGCGGACGATGATATCCTTGTGGGCGGTATCGATGATGACAGCCTGAATGGCGGTGCCGGTGATGATGTCTTGCGCGGTGATGCTGGGCATCAACTCCTCTTTGGCTCGGACATTCTGGATGGTGGCACCGGCGACGATCTTTTGATGGGGGGGCGGGGCGCCGATCAATTCCTGTTCCGACCTGGAAATGGTGACGATGTTATTGGCAGCTTCGCAACGGTGGCACTTGCGCCCGGCGAAGTTGGCAACGTTGTTGCAACCGGTGCCGATTTTCAATCGGGTATCGACCAGATCGTCCTGCAGGGTTTTTCGGGAGTCTCGATTGAGAATGTCATGACATTTGTCACCAGCGATCCTGACACCAACCATGCGGTTTTCTCGGCTGAGGAGACCACCATTACCTTCTTTGATATTTCAGCAAGTCAGCTTGTGGCAGAGGATTTTGTTTTCGTATGATGTGCCTTGTTCGTTTCAGTGCCGGTATTTTGGTTGTCGGAGCCCTTTCTGCATGCGGTGGAGGCTCTGGTCCTGTGCAGGTCGAAGATCCGACTCCCCCTCGTGAGGTGCAATCGGCGTCTGGAAACGAAACTCCTGCGGAGTTGGCTGACCCTATTGAGCCTTTCGAAGTTTTTGGGACTGAAGAGCCGGAAGAAGAAGAAACCGCTGGGTCGGTCCTGGAAGCAACGCTTGAGGCGTCAGAAGATGATGTCGTTGTACTCTCAGGCATCGGCATCGTGCGAGATGAGGCGACTGGCCAAAGGATTCTTGTGCGTCGCGATGGGGAGTTCAACAGATCCGAAAGTAGCCGGACGTTGAACAATCTGGCCATTGATTTGACGGATGATGTTCCGGGCGCGTTTGTCGTTACGTCGGGTTTCAAACAAGAGGTTATTGGCAACCCCACGATGGTTGGTGTTGTTGGGGTTCCGACCAAGGCTGGCGACATGCCTACTGCAGGCTCAGCTTCCTTCTCGGGCGGCGCTGTGATTTTGGCGGTCACGCCGGATGCGGGCTTCGATATGCGCAATGGTCAAAGCGTCGTCTCAGTCGATTTTGCGACGGGTAAAGCCTCTGCGACGCTCAGCGATTTCACCAATGTCAGTCAGGTCAGTGGAAACCTCACCGACGCACCGCTTGATTCTCTGGTTCTGACCGACGCTGATATTGTCGGCACTGGATTTACGGGTGGAACGGTGACAACGACAGGTGATCTGACCTTAGCTCAGATCGTTGGTGGCAACGCGTCTGTCCAAGCAGAAGGTCAGTTTTTTGGACTGACTGGTTCTGGCGACGCACCAGCAGAAGTTGGCGCGTTGATCCACGCCGAAGGAGACTCAGGCCTCATATTCGGAAGTTTGATCGCCGATTAAAGCCCGTTCACCGGAACTTTCAAAACCGGGTTCCCGTCCTTGTCGGTGGGGACCTCCCCGCCGCGCATGTTCACTTGAAGCGATGGGATGATCAGTTTTGGCATCGACAGTTGTGCGTCGCGTTCCGTGCGGAACTTGATGAATTCATCTCGCGACTTGCCTCCGCCGACATGGATGTTGTTGGCTTTCTGCTCTGCGACGGTCGTCTCCCACTGGATGGTGCGGCCGCCGGGACCATAATCATGGCACATGAAAAGCCGCATCTCATCAGGTAGCGACAATACCTTTTGGATTGAGTCGTAAAGCTGGCCCGCGTCACCACCGGGGAAATCGCAGCGTGCAGAGCCGCCGTCTGGCATGAAGAGCGTATCACCAGCAAAAGCTGCATTTCCGATCACATGCACCATACAGGCTGGCGTGTGCCCCGGTGTCAGCATCGCAAAGCCGTGCATGTTCCCAATTTGGTAGGTGTCACCGTCCTTGAACAGCGCATCAAACTGCGATCCGTCGCGTTGGAATTCGGTGCCTTCGTTGAAGATCTTGCCGAAGGTTTCTTGGATCTCAATGATCCGTTCGCCCACCCCCATCTTGCCGCCTAGCCTTTCTTGAATGTAAGGCGCAGCGCTTAGGTGGTCGGCATGCACATGTGTCTCAATGATCCAGTCGAGTGTCAGGCCGCGTTTTTCGATTTCGGCGATGAGTTGGTCGGCATGATCGTGCGTGATGCGACCGGCCGCATAATCGATGTCCATGACACTATCGATGATGGCGCAATGTTGCGTCTCGGGATCCGTCACGATGTAGGAGATTGTATTGGTGGCTTCATCAAAATGAGCTGAAACGTCAGGCTTAACTGACATGTTGACGGGGTAGGTCATCGCTTCGTCCTCCAGTTTTGATCCTATGATGTTACATCAGCACTTTGTCTGCGCAAACAAGGAGTGTCCGACACGATTGTGACCTCGACCGTGATGGTCTGAACCCCGCCAGGTGGTTCCCCCATATCGAAACACACTGTTTCCTGGATCGCGCTCATTGCCATTCTGTTGCCGTAGCCAAGGCCAGCCGACGTCGCCTTTTTACGGGATCTTAGACCTCATCGGTTAAGTCAATCGACTTGGGGTAGGTCGTAGGAAGGATATCGATTAATGGCTGTCACAGCAGCTGAGCAGTATTTACTTGAGCTTATCAATCGCGCGCGCCTTGATCCGTTGGCGGAGGCAGAGCGTTATGGTCTGGGCCTAAACGCTGGGCTGCCCGCGGGCACGATCGACGGCGCAGCGCGCGAAGTGCTCGCGCCGAACCTACAGTTAGAGCTTGCGTCGCAGACCCACTCCGAATGGATGCTCGACAACAATATTTTCTCGCATGATGGCGCATCAGACTCTGATCCGGGTGACCGCATGGCCGCTGCGGGCTTTTCCTTCACCGGATCCTGGGCGTGGAGAGAGAACCTTGCCTGGGCCGGAACAACCGGCACGCTTGATCTCATTGCTGCCATCAACGAACACCACGAGGGGCTGTATCGCAGCGCTGGACACCGCGAGAATACGTTTGGCACGAATGTCCGAGAGATTGGCATCGCTCAGGTCGAAGGGGTCTTTACCCAGGACAGCATTGATTTCAACGCCTCCATGCTCACGCTCAACTTTGCACGTTCTGGTTCGGATCATTTCCTGACAGGTGTCGCTTACATCGACAGCGACGACGACGCCTTCTATGGAATTGGCGAAGGGGTCAGCGGGATCAGTATTTCGGCGGCCGGAACAACCGTGCAGACGGAGGAGGCAGGCGGCTACGCGATTGCGGCGGCTGCGCAGGCAAATCTTGCGGTATCGATCGCACAATCGGGGTCTGAGATTGCGGCTTTGATCGTCGACCTCAGCGGCGGAAATGCAAAGTTGGATGTGGTTGAAACTGCCGACGCCACCCAGGTGTTGGAACTGTCCGCGTCAGCGACTTTGCTTAGCGGGATCGCAGACGCGAAACTCCTTGGCGTCGCAGATCTGAATTTGACTGGCAGCGCGCTCGACAACATTCTCACCGGCAACTCCGGCCGAAACGATCTGAACGGCGCGGCCGGGAATGACACGCTGTTGGGCGGCGGCGGCGCGGACACGCTGTCAGGCGGTTCGGGCGACGATGTCTTGCGTGGCGGTGAGGGGCGTGATGTCCAATGGGACAACGTTGACGGCGCCAGCGCGATGAATATGGAAAACGCGGACACGTTGAACGGTGGGTCGGGCGATGACCGATTGCATGGTCAATCCGGGCGCGACGTGCTTGACGGCGGTGCGGGCAATGATCGCCTTACCGGCGGCGGCGGGCGCGATACATTTATCTTCAATGACGGTGAAGATCGGATCTTGGACTTCGCGGACAATGTCGACCTTATCGTTCTGGACCGTGACGCGCTGGGCATCGCGTCAAACGCGACGATCCTTGATGTGATAGACAGTGCCGCGGTCGCGGACGGCGATGCCGTGTTTGAATTTGGTGACGGAAACACCCTGCGGATCAACGACATCACCGACCTGGATGTGCTGCTGAACGATATGATGTTCGTCTAGGGTGCCTTATCCCAGAAGGTCGAAAACGCCGGTCGCAACCTGATCCTGGGTCAGACCGGTGAAGCGCAGGGATGATCCGTCTTCAAAGGCAAGAACGAAGTCACC
>JAHDEX010000021.1:22146-36283 GCA_020628545.1 Paracoccaceae bacterium | reverse complement strand
GGGCCGCCGAACAGCAGATCATCACCGGCCCAGCCGCGCAGCAAGTCGTTTCCAGACTGACCGAACAAAAGGTCGTTCCCTTCAGCGCCGGTCAACACATCCCGATCCGCGCCGCCGTACAGTTCGACCCGGTCAATTGGCGCTGGTGGTTCGGGCGCGCTCGCCGGTGGCAGGTAGCGTGCGGGTAGTGTTGGGGGTGCGGTCACTGGACCGGGCAAACCCGCCGTCACTTCAAGAGGAATACGCGCAGATGCAATCAGCATAGTGTCCAACAAGGCGTCTTGCCCCAGCGACTTGCGATCATGGGTGATCAAGCGGACAGTTTCGGTGCCATAGGTGATGCTGATCCCATCTGACAGCGTTGCAAACGTGAGTTGTGATTTACTGCGCAGACCAGTCCACTGGCTTAGGTCGAGGGTGTCTTCGTTGATGTTAAAATCAGTAACCGTATCGGCGACGCCGTCTTCGCCAAAAACAAATACGTCGGCCCCGGTGCCGCCCATGAGCAAGTCGCTTGCGTTGGTGTCTTCGATAATCTCGTCTTCGGCTCCGACGGAGAGGTTGAGCCGCGTCAAACCTGGTACTGTCGCGGATGCCGCAAAGATGGCGATGCCATTCGCAGTTTCGCGCGCCGCAAGGGCAGAGATGTTTTCGAGTGTGCTATCGTTGGTGTCAGCAATCACAGCGCGGTGCAGCAAGCGCCCGCCGCTCATTACCTGAAACGCGCTGATGCCATCGTCGGACCCACCCGCAAAGACCCATGTCACGCCGTGGATCTCTGCTGTCGCTAAGGATGTAACCCCGTCAAAACGTGTCGTCAGGTCATCAAGGACGTAGTCGACGATGTCCAAACTGCCGTCGGTACTTGCTTTCAAGACTGTCAACGACCCGGTCCCGGCGTCCGCCAGAACGAGATAGGTTTCGCCATCAACTGTGAACGTTTCCATTGCGGTTGGCGCCGCGATGCGCAAATCGTCGTCCGGCGTCAACGTGCTCCGCGCGGTCAATGCGCCGATTGCGTCGACTTCCCATGCCGTGATGCCAGCATCAGCCGTGCTGGCAGCATAGAGAAACGTGGTGCCGTTGATCGTTGCGGAGCCCATCGCTGTCACATCGCCACTCGCTGTGGTAGGCATGTCAGCAATAACAACTGTCCCGGTCACGGCACCGCTCGCATCGATATCGATCCGGATAAGACCGCCATCCTGCCCCAACCCGGCAAAGACGGCTGTTGATCCACTGGCGAGACTGACTGGGATCGGTTGTACGAGAGGCTGTGAAAAGGCAGCTGTTAGCGTTCCGGCAGCACCTAATGCAATCCCATCAATGTCCCGCAGGGTCAGCGCACCACTCGCGCCGCCACCCGCCAAAAGCATCTGGCTGCCCGCAACCGTAATCTCTGCCAGCCAAGGCTGATTGCCTGCGACCAGCGGGCTAAGGTAAGCGCCGTCCGCCACAGGGGTCAGACCGCTTGCGCTGATGTCCCAAGCAGTGATCTGACCATCGAACCGCGTGGTGCTGTAAAGCATGCCATTGGTGCTAAGCATCAAGTCCGTGACCCGAGACGTGGTCGCGTCGTTTTGGCGTTCGACAGATTGAATGACAGATAGCTGCGGCATTGTGTGGACATGCCTGCCCGCCCCGGCAACGGATGGGCTGAATTGTGGCAGCACACCGACCTTCGCCTCGTTTTTCAGTCAAAGCCGTGCTCAATTTTTCTGCAAATTCCCGGTTCCGTCGGGACGGGAGTTCCGGCAGTGTGCCCGCAAATCAAAACGTCCGGAAAGTGAATTGATGCCTCCCAAGTTTGGAACGAGTGGCCTACGTGGTTTGGTGGTGGAACTGACTCCTGCTTTGGTCGGCGATCACGTCAGGGCCTTTTTGAAAGCATGTGACGTTGGAACAGGCCTATGGGTCGGTCGAGATCTGCGGGCATCATCGCCTGCAATCGCCGGGATGGTGATGCAAGCCGCGACAGCAGAAGGCGTTCGGGTCATTGACTGCGGTGACGTGCCAACACCCGCACTTGCATTGGCGTCGATGAATGCTGGGGCGAGTGCGGTGATGATCACCGGAAGTCACATCCCCGCCGACCGCAATGGATTGAAGTTCTATACCCCGAGTGGAGAGATCACGAAAACAGACGAACAAGCCATATTGGGTGCATTAGGGTCTAGTTCCCAGCGCCTGACCGCACCACGTCATGTCGACGCTGCGACCGGTTTGGCCTACGTCGGGCGTTATACCGATGCCTTTGGGAGTGAGGCGTTGGCGGGAATGACCGTTGGTGTTTACACACACAGTACTGTTGGGCGGGACCTTCTGATGCAAATTCTCGAACGCCTTGGGGCGAGCGTTGTCGAACTCGGGCGTTCGGAGACGTTCATTCCCGTGGATACCGAGGCTGTCTCGCCGCAAATGCAGAGTCTGATCAGTGGTTGGGCGCAAGAGCACGATCTGGACGCGATCGTGTCACTGGACGGCGACGGTGACCGTCCGTTGCTGGCAGATGCGACAGGTCGGATCGTGCCGGGTGACGTTTTGGGCCAGATCACCGGTGCGGCCCTTGGTGCCAAATTGGCGGTGACGCCCGTTTCCTCAAATTCCGGCGCGGAGCAGGTTTTTGAGCGCGTCATGCGCACGCGCATCGGCTCACCCTACGTTATCGCGGGGATGGAAAGCGAAAGTGGTGATGTCGTTGGGTATGAGGCGAATGGCGGTTTCTTACTTGGCTTCGCAGCACAAGGACTGTCAGGGCCGCTTGCGCCGTTGATGACCCGTGATGCGGTTTTGCCTCTTGTGGTGCCATTGATGCAGGCGAACGGGCGAAGCGTGGCCGATGTAGTGTCGGACCAACCGGCGCGTTTCACTGCGACAAGCCGCGTCGAAAACGTGCCGACTGAGGTGTCATTGGCGTTTGTATCTAAGTTAGCGACGAATTCCGCTGCGCGCGCTGACTTCCTGTCGGCGCTCGAGGGGCGGGAGGCCTCTGTCGATAGGACAGACGGATTGCGGATGGCCTTGGTTGACGGCCGCGTGGCGCATTTGCGGCCGTCCGGCAACGCGCCGGAGTGCCGGTTCTATACAGAAGCAGCAACACCCGACGCGGCGAAGGCGGCTTTGGATCAGGGGATCGCGATACTCGCAAAGGCGCTTGGCAAGGAGCCTTAGAACAAGTCGTTCCACACAGTCCCGTCATGACAGCGGAGCTTTGACGTCGTGCCGTCGAAATAAATGTCTCCGGCCTTAGCGCTGGTGGGCTCAGAACGCGGCGGCAGAGACAGCAGCTGGTCAACCTGAACAGTCCCGTCCGCTCCTTGCACAGTTAGACCGTTGAACCATGAA
Organism: Paracoccaceae bacterium; assembly: GCA_020628545.1. Taxonomy (GTDB): domain Bacteria; phylum Pseudomonadota; class Alphaproteobacteria; order Rhodobacterales; family Rhodobacteraceae; genus Yoonia. Next base: position 32,938 of record JAHDEX010000021.1, on the reverse strand, counting down.
GTTCCGTCACTGACCTTGATCGCGAAGTCATCATTTCCAGCCAATCCCATTTCGGCTCGACCGCTGAAAGCCGATTGAAAAAGCAGGCTTGCGGTGTCGCCCGACGCCGCCTTGTTTACTTTCAATTGATGCCCGCTGCCTGCGTTGTTCAGGAGAGTCGCGTCGGCAGAGACCGACAACCGGTTCGTACTATCGGACATCGCGTTGATGCCGACGCCGGGTAGATTTTCGAAGCTTACGGTGCCTCCGCCGATAGCCACCCAATTTGCCCCGTCGTAGACACGAATTTGACCGTCACCGACGACATAGGCCTGCCACCCCTCCAGCGGTGAAGCGTAAAGCCACCCGCCACCCCGGAAACTTGCGAGGGTGTTATCGTGACTTGCCCAGTCACCGGTCGCACCCGTTCCGATCGCCCAAGTTTGCCCTTCCTGTGGAGCGGGGGGGGGCGCTGTCGCATCAACCGCTTCAAGCGTCAGCTGCACAATCAGATCAAGCAACTCAATTGCTTCATTGTGCGTCACATGCTTTTGCGCCTGTGCGGGCTGAATGTAGGGAAGATCAAGACGGGTCGAAGTTTGGGACATGGCATCACCTGTTGCGGTCAGTCCCGCAGAAAGTGGCCCGGTATGGTGAAATTTCTGCGATGTGACCGCGCGATCAAAGCGCGGTACGGCAACGCCTAGTCCAACAGCCGCAACAGATAGTCGCCGTAGGCGTTCTTTGCAAAAAGTGCCGCGCGGTCCCTCAGCTCTGATTCAGTGATCCAATCTTGTTCAAATGCGATCTCTTCGAGACAACCCGTCTGCAAGCCCTGACGATTTTCCAGCGTTCGCGCGAAATTGCCTGCGTCGAGCAGGCTCGCGTGGGTGCCTGTATCAAGCCACGCATACCCGCGGCCCATTTTGTGAACCTTCAGCGCTTCTTCTTTAAGGTAGAGCGCCAACAGATCCGCGATCTCGAGCTCACCACGCGCGGAGGGTGTGATTGTTCGGGCTTTCTCTGGCGCGTCACCGTTGAGAAAATAGAGCCCTGTGACCGCAAAGTTAGAGGCTGGAGCCGACGGTTTCTCAGTAATCTCGGCAACGGTTCCGTCCGGATTGAAGCCAATGACGCCGTAGCGCTCCGGGTCGCGGACCTGGTAGCCAAAGACGGCATTATCGTCACTAACACTGGCAGATTTGAGGATTTCCGTCAGTCCGTGCCCGAAAAAGAGGTTGTCGCCCAACACCATTGCCGAAGGTGCGCCATCCAGGAAGTCTTCTGCGAGCAGGTATGCTTGCGCGAGGCCGTCAGGGCTGTCTTGCACGATCCAGGTAAAGCGTAGCCCCCACTGCGACCCATCGCCCAACACATGCTGGAATTGCGCTTGATCGTGCGGGGTTGTGATCACCGCGATATCCCGTATCCCTGCGAGCATGAGTGTCGAGATCGGATAGAAGATCATCGGTTTATCGTAGATCGGCATGAGCTGCTTTGAGACAGCCATCGTGATCGGATAGAGCCGAGTGCCCGATCCTCCGGCGAGGATGATCCCTTTGCGTGTCATGTGAGGTCCTTCAAAATGGAGGTCAGGCTCTGGCGCCAGTCAGGGCGTTTGATCCCAAAAGCGGTCTCTATTGCAGAGCAATCGAGGCGTGAATTCAGCGGTCGCGGTGCCGGCGTCGGATATTCGGCTGTAGAAATCGGCGTCACGGCGCAGGTCAAACCGGCTTGATCAAAGATCTGTCTTGCGAAGTCGGCCCAGCTGCAATCCTGCGTGCCGGCAAAGTGGTAAACACCGCTCTGCGCGTTTCCGTCGAGAAACGCTTTCGCCATCGTCAGCAAGGCTACAGCAATATCGTCTGCGGCGGTCGGGCCGCCGATTTGGTCCGACACAACGCTGATCGAGTCCCGCTCCGCACCTAGGCGCAGCATCGTTTTCACGAAGTTCGCACCTGTTTCAGAAAATACCCACGACGTGCGCAACACGGCATGTGGGCCGCCTGCCAATTGCAAAGCTTCTTCACCACGCCGTTTCGTAGCGCCGTAGTGATTGATCGCACCGGTTTCATCGTTGGTTTTCCAAGGGTCGCTGCCCGTCCCCGGGAAGACGTAGTCTGTTGAGATATGCAGAAGCGGCAGGTCGCGCTTTGCCGCAGCGCGCGCCATTGTTCCGACGGCGAGATGGTTGACCTGTTCGGCATGATCGCGGTCATCCTCAGCGCGATCGACTGCCGTATAGGCGGCTGCATTGATCAATACGTCCGCGTCAGTCGCTTCAATCGCCGCACGTACCATATCTGGCGTGCCCAGATCCACTTCATCGCGGCTGAGGCAAATGACTTCCTCATTTGTTGCGACTTTCCGCAAAGCGGTTGCGACCTGTCCCGCATATCCGAAGACAAGAACCTTCATGCGTTTGTTCCAAGCCGTTCGCCGACGCCATCCCTGTCCAGAAGCGCCTGCCACCAATCCGGGTTCTCGAGATACCAGGTGACGGTCCTTTTCAATCCTTCCTGAAGCGTGACCGACGGACGCCAGCCTAACTCCTCCCGGATCCGGGTTGGGTCGATGGCGTAACGTGCATCGTGACCCGGACGGTCCGCAACGAAAGTAATGAGGTCAGAATAGGGTCTATGGTTGGGCTTTATGTCATCTAGGATCGCGCAGATTGTCTTGACGAGCTCAAGATTGCTCACCTCATTCTCGCCCCCGATGTTATAGCTGCGGCCCACCTTTCCTTTCTGCACAACGGTCAGCAGCGCGTCGGCGTGGTCTTCGACATAAAGCCAATCGCGCACATTTGCGCCTTTTCCATAAATAGGAACCTGTTTTCCAGCGAGGGCGTTGAGGATTACGACCGGGATCAGCTTTTCTGGAAAGTGGAAAGGGCCGTAATTGTTCGAACAGTTGGACAGAACGACGGGCAGACCATAGGTCTCATGCCAAGCGCGCACCAGATGGTCGGAAGATGCTTTTGACGCAGAATAGGGACTTCGCGGGTCATAAGGTGTGTCTTCGGTGAACATGCCCTCCTCGCCCAGCGACCCGAATACTTCATCTGTTGAAATGTGATGAAACCGAAAGCTCTCCGGTTTGCCCATGCGCCCCCAATAAGCTCGAGTCGCCTCTAGCAAATGATAAGTTCCGACAATGTTCGTTTCGATAAATGCAGCGGGGCCATCTATCGACCGGTCCACATGGGACTCAGCGGCAAGATGCATAACTGCGTCGGGCCGATAGTCTGCAAAAATAGTGTCTAACGTGGTCTGATCGCAAATATCGGCCTGAATGAACTGATATTTCGGGCTGTCGGAGACGGACGCTACATTCGCCAGACACGCCGCGTAGGTCAGCTTGTCGAGGTTGATCACATCGTGGCCTGCCGCAATCGCTTGACGCACCACAGCAGACCCGATGAAACCGGCGCCTCCTGTCACGATGAGTTTCATGATAGGTCCCCGTAGCTGAATGGTGAGGGGATATCAGCCAAATATGGCGCGGCGCGATCCTTGTCAGAAAGGGTCAGTTCGTTTTCCGAAATGCCCCAATCGATGTTCAGCGTCTTGTCATCCCAACGGATCGCTCGATCTGTCTCGGGTGCATAAAAGTCGCTGCATTTGTAGAAAACTTGCGTGTCGGGAGTGAGCGTGAGGAACCCATGCGCAAAACCCTTCGGGATCAGCAGCTGGTTGCCAGTATCCGCGGTTAAAGGGACTGCGACCCACTGACCGTAAGTCGGTGACCCGACACGAATGTCTGCGGCGACGTCAAGAATGGCACCGGCGATCACCCGGACCAGTTTGTCCTGCGCATGCGGAGAAGTCTGGAAATGCAAACCGCGCAGTGTGTGCCGCTCAGCAGACAGCGAATGATTATCCTGACAAAAGTCGATTTCGATCCCCGCATCGGCAAGCGCGTTGCGGTTCCACGTTTCCGAGAAATAGCCGCGATGGTCGCCGAAACGGGCCGGCGTGATCTCCAGCACCTCCGGTATCGCAGTGGGAGTAATCTGCATTTTCGCCCTTTCAGAGCCTGTTTTCGATGTCCTGCGCCAATCCATGGCGATTGTTAGCGTGCAGATACTGCGCCAGTCCTGCAGCAAGTTTGGTGTGCTTCTTCTCAATCAGGTGATCCGTAAGCCCTGCGACGTACCAAGGCAGGCTACGGCGCGCACGATAAAGCTTGTAATAGCTTTCGGCTGTGAGCGTGTCGTGGACTGCCGCGCGCGTAATGTCTTTCAGGATGTCGGCCCGGCGCATAAACCGCGCTGATTTGTGGGTCGCGTACCAGCTTTTCAGCCGGACGATGTTGTCGCCCCGAAACCGCGCCGCATGGCGTTTGTCCGGATCGCAATACGGGTCGTAGATGATGAATGCCGTCTTCGCGTTTTTCACAGTCTCGGCAGCGTCGCGGAAACGCCCATTCCAATCCTGTTTACGCCCAGACACGAAGCGCTCCTCCCAAGGTACAAGGTCGTTTGCCAAAGTCGATTGAGGCGAAAAAGCAAGAACTGTGGAGCCGGGGGAAAGTGACGAAAAGGCGGTAGCCGCATAGGCGCCCATTGACGTACCGGTAAAGACGACTTGCTTGAAACGCTTAAATATCCCGGTCTTCACTTGCCCTTCAAGAAAGTTGAACAACCTTTCATCGCGGAACCAGTGCTTCTCATAGGCCATCACGCCCATATGCGACCACCCTTCATCGCGGTAGAAGGAATAGCCCCATGTGGTCCGTGACAACGACGTATCGTTCACGTCGGACAGATTATCGAAGGACACGATCAGCACGTCGCTACTACGTGTCGTCATTTGCATTGCAAAGGTATCGTCAGAGTAGAACCACCCTCGCTTGCTCTGAGACCGCCGCAGATCAGCAAGCCAAACAGGCGCAAGATCGTTCGGATCGACCATTTGCATGTCTGCAGCGCTTTCGGGCGCAGCGGGTGCAGCTGCGATATTGGCGACTTGCTGCTGCATAATGGCCTGTGCGGCCTCCGGGTTCATCAGGTCGAGCACGGGGCTGTTTGGGTTCTGACTTTCTTGCGCCAACATCTCTTTGATGATGCCCTGAAACGCTTGAACGCAATTCTTATGAGCGGTCTGGACGCCAGCGAAACTTTGCAATCGTTTGATCTCAGTTGTCGTCGCCTGTGCCCACCGGGTGATGCTGCTATCGACCACGTGGTTTGTGTTGAAGACTTCATGTTCGGCCAGCGTCAGCGGACGCTGCTCACCAGTCAATGACGGCTTTTGCAGGTGATGAGCCGCAAAAACGGCGTTACTTCGGATCGGGTAGTGGTTGATCTGCGCAAGGGTCGTGCCACGAGTGTCTTCGGTCAGCGCCCACCCATTCTCTAGCAAGATATCGGTGACGTCCTTGCCAGATCCATTGCGCCAGACAGTTGTCGTGCGTCCGTTGCGGTGTTCGGGGCCCAACCGGGGGCGATGGGGTCCAATGCGAACAACGGGACCGGGCCGAAACATCGATTTCACGCCCAGGTGTTTCTCATGCAAAACCTGGTCTGCCGGCGCGGCACGGGTGAACCGGGGCAGGAGCAGCCGATTGACAAAGGATGTCTGCCCCGCGTTTCCAAAAATACGCCAGCTGAGGCTGATCACATCGGTTTGCCCCAGCTTATCCATGGCGGCAAAAAGGTCATTCAGTTTGCCGCTTCCCACGTGAATGTTAAGATACTCGTCAATGTCGAGAACCATCACCCAATCGGATTGCTGAACTTCGGACAGGGTCAAAGCATGGGCATAGGCGCGGTTGCGAAAGCCTTTGGTGTCGATCTCGGCCTGTTCTTTTCGTGGGATATGCGTGATCGCGCGCGTGCTGGCGAGCTTGTCGAGTAGCGCTTCGGTTCCGTCCTGCGACGGATCGGACAAGATGATGATCCGGTCAAAGCCGATGGCGCGATGGTAGGCGACCCACTCCAGCAGAAACGGTCCCTCGTTGCGGGCCGTTGCAATCAATGTCGTGGTTTGGGCCATCCCGCTGTCCCCCTCGTGCGTCTTGCGCGCAGTCTCAACAACACTATGCAGCGGTGTGCAACGGTGCAAGTGAAGCGCGGCCTTAACCGGGCTGCAACGTTGCAGTGCTAACACCATGCTGTTGTGAATGAGTTTTCGCCAAATTGCCCGCCTTTGGCCGCAGTTGTGGCGCGTTAGTATGAGACGTGTTTGTCTATGGCTTTGCGTATTTCTTTGGACTGGCGGCACCTGCGCCGCGCGACATCACTTGTGGCGCTCGGCGTGCTTACCGCTTGCGGTGGTGGCGGTGGTGGCGATCCCACCAGCGACCCGGCCATTCCGGGTCCGACACAGGCCACGGATGATACACCGCGCACGGTTTCGGGCATGCGCGACGCGGCAAATGACTTGCTTGATGTCTGGGCACCAAACGGGGCGCCAACATACACACGCCTTGCGACAGTGCCTTCAACCGGAACAGCCTCTTATGACGGATTTGTTTTCGGAGACCTGTCAAACGGCGCAGTGATTGCCAGCTTGATCGGGCAACTGTCGCTCAACGCAGACTTCTCTGCGACAGATGTGGTTTTCGCTGGTTCGGCAACTGACTTTGTGGATCAGGTGGATGCGCCTCTCAGTGGATCACTGACCGTCACAGGCGGCGATTTCAACCGTGATGGCAATCCGGCCAGTGATGCGACACTCCGGGGGATCAGCGTTGCGGGAACACTGCGGGACGGATCTGGAACTGTGCTTGAAGTTGGTTTGCAGCTCGAAGGTGATTTTCTCGGCACGAGCGTTGGCGCGGTGGGTGGTGAGGCGATTGGGCGCGTGACGTCTGGTGCGACGACGCTCGATTTCGACGGTGGTTTTATCGCGTCAGAAGACTGATTTACGACGCGCTGTCGTAGCCGTCAGGGTTCTTTGACTGCCAATCCCACGTGCTGCGCGCCATGTCGTTCAGATCATGGGTCGCTTTCCAACCCATTTCGACATTTGCGCGCGCGGCGTTCGCTTGCATTGCGGCGATATCACCAGCCCGGCGCGGCTTGATCACACAAGGGATCGGTTGCCCTGATGCGGTCCGGAATGCTTTCACCATATCGTGTACCGAATAGCTTTGACCGGTTCCGACATTGAACACCTGCGCACCCGTCTGGCGTTTGCTGTAATCAACTGCGGCGACATGTGCGCGCGCAAGGTCAACGACATGGATATAGTCGCGCAAGCCCGTGCCGTCTGGCGTGTCATAATCGTCTCCGAAAACTTGCAAGGCCTCCCGCTTTCCGACCGCCACTTGTGCGATATAGGGCATCAAGTTGTTTGGGACGCCGTCGGGATGCTCTCCCATCCGGGCAGATGCGTGGGCGCCAACAGGGTTGAAGTATCGCAAGAGCACTGCGCAGGCGTCGTCATGAGTGCGTGACCAATCCGTGATGATCTGCTCTGCGACAAGTTTGGTGCGCCCGTAAACGGACGTTGGATTTGTCGGGTGCGCCTCGTCATAGGGCAGATACTCTGGCTCGCCGTAGACAGTCGCCGAAGACGAAAAGATGACCCTTCGGACGTTGTGCCGGTCCATCGCGCTCAGAAGTTGCAGGGTGCCCCGCACGTTGACATCGTAATAGCCAAGCGGGTTCGTCATCGAGTCCCCGACGGCTTTTAGACCTGCAAAGTGAATGACCACATCAGGCTTAAACTCTGCCATGACCTGATCCAGCATCGACCCGTCCCGCACATCGCCAACGTAGTCGGTCAGTTGGCCGTTCGACAGTTGACGGACTCGGTTCAGCACTTCCGGGGAAGAATTGTCGTAGTTGTCCAACACGCAAACCTCATGGGCTTGCCCCAGAAGTTCCACCAAAGTATGAGAGCCGATATACCCAGCTCCGCCTGTGACAAGGACACGCATTAAAAAAACCTATTGGTTAGAACAACAACGCGCCCCTCATACCCGGCAGATCAGCCAGCTTGCAAGAACCTTAGGTCACCAAAGCTAACGTAGGCCGCGGTCAGTCGTCCTGTTGCATAGGCGCCGGTGTCGACAGCGATGCGTCCGGCGTCTGCCGCCGCTTCCTCGACGATGGTATGACCATGCGCGACCCAGATCCCATCGTCACGCGGGATCTTCACAAAATCTTTGTGGCCCCACTTCAGGGTCTGCTCCGCTTGCAATGTCATGGGCAGGTTCGGATCAGCCGCCGCATGCACCACGGCCAGATTGCCGCTTTGCCACTGCGTCGGAAGCGTATCAAGCCAGCGCAAAATCTCGGTGCCGATCCTCGTGCGTAGTTTTTCAGCGGTCGCTTCAAAGACCGAAGGCTCGCTGTTCGTGGGAATACCATCAATGCCATAGCTGCCGAGCGTGTTTAGCCCGCCGTAACGCAACCATCGGCTGCCCTTTTGGACGGGGTCTTGCAGGAATCCCAGCATCATGTCTTCGTGATTGCCCCGCAAGCAGGTAACCTTCGGATTGTCACGCCCAGCAAAAAGCGCCTCAAGGACGTCTTTGCTATGATCGCCGCGGTCCACGTAATCGCCAACATAGACACGATGTGCCTTCGGATCTTCGGCATCCATCTGTTCCTGGAGATCGCGCAACTGACGGATGCATCCGTGAAGATCCCCGATGACAAAGACAGGTCCTTCAGGTGCCAAGGGTGCCGAAAAGGTTGGCGCGGACGCCTTGCTGGAAAAGAAGCGTTTCAAGAGTGGCATGTGGCGCACCCGATACAAAGTCAGTGTTGCAGAACAGGGTAAATATGATGTCTCGACGTTGCGCCACAAGGGCCAAATGGCTCTGTGATCAATTGACACGGCATGCCCAGCCCCTATTGCTGCATTTCTAAGCGGGACGATGCATGACAGACGACACTCTCACCGGACCTTTAATTATGGGTGCAAGCGGCCAGATCGGCCGCATGTTGCATCAGCTTTGGCGGCGAGGTGATCTTGATTTTGGGGCAGAGCCGATCTGGCAGGTCCGGTCGCGCTGCGACATGGCCGGTCATGTTCTGCACTGGGACGTGCTGCATGAACCACGACCACGGGTTGTGCCAACCTCGGTCATTTGTCTTGCTGGCGGTCCACACGTCGCAACGAACGCGGCGCTTGCGCGCGCCGCGGCAGAGGTCGCGGATGGCAAACCGCTGCTCTATGCATCAACGCAAGCCGTTTATGGTCCGCAACAGGGTCTCATGACAGAGACAAGTGAATGCCACCCCGCTGGACGTTATGGGCAAGAGAAACTTGCTGCTGAGGCGGTCCTTGAGACTTGTGCAAACGCAACCTGCCTGCGCATTGGCAATGCCATTGGGGCGGATGCTTTGCTGCGTTCTGTGCAAAGAGGCCCCGTCCGATTGGATCAGTTTGCAGATGGCCAAGGCCCGCGTCGCATGATGATCGGTCCGTTGACCTTGGGGCGTGCCTTTGTCGATTTGATCAAGTTTGGCTGTATTCCTCACCCAATTCTCAACCTCGCGCAGCCCGGGCTGATCGCGATGTCCGACCTGTTAAAGGCATTCGACGCGGATTGGCATTGGGTGCCTGCGCCCCACACAGCGATGCCTTCTTTGGAAATGGATCTGACGCGAGTCTCAGGTTTGATTGATTTGCCCGCCGCAAACCCCGAACAACTCTTCAATGAAGTGATCGCAGCCGGATGGAGCCGGACTCCATGACACCCGCGAAGCGCATACTCGATATCGTTCTGGCACTCTTGCTGGGCGTCTTGCTGTTCTTTCCGCTTCTGTTTGTGATTGCTCTCCTCCTCGTCATGGAAGGTCGCCCAATCTTCTATATCTCGGAGCGAATGAAGACCCCAACACAGGCGTTTTCGTTGATTAAGCTCCGTACGATGCGCCCATCGGCAGAGAACAAGGGTGTGACAGGTGGCGATAAATCCGCGCGAATCCCGCCCGTCTATCGCCTACTGCGCAAAAGCCGTTTTGATGAGATCCCGCAACTGTGGAACATCCTGCGTGGCGACATGTCATTTGTCGGCCCGCGTCCCCCATTGCGGCTCTATGTGGAGGCGTTTCCCGAGCTTTATGCCCAAGTCCTGCGCAACAGACCCGGTCTTACGGGACTCGCGTCACTGTATTTTCACCGCCATGAGGAGACCCTTCTTGCGGCGACGCGCACTGCGGCTGAGACCGACGAAGTTTATCGCAGACGTTGTGTTCCGCGCAAAGCAGCGCTCGATCTTATTTACCAACGTCACCAATCGCTTTGCTTCGATCTTGCCTTACTGGGGCGGACCGCAAAGCGCGTACTGCAACTTTCACCCGATTAAGTTGTGGCCAAAAGGCCATTTTCGGCTGATTTTAGCGTATCTTAACCTTGCCGTGGTTGTCACGATGTAGGCGCCTGCTGTATTCGGCGTAAGAACAAGAAAGGTCGCGGCTTAACCGTGGCACGGAAAAGCGAATGTATTTGATCCTTAGCCGGCTCCCCCGAACCGCAAAGTGGGCGATTGTTCTGGGACTGGACATCTTACTTGCCCCGCTGGCTTTGTTTATCGGCTTCGCGCTGTTCAACAACGCCTTCTCGCTCGACCAAACACCGCTGTTCAGCTTCCGCGCGATCGCATTGATGATGGTGATTTCTGGCTTGCTGGCGGTTGTGATGGATATCTACCGCATTCAGCTGAAGGCCTATGAGAATAGGGCGATCGGCCTCTCGGCTATCCACGCGACGGCACTCGCGCTGGCGGCCATTGTTCTCGACGGCCTGGCGGGTCACAACAGCCCGCTTTCCGGTTTTATAATATTCGGGATCGTCTTCTTCCTGATGGCCGTCGTCAGCCGTCTGCTGCTGTTGCAAGTTTTGCTGAG
>JAHDEX010000021.1:0-22046 GCA_020628545.1 Paracoccaceae bacterium | reverse complement strand
ATGCCCGGCGTCGGGCGTCCCCGGATGATGGAAATCACTAAAGAGTTGACGGACCTTGGGCTGGACGTGCAAGCCCTTCCATCTTTTGCGCAGCTCACACGTGGTCACACGCTGGTGGATCAGCTTGAGCCTGTGGCCGCCGGGACATTTTTGGGGCGCCCTGCAATTGAGGATGATCTGCTCGATGGCGCTGCGATCTACCGTGACAAAACAGTGATGATCACTGGCGCAGGCGGTTCGATCGGGTCTGAACTGTGTCGTCAGGTGCTTGAATACCAACCAACCCGCCTTGTCTTGATCGAGATGAGCGAGCTTGCACTTTACAACATTGATAAAGAGCTGCGGGAGTTGATGGGCCGTGACTTCATGGTCGAGGTAGAGCCTATTCTTGGCTCGATTACTGACTCCGCTTTGATGCGGCAGACCATGGATCGCTACGGCGTAGAGATTGTTTTGCACGCCGCTGCCTATAAACACGTTCCGCTTGTCGAACGTAACGCCATCGTTGGTGTGTCAAACAACGTCTTCGGAACGCAGACGCTCGCAGTTGCCGCTGCTGAGGCGGGTGTAGAACTGTTCATCCTGATTTCCAGCGACAAAGCTGTGCGTCCGACGAACGCGATGGGCGCATCTAAGCGTCTTGCGGAAATTCTTATTCAGGATCTTGCCAATCGCGCCGACCAGGTTGGTGCGGGTAAGACTCTGTTTTCGATGGTCCGTTTCGGCAATGTGATCGGCTCAAGCGGGTCTGTTGTCCCGCTCTTCCAAGAGCAGATACGGAAGGGCGGACCGCTGACGCTGACGCACCGTGAAGTCACACGCTACTTCATGACCATTCCCGAGGCCTCTCGCCTCGTTCTGGCGGCTGGCGCTTTGGCTGTGGGCGGTGACGTGTTTGTGCTGGATATGGGCGATCCTGTTCCCATCTATGACCTTGCTCGCCGCATGATCGAAGCGGCTGGCTACAAGGTTCGGGACGCTGGAAATCCCAATGGTGACATTGAAATCGTGATGACCGGTTTGCGCCCCGGCGAAAAGCTCTATGAAGAGCTGCTGATTGGCGCTGAAAGCCGTCCTACGGTCCACCCCAAGATCGTGCGCGCGCATGAACCCCAGCTGAGCCAGATTGAGGTTGCTGCCGTTCTGAAAGCGATCCGCGTGGCGTCAAAGGACCTTGATGAAACTGCATTGCGCACCGCGCTGGAGCGGTGGGTCGAGCAGATTGATGACGCTGAATTGCCCGCGCCTGCGCCGCGCGCTCTGGCCCATCAGGCGATTGATACCGACGGCGCGACCTGATCCGTCTGATCAGTCCAAGCCGATTTTTTGACGGACCTGTCGCGGCGCGCGCGCCTGCACGCTTCCGCGCAAGAGAGCGGCAGCACCGGATGCATCGCCTTCGATGACCATCTGAGCGGCTTTTGCCAGGCTATAGAACCCACCGCCCAAAAGCCCGATCTTCCAGAAACGCCAAAGAAAGCGCAGTCGCGCGCGGTGAATGAAGTAGACCGACACAGCTGACGCTTTGCGTTTCGTTGTACGTGATCCGATGGATGCGCCGCCTTTGTGATAGACCAAAGCGCCATCAACATAGGCAAGGGGGGCATTGCGACGTTGGGCCCAATCTACTTCTTCGTAGTAGAGAAAGTAATCCTCCTGCATCGGTCCAGCGTCTTCAAGATGCGCGCGGCTCACCACCATGCTGGCGCCAGAGATGAAATCGAGTGTTTCAGCCTTTGGAGGAGGTGTGTTCAATGGGTCTGACAGGTAATTCAGGTTCTTTGTGAGGCCGGTCGCCCAGCGAATGGTCCCGCCATCAATCTGAATTTTGTCAGGGTCATCAAGGAACGCGATGCGCCCGCCCATCAGCGAAAACCTATCCGGAGCACCCGCAAACTTTGCTGGTGTATCGGGGGGGACGGCGCAGTCGGGGTTCAGCACCCAGTAGCGATCTATCCCAGTGTCCTCTGCCAAAAGCGCCAGCCCACGGTTGACGCCGCCCGCAAAACCGAGGTTCGCGCCCGTTGCGACAAGCGTGACAGCGTGGTTGCCGACAATGGTTCCATCAAGTGGGATCGGTTTCGGGACCGGAGGAGCCTCAAACGGAAGCGGCCCTAGTGCTGTTGCCGCACCACCGGCCCACGATTCGATTGTTGTAATCGTGTCGTCAGGCGACCCATTGTCGATAATCACGACGCGCAGCGCGACATCACGTGCACCGAGGAGGGTCTCAAGACATGTCGCAATAAAGTCAGCGGCAGCATAGGTCACAATGACCACACCCAACATGGGCGGAAGACTTGTGTCAGCGGACATTTATCGCCTTTGATCGCTTCAGAAACGCGTAAACCGATGCCGTTTGACACGGTACCCATTGCTGTCAGGCAAGTCGCGGGCATGAACAAGGGTGCGGCGCACGATTGCTGGTTTTTCTGGCGGTGTGGTGTCTTCCGGATACGCCGTCATCATCCACATACCGGCGCCCAGCATGAACATTGTGAACGAAAATATCGCGGTCCAGACGTGCACGGTGCAAAGCGTGAAGCTGAGGCCGATGAAGGTGAACACCCACGCGAGGCGCAACCGGCTCAATTCGGGATCAGCGGCAAGATCGCGACGGATCAAGTGAAAGAGAACGAGCAGATAACCCAGTGTCAGAGACAAAAACGCCGGTACTCCGTAACGCATCGCGGTCAAGAGCCAGAAATTATCTATGGAATCGGAGTACATGAATTCCGGCCGGACCCAGTCATTGAACCCCATGCCAAAGAGTGGCTTCATCCAAATGTTAATTAGCCCCCATTCAAAGGTGATGGCGCGCCAATAGGCGGTGTGCGGCGAAAAAGTCGCGTAACTCATGAAGACATGGATAGGCGTCCGGTTCGAAAGCAGATCAACGGCGAGGTAGCTCACCGCAATCAGCAGGCAAAGAAGCCACCACTTGCGTCTGTGTTTGCGCAGAAGCAGCCACCATAGGATCAGTCCGATTTGCAACGCGATCGCAAGGATCGCCCCTGATGACAAGGCCAAGCAGCCCGTCACAGCGATCAACGCTCCGGCGATCCAACGTCGTGCGCGCGGCAATCGCTCACTCAATCCCACCACACAAAGCGAGAACGCGACAGAGCAGAACAATCCAAAATGAATGGGGTGTGAGAAGCCAAGCTGAACCCGTTCCAATGTCACACCAAATAGGTCTCGCGGCCCTGCAGGCGTATCCGCAACCGTCTGAAGAATGGGTATCGCCCGGATAACATCGCGCAACAGGGATCGCCCCGTCAGCGTCTCGATCAAAGCAAGCGGCATCATTGCTATGACGAGTAGCGTCAAGGCCATCGCCAGTGCTGTGAAATCGGCTTTACTTCGGACAAAAGCCCGCCCGATGACATAACCGCCCAGAAACTCGACCCCGGTGGATCCAAACTGCTGGATGACGGTGTCGGGATTGTTGAACAAAAGGGCGATTGTCGTCCAAAGCAGGTAGCTCACAAACAGCCAGTCTGTTGCATACACCCTGCCGAACTCACCGGAAAAGAGCCGTATCGTCAGCGGAATGACCATTACCATCAGAAGCAATCTGAGCGCCGTCAGAAAAAGCGGTCCGGCATCGATGCCCACTGGGATCAGGACACAAAGCAGATAGATCCAAACCACGGGATGCATTTGCGCCGTCCACAAGATGCGTTTTTCACTTTGCGAAGGCAAGCTGCTGTATCGCGCAGGGTCTGTCGCCGTCAAAATCTACCCTTCCATACCCAAACCGCTGCCCTCCACTTTGGGCAACCTTGGTAAAGGAAGTGTTGATAGGGCGGACTCCGACCCGCTTCCGCGGCAACTGCATGGCCAACGCGCTTACACTCCCGCTGATTTCGTCAAAACGCGGAGAGCATCCATGCCAATTACAGACGCTTTTGCTGGCTTTAGCCCCAGCCCACAAAGCCCCATCACCCATGCGCTGGCGATCACGCCAGATGATGCAAATGACCTCGTCCACCTGACCCGAGCGCTGTATGTCGGAACCGGCGGAGACGTGCGTGTAACGTTGGCTGATGGTGGCACGCTCACTTTTGTGAACATGGTGCAGGGCTGGCATCCGATCCGCGTTTCAAGGGTTTGGGCGGCAGGCACGACGGCAGACCATCTGGTGGGGTGCTGGTAATGATCGGCCTGACAATTGGTCTCAATTTCCTGTCTGGGGGCGGCGTTGCAGTCTCGGGTGGCGGCATCACCGTGCCCGACGACCCTGCTGATCCGGGCGGAGGTGGTGACACGGGTGGGGGTGACACAGGCGGCGGTGATCCGGGAACTGGGCCGACGCTTGCGACCTTGCCCATGACCGCCGCGTCCCGGTGGCACCCTGATTTTTCAACCGTCACATATGACGGAGAACGGGTCGCGACGGCCACTGACCTGACCGGTCTGGCCGGTGTCTCTTCTGGGCCGGGTGAAGGCCCGCGCGAGATGACCGACGGCCTTGGCCGCAAGTTCTGGCGGTTTGATGGTGACACCTTCCTGACGGTGGCGGACACGCTGACGCTCAGCAGCCGTGATATGGCGGTCTTCATGGTGGGGCGTTTCCACCGTATCGGCGTGACGTGTGATGTCTTCTCGCTTGGCTCAGCTGCGGCTGGGACCGCGTCAAATGCCAACGGGTCAGCCCTTCTGGCGCGTCGTTCAAATCAGGGCATGCCGCTACTGCAAGGTTTCTCGAAACCGTCGACCACCACCTACCCGTCGCCAGAAACGATGGTGGCGGGATCCCAAATGCAAGTGATCGGCATGGTTGGCCGGGCGGATGCCGATGGCGGGACAACGCTCTGGATCAACGACGCGCGACTTGGCACGCAGCAGCCGCTGAACCGCCCCGGCGTCGCAGGCGCAGAGATCGGGCGCTACGCCTATGCGCCAGGGAATGCGGGCAATTGGGGGACGTTTGACCTCTATGAGGTGGTCGTCTGTGACTATCGTCTGACAGATCCCGAGGGTGATAGCGTTTCTGCGGCACTCATGAGCCATTATGGCATTGTGCCGATCACCGATCAGCTTGTGCTGGATGGGGATAGCATCATGCAGGGCACGGGCGACGTTACCCCTGCGCTCTCCGCGGGCATGGTCATCACCGATCCCGGTGCGCCCCAAATCGGGCCGAGTTGGCGTGTCGTGAACCTTGCGGCGAGCGGCAGTCGGATGACCAATTTGCTGAGCCGCAGGAATGCCGCGCTCAGCTGGCCGGATTTGCAGATCGTCGGTGGCCAGAATGTTCTGGCCTTTGAGATTGGTCGGAATGACATGGCGCCAAGTTTTGGGACCACGCCGACGCAACTGCGCGACGCCGTTGCGGGGTATTTGACCGATGCATTTGGCGCGACAAACAACAGCGTCCTCGACCGTGGGTGGGATGTGCGGATGTTAGCGAACATCGCATCGTCGATCGACTATGAAGGTGTGATCGGCAGCTATCGCAGTCTCATTCGGGACCCGTCCTTCGCCAGCGCTATTGGCGGGCAGGCGGGGCAGATCAGTGTCGTCGACACTGATCTGATTACAGTGGGCGGCGACACAGTGTTTGCCGATGCGGCGGATGCGGCTGACGTGACCTACTATGCAGGCGACAGCACCCACCCGAACATCGCCGGCGCAGCTGCCCGCGCCACCGGGGGCGATGACACGTCACGTGGGATTGCTGCGGGACTTGTGTAACAGACTAAAAACGCGCGGCTCAATCGGCCGTGCGTTTTTTTGTTAGCGGTTCCACTTTGCAGAGAGGCGTTCGGGTCTGCCACGCAAGATCAGATCTACCATACGTCCAGCGCGATAGAGTCTAATCCGGCACAATCCGGCGAACGCTTTGAACCGGGCAAGGTTGTCGGGCACCCGGTCGGACGCCGCGATGCGGGGGATTTCGATAAAAGGCGAGAGCGCCATCGCTGCAGTTTTTGCAACCCATTTGAACTTACCGGCCAAGCCATCTGTCATGCCGTATTCATGAGCCAGTTGGCGGTCCCACTTTGCGTATAACTCAAAGAATGTTCTCCGCGCCGGATGATAGATCCGCATTTGCGGCACATACGTGATGCGATGCCCCATCCGCGTGGCGCGCTGGCCCCAATCCTTATCTTCCGCGACAGATAGCCCTGCGAAAGGGCCAACTTCGGACAGCACATCGCGGCGGACCACAAGATTGCCCGTGCCAGTAAATCCCTCTTCCGCGATGTAGCGCTTCATTTGATAGGCATAGATACTTTCGTAGGCTTCGAGCACTGTCAGATGACGGGGGTTCGCATATCCGATCCGCACGTCCCCACCGAGGATTTCGGCTGTCTCGATTGCCTTTTCCGCCTCTTCTAACCAATTGAACCGCGCAAGGCAGTCGGCGTCGATGAACGCAAGGACATTCCCTGTCGCATGCGCCACACCAAGGTTGCGCGCGGGCCCCGGACCGGGCGTTTTCTCCTGCAATAGGGTCACATGAGGAGCGACATGAGGCAGGCCTTCAGAACCGTTATCGACCACGATAATCTCGTCAGGCGCGCGCGTATTGTCGGCCAAAGATTTCAGACACCGTTCCAACATCTCGGGCTGGTTCAGATGCGGGATCACCACAGATATGCGGGGTGAATGCAACGGCTCGGGCGCTGACCTATTCATAGTAGTCGTAGGCGTTGTCTGGATCGACGAAGCGGCATTTGTTCAGAATGACGCCCATCACATTTGTCTGGCTTGCAATGTCGCGCTCGCAGGCGTCGATCTGCTTGATCGTACTGTGTTCCGCAGCCGCAAGCAGCAGCACGCAGTCCACCTGGTTCAGGAACGCCATCGTGTCGTCGCCTGTCAGCATCGGGGGCATGTCAAAGATCATCATGTCCGGCGCATACCGGTTTGTGAGGTCATTTAGCGTGTTCACCGTCCCGGTGCTTTGCAAGAGCTCTGCTGAACCTGCGACGGCGTTGACGTTGGTTGCAAAGATCAGGTTTTCACCCACCCGTACGGCATGTTCTTCAAACGTGGCACGCCCTTCGAAGACGCGGCTGACCTGATGTTCCTGTGGGATCTGCATGGTACGTGCGATCGACGGCTTTCGCAGATCAGCCTCGATCACCATCGTCTTGTGTTCTCGATGGCGCGCCAGTGAGAAAGCGAGGTTCAACACCATTGTCGACTTTCCACAAGATGCGGTTGGGGAGGTGATCGCAACGCGCTTCCAGCCATTGGTGGCCATGACCTGCATCATTCGCGTGCGGATCACGTCAAAGTCCATCGCCGGGCGCCCGCCGTCAGCTGCCACGATACGATTGCGGCGCAGGCGTCGGATGGATGGTTTGAAGGTCGGAAGTTGTTGCCACTGCGCGCTCGCGGGACCACCAGACGTCGTGGCGACGGCGGGTTCCGCCCCAGTCGCATTGCGCGTGGCCCGGGCTTTGGCGATGGCTTCCTGAATTGTCCCCATGTCTACAACCCTACGCGATCTTGGATGCGCGCGATCACGGTGTCGAGCGGCATCACCTGAACATGAATGAACCAAAGGATGGCCGGGATAAGTACAATCGCGATGGCGAAACTCGCAAAGATGATGGTCTGGCGGCGAACAACCTCCCAACGTGTGCGGATCATCGGCACTGTGCCAAATGGCGTGATGCCCAGCTTGTTTGTCAAATCGACAGGGCGGCGGATGGCGTTGCTGAACAGTTCCAGTAACACCACCAGGGCCAGACCCAGAAAAAGACCGCCACCGATGCCACCGGCCGCAAGCATCTTGCGGTTTGGCCGTTCTGGCTCGCGCGGGGCGACGGCCTGTTCAATCACGGAAATCCGCTGCCCTTTGGCGAGCGCTTCAATGGTGTCACCAGTTTCGGCCCGGGCCCGGTTCGTTACCGCCTGATCGTATTGCGCGCGCAAATTGGCGTAGTCGCGTTCCAGCGTGTCGAGTGTGATCGCGTTGCCGGGTGTGGCTTCGATGGACAGTCGCAAGGCTTCCATGCTGTTCTCAATCTGGCGCTTCTGCGCCGCCAGAAAATCCAACTGACCGTCAAGATCGGCAACTTGAATTTCAAAGGCTGTGAGCGGGACGCCGGCATCCGTCAGATCGCTGCCGGATGCGGTTTGCGCTGCGACCGTCTGTTCAAGGGCACCGACCTGCGCCTGCATGACTTTGACACGCGGGTTCTCTGGCGACAGTACGGCAAGCAGCGTGTTCAGCTCATCTTTGAGTGACTGTAATTGACGTTGTTCGGGCGTTTGGTTTGAGAGCGGCGTGTTCAGACCGCCGATCTCACCTGTCCGCTCATAAAGGGAAACAAGTCTGTCGCGCCGGTCGCGCAGGATATCTTCGTCACGTTCCACCTGCGCCAGACGCTCTTGCGCGGCGGACTGCTGTTGGCGCCGAAACTCAAGGCTGTCGGGCAATGCTTCGAGGTTTCGTTCCTGAAAGGCGAGAATCTCCGCGCCGCGGGTCGCCAACTCTTGATCAAGGCGCGCTACTTCTTCTGTGAAAAACTCCAACGTCTGACCTGCGACAGAGGTCCGGATTTCGACGTTTTCCTGCAGGATTAGAGTCACAACCTCGTTCGTGACCCGCGCAGACATAAGCGCGGTAGGGGCTTCAAAGCTCACGCGCACAATCGTCGCCTGAACTGGCCCCCGCGAACCTGCTCCGCCGGTCGTCGCGATTTTGATGCGGTTGCGCATGTCTCTGACGATTTCGTCTGCAGGCATCCGCTCTGCCACCTCACCCGGACGTGGCGCATAGATTGCGAGTCGATTAGCCATTTCCAAAAGGCTGTCACGCGTCAGGATACGCTGCTGAATGATCTGCAACTGTTCTGTCGTCTCAGTCTGAACCGTTGTCGCCGCCAATTCATCTGGGATTTGCTGGCTTTCGACGATCAGCAGGGCTTCCGCGCGAAAGACCGCTGGTAAGACGAACGCGAGGGTCAGGCCAATGGCACTGCCCAGCGTGAATAAAATCAGGAAATAGTGGATACGCCGCAGAAACAGCGCGACATAAAACCTGAAATCCAGATTCATGAGGCCTCCGTCGCGCGGGTCCGTCGGAAGCTAGGGGGCGCCGCGGCAAAGCCGCCACCAAAGAAAACGCCATCCTTGAGAACTTGTGCAACGATAGCCGCGTCGATCTCCTGACGGTCCATCGTGAACGCATAAACGAGCGCCAGATCGCACAACTGATTAATCAACCGGGGGATGCCGCGGGTCGCCTCATAGATTGCAGTGATCGCGCCGCCGTCGAAGATTGTCTCGGTCCGGCCAGCCACGGCCAGACGATGCGCGATATATTCTGCGACCCCGTCAGACCCCATCTCGGGCAGATGAAAACTTGCGGCGACGCGCTGGGCAAACTGGGTCAGGTCCGGGCGCAGAACGATGTCGCGCAGTTCTGGTTGTCCTACAATGACAAGTTGTAGCAGTTCATCCTTGCCGGCGTTGATGTTGGTGAACATGCGCAGTTCTTCCAGGACGTCCCGGGTCAGGTTCTGCGCCTCATCAAAAATCAGAACGACACGGCGCCCGGCAGCGTACTCTGCCACCAGATAGCTTTGGAACTGGCCGAACATATCGACGTAATGCGCGTCGTGATCTACCGGCTGCCCCAGCGCGAGCAGTACCCAGCGCAACAACTCTCCGCGGTCGCCATGTGCGTTCGCGACAAGCCCGATGGTGACATCTGACCGATGATTATTCATCAACTGGTGGATGAGTGTCGTTTTACCGGTTCCCACTTCACCCGTGATCAATGTGATCGGTGCGCGGGTCAGGATCCCGTACTCAAGCATTGAGAATGCGCGCGCGTGCGTGTCCGACCAGAACAAGAAGTCCGGGTCTGGGACCAAAGAGAATGGCCGCGCTGTCAGCCCGAAGTGAGCTGTATAAAGATCGATGGACGACCCCATGTTATTCCTGTCGCCACTACGGGCGCCTTTTCTCTGCCTCTGATCTGATCCTCAGAACCATGCGGAACCGGGCCAGATTCTTGTTGTGCCCAATCGTCATGGTCGGCTGATCATATGATTGCAAGCGCAGGCGCATTTTGGCCAGAGAATGCGGCAAAGTTTTGTTGTGCGGGCAACAGGGGGAAAATTAACCTTGGTAAAACCCTAGAATTAAGCTCTTCGCCACAATCGCTCTGCTTTTTCAGGCAGACCCCCAAAAATGAGGGGGCAATTGCGGCGGGGAAGGCGGAAATGTGTTAACGTGCGAGAAGTTAACCTTAAAATTGTCCCTAAGATTCCCTTAAAACCGGCGAAAACTTGCGTACCCCATAAGCACACTCACGATGCTGCTACTTGGGACAAGACGCAATGCACATTAATAAAGACCTTCATCGTCACGCCATTCCGGTTGTCATGCCGGCGGCCTTTGACGGGTTGGATCTTGGGCGGGCACATACCGCACCAAGGGGGCTCTACCGGAACTGGGCGAAGCGCAGTTTGGATGTCGCGATCATCCTGTTGTTCGCGCCAATTGTCGTGCCATTGCTTGCGTTTCTTGTGGTGGCAGTCGCAATTGCAGGTGGCGGTTCACCTCTCTACTTTCAAAAGCGGGTTGGTTTGAATGGCGACGTTTTCACGATGTGGAAACTACGCTCGATGATTCCGAACGCGGACGAAGCCTTGGCGCGCTACCTTCAGGCAAATCCGGCGGCCCGTGCTGAGTGGAACACAACGCAGAAGTTAAAGAATGATCCGCGCATCACACGGATGGGTCGGTTCCTGCGTCGCACGTCACTAGATGAACTTCCACAACTCTGGAATGTATTGAAAGGCGAGATGAGCCTTGTTGGCCCGCGGCCCATGCTGCCCGAACAGCAGGTTCTTTACCCCGGGATTGCTTACTATCGCATGCTGCCTGGCATCACTGGCCTGTGGCAGATCTCGGCCCGCAACGAGAGCGCATTTGCAGAGCGCGCGATCTTTGACAGCCGCTACGACGCCAAGCTGTCCTTTACGACGGATCTGAAGACCCTGCTTGCAACCATTCGCGTTGTGTCTCGCGCCACGGGTCACTGACGGGCGGGCACTTTGCCCAAAAATTGCCACACGACCGCAGTAAACTTGCCAAGTCCGTAAATAGTCTTGTGGGCATGAGAGCTGGATAAACCAGCCCAACGAAAAGAGCAGATTGATGACTTCGCCTCTGATCAGGGGTGTGGCCTTGGGGGCCCTCCTTTTTACGACCGCCTGCCAAACGGCAGAAGAGCGGGCTGATTCATATTATCAGTCCGGCCTTGAACTTTATGAGGCTGGCGACACCGCGCGCGCAATGATCGAACTGCGCAATGTGTTTGAACATGATGGCTTCCACAAGGAAGCACGTCTGCTGTACGCGCGACTTCTGACGGAGCGCGGTGAGGATAGCGAAGCTTACGGACAGTATTTGCGTCTGATCGAGCAATACCCCAACACCGTTGATGTTCGACTGACACTCGCCGAAATGGCGTTGAAACGCGGCGACTGGCGCGAGGTGACGCGTCATAGCGATGCGGCACATGCGTTGGAGCCGAGCAGCCTGCGTCTGGATGCGATCCGAGCGGCCTTGGCCTACAGAGCGGCGTTGCGTGCATCCGATGTGCAGGCCGAGATCGACGCCATCGCAAAAGCAGAAGCGGTCCTGACAGAAGATCCAAACAACGTACCCGCCCTTCGGATCGTCATCGACGCGCGCAGCCGCAGTGCGGCCCCGGAAGAGGCGCTGCCCCTCGTCGAACGCGCTTTGGCGATCACCCCGGACTCCTTTGAATTCCACACGGCGAAGCTGCGTCTGTTCACATTGATGAAGGACGACCCGGCGGCCATTTCTCAGCTTGAGACAATGTTTGCGCGGTTCCCCGACAACCCGGATGTCCGCACCACGCTTGTGAACTGGCATCTGTCGCAACAGAACTACGCCGCAGCCGAAAAAATCTTGCGCGATCTGTCTGGTGATCCGTCGGAGGATGCGACGGGGGCAATGACGGTTGTTGAATTCCTGCGTCAAGCGCAGGGCCCTGACGCTGCATTGGCAGAACTTGCGGAGCTGATTGAGACCACCGGTGGCAGTACGCCAAACGATCTGTACCGCGCAATGTCAGCCATGATCGCCTTCGAGACGGATACCAATGGTCCCGGCCTAGAGAATATGCGCGTTCTTGTGGATGGTCTCGATAGAAGTGACCAAAGCCGCCGGATCCGCGCCATGTATGCACGAATGCTCAATGCGACGGGCGAGACGGAAGCTGCATCGGAGCTGACAGACGCCATCCTTGCCGAAGACCGGAGCAATACCGCAGCACTGAAACTCAAAGCCGGATGGGCCATTGAGGCAGACGCACCCGATCAGGCCATCAATCACCTCCGCACGGCACTCAGCCAATCGCCCCGCGATCCTGAAATCATGATGTTGATGGCAACCGCGCATGAACGGTCCGGCTTTCCCGAACTGGCCGGTGAGCGTCTTGCATTGGCTGTTGAAGTGTCCGGTGCCGCGCCAGAGCCTGCGCTACGTTATGCCCGGTTTCTTGTGCGTGATGGGCGCACGCAGGCCGCAACCTCGGTCCTGAATGATGCGCGTCGGGCAGCCCCCGGAAATCTGGAGCTCGTTTCGGTACTCGCCGACCTTTACCTGAATGAGAAGGATTGGGGACGCGCGAGGGGGCTGTTGCGGGAGCTGCGCGCGGGTGCGGAAGGTAATCCCCGTGCCCTTCAGGTTGCGACTGCCTTGGAGGCTGCGATTCTCTCTGGGCAGGATCGTACCGACGAAAGCCTTGCTGTGCTTGAAGACCAACTTGGCGGGCTCGACGACGATGGGCGCGCCACATTGACAATTGCATTGGCGCAGGTCCGGGCTGGGAAAGTCGAAGAGGCGCGGGCCTACCTTGACCGTGCAACGTCAAGCCGCGCTGACAACGTGACCCTCCAATTGCTTTCCGGGTCGGTGGCTATGATGGATGGTGACGCGGACGCGGCCGAGAAAACGTTCCGCAACGTGCTTGATAAGGCTCCGGATACGGAAGCCGCAGTACGGTTGCTTTACAGCCTTCTGCATCTGCAAGGACGTGACGACGAAAAGGCTCAGATCCTTGACGCTGGGCTTCAAAACTTGCCGGAATCAGAGACATTGCTTTGGATCAAAGCTGGCGCGCTCGAACGTGACGCTGACATCGACGGCGCGATTGCGATCTACGAGAAGCTTTATGCGGCCGATAGCGGAAACGTCATCATTGCAAACAACTTGGCAAGTTTACTTGCGACCTATCGCGAGGATGAGGAAAGCCTTGACCGGGCCTTCCGGGTGGCGCGGCGCTTGCGCGGCATGGAGGTCCCCGCCTTCCAGGACACCTACGGATGGATCGCATTCCGCCGTGGTGATTATGCTGAGGCGCTGGACTATCTGAAGCCAGCAGCGGGGAGCCTGCCCGGCGACCCATTGGTGCAATACCACCTCGGCAGAGCATTGCATGCGGTCGGTCAGAAACGCGACGCGCAGACCGCGTTGGTGCGTGCGCTTGAGCTTGCCGGAGATCGCGAGCTGCCGCAGTTCGCAACGGCGCGCGAGATGTTGGAAGAGATGGCGCGCGGCGCGCAGTAGCGCCGCGTCGGGCGAATGTTCCGCCCCAAGTTGGTTAAAACTTTACCTAGATTTACCCCCGAATCTGCCACGATTGGGCCATAGTCCTTTGTAAATTGTTTCCAAGGGGCGCACAGCACGACAAAGCCTCCCTTATTGAGCAGAAAGTCCGAATAATGCGGGGCCAGGACAGGCCCTGGCCCCGCATCCTGCAGGAGACAAAGCATGGCACTGGGTGTGGCAAAACGTGTGCTCTTGGTCATTGGGCTCGCAGCGACAATCGCTGCGACACTGGCGACCGCAGTCACAGCACAAAATACATACAAGATTAGAAACGGAGACGTCCTGCGCGTGGAAGTGATCGAGGATCCGTCCTTGAACCGCACCGTTCTTGTCTCCCCTGATGGGCGCATCTCAATGCCGCTGACCGGTGCAATCCGGGCGGCTGGGAAATCCATCGAAGAGATCCAAAGCCAACTCGCGACAGGTCTGACAGCCAGCTTTGCAGCCCGGCCTAGCGTCTTTGTGGCCGTGGAACGGTTGGCAGAGCGCCGTCCGGTTACGCCGCGCGAGCCGGAACCGGATCCCGTAATGGAGATCTTCGTGATGGGTGAGGTCGCAAAACCCGGCAAGGTGACACTCACTCCTGGCGCGACAGTTCTTCAGGCCTTTGCGCAGATGGGCGGTTTCACACGTTATGCCGCATCTTCGCGCGTGCAACTGCGCCGCCCGTCCCCTGATGGGTCGGAGGCTGTCTACACCCTCGACTACAAAGCGATCGAGCAGGGAACCAGCAATGCAGGCTCAACCGTCCTCGCCCCAGGCGACGTGATTGTGGTGCCACAGCGACGCTTGTTCGAATAATTTACCAAATCTGGACGTGTCGCTTGTTGCGGCACGTCTTAGGCAGGCATCATCACCCAAAACAACTGCAAGGTGCGCAAAGCGAGCGGAGACTCGCCGCATCTGATTGCAGAGCAAAGACGGGAAAGAGGCACCCGGGTGAGTAGACAAACCTTCCAACGGATCGCCGTCGGCGTGACCTTGTGCGCTGTGCTTGGCACCGCTGTCGCGACGCCGTTTGGTGCGTTTGCCCAACAGGACGACCGTGGTGGTATGCTGTTCCAGTTACGCCTTGCTGAACGTTTTCAGTATCGTGACCGCTCCAGCCCCGTACCGGAGGAAGACGGGACGACGTCCATTCTGACAACCGATGTTGATCTGTCTTTCAGTTCCGAGACGCGGACCGAGGCTGTTAGTCTCGACTTTGGAAGCGGATATCAGTTCTACGAGGGTCCGACGACTGACGGCTATGAGGGCCGGTTTGCTGACCCGACCTTGGCGCTGTCCTACAGTCAAGAAACCGCATCAGCCCGCTTTTCAGTGTCTGCGACAGCGTCTTCAGTACAGTTGTCCGAAACAAGCGCGCTCGACGCGCCTGCGAGTGAAGGCGAAATTGTTCCAGTCGATTTTGCAGATCTGACAGAAACCGGCACGCGTCAGCAGCTAGGTTTTGAAAGCCGCCTGGCTCTCCGCCGCGACGCCCCGTTTGGGATGATCTTTGGTGTCGGCGCAAATGCCATCAGCTATGCCGATCTTCGCGAAGGCAGTGAACTGCGTGACAGGTCTGGCCTGCGTCTGACCGCAACCGGTCTTTTTGATGTCACGAAGGTCCTTCAGGTCCGTACCGGCCTTCAATATGACTATGTCGACAAGGACGGTGAAGAACCCCTCAACCGCGTGGGTCTCAATGGTCAAGCTGTTCTTTCGCGTCCGGACGGTAACTACCGCGTCTCAGGCAACGTCGCTGATGGTGATGGCGGGACGCAGGCAGCGCTTAGCTTTGGGCGCCGATATGAACTGCCGGAAACTGTGGCGGACCTGTCGCTCGGCGTCACCCGTTCAACGAATGACGGCTTTGTGCTGACAGGACGGGCGCTTTTTGAACATGAATTCAGCCCTGAAAGTGCGCTTGGCAAGCTGACTGCAACCGCCGACCGTGGGCTCAGTTTTGGAAGTAGCACCGAAGAAGAGGTTGTGACCGCGCTGTCGCTTGCCAGCAGCTACGCGTTGACACCTCTCGCGAACCTGCAAGTCTCCGCCAAGGTCGCTCAGTCCGAAAGCCTTGCAGATGGTGACACGGTTGATCTTGCCCAGGCTGGGATTTCATTGAACTACGCGTTTGACCGCAACTGGCGCGGCAGTGCTGGTGTGTCGGCTGAACTGCGCGACCCGTCTGACGCGGGCGCAAGTGAAAGCACGACCCTCTCTCTCGGCATCACGCGTAGCTTTGATCTGCGCCGATAGACCCCAAACTGAAAGCTGCCAATGCAACGCCCTGACGCCAACAACCCCAATTCTGTCCGCTACCGCATGCGGCGAAAGCGGTTCCAGTGGATTGAACGGTTGCTCGATCAGATCCTGGCCGAAAAGGATATCGCAACAATCCTCGATATTGGCGGGCGGCGGGATTACTGGAAGCTTCTTGATGGGTCCTACAAAGACCGGATCCATATTACGATCCTCAATACCGAAGAAGACGTCGGCAAAGAGTCGGCTGAGGATATTGGCATCAAAATAGACACTATTGTTGGTGATGGGACAAATATGCCGGAGTTTGCGGATGGGTCCTTTGACATGGCCCACTCGAATTCTGTGATCGAACATGTTGGCCTTTACCGTGATATGGTCGGCCTCGCGCGAGAGACGGCGCGCGTTGGGCGGGCCTATTACCTTCAGACACCAAATTTTTGGTTCCCGCTTGAACCGCACTACGGCGTGCCCTTCTTTCATTGGTTGCCAGAGCCGACGCGGATCTGGTGTCAGACCAACATGAATGTGGGCTTTGCCAAGAAGTGTGACTTTGACGAAGCGCTTTCTCGCATTGATCACACACGCATCGTCTCTCGCCGCCTATTGCGGCATGTGCTGCCGGACGGGGTGCAGGAGAGCGAGCGTTTTCTGGGCCTGACGAAGTCGTTAATCGTCTATCGCGATTATCGCTGAATTTACCAAAATTTTAAGCTTAACTGTTGAGTAACCAAGGCCAGACAGCTTGTTCGCACGCACGAACAAGGTCGGACCCATGCGAGACTCAGACACGCCAAATGCAACTTTCGACTACGCCCGCCTTCTGGCGGTTGTTGGCATCATCTGGTTTCACGCTAAAGCGCCGGGTGGGTTGATCGGGTACAGTGGCCTGGCATTCTTCCTGATGCTTCTGTCTTTCAACGCCTGGCACCAAATTATCCACGTCCGCGCGCAGTTTCATCGCGCCCCCGCCTGGACACGCTATGCAACGGCACGGGCCCAGCGCCTTTTGCTTCCGTGGTTGGTGGCAAGCTCGTTTTACGGCGGGTTCAAGATCCTCGAAATCGCAAACGGGTCACCTTGGGCGTCTGAGTTCTCGTCCGAGATGTGGATCACGGGGACAGCGCAACACCTCTGGTTTTTGCCCTTTGCCTTCATGACGTGCGTTGTGATCTGGCCGCTCGCGCGATGGTCACGGGATCAGGATGCGCCCGTTCAAATGGTGCTGTCGTTTGTCTTTGCTGGTCTGGCAATGCTCGCCATTAGGATCGCTGGCGCAAATGACCTCCCGGTGCCATTCGCGCAGTGGGCCTATGCAGTGCCGAGCGTTTTTCTGGGACTATCGATCGCGCTAACGGGATACAAAAAGGCTCTATTGCAGGGTATTTTGGCCCTTTTTGTGCTGACGGCACTGGCCCTCGACCTCACATCCGGTTTGTTTGAGATCGCGATTGCGGGTTGCGCGATGTTGCTTTGTTTGCAGTTTCAGCTGCCGCGAACGACGTTGAGCGCGCAATGCGGACGGATGAGCCTTTGGATTTACCTTATCCACCCTGCGATCATGTCGCTGATTGTTCGCGGTGCTGGGCTGCCGGAAGGGACCGTCGCGCTTGCTATTCTGACGACGGTCATCTCTGTTGCCATTGTTGCGGTTTGGGAAACACTCAAAATAGTGCAAATCCGGTCCTATGGGTTGAAATCATAGTGATCCACGCCCTTCAATTGATGGGTATTTTCATCAAACTTGTCATGCTTTTGCCTAGATTGTCCCCTAGGTGGAACCAGTCATGGCAGCAACAGATCAGATCCACGCGATTCAGCCACGCGACACGGCCAATTTGCCGGGGTTGGCGTTGGTTTGCGCCCTTATTTTGTGTGCTTTGCCGGTCTATTGGATGGGGCTTCAATCGCTTGGCAAAGCCTGGCTCACACCAGAATATAGCCACGGTCCACTGATCCCTTTGATCTCTGCCTATCTGTTCCTGCGCGAACGCAAGATTGCAGCATCGGTTGTCGCTCCCAAAAGAACAACTCCTGGGTTCTGTCTTCTTGGTTTTGCTTTGTTGCTGGGTATCGCCGGCAACCTGATCGCGATCCCTGATATCGTCACTTATGCGCTGATCCTGTGGGTCGGTGGTGTGATGTTGGTTTTGCTGGGCTGGGACGACGGCAAACGCCATTGGGCGCCGGTCCTGCACCTGATCTTCATGTTGCCGTTGCCGCAGTTCCTATACTGGCAGCTGACCATCCAACTTCAGCTAATCTCATCTGAGATTGGTGTGTGGTTCATTAAATTGGCTGACATACCGGTCTTCCTCGAAGGCAACATCATCGACCTCGGGATCTATAAACTGCAAGTGGCAGAAGCCTGTTCGGGGCTGCGCTATCTTTTCCCGATCCTGTCCTTCTCTTATCTGATGGCGATCCTCTATCGCGGGCCCTTCTGGCACAAGGCGGTGCTGTTCGCGCTTGCTGCCCCATTGACTGTCTTCATGAACGCATTCCGGATCGGCGTGGTTGGCATTCTCGTGAATTCATATGGGATCGGTCAGGCGGAAGGTTTTCTTCATCTGTTTGAAGGTTGGGTGATCTTTGGGGCCTGCATTAGTCTCTTGTTTCTGTCCGCATTGGTGTTGCAGCGCATGACGCGTGACCCCAAACCTTTGCGCGAGGTCGTCGACTTTGACGTTGATGGCTTGGGTCAGGAAGCCGCGCGTGGACTGCATATTGCACCCGCGAAAGGGCTGGTCGCCGCGTTGGGAATTTCCGCCGTAACAGTCACAGCATTTCTTGCCGCACCCACGTCAGAGCGTGTGATCCCGCTGCGGGACAGCTTTGCCTATTTCCCACAAGAGGTCGGCGATTGGACCGGAACGTCATCACCGCTCACCCCCGAAGTAGCAGAGGTGCTGGGCGCCAGCGACTATGTGAATACGACATATGTCTCAATGAATGCACCTACGTCGGTGAACTTCTTTGCGGCGTGGTACGAGTCGCAGACGGAAGGCTCAGGCATCCACTCTCCCGAAGTGTGCTTGCCCGTCGGCGGGTGGGAAGTCTTTTCCCTCGACACATCGCCAGTTTCCTTCCCAGACACTGTTTATGAGAATTTTCAGGTCAATCGTGCGGTGATCGAAAAAGGTCTTAGCCAGCAACTAGTCTATTATTGGTTCGAACAACGTGGCCAGCGGATGACGTCTGACTATGCGGCCAAAGCGTCCGTGGTTTACGACAGCCTGACCCGTGGCCGAACGGATGGGGCGATGGTGCGGTTGGTGACACCGATCCTTGCGAACGAAGACCCGTCCGATGCCGATGCGCGCCTGCAAGGTTTCATGTCGGAAGTCCTTCCAACACTCCCCAAATACATCCCAGAATAGCTACATTCGCTTGGAGTAGAGCCTTTCATAGGCCGCTAGCAAATGCGGGACCGAATGCGCCCATGAGAGCTCATTCAACACTCGCGCACGCCCAGCTTTTCCCATCGCCGTGCCCCGCTCAGGATCGTCGATTAAGGCCTCGATATGCGCTGCAAAATCCACGGGATCGTTCGCTCTGGCATATAGTGACGCATCCTTCGCCGAGAAACGCCCTTCGGTGAGGTCAAACTGCACTGACGGCTTTTCGAGCGTCATGTACTCCATCACCTTGTTCATCGTGGAGATGTCGTTCATCGCGTTCTTTGGGTCTGGAGCGACACCGATGTCGATGACGTTCAGCGCGGCGAGCATGTCATCGCCGTAAAGTGCGCCAGTGAACGTGAAATACGTCTCTAATCCGCAGGATTTGACGTCACTTATGACCTCATCAAGGTGTGGTCCGAATCCAACAACGATCACATGGAGGTCGGTTTTGCCGGATACGTTAATCAAGTGATCGACCGCTGCGATGAGCAGGTCCATGCCTTCTTGCTGTCCGATCACGCCAACATAGCCGAGAACAGTTCTTGCGCCTTTCCTGTAGGTCACGTCACCGGGGCCGGGTACGAAGGTGTCGACCATCGGCGCGGACCGCACGATGAAGACATCGTCAGGCGCCATCTTGCCCCGTTTGATCGCGATTTTCTTGAAGCTTTCATTGGTGGCGAGAGAGACAGTTGCCGTGCGAAATGTCAGTCGCTCCCAGATCCGCATTACCGCATAAAGTAAGCCACGCTTGCCGAACTTGGCCTCGAACAGCTCTGGGCAGACATCGTGGTGATCAAAAAGGTAGGACACACCTTTGCGGCGATACCACCACGCCAACAGAAAGATCAGATCTGGCGGATTGCATCCATGGATGACGTCAAAGCCTCTTTCTTTCCAGACGACCGCGGCAAGGCGAAACCATGCTCTGATCGCGTGCCAATATTCTTTTGCATAGGCCACGGCGCCTGCGTGCGCCTCCGGGGGTTCGGGGTGGCGATAGATGTGAACGCCGTCGATGACTTCATATGCGGCATCCCACCCGCGACCCATTGGGCAGATGACGCTGACCTCATATCCTGCCGCGATGAGCGCCGTGGCTTCCAGCCAGACGCGGCGGTCGAGCGGCACAGGCAGGTTCTCAACAACCATCAGGATCCGCCGCGGCGGTAGGAAAGTTGACGTATCAGACATGCAGATCTGCCCTTTTTCGACCTGTCTAGTGCATGCGCATCAAGGTGGGGAGTAACTGGCGACAGATTCTCTGGAGTGTTGTGCACAAACCGCGTCGTGCCGCATTCCAAGGTGCCCATCAAATGACCTTGCGTCAGGCATTTCGCACCCGAAACATATAAAGTGCGTCCTGCGGTGTCCTGACAAAAATCCGACAGTGACAGGCCTTGTAGTTTGCGGGAACTTGGCCAACAGTAACGTCAAACAAAAACACCAAAGGGGAGACTTCATGAAAACCTTAGCCAAACTCGCATTGACCACTGCCGTTGCGGCGATGGCACTGCCTGCAAGCGCCGAGACGCTGCGCTGGGCACGTGCCGGTGACGCGCTGACGCTGGATCCGCATGCGCAGAACGAGGGGCCAACCCACACGCTGCGTCACCAAATGATGGAACCACTGATCATTCGTGACACGTCTGGTGCATTCGAAGCCGCATTGGCAACCGACTGGGCGCCAAGCGCTGATGATCCGAACGTCTGGGTCTTTAATCTGCGGCAGGGTGTCAAATTCCACGATGGTGCGGACTTCACTGCCGAAGACGTTGTGTTCAGCTTTGAGCGTGCCAAGCAGCCAAACTCTGATATGAAAGAACTGATCGGTTCGATCGTCGAAGTTCGCGCTGTTGACGACTACACAGTTGAGATGGTCACTGACGGACCAAACCCGATCCTGCCAGCGAACGTCACAGACCTTTTCATCATCGATAAGGGCTGGGCCGAAGCAAACGACACGGTTCAGGTACAGGACTTCGAAGGCGGTGAGATCACTTACGCGACCACCAATGTGAACGGCACCGGGCCATACAAACTTGTTAGCCGTGAGCAGGACGTGAAGACCGTTTTGACCATCAACGAGGATTACTGGGGCAAAGACCAGTTCCCGATGGCGATCACCGACATCATCTACACACCGATCCAAAACAACGCGACGCGCGTGGCTGCTTTGCTGTCCGGTGAAGTGAACTTCTTGCAGGATATGCCCGTGCAGGATTTGGAGCGTGTTGCAGAGGCCGAAGGTCTTGTCGTGAAAACCGCGCCTCAGAACCGGGTGATCTTCTTTGGTATGAACCAAGGCGCCGATGATATCGAAGCTGATAACGTTGACGGCAAAAACCCTCTCGCCGACGTGCGTGTGCGTCAGGCGATGTCGATGGCGATCAACCGCGATGCGATCCAACAGGTCGTGATGCGCGGCCAGTCAGAGCCAGCAGGCATGATCGCACCGCCATTCGTGAACGGTTGGACGGCTGAGATGGATGCTGAGTCATCCACTGATGTCGAAGCTGCCAAGGCGCTCATGGCCGAAGCAGGCTATGAAGATGGCTTCTCCATCCGCCTCGACTGCCCGAATGACCGCTATATCAACGATGAGGCGATCTGCCAGGCGGCCGTTGGTATGCTGGGACAGATCGGTGTCACGGTGAACCTCGACGCAATTCCGAAGGCGCAGCACTTCCCGAAGATCACGGACGGTGCAACAGACTTCTACATGCTGGGCTGGGGTGTTCCGACCTACGACTCCGAGTACATCTTCAACTTCCT
>JAHDEX010000020.1 GCA_020628545.1 Paracoccaceae bacterium | reverse complement strand
GGGCACCGGGTCTGATCTGTTCATCGGCGGAAACGCAGGCGACGTGGTTGTCGGTGGCGAAGATGAAGATGGCACTGATGTTGATGTGCTCGATCTTACCGACTCCAACGTCATACGCGTCGAATTCGTTCAGAACGATCCGGAAGCCGGGACTGTCTTTTTCAACGATGGTTCTACCATGACGTTCTCTGAGATTGAGAACGTGATCCCCTGCTTCACGCCCGGCACGATGATCGCCACTCCGCGAGGTGAGCGTCCGGTCGAGGATTTGAAAGAAGGCGACCGCATTATCACGCGCGACAACGGCATTCAGGAGATTGCCTGGGTGGGTCACAAGCGGATCACGGGTCAGCAGCTGGTCAAGAACCCGCATCTGACGCCGATCCTGATCAAACGCGGATCACTTGGGCAGGGGCTGCCCGAGCGTGATATGATGGTCAGCCCAAACCACCGGATGCTGGTCGCAAGCGACAAAACGCAACTTTACTTCGAAGAGACCGAAGTTCTGGCGGCTGCAAAGCACATGGCGGGCGCATCCGGCATCCATGCCGTGGATGTGATGGCGACAACCTACATCCATTTCATGTTCGAACGGCATGAGGTTGTCCTGTCAAACGGCGCATGGAGCGAAAGCTTCCAGCCGGGTGATTATTCCCTCAAGGGAATCGGCAACAGCCAGCGCAATGAGATCTTCGATCTCTTCCCGGAACTGGCCACGAAAGACGGTCTCGAAGGGTACCAGTCAGCACGCAAGTCCTTGAAAAAGCACGAAGCGCAATTGCTGCTGGACTAGGATGCAACCGCGAGGTTGCAAGATCTGACCCTGCACGTCAGATCCGGAACAGGGGGTACGGGGGTGCCCCCTGTTTCGTCTTATTCATGCGCTTTCCGCCACGCGGCCCAGTCTTCCGGCGTATCAAGATCACAGATGGCGTGATGCCCGGGAAGCGGAACGTACCGCACGCGATCTGCTTGTGCCTTGAGAATGGCCGATGCACCAACATCTCCGGACAGGGTGGCAAACTCAGCGCGGAGGGCTTGATCAAAAAGCACCGGATGCCCGGGGATACCATCATCTGTGCTTCCGCGCCAAATGAGCGCCTCTTGATCACGCGCTCGGGCATCGAGCAGGCGCTGAAAGTCAGCCGCATCGATCTCAACAAGGTCTGCCAAAGTAATCAGCACTGCGTCAAAGGGTGGAAGAGCTGTGATGCCGGCGCGCAGACTTGTCCCCATCCCCTCAGCGGCGTCCGGCACCGGGACCACCGTGACGTCGAGGCCGTTTAGGCACGCCGCACGCGCGTGCGTCAAAGACGGAAGGGTTATGTAAACAGGCTGGCTGGTTTGCAGCGCAAACTCCGCATGGCGCCGCAACTGCGCCACGCCACCGATCTTCTCCATCAGCTTATCGCGCCCACGCATCCGGCGCGATTGTCCGGCCGCGAGGATCAGGATCGGTGTCATTTCCATGCGTTATGGAATGATCCGTGTGTACTTCGTGCCTTCCAAGGTCGCGCCAACACGCAAGCCGGTTTGACCAAACAGCACCGCAATCACCGGCGACAAGGTTGTTGTCGTCTCTGCGCGGAGCGTTTCTGCCTGTGCGCTGATCACGTACTCCAAATCCGCCCCAGCGGCCCAACCGGGCGATTGGCGGAAATCAAGCAGCGCTTCGTCGGTCATGAAGAATAGGACGTGACTGAATTGTTGGGCGCCAATCTGTAGTCCCGCTGAACCGGACGCGGACGAATAGTAGTCAACGGTAGACGGACCCACACGCAGCGCGCCGCGTCCAAAAGACCCACCGACACCCAACCCGACTTCTGTGATCAGCGGCATCACCAGCATGCCAGCTGCACGGGCCTCAAGATCGCGGGTGCCGGGATAGGTTTGGCGCATGAATGCCAAAGTGCTGTCCACGCGCGCGTCAATTGTTGCCGCGCCCGGTCCACCGACACCGTTGCCACATGCCGCCAACGTCGTCCCTGCCACTGCCCCGAGGGCAAATTGCCGTCTGGAAATAATGCTCATCTGCTCGCCTATATTTTTTGATGGACCGTTTTTCGGCCCTTATCGCGGATAATAAGCAGATGTTGTGGGGGAAGTCACGCGACAAACTACTGCTGCGCGAAAACGGGCTATCATGGTTTGAGTCCCGACGCGTGGAGAAATACGAGAGTGCAGGACGCCTCCGGCGGGGAGGTGTTTTCAGCAAGAAGAAGGAGGGGCGCCTATTCCTGCATCAGGCGGGCCGCGGCGGGGGCAAAATACGTGAGCACACCGTCACATCCTGCTCGTTTAAAACCAAGCAGCGCTTCCATCATAACCTTGTCGCCATCAAGCCAGCCATTCGCGACCGCGGCCTGGATCATCGCGTATTCCCCAGAGACCTGATAGGCGAAGGTCGGCACGCCGAACTGATCCTTCACGCGGCGACAGATATCGAGGTATGGCATCCCCGGCTTGACCATGACCATGTCGGCACCTTCGTTGAGATCGCGTTGCACAAGGCGCAATGCTTCGTCCGAATTGCCGGGGTTCATCTGATAGGTGTTCTTGTCACCTTTCAGCGCGGAAGCCGCGCCAACCGCGTCCCGGAACGGTCCGTAAAAGGCAGAGGCGTATTTCGCGGTATAGCTGAGGATCGTCACGTCACGGTGGCCGTCGGCTTCCAGCGCCGTGCGGATCGCACCAATGCGGCCATCCATCATGTCAGACGGCCCGAGAATATCGGCCCCGGCCTCTGCCTGCGCGAGCGCCATTTTGACAAGTGCCTCGACGGTGCGATCATTCACGATGATACCGTCTTCGACAAAACCGTCGTGGCCGTTGATATTGTAGGGGTCGAGCGCGATGTCGGTCATCACTGCAATCTCAGGTGCGACGTCTTTGATCGCACGGATCGCTTGATTGGTCAGGTTGTCAGGCGACCAGGCTTCTGCGCAGTCTTCTGTGCGACTCTCCATGCCGGTGTAAGGAAAAATGCAGATGGCCGGGATGCCGAGATCCTGTGCCTCTTTTGCGGCCTTTGCCACCCTGTCCACGGTCCGCCGCACGACACCCGGCATTGAGGCCACGGGAGTCTCATCGTCTTGGCCCGCCATGACAAACACCGGCCAGATGAGATCATCAACGGTCAGCGTATTCTCACGCATCATCGCGCGCAGCGCCGGGCTTTTGCGCATGCGCCGCAGGCGCGCAGCGGGGAAGGGAGGAACGGTCGGTGTCATGAGCGGGCCTTTCTGGTCACAGGTCATTGGTTACATGGAACAATGTGGTTCACAAGGCTGGGCATCCACGAATGGCATCGCTACGGTCCGCCAGAATTGTCTGCTCACATGAGGCTGCCACCCGTGGACTGGTCAGAAGCCATTATTGGTGTCATCAACCTGCGCTCGTTTTCCAGCCTCTGGTACTGGATCGCGTTAGCTGTTCTATGGTCGTCACTGAGCCATTGGGTCTTGGGTGTGCCTTACGATCTTATCAGCCGTGCGCGGCGCAAGGGTGGTGAGGCGGAACAGGACCTTGTTGATATCACGCGGGTGAACGTGAACAGGCTTCTTGCGATTCTCGACACGGCTGCATCTTGGTTGATTGGGCTCTCGTCATTTGTCGTCTCCTCACTTTTGATCCTTGGCTTTTATTATGACGTCGAATTCGCACAGGCGTTGACGTTCATGGTGATCCCAATTTGTGTGGTTGGGGCACTGTCCATCTATTCCGCGAAACGGATCAAAGAGCGGGCAGAGGACGTTGAGATGCTCTATCGTATGCTTGCGACACACCGCCTGTGGACCCAAGGCGTCGGCATGGTGTCGATCTTCTTCACCGCGCTCTATGGCATGCTGCAAAATCTTGAATTGCTGCGCCAGGACCTGACGGTCCCACCGTTTTAGCCGGTTGTGCGGTCGCACCATTGACACCCCCGCGTCGCGGGGTAGGTGAGGGCCATGTCGCAAGCCCCCCAAACCGCCCTGACCATTTCCGGTGCCCCGGAAGGCTTTGATGCCCAGCTGATCCTGCAAGAGATCGCAAAAAGCGAAGGGCCGGTTGTGCATATTGCCCGAGACGACAAACGTCTTGCCGCGATGCAAGCCGCATTGCGTTTCTTTGCACCGGATATGCCTGTCTTCACATTTCCAGCTTGGGATTGTTTGCCTTATGATCGCGTGTCTCCAAACGCGGACATCTCGGCCGCGCGTATGGCGACCTTGGCAGCGCTCGTGCACGGGATGCCCACGCGGTATGTCCTTCTCACCACGCTCAACGCAGCGACACAACGGGTGCCGCCCCGCGCGCTTCTGAAAGAAGCAGCGTTCTCTGCGAAGGTAGATCACCGTATCGATGAAGAGGCACTTCGGTCTTTCCTCGTGCGCATGGGATTCACCCAAAGTCCGACAGTCATGGAACCGGGTGACTATGCGGTACGCGGCGGCATCATCGACATCTATCCCCCGGGGCAAAGCGGGCCGGTGCGGCTTGATCTTTTTGGCGACGTTCTCGATGGCGCGCGGCGATTTGATCCGGCCACGCAACGCACAACCGAAAAACTGACAGAGATTGATCTCGCACCGGTCTCAGAGGTCATTCTGGATGAGGCCGCAATCACCCGGTTCCGTCAGAACTACCGTATTGAGTTTGGCGCCGCCGGTACGGATGACCCGCTTTATGAAGCTGTCAGCGCGGGCCGCAAGCACGCGGGCATCGAGCATTGGTTGGGTTTCTTTCAAGAAAAGCTTGAAACGCTGTTTGACTACACCGGCAGTGCGACGATCTCGATGGATGATCAATTGCAGCCCGCACGGCTTGCACGATGGGATTCGATTGTCGATCAGTACGAGGCGCGCATGCACGCGCTGTCCCAGAAAGGGCGGCTCGATACGGTCTATAAGCCTGCGCCGCCTTCGCTGCTTTATTTGAACGATCAGGCATGGGATGCTGCCACAGAAGGCGTGCGTCGCATTCAGTTTGCGGCGCTTCCGCAAGCCACTGGGATGGGTGTGATCGACGCGGGCGGCCGGATCGGGCGCAATTTTGCACCGGAACGACAGTCGGAAAGTACGAACCTCTTTACCGCTCTGGCAGTGCATATCCGTGATCGGATAGATCATGGACCGGTTGTCATCGCCAGCTATTCCGAAGGCGCGCGTGAACGCTTGTCGGGCTTGATCGCGGACGAAGGTATCGCAGGGGCGCGTCCGGTCTCGACCTTTGCAGAATTGGATAAATCGGGAGTCCACCTCACGGTCTGGCCCTTGGACCACGGGTTCGTCACGCCAGAATTCACGGTGATTTCCGAACAGGATGTCCTTGGCGACCGACTGATCCGGCGAACGAAGCGCAAGCGGCGGGCAGAGAACTTCTTGTCAGAAGCGAATAGCCTTTCGCCGGGCGATCTGGTGGTGCATGTGGATCATGGGGTTGGACGCTTTCAGGGTATGGAAGTTGTCACCGCGCTGGGTGCGGCGCATGAATGCCTGCTGCTGGAATACGCCGAACAGGCGAAACTCTACCTTCCTGTTGAAAACATTGAGCTTCTCTCAAAGTACGGGCACGAAGAAGGCTTGCTTGACCGGCTCGGCGGCGGCGCGTGGCAGGCAAAGAAAGCGCGGCTGAAAGAACGCATCCGCCAGATTGCGGAAAGGCTCATCCGGGTGGCGGCTGAAAGGGCGTTGCGGACAGCGCCGTCCCTCGACCCGCCCGATGGGCTCTGGGACCAGTTCCTCGCGCGGTTTCCCTATGAGGAGACCGATGATCAATTGGCCGCGATTGAGGATGTCCTGGACGACATTGCTGCCGGTCGCCCAATGGACCGCCTGATTTGTGGCGACGTTGGTTTTGGCAAAACCGAGGTCGCGATCCGCGCGGCATTTGTGGCAGCCCTGAGCGGTGTTCAAGTCGCGATCATTGCGCCAACCACATTGCTTGCGCGTCAGCACTACCAGAGCTTTGCCGAAAGATTCCGCGGCTTTCCAGTCAACGTGCGCCCATTGTCACGCTTTGTGTCTGCCGGAGATGCGGCCAAAACTCGGACGGGTCTGACCGATGGTTCGGTTGATATTGTTGTGGGCACACATGCGCTACTGGCCAAGGGCATCAAGTTTAAGAACCTCGGCCTATTGGTGATCGACGAGGAACAAAAATTCGGCGTACAGCACAAAGAGCGGCTGAAACAGCTGCGCACAGATGTGCATGTACTGACCCTCACAGCGACACCGATCCCGCGGACGCTGCAATTGTCACTCTCTGGCGTACGCGACCTCAGCATCATTGGCACACCACCGATTGATCGCCTTGCCATACGGACATACGTCAGCGAATTCGACACAATCACCATCCGTGAAGCGCTGCTGCGAGAGCATTATCGCGGTGGTCAAAGCTTCATCGTCGTGCCGCGGATTTCGGACATGGCGGAGATGGAAGACTGGCTGAAGCGCGAGGTGCCAGAGGTCACTTACGTCACCGCCACAGGTCAGATGGCCGCGGGCGAGTTGGACGACCGCATGAATGCCTTCTACGACGGCAAATTCGATGTGTTGCTCGCCACGACAATCGTCGAAAGTGGCCTCGACATTCCGACAGCGAACACAATGATCGTTTGGCGCGCTGATATGTTTGGTTTGAGCCAGCTTTATCAAATTCGCGGACGGGTAGGTCGCTCCAAGACACGCGCATACGCATACCTCACGACAAAACCTCGCCAGAAGCTGACCGATACCGGGCAGAAACGACTGCGTGTGTTAGGATCGCTTGATAGTCTAGGGGCCGGGTTCGCGCTCGCGTCGCAGGACCTCGATATCCGCGGAGCAGGAAACCTTCTTGGCGAGGAACAGTCCGGGCAGATGAAGGAGGTGGGTTATGAGCTTTACCAACAGATGCTCGAAGACCAGATCGCCGCAATCAAGTCTGGGGCTGCTGAAGGGCTGACTGACGATGGCGAATGGTCGCCACAGATCAACCTCGGCGTACCGGTCTTGATCCCCGAAGACTATGTGCCGGACCTGGATGTGCGACTTGGCTTGTATCGCCGCCTGTCAGAGCTGAGCAGCAAAGTTGAGCTTGAAGGCTTCGCCGCTGAATTGATCGACCGCTTCGGCAAGTTGCCGAAAGAGGTAAACACGCTGATGCTGGTCGTCAGGATCAAGGCCATGTGCAAACGTGCCGGCATTGCAAAACTCGACGCGGGTCCGAAGGGGGCCACGATCCAGTTCCACAACGATAAGTTCGCATCCCCTGAGGGACTGGTCGAGTTCATTCACGATGAGCGTGGGCTGGCGAAGGTGAAGGACAACAAGATCGTCCTGCGGCGCGATTGGGCGCGCGAACGCGACAAGATCCAGGGCAGCTTCAATATCGCACGGGACCTGGCGCAGAAGTTAGCGAAGGCGAAGAAGGACAAAGCCCCCGCTAAGTGATCAGTCGTTGGCGTCGCTCGGCCTGCGGATCATCGTTGTCAACGCAAAGGCTGCGGCCGCCATCAACATCACGCCAATCGCCATCGGCATTGCTGTGCCATCGAACAGGATGGCGATGGGTGCGGCGAGCAGCACCGCCCCCACGGTTGAGATCGACATTATGATCGACGCGGCAAAGCCTGCGATATGACCCATCTCTTCCATGGCCAAAGCGTTCAGATTGCCAAGCGTCATGCCTGCCTGGAAGAAATTGCATGTGACCCAGAAAACAAAGGCACCAAAACTGATCGCATACGGCAGATCCAGCGCTGTGATCATAATCAGGCCCAGCGACAAGAAAACCTGTGCCGCATACATCACCTTGATGATCGCTCGCATGCCAAAGCGCATTACAATTTGCGCGTTCAGGATTGAAGAGCTTGCCGCCACGACAGCGATCCCTCCAAACCAGAGGTGAAACACATCGCCCTGTCCGAAAGTCACGTCAAATATTTGCTGAGTGGCGGATAGAACGGTGAAAAGCATACCCATCGTCAATGACTGCACGAGGATCGAAAGGCGAGCGGTGTGATGTCCAAAGATCTCGGCCGCCGCAGCTCCCATCGCACGCAGGCTAATTGGGCGCCTCGCAGAAGACCGCAATGTTTCCGGCTGGCGCATCATCAGCCACGTGCCCGAAAAAACCATGAAAAGCGCGAAGCCCACAAAAATGGATCTCCAACCAAAAGCCTCCATGATCATATGACCCAACGACGGCGCAAGCGCAGGGATGAGGGAGAAAACCAGAATGATGAAGGACATCATGCGCGCCATCAAAGGGCCTGCATAAAGGTCACGCACAATGGCCAATGCAACAACACGTGGTGCAGATGCGCCAATCCCCATCACCACGCGCGCGGCCAGCATCGCGTTGAGACTGTCGGCGCGCCAAGCGAACGCACTTGCGATTATGTACACGATAGCGCCTGCAAGAAGAACGGGCTTACGTCCGTAAGAATCAGAGGCGGGTCCGACGATCAAAGTGCCAAGTCCCATGCCAAGAATGAAACTCGTGACCATAAACTGCGCGCGGTTGGGCGCGTCCGGCGTCAGTTCGGCAGCGATCTCTGGTAGGCCGGGAAGCATTGCATCAATGGAGAAGGCCACTACGGCCATCACCATCCCCATAATTGCAATGAATTCGCCTTGGCTAAGGCGATTTTGCTGGTTCACTCAGCAGCGTCCAACTGCGCTTGGATGTCCTTGATCACATTCGCCCACACTTCAGGTGGTTGGGCACCCGGAACCGCGTGGCTTTGCGCGACGATGAACGTGGGCACAGAATTGACCCCCATCTGACGAGAATGCGCATCCCGCTGGCGGATATCGTCCACGTCGTTGTCGGAGGCGAGAAGCTTGGACACCACTGCCGCATCCATTTCAGCAGTGTCGGCGATGTCAGAGAGAACCTCATGATCGCCGATATCGCGGC
Organism: Paracoccaceae bacterium; assembly: GCA_020628545.1. Lineage (GTDB taxonomy): Bacteria > Pseudomonadota > Alphaproteobacteria > Rhodobacterales > Rhodobacteraceae > Yoonia. The sequence continues at coordinate 54,017 of JAHDEX010000020.1, read as the reverse complement.
CATCGACGAAGTAGGCTTTAAAAAGCAGATCGACGACAAGCGTCTGACGCTGTTCAATCCCGGCCCAGTGGATCAGCCGGTGTGCATCGATGGTGTTGGGTGTGACTTTCATCGCATCAAGATTGATCGTCAAACCAGCTTTCTCAGCGTATTCGACCACAGGGGCATACGCGCGGAGGGCCCCCTCCTTGCCACCGAATTTTGTCTCCAGATACGCGCGGCGGTCCATGCCACCTGCGGGCATATCCGGGTTGAGTTGGAACGGATGCCACTCCATCGCAAACGGGTGGTCCGGTACCGCTTCCAATGCTTTGTCGAGGTTGGCTTTGCCAATGTAGCACCACGGGCAAATTGGATCGGAAATGATATCAAGTTTGACCATGTGTCGTCTCCCAATCATCACGCAGCACTTTGCGGAGGATCTTGTTGTTCGCGCCGCGAGGCAGTTTTTCGATCCGCACAAAAGCCCGTGGGACCTTATACGCCGCCAAAGACGCGGCGCAGTGTGCAGCCAGCTTTGCCTCATCTAACACGTTTGCCGCGACATAAAAGGCCACGATAATGTGTGTGTCCGCAGAGACCGCAACTTCGCAAGCGGCACACTCTGAAATTGTGGGATGTGTCGCAAGGACGGATTCCACCTCAATCGGGCTGACGCGGTAGCCGCCCGCATTCATCATGTCGTCAACGCGCCCATCGTAGTGGATCGCACCATCAGCGCCGATGTGGCCGATATCTCCTGTCAGAAACCAGTCACCCTGAAATCGCAAGGATGTCTCAACCGGGGCGTTGAGGTAGCCCAGCATGAGGCCCGGATCGTCTTTGTGGATGGCGATCTGTCCGCGCTCGCCCGATGCCACAGGACCGTTTGATCCAATAAGCGCCACATCGCGCCCGGGTTGCGGCCAGCCAAGACCATCGGAACGCCGCCCGGGACGGGACGAGATGAAAGTGGAACATTCAGACATGCCGTAGGCTTCAAACACAGGCGTGCCCGTCTTCTGTTGCCATGCTTCAGCAATGACACGTGGCAGCTTTTCCCCGGCAGACAGCCCGTGCCTCAGATTAGGTAGGGCCGGCATGTCGGATCTGAGCATGCGCCGGAATATGCCGGGGGCTGCGGCAAAAATCGTTGCCCTGTGCTTGCAGAGAAGTTCGGGGAGCATGTCGGCCTGGGTGCCATCCTCTGGGATGACTGCGGTCGCACCGCATGCCCAAGGGTCAAGCAGCCCTGTGCCCAGCGTATAGGTCCAGTTGAACGCACCTGCATGTAGCACGACATCGGTTGGGTTCAGACCATACCACCCATCCCACATCATGCGCCGCGCCCAGATCGCGCGATGCGCGTGAACCACCGCCCGCGGTGTGCCAGAGGTGCCTGACGTATACACAATGTAAGCAGGCCGCTCTGGATCTCCGAAGACCGGTTCCACTTGCCCCGTGGCTTGCAATTCTGTGGGCGACACGACTGCAATGGTTAGATCGCAATGAACGGTGTCAGGACGTCCAATGATAGCCACCGGTGAAGTCTCTGTGACGATCTTGGTCACTTCTGGTCTGGTCAGCATCGCAGATGTCGGGATTGGAATGATTCCCGCATAAATCGCGCCAAGAAAAACAAACGGGAAATCCGGCTTGTTTCCCAATCGCATCAGGATGCGATCGTCAGGTTGGATTCCACGCTGCAAAAGCCCTGCTGCGACATTCTCAACCGCGACACGCAATGCACGATAGGTCCAGCTTTGGCCATCACCCAGTACAAGCGCCGTTTTGTCAGGCGTTTCGTCGGCTTTCGCAATGACATAGGCCGCCAGGTTAAACTGTGCTGGAGGCGCGCCAATAGCTGCGATGGACGGATGTTGAGACATGGGCCCGAGCTAGCGAGATGCAGTCTCTGTTGCAAGGGATGGGGCACTCGCAGTATGTCCAACCCATGACGAAAGCCGATCCAACCGAAATCATCCGCGTCGCGCGCGAAAACGGAGCTGAAGAGCTGGCAGAGCCGCTTGATCTGGGCGCGCGTGTGCGCGACCTGCGCAAGGCGCGGAATTGGACGCTGGAGCAGGCCGCCAATCAGGCGGGGCTGGCCCGATCGACCCTGTCAAAGATCGAAAACGGGCAGATGTCGCCGACCTATGAGGCGCTGAAGAAGCTTGCGACAGGGTTGGAGATTTCCGTCCCGCAACTTTTCACCCCTCCGTCAAAGGGCCAGGTGAATGGGCGCATGGCCGTCACAAGGGATGGGGCAGGGACGCATAAGGTCACGACAACGTACGAACATGACTTGCTGGGCGAGACCCTGACCCAGAAAGCCATGTTGCCTTACCGCGCGCGTATCCGGGCCCGATCAATGGACGATTTTGATGGCTGGATCCGTCACGATGGGGAAGAGTTTCTGTACGTGCTGACGGGCACAATCAGGCTCTACACAGAGTTTTACGAGCCTGTTGAACTGAAACGAGGTGATAGCGCCTATTACGACGCTGCGATGGGGCACAACGTTGTTTCAACCTCTGCCGAGGATGCGACGATCTTGTGGGTTACGTCGCTGACTGAGGCTTAGGATCACGCACGGTCATTGGCGAAAAGCGTTGGGAAGATCACGCTCGCAATCCCGACGCCAATGATCTGCGCGACGATGAACATCACGACGTGCGAAGGATCGATCCCGGCGAAAGTGTCCGTGAAAGCCCGCGCGATGGTGACCGCGGGGTTCGCGAAACTTGTCGAGGCCGTGTACCAATATGCACCTGTGATATAGAGCGCCACGAGCGTCGGCACCGCCTCTGGCCGCGACCGCAAACCACCGAAGATCACAAAAAGCAGACCGAACGTCGCAAAGACCTCCGATCCCCATTGCGCGGTGCCTGTTCGCGCCTTTTGCGAGAATTGAAATATCTCATCCGCAAACATGAAGTGCGTGAACCAAACACCTATGATCCCGCAGATAATCTGCACGGCGACGTATTTGCATGCGGTAGATGTGTCGATTTCCTGACGCATCCAAAACGCCAACGTCACCGCCGGATTAAAATGCGCGCCAGAGATCGGGCCGAGCACCGTGATCAGCAGATAGAGCATGCAACCAGTGGCAATGGCGTTTGCCAGCAACGCCAGCGCAATATCGTCAGTGAGCGTTTCTGCCATGATGCCGGAACCGACCACACCGATCAGCAGCATCGCGGTTCCCAGTCCTTCGGCCAATAACTTCTGCATTAGAACTGCGCGCCGATCTCATTCAGGGTCTTTTGAAGGTCGGTTGGGGTCATATCCTCAATCGGCTGATCCAGCAACGCAGCGGCGCGATTTGAAAGGCGCATGTAAGCGAGGTTGAACGCTTCCTCCCAGTAGGCTTCTAACGCAGCGGCCGGGTCTTCGACGCCCCAATGGGCGCGGACCGGTGCGCCGGGCCAGATTGGGCATTCTTCACCGGCAGCGGACCCACAAACGGTGATGACAGCGTCCATCACCGGCGCGCCCGGTTCTGCATAGACATCCCAACTCTGCGAGCTCAGACCATCTGTTGGGAAACCTTCACGGGCAAGCAGCACAAGCGATTGGGGATGCACCTTGCCGCTTGGTTTGGAGCCCGCCGAGAACGCCGTGATCCGACCGTTAGAACGATGGGTTAGAAGGCTTTCCAACAGGATCGACCGTGCCGAATTGCCCGTGCAGAGGACGAGGATATTCATGCGCCTGCCGTAATCGCAGTATGTTTCGGTTTTGTGACAGCGCGCTAAAGCACCAGATCAGCTGCCCCAAGTGCCACCTGACCGGTTGTGACAGCTGCGCTGCCAGCAGTCCTTGCGACACTGCAAGCGCTTAAAGCGACCATAAGAATGGCCGCAATCGCAAACTTTTTCATGGAGTTACCTTCTTATCTTCAACTGCTCTCATTCTTCGTACCACCAGACATCTGGCTGCCAGCCGGGCCAGTCACCAAAGATTGGCAGGTAATCGGGGTAGTTCAGCTCCTTAACGTGGGCAACACGACTGATGTTCCACTGGTAGATCGGGATCACGTAACGGCCCGCCGTCAATGTGCGATCGAGGGCCTTCACCGCGGCGCGGAAGTCATCCTGACTTTCAGACGTCAAAAGCTTCTCGATCATCGCGTCAATCGCCGGATTTGCGACGCCCATGAGGTTGCGTCCACCCACCGTATCCACGCTGTCCATGCCGAAGTTGAGATACTGCTCATTGCCTGGTGAGAGCGACACGGCGCGCCGATAGTATGTCATGTCAAATTCATAGGCGTCAGTCGCTTCCTTGAACTGCGCTGAGTCTGCGGTGCGGATGCTTGGGGTGATGCCAAGCCGGGCGAGGGACTCAACGTACATGTCAATCATCGCTTGCGGTTCTGACGCGCCAACCTGCAGCAAAATCTCAAAGGTGAACTCTTCACCATCGGCGTTCTTCATCACGCCGTCCTGGACGGTCCAGCCTGCAGCCTCAAACTGTTCGAGGGCTGCAGCGATGTTTGCGCGATTGCGTTCGGAACCATCAGAAACGGGCAGGGAATAGCCTTCGATTGTGCCGGGGATGAGGTCTGCAGCGAAAGGCTCTAGAAACTCAGCAACCCGGCCGGTCGCAGGTCCATCATCCATGCTCAGCGGAGAATTTGACCAGAATGATGTGATGCGCGGCTGTGCAGACCCCGTCATCGCCTCATTCACGAACTCAAAGTTGAAGGCGTGCAGCATCGCGTCCCGCACCCGCCAATCAGCAAAAACATCACGCCGTGTGTTCATCACAAATCCCGTCATGCCTGAAGGGCGCTCGTGTGGCAGAACGGATTTCACCACGTCGCCGTCCTGAACAGCAGGAAAGTTGTACTGTTGATCCCACCGGTTGACGTTGAATTCGCGGGCGGTGTTCACCTCGCCCACCTTGAAGGCCTCAAAGGCAGCAGTTTCATCACCAAAGAATTCCAGCCGGAGCTCATCGATAACGTGGGTCCCGTTGCGAAACGGGACGACGCCGTTGCCCCAGTAGTCAGGGTTTCGCTTTAGCGAGATGAACCGCCCCGCCTCAAAGTCGTCGATCACGTAGGGGCTGGAGGTGATGGGGATCACATCAACGCCGCTTTCCGCAAAGTCCAGATCCTCCCATTGGGCTTTCTTGAGGATGGGACGCATTCCAACCAGCAGCGCCAACTCGCGGTCTTCCTCGCTAAAGGTGAAGCGCACCGTCCGCTCTGCCGTTTCCTCGATGCTCGCGATCTTGCCATAGACACCATGATAGCGCGGGTGTCCGACCGTTCCCAAGGTCTCAAATGACCAGATGACATCTTCGACCGTCACCGGGCTTCCGTCAGAGAAGGCCGCCTCTGGCCGCAGCACAAATTCGACCCATTCGCGATTCGGCCCCGTCTCAATTGTTTCGGCCAGAACGCCATATAGAGAGAAAGGTTCATCCAAAGAGCGGCCCATCAGACTCTCTCCGATGAGGTATCTCATCTGCCAGTGAACAGACCCTTTCAGGATGTAGGGATTGAGGCTGTCGAAGCTCCCGACGTTCGCTGTCACGAGGGACCCGCCAGTGGGCGCATCAGGGTTTGCATATGGCAGGGATACGAAATCTGGTGGCAGGGCAGGGTCTCCGTACATAGCGATGCCGTGCATCGGTTCTGCAACGGCAGCCTGGGCACCGAGAATCATCCCAATGGCTGTGACGAATCGGCGCGTAGCCGTGAAACACTGTGATCTCATTTTGGTAACAATCCCCCGGGTCCCAATGTGCGTTGGACCCGAGCGTAAACAGGCTTCCCAACAGTTTCAAACTTTTAGCTTGGCCATCCGCAAGTCATTGCTTATAAAGGGGTCACTGCTCGATAGGTTTCTTGCCTGTATGAAACCTGCCTCAATGACTTACGCCCGCCTTGTGCGGGCGTTTTTTTTGGTCTCGCAGGATCGTGACCACATGACCCTGTCTGCTTCCCTTTGCATGTGCAGCATGTAGATTACCTCCAACCAATATCGCAGGAGAATACCATGTCACTCAAAGGCAAAACCGCCGTCATCACCGGCTCCAACTCTGGCATCGGGCTCGGGGTCGCGCGCGAGCTTGCGAAGCACGGTGCCAATGTTGTGCTGAACTCTTTCACTGACACAGACGAAGACCACGCGCTGGCTGCTGAAATCGCCGAAAACTTTGGTGTGGATGCGAAGTATGTCTCTGCGGACATGTCAAAGGGTGAGGACTGCCGCCGTCTGATTGTTGAGGCGGGCGGTTGTGATGTCCTTATCAACAACGCCGGCATCCAACACGTTGCGGGTATCCAAGAATTTCCGACCGAAAAATGGGACGCGATTATCGCGATCAATCTGTCGTCCGCTTTTCACACCACCGCAGCGGCCATCACCGGAATGCGCGAGAAGGGCTGGGGCAGAGTGATTAACATCGCGTCTGCCCATGGCCTGACCGCATCTCCCTATAAATCCGCCTATGTGGCTGCAAAACACGGGATTGTTGGAATGACGAAAGTCGTCGCGCTCGAAACTGCACAGGAACCGATCACGGCAAATGCAATTTGCCCCGGATATGTGCTGACACCCCTTGTTGAGAAGCAGATCCCGGAGACGATGAAAGAATACGGCATGGACCGCGAGACCGTTGTGAAAGAGGTCCTGCTGGAACGCCAGCCATCAAAGGAATTTGCGACGACGGAACAATTGGGGGGGACTGCAGCTTTCCTCTGTTCGGACGCGGCAGCGCAAATCACCGGCACAACGATCAGTGTCGATGGCGGCTGGACAGCACTTTAAGGACGGAGGCAAACCCTATGGTCAAACGCATCAATCTCGCTTTGCAAGGCGGTGGCGCCCATGGTGCGTTTACCTGGGGTGTCCTCGACCGGATTCTGCAGGACGAGGATATTGAGATTGCCGCCATCTCCGCAACGTCCGCTGGCGCATTGAATGGTGCGGCGTTGAAGGCCGGGCTTGTTAAAAATGGCAGGGACGGCGCGCGCGACAATCTGAAATGGTTCTGGGAACAGGTGGGCGCAATCACCGATGAACGGTGGCAGGCCTGGATTTCCGGTTTCGCGGGCAGCACGCATGCTGTGGCCAGGGCGATAGAGTATTCACCGCTTTACCAGGCTTTCGATATGACGACGCGTCTGCTGTCACCGTATGTCTACGGACCGGCAATGCAGAACCCGTTGGCGCGGATCGTCAAGAATATGCGCTTTGATCATGTCTGCAGTCCCGGAGGGCCCCAGTTGAACATCTGTGCGACGAATGTCCGATCCGGGAAAATTCGTGTTTTCACCGGCGAAGAGGTCTCGCCCGAGAGCCTGATGGCCTCAGCCTGCCTTCCGAGTCTTTTTCAGGCGGTCGAATTTGTGGATCCCGCATCGGGCAAGATGGAAGCCTTCTGGGATGGAGGCTACACTGGGAATCCGGCGCTTTTTCCCTTGTTTGAGCCGCATTTGCCCGACGACATTCTTGTCATCAACATCAATCCGCTGCACCGGGAGGCGCTACCAACGGACAGTCAGGCGATCCAGAACCGCGTGAACGAGATCAGTTTCAACTCTTCCTTGCTACGGGAACTGCGCGCGATCAATTTCGTGAAGCGGCTTATCTCCACCGGCAAAGTTCCCGAAGACAGCATGAAGAATGTGTTAGTTCACATGATCCGCGACGACGCTTTAATGAATGAACTGAATGTCGCCACGAAGACGATTCCGACACCCGTGGTTCTTGCACGGCTCAAAGAAGCAGGATCGGACGCTGCGGAGGCATTTTTGAAAGCGCACAAGGCCGACCTAAACGAGAAGAGTACTGTCGATCTTGAAGATATGTTCAGCTAATCAAAAGCTTATAGGCTAAAGCGAACATGACGATGGCGATGAGCACATCCAATATCTGCCAGGCGCGCGCGGATTGCATAATTGGCGCCAGAAGTCTTGCGCCATAGGCAAGACCAAAGAAGAACACGAAGGACGACGTTACCGCGCCAACCCCGAACGCGAGTTTTTCAGCACCCAAATACTGTGTCGACACTGCACCGATCAGACCCAGCGTGTCGAGGTAGACATGTGGGTTCAACCAAGTGAAGGCCGCAGCAGTCGCGATAGTCTGACGCAATGACCCGCTTTCGCCTGCCAACTGCATCTCGTAGGAACCCTTGAACGCCGCGAGCAAACGGCTTGCGCCGTAGCAGATCAGGAAGGCCGCACCAGCATAAGCCATCAGCGTTGGGAAAAGCGGAAAACGCTCTACCAATGCACCGAAGCCCCAGACGCCTGCGACGATCAGTACGGCGTCGGAAAGCGCGCAAAACAGCGCGAGCGGAAAGACATGTGCTTTAAGCAGACCCTGTCGCAACACAAAAGCATTCTGCGCACCGATCGCGAGAATGAGCGCGAAGGCCGTCGCAAAACCTGTTGTTGCTGCGGTAAAAATCATTCAGGAGGCTGCGTTGGATCTGCGGTATTCGGATAGACGAGGCCGGCCGAAATCACGAGCTTGGCCGCATCCTCGACCGACATGTCGAGAATTTTGATATCTTCGCGCGGCAAAAACAGCAGGAAACCCGAAGTCGGGTTCGGCGTGGTCGGCAGGAAGACGGTCGCGAATTCGCGACCATCCGAGAGTTTCTCAAACACTTCGCCCTTGGCGTTGATAGAAATGAACGCCACAGCCCAGATACCACGGCGCGGATATTCTACGAGACAGGCTTTGTCGAAAGACGTGTCGCGCTGCGAAAAAACCGTTTCCGCAATTTGCTTCACACCGTTGTAAATTGAACGCACCACGGGCATCCGCTCCACCAGGCCTTCGCCCCAGCGGATCAGGGACCGCCCCATAATCCCCTTGCCGATCCACCCGACCAGAACCGTAAAAATAAGAAAGATAACAACGCCCAATCCACGAACGTTCACGTTGATCGGGGGGTCTGGATTGCCCATGAAGCGATTGACAAGCGCCTCTGGATGGTAGGCGTTCGGCACAAAGGGCCAGACCCATCCGTCGATCCATCCCACGACTGTCCAGATCAGGTAAAGCGTCAAGCCAATTGGCGCGATAATGATGACACCAGCCAGAAAATTGCCACGCAATCGGGCCAGCAGACCGGGCCTACGCGTCGTCCGATTGTCTGTCATCCGTGGATCCGGCTGCATCTATTCCCCCGTCGTTCCGCGAAGATGTAAGCGGTGGGTTCGAGCACCACAAGTACGTTAGGCCGACAGAGCCTCGACTTTCATTGCGTTGGCAATTTTTGCTGCGAGCCGAGCATTGTTGCGGACCAGAGCAATGTTGGCTGTGAGGGATTTGCCTGCGGTCAGTTCAAAGATACGCCCCAGCAGAAAAGGAGTTACCGCTTTTGCCGCAACGCCTTGTTCTTCTGCTTCTTGCAGGGCTTGGGTTATCACAGGCGCCAGTTCGGCCGCCGGGATTTCGGCATCAGCCGGGATCGGATTGCAGACAAGCTGACCGCCTTTGAGGCCCATCGCCCCGCGCATGATCTGCGCTTTTGCGATGGCGTCAGCGGTATCCATGCGTAGCGGCGCTGGCAGATCCGACGTCGCCGACCAAAACGCCGGCAGCACGTCTTGACCAAATGCAATGACAGGAACCCCGAGGGTTTCAAGCACCTCGAACGTTTTTTCCAGATCGAGAATGGCCTTCGCGCCAGCCGCAACAACCGTCACCGGCGTCTGGGCGAGTTCGTGAAGATCAGCAGAGATATCGAAGGTAGTTTCGGCACCCTTGTGAACCCCGCCGATGCCGCCCGTTGCGAAAACGGAAATGCCTGCAAGGTGAGCGCCGATCATCGTCGCTGCCACCGTTGTCGCGCCAGTACCACCAGAGGCGATACAGGCCGCCATGTCCGCGCGAGAGAGCTTGGCCACGTCAGATGCTTGCCCCAGCGAGCGGAGAGTTTCAGGCTCTAACCCGATGTGAAGCACACCATCCATCACCGCAATGGTCGCAGGGACAGCGTTGTGGTCCCGAACGTCTTGCTCAACCAATTCCGCAGTTTCCACGTTTTGTGGGTACGGCATACCATGGGTGATAATCGTGCTTTCGAGCGCTACGATGGGCTGACCTTCAGCGCGGGCTTTGGCGACCTCTGCGCTATATGCGATGGGTATCATAAAGGTGTTTCTCCGGAAACGTAGGTGGCCGCAGCGTTTAAAGCGCGGCTCAATGCATCATAACGGGACATCCCACTGATTTCAGATGCGATATGAGCGGCCATGAAGGTATCGCCGGCACCGGTGACACGGGTCACCATGACCGAAGGCGGCGTTGCAGTGATGACGTCGTTGCGCGTGCCCTCTGCAGCCTTTTTGCCGCCATCCGTCACGAGAACACGGTGCGCACCGCGCTTGCAAAGCGTCTCGACCGCGTCAGCGGCGTCGTCGAAGACCGTCTGGCAGAGCAGGCCTGCCTCCTCAAGGTTGACATAAAGCGTCGCCGACGAATGCCCGAGCAATGCCAACAAACGCGCAGCTTTGCCGGGAGAGGCGGGGGCAACCCGCAGATCAGCCTGCGCGAAAAGCGGCGACCCAGCGATTTGCTGCAAAAGCTCTTCCGTCAGATTGCCATCAAGCGCGATAGGCCCCTGAAACGGCGCGGCGGCTGATCCCAAAGTACCGTCTTCAAGTGGTCGCAGGATTTTCTGGCCCGCTGCCTCAAGTGAGTGAGCATCCGCAATCGCCGCGATCAACCCATTTGCGCCCTCAATCGCCATATAGACGTCCGTTGGCAAATCATCAGAGCGGTAGACATGGGATGTAATCATGCCCATCCGCTCCGCCTCGGCAATCAGTTCTTCGCCTTCGGGGTCTTTACCGATGGCGGTCAGAAGGGCCGGTGTCATCCCAAAGCGGTTCAGTGTCATCGCGATGTTCATCGCGACACCACCAGGCAGGCGTGTGATCCGCCCCGGGACGTCAGACCCAACGCGCATATGGCTGGCAGCGCGACCAATGACGTCCCACAAGACGGAACCAATGCAAAGAATATCTGGAGATTTGCTCATGTCGGCTGTCTGACCCAGCCGTTCAAAAAGAACAAGACCACTTGCCGGAGACGTCCACCATGATAACAGTGTTCGATGACGCGACTGATCCGATATCTCACACACCCTCAGGTCAATATTGACCCGGAGATCCCCGTGCCGCAGTGGTCCTTGTCGGCGCAGGGCAGGGCGCGCGTAGAGGCGCTTGCGGACAGTCATGCGCTTCTTCCAACTGAATACATCTATGCGAGTGACGAAACGAAAGCGCTCGAAACCGCGGGTATCTTGGCCGAAAGCAGCTTTGCTAAGGTGATGATCCGCGCAAAGATGGGAGAAAACGACCGCAGTGCGACTGGTTTCCTGGACACCGACGCGTTTGAGACCCACGCCGACGCGTTTTTTGGCGATCCCAAAAACAGCATCGACGGTTGGGAACCTGCAGCAGATGCACAAGCGCGGATCGTGACGGCCGTCAAAGCCGCCATTGCAGAAGCGCCGGACGGCAACCTTCTATTCGTGGGTCATGGTGCCGTGGGCACGCTGTTGTACTGCGCCTTGAGCGATTTTCCGATTGACCGTAAGTACGACCAAGGTCGCGAAGGCGGCGGGAACTACATCACGCTCGACACTAATACGCTCCGCCCGCAGCATCACTGGCAGCCGATGGAAGCGCTTTATCAGACCTGATCACGGCGCCTGAAACGTCAGGTTGGCCCAAAGTGTTTCCCATACGGCACCGGATTGCGCAGCGGCAGCCTCAGATGGTTCCCGCAGGACAACAGCGTCGAGCTGATACGATACCCCGGACTCAACCGGTATCGTTGCAATGCCATTGCCGTCCGTCCGTACCAGAGTGATCTTGACCTCATCTCCCGGTGACTTTGCAAAGACTTCGATTTGCTCGTCAGCGCGGACGTCGCTCCCGTAGAAAAGCTGGACGCGCATCCCATCTGAAAGATCATCCGTGTAAGGGTTGGTCAGCGCGACAATCTCTGTCTCAAGCCCCATGCGCTTGTCCGCACCCACGCTGGACCCAACGCCGATGAGTGTTTTGGAAAAGCGAATGTAAGATTCCTTGAAGTCTTCGGGCGGCAAGCCGCGCGCGTCGTGGCGGCTGCGGACATCACCGAAATCCTTATGGTCCGCAAATTTCTGGAACTTCTCCCACGTTTGATAAGAAATCGTCTGAGGTGTCGATTGATAGGCCACCACATGCAGCCCATCATCCTGGGACGACATGTTTAGCCCAGGCATATCACCCGGACGCCCCGGAACCTGCACATTGCGTTCGGCGGTCGACACCACAAAGTGGCGGAACCGCTGAGGAAGATATGGCAGGGCCGTGCCGCTGAAACCTTCACCGTTGATGATCGTGGCTTGGAGTTGACCTCCGGCACGGACTTGATAATCGAGGGGTTCCAGCCACAGTTCGTGACTGGCGACCTGTTGCGCCGAGATGGTTGCAGCCAAGCAGACGATGAGGCTCGAAATACGCATGATGACACCCTTTCCGTTGCGATCAAACCTGTCGTTTCTCGTGCTGTTGTCAACCGCATGGTTCCTTCTGATCGCAAGCCTTTTACCAGCCCGCGCGCATGAAGTGCTGCCAGCGATCGCGGATATGGAGCGGGTCGACGATACGCTTAGGTTCGACATTCGCCTCAGCATCGAAAGCTTTATCGCAGGGATCGACCTGGCCGTAACAGATGACACCAACGAGACACCGCAAGCCGCGCAGTACGACGCGCTTCGGGCGTTAACACCGGAAGAGCTGACGACGCGCTTTGAGTCGTATTGGCCAGAGATGGCCGACCGGATCAACGTGGTCGTGGATGGATCCCGGGTGCCTGTCGAAAACCCTACGATCGATATCCCTGCCGTCGGCGATGTTGAAACGGTCCGTCAATCGAGCCTGTCATTCTTGGCGCCATTGCCATCTGATGCACAAACAGTCGTTGTCGGATGGGACAGTGCCTTTGGCACGATGGTATTGCGCCAACAAGGCGTCGATGCGCCGTATGACGGCTACCTCGAAGCCGGGGCGTCCAGTGACACTATTACCCTCGGCGGCGGCGATCAGGCGAGTGGATGGCAGACTTTCGTCAGATACATCCCGGTTGGGTTTGATCACATCGTCCCCAAAGGGCTGGATCACATCTTGTTTGTCCTTGGTCTGTTTTTCCTGTCGACCCGCTTTGGGCCGCTGTTCTTGCAAGTGTCTTTGTTCACATTGGCCCATACGATCACCCTTGCGCTTGCAGCCCTTGGGTATGTGAACCTGCCGGGCAGTGTCGTGGAGCCGCTGATCGCCGCTTCAATCACCTACGTCGCAGTCGAAAATATCCTGATGAAAAATCTCAGCCCTTGGCGACCAGTTATCGTTTTTGCATTTGGGCTGCTTCACGGTCTTGGTTTTGCCTCCGTCTTGGGAGAATTCGGCCTGCCAGAGGGCACTTTCATTCCCGCATTGATCGGCTTCAATATTGGCGTCGAGATCGGGCAATTGGCCGTCATTGCTGTGATGTTCCTTGCTGTCTGGCAGGCGATTCGGATCGATCAAGGTAAGAACGAGGTGCAACGTGGGTTCATCCTTTACGGTGCCTTGATTGCAGTCTCGATCGCCATCATCGCGATTGACCCGCCAGCGTTAGCTACCGCGCTTGAAAATCCGGTCTGGCTGTTCTTCGCTCCGATGCTTGCCATCTTCTTGCTTTGCGCTGCCGCCATCGGATCGCGCGACCAGATCGAGGCATACCGTAGGATTGTCAGCATTCCAGCGTCCGCATTCATCGGACTTGTTGGAGCGTACTGGTTTGTCGAGCGCGTGTTCTTTTAGGAACCATCAAACAAGACTTGCGTGCATGGCAAAACCCGTCTAATGCACGCGCACTTACCCCACAGGCGGGGGCGGGTCTGAAGGGGAGACATCCCGGAAGATCCACCGGTTGGGCCAGATGGTCTGATCCCCCGCTGAGGTTGAAACCGGAAAAAGGATATACCGACCATGGCTCTTCCTGAGTTCACCATGCGTCAGCTGCTGGAAGCTGGCGTTCACTTTGGCCACCAGACCGCGCGCTGGAACCCAAAGATGTCCCAATATATTTACGGCGGCCGCAACGGCATCCACATCATGGACCTGACACAAACAGTTCCAATGCTGGACCAAGCGCTGCAAGTCATCCGTGACACCGTTGCCAAAGGCGGCCGTGTGCTGTTCGTCGGCACAAAGCGTCAGGCCCAAAAGCCGATCATGGAAGCTGCAGAGAAATCCGCGCAGTTCTACATGAACCACCGGTGGCTCGGCGGCACGCTGACCAACTGGCAGACAGTTTCTCAATCCATCAACCGCCTGAAAGCAATCGACGAAGCGTCGGAAACCGGTTTTGCAGGCCTGACGAAAAAAGAGCGTCTGGGCATGGAGCGCGAGCAGGGAAAATTGCAAGCGTCCCTCGGCGGTATTCGCGAAATGGGCGGCGTGCCTGATCTGCTGTTCGTCATCGACGTGAACAAAGAAGACCTCGCCATCGCCGAAGCCAAGAAACTTGGTATTCCGGTTGTGGCAGTTGTCGACACCAACTGCTCCCCAGAAGGCGTTGATTACATTATCCCAGGCAACGACGACGCGGCCCGCGCAATCGCGCTTTACACCGACCTGGCCGCGCGTGCGGCACTCGACGGCATGCAAGCCCAATTGGGCGCAGCAGGCGTCGATCTGGGCGAGATGGAACAGCTCGCAGAAGAAGTTGTGGCAGAAGAAGCTGCAACAGAAGAAGCGCCAGCTGAGTAACGTCACCCGCTGACAAAGAACTGAAACCGGGCAGGGGACCGCCCCGCCCGGACAAGAAATCCGTTCAAGGAGAGATAAGATGGCAATTACTGCTGCGATGGTGAAAGAACTGCGCGACAGCACAGGCGCAGGCATGATGGACGCCAAGAAGGCGCTCACCGAAAGTGACGGCGACATCGAAGCCGCTGTGGACTGGCTCCGCACCAAAGGCCTGGCAAAAGCTGCGAAGAAATCTGGCCGTACTGCTGCTGAGGGCCTTGTGGCCGTAGCAGTTGAAGGCGGCAAAGGTGTTGCGGTTGAGGTGAACTCGGAAACCGACTTCGTTGCGAAGAACGCTGACTTTCAGAAGATGGTTGCAGGCATTGCGGATGTTGCACTGACCGTTGCTGATGTGGACGCGTTGAAAGCCGCCGACATGAACGGCAAAAGCGTTGAGCAAACCGTGACAGACGCCGTTGCCGTGATTGGTGAGAACATGGGCGTGCGCCGGATGGCGGTCCTCGAAGGTGAAACCGTTGTCACTTACGTACACAACGCGGCGGCCGATGGCATGGGCAATATCGGTGTTCTGGTTGCACTCAAAGGCGACAACGCAGCCTTCGGTCGTCAGGTTGCGATGCACATCGCGGCCACAAACCCTGCAGCTCTGGACGAAGCCTCACTTGATGCGAGCGTGATCGAAAAAGAAAAGCAGGTCCAAATGGACATCGCCCGCGAGTCTGGCAAGCCCGACGCCGTCATCGAAAAGATGATTGTTGGCCGCATGAAAAAGTACATGGCGGAAGTCACATTGGTGAACCAGCAGTTCGTGGTGAACCCAGACCTGACCGTGGCTGCGGCTGCAGCCGAAGCTGGTGTTGAAATCACTGGTTACGTGCGTCTTGAGAAGGGCGAAGGCATCGAGAAAGCAGAAGAAGACTTTGCTGCGGAAGTTGCTAAGCTGAACGGCTAAACTGTCGTCACATAACCTTTGGAAAGGCGCTCTTCGGAGCGCCTTTTTTTGTCGGCCGCGGGTGATGATGTGTGTCAACCATCTAAAACAACGGCACCGCGTCGGGAGAACGCGATGCCGTACGATAAAGACGCGTGTCCATTTTGGGACGGGGACAAACGCAGATATCGAGTGTCGGCGCCTTGGGGCAAACCCCGCAGCAACCGACGCGTAAATCACCTAGCCCCGAAATAACGGGGATTATGACCCACAGTTCCCAGGCCTAAGGCCACCACTCACGGAACATCAATATCTTGCGTGTTAACGCAGCGTAATGGAAGTAAGGGAAACCTGACCTTTTAATAAAACTTTTCCACAGAGGACGACCGGCAACAACAACAGGTTGTAGTCAGCTTTCCAGAACAAACATCTGGTTGTAGAAAGCGGCCTTAAGAACGGCCTGCGCCGTCGTCTCAACATCCAGCGCTTCCCGCGCCAAACGTAGGTGCTTTTCCACAGTTGCCGCGGTCAGACCCAAGAGAATCGCAATGTCCTGGGTCGTTTTCCCATCGCCAACCCACTGCAGCACTTCGCGTTGACGGCTTGTCAGCTTGCGTGAGCCAGTATGGGGCAGGGCAAGGATCTTCAGGTGCATCACATTGTTCAGCACCATCAACTCTTCCCCGTGCTCCGCCCAGATCTGATCAGCGCGATGTTGGCCCACATCTTCCGGTACAATCAACGCAATTGCACCTTTGCTGCGTTGGCTAACCGTCCGGAAACTCAGCGTATATCCCGCTTTCACGCCCTTCGATTGATTGAACGCGAAAACGGCGCGTTCCTTTTCCGTGGCCAGCTCGGTCGACATCATTTCTTCCATCCACCGCCAGCTACAGGCACCATCATTGTGGACGGCCCAGCGAACCATCGGTGCATTGGCGTAGTGTCCGCCCTGCACAAATTCATCAATGTAATCGGTGGGCAGATTCGTTAGCAAAACCCAGTCCTGCGGATCGCCAAGCGCCATTTCACTGCTCGACATGGCTGACGCATTGAAATAGCGCGTGAAGGCGTAAATGACGCGAGTGAAACCAAACGTCGCCATGTGCTTAGTGTGCACGTCCCACAGTTCTTCAACCGTTTTTGCGTTTGTCAGCTCATATAGTTTCGCAATCGTCCCGTTCACGTCTGCGCCCCCAGATAACTGGTCATCGCATCCATCGCGAGCGGATAGCCCGCAGCGCCAAAGCCGCAGATCATGCCAATCGCGACTTTTGAGATGTAGGAATGGTGCCGAAAAACCTCACGCTGATGGATGTTTGAGAGGTGAAGCTCAAGTACAGGTACCGTGACGGATCCAATCGCGTCCATCAGTGCAACCGACGTATGGGTGTAGGCGCCAGCATTGAGGATAATGCCGTCTTGTGTACCGGACGCGGCATGGATCGCATCGATCAATTCGCCTTCGTGGTTTGACTGCATGAACGTGAGCGAAACATCAATTGTTTCAGCTTTTGCGGCACACAGCGCTTCGATGTCCGCGAGGGTGGTGGCTCCATATACTTCAGGCTGGCGCGTGCCCAAAAGGTTCAGGTTTGGCCCGTTCATGATCAGAATTTTGTGTCCCATGACGTATTCATTAACAGTGCAAGCCGTTCGGTTACAACGGAAAACACGCAATGCGCGATGCCATAGGCGACCAATATCGTTTTAGACACTCATCATAGACGCGCTCGGAAAGCACAGCGCTTCTTTCCCCATCATATGCGATATTACATAATACTGATTATACGATTACCCGAGGGCGTAGCCAGCACCCCTGACCGTACGCACCGGATCGCCGCCACCAGCCTTCGTCAGCGCTTTGCGCAGTCGTCCCACATGAACATCGACGGTCCGCGTATCAACGTAAACGTCACGGCCCCAAACACGGTCCAGCAGTTGGTCACGCGACCACACGCGGCCTGGTTTCTCCATAAACGTGCTGAGCAGTCGAAATTCCGTCGGTCCAAGCTTGATGCTGTCTTCGCCTCGCGTGACACGGTGCGTCTCAGAATCCAGCACAATGTCATCATACGTCAGCAACTGCCCAACGGTCGCAGGACGCACGCGGCGCAGCTGCGCACGTAGTCGCGCCATCAGCTCGGTCACAGAGTACGGCTTAACGACGTAATCATCCGCACCGGTCTCTAGCCCCCGGACTTTGTCAACTTCTTCAGACCGTGCAGACAGCATGATCACCGGTATGTCGCGCGTCTCTGGTTTCACCTTTAACCGCCGGCACACTTCAATGCCGGACAAGCGTGGCATCATCCAATCAAGGACAATCACGTCCGGTGGATCTTCCGCAACGGCAACCAGAGCATCTTCGCCGTTTTCCGCACGAGACGTCCGATAGCCTTCGGCCTCGATGTTGTAGACAAGCATTTCACGTTGTGCAGCCTCGTCGTCGACTACCAACACATGAGCTTCGTGGGACATTGGTTTTCTCCGACCAACTTAGTCCGGCGCACTGACAAATGCGGTCTGGTCGTCCTTCGGGCGGCTTTCATCAGGCATTTCCCCGGTGGACAAGTAGATCACCTGTTCGGCCATATTTGTCACAAGATCGCCCATACGCTCCACGTTCTTGGCCATGAAATGCAGGTGCATGCAGGCCGTAATGTTGCGCGGGTCTTCCATCATGAAGGTCAGAAACTCTCGGAACAGCGCATTATACATCTGATCAACTTCGAGATCCCGCTGACGCACCTCTTCCGACAGGACCGCGTCCCGGCGCAGATATGCATCGAGCGCGTCTTTCAACATTACCTGAACTTCTTTGCTCATCCGTCGCAGTGCTGTGTCGGCGCCTTGGATTGCGGGAATATCGACCAGTGTCGATGTGCGTTTCGCGATGTTTTTCGCGTAGTCACCCACACGCTCAAGCGAGGCTGCAATGCGCAACGTCGTCAGAATAGAGCGCAAATCTTTCGACACAGGCGCGCGCAACGCGATGATCCTGGCCGCCTCCTCGTTGATCTGCATTTCAAGGGCGTCGATGGACTTGTCCCCTGCCCGCACTTGCTCTGCCAGTTCTACGTCGCGCTTTGCCAGCGCCTCAGCCGAACTTAGGATCGCGGCTTCCACCAAACCGCCCATCTTGATGACAAGTGTTTGAAGTTGTTCAAGATCACGGTCGTAGGCGGATGAAATATGTTCGTTCATCAGTCTGTCCTTATCCGATCCGGCCAGAGATATAGCTCTCGGTCCGCGGATCTTTCGGATTTGTAAAAATTGTATCGGTGTCATCGTATTCCACCAGGTTACCGAGGTGGAAAAACGCGGTTTTCTGACTAACCCGCGCGGCCTGCTGCATGGAGTGTGTGACAATCACAACCGCATAGTTCTGGCGCAATTCGTCGATCAATTCCTCAACCTGCGCGGTTGCAATCGGGTCGAGCGCAGAACAAGGCTCATCCATAAGCAATACTTCGGGCTCGGTCGCAACAGCACGTGCAATACATAGCCGTTGCTGCTGGCCGCCGGACAGTCCGGTGCCCGGCGCATGCAGGCGATCTTTCACCTCATCCCAGATCGCGCCGCGGCGCAGGGCCTTTTCAACGATGTTATCCAGATCCGCCTTGGACGATGCGAGGCCATGAATTTTTGGTCCGTATGCGACGTTGTCATAGATCGACTTCGGAAACGGATTGGGCTTCTGGAAGACCATGCCCACTTTGGCGCGCAGCTGTACCGGATCGACCTTCTTGTCGTAGATATCCTCGCCATCAATCTTGATGTCGCCTTCGACGCGACAAATATCAATTGTGTCGTTCATCCTGTTGAGACAGCGCAAGAAAGTGGACTTGCCGCAACCCGAAGGGCCGATGAATGCCGTGACGGTCTTGTCGCCAATGTCGACATTCACATCCTTGATGGCGTGGTTGTCTGCGTAATAGACCTGCACACCGCTTGCGGCGATTTTGGTGTCTTGCATGGTGCTCATTTTGCGGTCCGTTGTGTAGTAGTCATCCATCTGCCTATCCTTTTTTACCAGCGGCGCTCAAACCTGCGGCGCAGGATGATGGCGATGATGTTCATTGTCATAAGAAACAGCAGCAGAACGATGATACCGCCCCAGGCTTTTTCAAAGAAGGCCTCATCGGATCGTGCGGCCCAGGTGTAGATCTGCGCAGGCATGGCCGAGTTCGGGTCGAGCAGGCCTGATGCCAATCCGTCGGGGTATTCACGCGCGACAAAGCCGACCATGCCGATCAACAGAAGCGGGGCCGTTTCACCCAGGGCCTGTGCCAAACCGATGATGGTGCCCGTCAGGATACCGGGCATCGCCAAAGGCAACACGTGGTGGAACACTGATTGCATCTTAGACGCTCCTACCCCGAGTGCCGCATCGCGGATCGACGGCGGCACGGCTTTCAAAGAAGCGCGGGTCGAGATCACGATGGTTGGAAGAGTCATGAGCGTCAGAACGAGCCCACCAACAAGTGGTGCCGACTGCGGCAAGTGGGCGAACTGAATGAAGACAGCGAGGCCCAGAATACCAAACACAATCGACGGCACCGCCGCGAGGTTTGAGATATTCACTTCAATCAGATCCGTGAACCGGTTTTTCGGCGCAAACTCTTCAAGGTAGATCGACGCTGCAACACCGATGGGCAGCGACAGGAAAAGCACGACCAGCATCATGAAGAATGACCCGATGACGGATGCCCCTATCCCAGCCCCACCCGGGTTATCGACGCCCGTGTCCGTGCCGGTGATAAAATTCCAGTCGAAAGCGCTCGTGATGATGCCGGCATCAACCAGCGCATCGACGATGTCGAGGTCGGTTTTTTCGAGGAAACGCCCGTCAACCACCATGTCGCGCGTAAGTTTACCTTGCAGATAGCGTTCCACACGGGAAGCGGCGGCAAGCTGGAATTGAGCGGGTTGACCAATCTGATCCGGATTTTCCTTGTAGAACTCCCGCAGGTCGCCGCCCACCTTCCCAAGAAGGCGCTCAACAGCTTTGCCATCAACCTCAACATCAAGGCCCTGAGCGCTCACTTGTTCCGTCAGTTTGGAAACGAAAACGTCCGTATAGGCAGATGTTTTGAGCAACGTGCCTTCTGCCGCGTCAAACTCTTCCTGAGTCAGCGTGAATTCAACCTGCACGACCGTTTGGGTGAAGGCCGGAATGCCATTGCGCAGGATCGAAGTGGCCAGAAATACCAGAAACGACAGACCAACAAGGATCGCGATGATGCCATAAGCCTTAAACCGTCTTTCAGCCGCGTTGCGCTTTTGGGTCCGCGCGTCATCTGCCATCAGCGATTTGCCTTTGGCGCGCATAGGTGGTGTCACAGTCGCATCAGTCATTAGTCGTACTGCTCCCGGTACTTGCGAACGATGTAGAGCGCGAAGACGTTCAGCGCCAAAGTGATAACAAAGAGTGTGATGCCAAGTGCGAAGGCCACAAGCGCTTCGGGTGAGGCAAAGTCACTGTCGCCAGTCAACTGACTGACGATCTTGGCGGTGACCGTTGTCATCGCGTCAAATGGATTGAGGCTCAACCGGGCCGCGGCCCCTGCCCCAAGCACAACGATCATTGTCTCACCAATAGCCCGCGAGGCGGCAAGTAGGATCGCGCCCACAATGCCAGGCAAAGCCGCAGGCAAGACAACCTGCTTGACGGTTTCAGATTTAGTCGCGCCAAGGCCATAAGACCCGTCCCGCAAAGACTGAGGCACCGCATTGATAATGTCGTCAGACAGGGAACTGACAAACGGGATCAACATGATCCCCATCACAAGGCCTGCTGTCATCACCGCCGTCCCGCCTGCCATCCAGCTGACACCAAGAAAGCCGCCTTCGCCAAAGACTTCGACCAGTAGCGGGCCGACCGTGAGCAGGGCAAAAAGACCATAAACGATGGTCGGAATACCCGCGAGAACTTCCAGCAATGGTTTGGCAAAAGCGCGCACACCTTTGGACGCGTATTCCGACAAATAGATCGCCGCGAAAAGGCCCAGCGGCACCGCAACGATCAAAGCAACAAGCGAGATGTAAAGTGTGCCCCAAAGAAGCGGGATAATTCCCAGCTCAGACCCGCCGCCGCGGCCGGAAAAGCTCGGGTTCCAGCGCAGGCCAAAGAAGAACTCTGAGGCAGCGTAGAGGCGGAAGAACTCGATCGTGTTGAACACCAGCGACAACACAATGCCGACGGTCGTCATGATCGCGATCGAGGCCGCGAAAATCAGCACGGCCAGCACGCCAGTTTCAACGATGTTGCGCGCGCGGAAGCTTGGTTTTGTCACCATGAAGGCGAGTGCAAGACCTGCGAGAGAGGCTGCGATCACAATGATCGTTTTCCAGATATTCCCCGTCGCCGACATCGCGCGGTAGCGTTGCGCAGCGCTAAGTGTCTGAGCCGTCACTTCGGACCCGAGTGCCACGCCGACATCGGCGAGGATCTCACGCACGTTATCTGTGTCTGTCCCAAGGTTCGCCGCACCTTCAGCCGTCAAGGCACCCTGCGACACCGCGGTATCCAGACCATCTGCGACACGACGAACGTCGGCCATTAAAAGATTACGCGCCCCCGCACTCGCCCCTTCATCCAGCATGCCAGACACATTCGCGTTCACCAGAAGCGGTTGCGCCAGAAGCCAGACAATCAGGACACCGAAAGCTGGTACGATGGCATTCAGCCCGACGTTGGCCCCGTAATATTTCGGCAACGAATGCAGGTTTCGCGCGTCACCCCCTGCTGCGGCAAGCGCACGTTGGCGCCCCAGCAGAAAACCCACAGCACCCAAAATCAGAACGATGCCAATAATAAGAAGGTTCGACATGTCTATCCCCACTTCGGACAGCTGCAGCGCGTTTGCATACGCCAGCTCCCGTCTTGTGCGC
The DNA here is from genome assembly GCA_020628545.1 of Paracoccaceae bacterium. GTDB lineage: Bacteria > Pseudomonadota > Alphaproteobacteria > Rhodobacterales > Rhodobacteraceae > Yoonia. The sequence goes on along the minus strand of JAHDEX010000020.1, from coordinate 31,422 downwards.
GTGTTAACCACAAAACGGGTGTGGTGGCCCAGCTAAAACTGGACCACCCGCGTTCACTTACATCGTATCTTCAGCGTCGATCATCGCCTGTGTCTCGGCCAGCTCTGGGTCGGACACAAGGCCATAGGCCGCTAGCGGACCGTCTGGGCCAGCTACTTCGTCAGCCACAAAGAACTGCGCGTATTCTTTCAGACCCGGGATGACGCCAATGTGCGCCTTCTTGATGTAGAAGTAGAGCGGACGCGACACGGGGTATTCACCAGTTGAAATGGTTTCCGTCGACGGTGCCACACCGGACATGGTCGCTACTTTCAGCTTGTCGGTGTTGTTCTCGTAGAACGCCAGACCGAAAACGCCGATGCCGTTCGGGTTTGCGTCGATGCGCGCTAGCGTCTCTGTGTAGTCACCGTCGATGTCGACAGACAGACCGTCGCCGCGCACCGCAAGACACGCATCTTCAGCGTCGTCTTCGGACATGCCAGCTTCGATCATGGCCGCCATCGCGCCGGTTTCTTCACAACCAACTGCGATCACTTTCTCTTCGAACACTTCGCGTGTGCCGTGCTTGGTCCCCGGAATGAACGCAAGGATGTCTGCATCGGGCAGGTCAGCGTTGAAATCGGACCATTTCGTGTGAGGGTTATCAACCAGTGCGCCATCGACCAGAACCTTCGGGGCCAAGGCGTTGAAGATATCGGCTGGTTCAAAGGCAGTGAACTCTGGTCCGCCAATCTGAGAGGCGAACACGATACCGTCGTAACCGATGCGTACTTCGATGATGTCTGTCACACCATTTTCCGCACATGCTGCCACTTCGGCTTCGCGGATCGCGCGGGAGGCATTGGCGACGTCGATTGTGTTTTCGCCCACACCTTCGCAGAAGCGCTTCAGTCCAGCGGATGAACCGCCAGATTCAACAACCGGAGCCGGGAAGTCGGTGTTGTCACCGAACACTTCAGCCACGATGGACGCATATGGCAGTACAGTTGACGAGCCTGCGACCTGTACATTGTCGCGCGCCATGGCGGCGGTTGCGGAAACAGCTGTGATCGCCAGAACAGAGGCAGTCATTTTGATAGACGACATCGAAATCTCCCGTGTGTCAGTCTTGATTTTCAGAAGACGCGGATCGCCCTCTTCACGGCCCGACCTAGGCCGCCGACAACAACCTTTTGTGACAGTTTTGTAAAAGTTTTATGACAGGCCGCTGGGCCTATATCTTGCGGCTAGGTCACAGCGACAGGCAACATAAGGGTGACAGTTGTCCCCTGCCCTTCAACGCTTTCAAATAAAAGCTTTCCACGATGGCGGTTTGTGATGTGCTTCACAATCGCCAGCCCCAGACCGGTCCCGCCCTGTGCCCGAGAGCGGTGTAAATCGACGCGGTAGAACCGTTCTGTCAGCCGAATCAAATGGTGCGCGGGGATGCCGATGCCATGATCTGTGACAGTCATCCGAATGGCCGTCTGGTGCAGTGCAGTCTCGAATGCTGGCGGATGGAGCGCAATTTCGATACCTGCGTCCGTCGCACCGTACTTGATCGCGTTTTCGATCAGATTGTTCAGCACTTGCTGAAGCTGCGCATCATCTCCCGGCACTTTGGGAAGATCGTTCGGAATCCTTGAAATCAACTTGGTGCCTGCGTCCGCCGCGAGCGCGCCCAACAATTCAGTGGCCTGACTGACAATCAGGCCAAGATCAACAGGCTCAACCGGACGCGTGCGCTCTAACTCCTCCACACGGCTGAGCGACAATAGGTCGTCGACCAACCGCCTGAGCCGGTCAGCCTCCGTCGCCATAATCCCAAGGAACCGTTGCTGGGCGGTCGCATCGTCGCGGGCGGGTCCTTGCAACGTCTCAATAAAGCCCAGGATCGCGGTCAGTGGCGTGCGCAATTCGTGGCTGACGTTCGCAACAAAATCGCGGCGCAGCGATAGTGTTTCTTCCGCCGCCGTCTGGTCTTCGAACGCAACAATTACATGTCCATCAACGGGAATTGCGGACAGCTCAAAGATGCGGTCGCGGGTCCCGACATGCAGGACATACCGTGCTGATTTTGTGACATGGTCCTTCTGAGCGTTTGCGACTGCATCAATCGCAGCAGGTTGTCTAAGTGCGGTAATATACTGCCGACCCCGAAAATCGATCTTAAGAAGCTCGGTCATCGCCTCGTTCTGCACCAGAACGCGATTTTCTGGTCCAATCAGCATCAGCGGCGACTTCATGACAGCCACCATCGCCTTTGCAAGAAGATCTGCCATTACATCAGTCGCGCGGCTTGAGCCCCGCCCGGAACCGGGCCGCATTCTGCTGATAGTGCTTTGCAGATTGCATCAGGCCATTGATTGCGGCCTCATCCAACGCGCGGATGACCTTGCCCGGCGCACCCATGACCAATGATCCGTCGGGGATCACCTTGTTCTCAGTGATCAGCGCGCCTGCGCCAATCAGGCAGTTTTTGCCAATCACCGCACCATTCAACACGGTCGCACCCATTCCAATCAAACTGCCCTCTCCGATAGTGCACCCATGAAGCATAGCTTTATGGCCAATTGTACAGTTGGCCCCTATCGTCAGAGGACACCCGGGATCGGTGTGCAGAACGCAGTTCTCTTGAATGTTGCTCCCCTCGCCGATGGTGATTGGCTCGTTGTCGCCTCGGATCGTGGTGCCAAACCAAACAGATGTCGCTGCGGCGAGGGTCACGTTGCCAATCACATGACATCCCGGCGCGACCCAGGCGTCAGGGTCAATTTTTGGTGCAATCTCATCCAAAGCGTAGATCATTCCATATCCTCAAATTCGGATTGAAGCTTGCGCACGTGCGGCACCAAATCGGGTTGTTGACTGGCGCGAAGGCGTTCGGCGGTGATAATTGTTTTCAGCCGCGCCTCTGTTTCCGCGAGGTCGTCATTGACCAACACATAGTCATAGCCGTCCCAGTGGCTGATCTCATCCCAGCTTTTCTGCATCCGACGCGCAATTACCTCAGCGTCGTCCTGTCCGCGTTTGACAAGGCGGTTGTGCAATTCGGGAATTGATGGCGGCAACAGGAAAATCGACAGGACATGGTCGCGTAAGGCGGAGTTGCTGATCTGCTGGGCCCCCTGCCAATCGATATCAAAAAGAACATCGCGCCCCGCCTCAATCGCCTCTGCCACCGGTGCTTTGGGGGAACCATAATAGTTCTCGAATACGCGCGCGTGTTCCAGCATTTCTCCATCGGCAACCTGACGCTGGAATTCCTCAATGGTGGCAAAAAAGTAGTCTTTGCCATCCACTTCACCGTCACGCGGCGCACGCGTCGTTGTGGAAACCGAGAAACGCAAACTGGGGTCCCATGCCCGCAAAGAACGGGCGAGCGTCGATTTCCCCGTGCCGGACGGGGACGACAGAATAATGAGAAGTCCGCGTCGCGCCATGCCCTACTCCACGTTTTGAATCTGCTCGCGCATCTGATCGATCACTGTCTTCAGATCAAGCCCGATTGCGGTCAAAGGCGCGTGCTGCGATTTGGAGCAGAGGGTGTTTGCCTCACGGTTGAACTCCTGACTGAGAAAATCAAGCTTACGACCAACCGGCGCACCCTCTGTCTCAGCCTGATTCAAAAGGTCGCGCGCCGCGCCGACGTGCGCGTTCAAGCGATCAATCTCCTCGGTCACATCCGACTTAACGACGAGCACTGCGAGCTCTTGCGCCAGACGATCTTGATCTACGGCAACTTCTTCGAGAACCCTCTGCATCGCATCTTTCAAACCAGTTGCCGCAGCCGCGCGGCGTTCATCCAGCAAAGATGCTGCGTCAGTGACGAGGACCGCAATCCGGTCAATCTGCCCCGCGACAACCGCCAACAACGCTTGCCCTTCGCTGGCGCGCATACTGCATAGGTCTTCCAGCAAGGGAGCAATATCCGCCTTCAAAGCGTCGACAAGGCCATCGTCGGTCGATTGTGTGCTGCCAGCAATCACCACTCCGCGGTGCGACAAGACGTCTGCTGCCGTCGGCTGACCCAAGGTCACGCCCATCGCAAAAGCGCGTTCCTGAATCTGATCAAGCGCCGTGAGGACCCGATCCAATTGACCGGCATCGATAACAAGACCTTCCTCGGCCTGATCGCGGGACAAACGCAGTGACAAGCTAACGTTGCCACGCTTCATCAACGCACCAATCTGGCGACGAATTTCTGCCTCTAGGCCGTCCAGGCTTTCCGGCAAACGCAGGCGCACATCAAGGCCACGCGCGTTCACACTGCGCACCTCCCAAGTCCAGGACGCTCCCTTGTATGCCCCGGTGCGACTGGCGAAGGCTGTCATGGATTGGATCATGCGGTGGTTCCTGAAACGATATGTCCGTCACCCCTAACGGATCGACACCGTGCTGAGCAAGCCTTGCAAGGCTTCACCCCGCGAAACCCTTTGCCGTTAACCACTTAAGACTTTGTTAAAAGAAATTTGCTAACAATCTGTTAAATTATGGGCGGGTCAAACGTTCATGCATGAGGTCAAAAGTATGTCTCAAGAGCACATAAAGCTAAGGTATAACCGCATTCCCTTTCACGTGGATGCAGGCGAAAAAATTCTGCAACTTGTTGAAGCACATTGGGAAAGAATGCGCGACAATGAGACCGTGCCGTCACAAGCCTCCGTATCACCAGAAGCGCTGGACGATGTCTTGGCGCATTGTTTTGTTCTGGAGCGTGTCGCGCCGACCATCGCGCGCTTTCGGGTGGCTGGCAAACAGATGAATGCGCTGTTGGGCGTCGATGTCCGCGGCATGCCACTCAGCACGCTTTTTTCCGAGGATGGACGCGAAGCTCTGGCCGAAGTGATCAAATCCGTTTGCGACAGACCAGAGATCGTTGAGGTGCCGTTGACCGCAACAAGCGGCCTGCGCCGTTCAGTTCTAAGAGGACGGTTGCTTTTGCTTCCTTTGAAGGACCGCGACGGTGGGGTCACACGGATTTTCGGGGCCATTGTGCTTGATGGGGCTGTGAAAAGGCACATCGTCAGATTTGATTTTGACCGCACGATCCCGATCCGTTGCAAAAGGCTGACACCGCTGATCCGGACGATTAGCGAAATGAAAGCCGCTGTCGCAGATCTTAATCGGGATTACGAAAAAGCAGACTTGGAACAACCATCCAAAGCGCCTTCAAAAAGCGGCGCTCGTTCCTATTTGCAGCTTGTCGTCGACAACACCTGACACTCTGGGCTGCAAACGAAAAATGGCGGGCCGAATGGCCCGCCATTCCAACTTGCTTGGCTTGTCCTATCCGGCTTTTGCAGCCGCCATAGCGGTACGCCGCGCAGAAAGCTCTTCGGCCACGAGGAACGCGAGTTCCAGCGACTGGGAGGCATTCAAACGCGGGTCGCAGGCTGTGTGATAGCGATCAGCCAGATTTTCGTCTGTGACGGCGCGCACGCCTCCGGTGCATTCGGTCACGTCGGCACCGGTCATCTCAAAATGCACGCCACCTGGGATCGTGCCCTCAGCGTTGTGGACGCCAAAGAACTCTTTCACTTCGCGCAGCACACTTTCGAACGGACGGGTTTTGTAACCTGATGCCGATTTGATCGTGTTCCCATGCATCGCATCACAGGTCCAGTTAACAACAGCACCCTCCTCCTGAACTGCCTTGATCAGCCGGGGCAAGTGCTCCCCAACCGATCCAGCACCAAAGCGCGCGATCAGTGTCAGGCGGCCCGGCTCATTGTCCGGGTTCAATGTCGCCATCAGCGACTTGAGGTGACCCGATGTCATCGACGGACCGCACTTCAGACCAATCGGGTTCTGTACACCTTTGCAGAATTCCACGTGCGCGCCATCGGGCTGCCGGGTGCGATCACCGATCCAGATCATGTGACCTGATCCTGCAAGCCACTTGCCGGACGTCGAGTCGATCCGGGTCAGTGCTTCCTCATACTCAAGAAGTAACGCCTCATGCGACGTGTAGAACTCAACAGTCTGCAGTTCGTGATTATTGTCTGTCGTCAGACCAGCCGCATTCATGAAGTCGAGCGTGTCAGAAATCCGCTCTGCCATTTCACGGTACTTTTCGGCCTCAGGGGCTTGTGTGAACCCGAGGGTCCACTGGTGTACCTGATGCACATCGGCATATCCCCCGGTCGAGAACGCGCGCAGCAAGTTCAACGTTGCAGCCGCCTGCATGTACGCCTGCTCCATCCGCGTTGGATCGGGCACACGGGCCTCTGACGTGAAATCAAACCCGTTGATGATATCACCACGGTAGCTTGGCAGTTCCACACCATTGACGGTCTCTGTATCGGCAGAGCGTGGCTTGGCCATCTGACCTGCCATTCGCCCAACTTTCACGACGGGCACCTTCGCACCGTATGTGAGAACCATGGCCATCTGCAGCATGACCTTGAAGGTGTCGCGAATACTGACGGCAGAAAACTCTGCAAAGCTTTCGGCACAGTCCCCGCCCTGCAGCAAAAACGCTTCGCCCCGGGAACAAGCACCCAAGTGCTGTTTCAGCCGGCGTGCTTCGCCTGCAAAAACCAGCGGTGGATACGACGCAAGCCGACCTTCCACAGCGTTCAGCGCTGCTTCGTCCGTATAAGTTGGCATTTGGATCCGGGGCTTACTGCGCCAGTCCGTTTTCTGCCAGTGCGTCATTGGTCCTACTCCGTCGATTTGGTTTTCAATAGACCGGCCTTCACCGCCGGTGGGCCTCTATAGCGCGATGCTGCAGTGCATCCAATGCCAAAGTCCGCTGATATTCACTTCTGTCCAGACCATTCAGATAGTGCTTGCCGCGGCGTCGCAAATTCGCAAAAGGTTGAAAAACGACAATCCGGCGACGGCATGAATACACCAGCCCGAAAAACCTCTGTGATGGATCAGCACAAACCGCAACGGGTGGTCTTCGTGCTTATGAGCCAATTCACGATGCTTTGTTTTTCAAGCGCAATCGAATGTTTGCGCTTGGCGAACCGAGTCGCGGGGGAACAGCTTTACGATTGGAAGATCATTGGCGAAGGCGGCGAGACTGCGACATGTTCCAACGGTTGTGTCTTCAACCTGACGGGCGACCTACACGAGCTGGACCGCGATGATTTTGTTATGCTTTGCGGTGGGTTGGACATTCAGAAAGCCACCACAAAGTCCATGCTCAACTGGGTCCGGCGCGAGGCGCGTCGCGGCGTGAAACTCGCGGGGCTTTGCACCGCTGGCTACACCCTTGCGAAAGCAGGCCTCCTCGACGGCAAACGTGCGACGATCCATTGGGAAAACCACGATAGCTTCCTTGAAGAGTTCGACGATATCGAACTGACCAAGTCGGTCTTTGTGGTTGACGGGAATCGGATCACAACAGCGGGCGGCACCGCCTCTATCGACTTGATGCTCAAGCTCATCGCCGACGATCATGGAGAGGCCTTGGCAAATGAAGTCGCCGATACGCTGATCTATTCGTCCATTCGGACGGATCAGGACACGCAGCGCCTCTCGATTCCAACGCGAATCGGTGTGCGGCATCCAAAACTCAGCAAGGTCATCCAGATCATGGAAGCCAACATCGAAGAGCCGATCAGCCCTGCGATCCTTGCAAAAGACGTCGGCATGTCGACGCGCCAGCTTGAACGCCTGTTTCGTCGATACCTGTCGCGCAGTCCAAAGCGCTACTACATGGAGCTGCGTTTGCAGAAAGCGCGCAACCTCCTGATGCAAACGGATATGAGCGTCATCAATGTCGCTTTGGCCTGCGGGTTCGCCTCGCCGTCCCATTTTTCCAAGTGTTACAGGTCCCATTACAATACGACGCCTTACCGCGAGCGCGGCACGCAGGCCGCAAAAGCAGAGCCTGCGGCGGATTCTGCCTAACATCTGGCGCGAGTGGCATTTCCTGAAATTGCACGAACTTTGGTCGCAACGTTTCGCCAGCCCCCTATCTTCAAGGCAAATCGCCTGTTTGGCACATAAAAGTGCTGACGGCCTTCCCTTTTGAAAAACAGGTGAATAATCTGCGCGGCAGGATGAAAATACGTCCATTAGGGAGAAAACTATGAAGAAACTTTTGACTGCCACCACAGCGATGGCGCTGACAGCTGGCGCGGTGTTTGCGGACGGCCATGCAAACGAAGTGAAGATCGGCGTGATCCTCGGTTTCACCGGGCCGCTGGAATCGATCACACCTGCGATGGGATCTGGTGCTGAACTGGCGATGGCTGAAGTCACCGAGTCCGGCGCACTGCTGGACGGCGCAACTGTCACGTCTGTACGTGGCGACTCCACCTGTATCGACGCTGGTGCGGCAACAACTGCTGCCGAACGTCTGATTACAGCTGAAGGCGTGAATGCGATCATGGGTGCGGACTGCTCCGGCGTGACCGGCGCGATCCTTTCGAACGTCGCACTGCCAAACGGCACCGTCATGATCTCGCCATCGGCAACGTCGCCCGGCCTGTCCACAGCTGAAGATAACGGCCTGTTCTTCCGGACAGCACCGTCTGACGCACGCCAGGGCGTGATCATCACTGAGATCCTTCAGGATCGTGGCGTCTCCGAAGTTGCGTTGACCTACACCAACAACGACTACGGCAAGGGTCTGGCTGATGCGTTCCAGGCGGCGTTTGAAGAAGCTGGCGGCACCGTCACCATCTCTGCTGCGCATGAAGACGGCAAGGCAGACTATTCTGCGGAAGTCGGCGCACTGGCGTCCGCTGGTGGCGAAGTCCTCGTCGTTGCGGGTTACGTCGACCAAGGTGGTTCTGGCATCATCCGCTCTGCCCTTGATGCGGGCGCATTCGACACATTCTACATGCCAGACGGCATGGTCGGCGCGAAGCTGAACGAAAACTTCGGTGCAGAGCTCAACGGCTCCTACGGCGCATACCCAGGCACCGATAGCCCGGGTGCAGCCAAGTTCGTTGAAATGGCCGAAGCCGCTGGTTTCGACGGAACAGGTGCATTCTCGCCAGAGTCTTATGACGCAGCTGCGTTGATCATGCTTGCGATGCAAGCGGCTGGGTCTACGGACTCCGCTGACTTCAAGGACAAGGTGTTCGACGTCGCTAACGCACCAGGCACCGAAATCTTCCCGGGCGAGCTGGCAAAAGGCCTCGAACTGCTGGCTGCTGGTGAAGACATCGACTACGTCGGTGCTTCCGCCGTGGAACTGATCGGTCCAGGTGAATCCGCTGGTAACTATCAGGAAATCGAATTTGCTGATGGCGTCTACTCCACCATCGGCTATCGCTAAGCACTTTTGACATCAAAGGGCGGCGTTCGCGCCGCCCTTATTCATTGGGCGCAAGACCCAAAGCGGATCGGGGATATCATGATCGTTGTTGAGAACCTGGTGAAAGCCTTTGGCGGCTTTCGCGCTGTTGATGGTGCAACGCTTCAAATCGCCGAAGGCTCGATCACCGGCTTGATCGGACCAAACGGCGCCGGAAAAACAACTCTTTTCAATGTGATAGCAGGCGTTCTTGAGCCGACTTCTGGCCATGTGACGATGAAGGGTGAGGACATCACCGGTCTGCCACCGCATGAGCTGTTTCACAAAGGTCTGCTGCGCACATTCCAGATCGCACATGAATTTCATTCGATGACCGTGCGCGAGAACCTGATGATGGTTCCCGGCGCACAATCGGGCGAGACGTTGTGGAACGCGTGGTTTGGCCGTAAGCGGATCGCCGACGAAGAACGCGCCTTGGCCGCAAAAGCGGATGAAGTGCTGGAGTTTCTGACGATTGATCACCTGACCCATGAAAAGGCGGGTAATTTGTCTGGTGGGCAGAAAAAGCTGCTCGAGCTTGGCCGCACCATGATGGTCGATGCCAAGATCGTCTTTCTGGATGAGGTCGGCGCAGGTGTGAACCGTACCCTGCTGAACACCATCGGCGACGCCATCATCCGGCTCAACAAAGAGCGTGGATACACCTTCGTTGTGATCGAACACGACATGGATTTCATCGGCAGGCTTTGCGACCCGGTCATTTGCATGGCCGAAGGCAAAGTGCTGGCCGAGGGCACATTGGACGAGATCAAAGCGAACGAGCAAGTGATCGAGGCCTATTTGGGCACCGGCCTGAAGAACAAAGACAAGGTGGCAACAGCTTGATGGAAGAGAATTTTTTGAGTTGTTTTGGCCAGATGAATAGGAACGGAGCGGCCCATGTCTGAACCGTTTTTGATTGGCGATGCGATGACCGGTGGCTATGGCCGCGGTCCTGATATCCTGCACGGTTGCACGATCTCGGCCGAAAAGGGCGAGATCGCCGTGATCGTCGGCCCGAACGGTGCGGGCAAGTCGACCGCGATGAAAGCCGTATTCGGGATGCTGGATGTGCGCCAGGGGGCCGTGCGGTTGGATGGAGAAGACATCACCCACCTGTCCCCACAGGAACGCGTGATTAAAGGAATGGGGTTCGTGCCCCAGGTGCGCAACATATTCGGCTCTATGACCGTCGAAGAAAACCTTGAGATGGGCGCATTTATTCGGACCGATGACATCTCAGGCACGATGGAACAGGTCTATGAGCTGTTCCCGATCCTGAAAGACAAACGCAACCAACCAGCCGGTGAGCTATCCGGCGGGCAACGCCAGCAGGTCGCCGTGGGCCGCGCGTTGATGACACAGCCCAAGGTGCTCATGCTTGATGAGCCGACCGCCGGCGTCTCACCCATCGTGATGGACGAGCTGTTTGACCGGATCATCGAAGTCTCACGCACAGGCATTCCGATCCTGATGGTGGAGCAGAACGCCCGACAAGCGCTTGAGATTGCAGATAAGGCTTACGTGCTGGTCCAAGGCCGGAATGCGCATACGGGAACCGGAAAGGAACTGCTCGCCGATCCCGAAGTGCGCGCGAGCTTCCTTGGAGGATGACGATGCGGCTAGCGGTCATCGTTATCGGTCTTGCCCTGCCCGCATCAGCGGACACGCTGACTTGTACGTTTACGCAGGAATGTGTCGACGCGGACGGATGCGCCGAAACGACCTATGAAACGCAGTATGACTATACCCCGACGACCGTGTCGCCGACGGAGTTTCTGGCGCGCGCCACGCGTGAAGATGTGAATGGCAGTGCAGTTGGTGTGATGGCCAAGCGCGACGGCTTTCTGCGGTTCACAGCAGGTGAGTTCTTCGAGAGCACGGAAGAGACCTTAACAGTAACACCAAGCGGCGATGCGCGGCTTGCAGTTCTTCTTCCAGACGTTCCCATGCTGCTCAGCTACATCGGCACATGTCAGGAGGCATCGTCATGATGCCGCACGTCGGAGGCTACGCATTGACCGCCGGGCTGGCACTCAGCCCGCTCGCCGCAATGGCCGAAAGCATCCGGTGTGAGATGGACAACGATCAGACGCTGACCTTTGATATCGACCATACCCAATTCGCAGCCCCGCAACACGCAAAAGAACCGCCGCGCCAACAGCGTACGCATGTCGCGTTTGGCGACAAGCAGTTCCCGGCAACGCCGTTCCTACTCGCTGACGTGCGCGGATTTGAAGCTGAGGGCCTTGGTGGCAGTACAGTTCTCTTCGTGATGCAGGCAAACGGCAGCGCGCTACTAAGCAACGCACAACAAGGCACCAAACTATCCGGCACCTGCACCGTCACGGAGACACGACAATGACAGCGAAGGTCATGATCTGATGGATTATTTGAACGCAATTGTCGCCTTGGCGAACTTTGTGATTGTGCCGGGGCTCGCCTATGGGGCGCAACTGGCAATTGGCGCGCTGGGCGTGACGCTGATCTACGCGATCCTGCGGTTCTCGAACTTCGCGCATGGCGACACGATGGCGTTCGGAACCGCGATCACGATCCTGTTTACCTTCCTGTTCCAAAGTTGGGGGATCAGCCTTGGCCCTTTGCCCACCGCTCTGCTCGCCCTGCCCTTTGGTATTGCGATCACTGCGTTGCTGCTACTGGGCACCGATAAAGTCGTCTATCAGTTCTATCGCACCCAGAAAGCTAAACCCGTGATCCTCGTGATCGTGTCGATGGGCGTGATGTTCGTGATGAACGGCATCGTGCGTTTCATCATCGGCGTACGCGACATTCGTTTCGCGGACGGCGAGCGGTTCATTATCTCTGCCCGCGACTTCAAGGAGATGACGGGCCTCGATGAGGGCCTCGCCATTAAGACGACACAAGCCATCACCGTTGTCGTGGCGATAATTGTTGTGGCCTTGCTCTTCTGGTTCCTCAATAAAACCCGCACTGGCAAATCGATGCGCGCATTCTCGGACAATGAAGACCTTGCGCTTCTCTCGGGCATCGACCCAAACCGTGTCGTGATGGTGACCTGGATGATCGTCGCGGCGCTCGCCACGACCGCAGGGGTGCTCTATGGCCTCGACAAGTCCTTTAAGGCCTTCACCTACTTCCAATTGCTTCTGCCAATCTTTGCGGCTGCCATTGTTGGCGGCATCGGGAGCCCGGTTGGCGCGATTGCCGGAGGGTTCGTCATCGCCTTCTCAGAGGTCACAATCACCTACGCGTGGAAGAAGGTCCTGACTTATACTCTGCCGGAGGAATGGGCGCCCGACAGCCTCGTTCAGCTTCTGTCGACGGACTATAAGTTCGCGGTATCCTTTGCGATCCTGATCATTGTGCTGCTCTTCCGACCCACAGGTCTGTTCCGGGGACAATCGATATGACCGATACAACCACAGTTCTGCGCAATACCTTCCTCGTTCTGGTCGTAGCGCTTCTTTATATCCTCGAAGGCTCCACCGACTTCTGGATATTCAGCGGGTCGTGGAATTCGACACTTACCATGCTGAACTTCGCATTGATCAGCGCGATCATGGCGCTGGGCGTGAACCTGCAATGGGGCTTTGCGGGCCTTTTTAATGTGGGCGTCATGGGCTTTGTGGCGCTGGGCGGATTGGCTGCCGTGCTTGTGGCGATGCCCCCGACTGAAGGGGCCATGGCCGCAGGCGGTTGGCAAATCATGTTGGGGCTGCTGATGGGCGCCGCAACATTGGTGCTGACAGTTCTGGTCCGCGCACGGATGCCAGAAGGCTGGGCGCGCGCAGGGGCCACGATCGCGATCCTTGTGATCGGGTTCTTCCTGTTCCGTAGCATTTTCGACCCCGCCGTCGGTCGGGTTGAAGCAATCAACCCGGCATCCACCGGACATATCGGTGGTCTGAACTTTGGCGGCGAGAACTACCGCGCCTGGGGCTGGATGACCGTGATTGCTTGGCCAGTCGGAGGTCTGCTCGCGGCAGGTGCAGCCTGGGTGATCGGCAAGACAGCCCTTGGTTTGCGCTCCGATTACCTTGCCATTGCAACGCTCGGCATTTCCGAGATCATCATTGCGGTGATGAAGAACGAGGACTGGTTGGCACGTGGCGTGAAAAACGTCACCGGTGTGCCGCGTCCGGTGCCTTATGAGATCGACCTGCAAAACGATCCAAGCTTTGTGGAAAGCGCGGCAGGCTGGGGCCTCGACCCTGTGACAGCCTCCACCATCTGGGTGAAGATCGGCTATTCGCTCTTCTTCGCAGCATTCTTGATTGTTTTGCTGATCCTCGCACAACTCGCGCTAAAATCCCCATGGGGCCGCATGATGCGCGCGATCCGTGACAATGAAACGGCTGCCCGCGCGATGGGCAAGAACGTCACAGCGCGACACCTGCAGATCTTCATCCTTGGCTCTGCGCTGTGTGGGATTGCGGGCGCGATGCTGGTGACGCTGGACGGGCAGCTTACCCCGACCTCTTACCAACCTCTACGCTTTACATTCCTCATCTGGGTGATGGTGATCGTGGGTGGATCAGGCAACAACTTCGGCGCGGTGCTCGGCGGGTTTTTGATCTGGTGGCTTTGGGTGATGGTCGAACCACTTGGCCTCTGGGTCGCTGAGGTCACAACCGCGGGCCTTGACCCACAGAACTGGTTTGCAATTCGTATGGCAGAGTTCGGGGCCCACATGCGTCTTCTGACAATGGGCGTGGTCATGCTGCTGGTGTTGCGCTTTAGCCCTCGTGGGTTGATGCCTGAAAAGTAGGATGGTCCAAGGGGCCGGGGTTCGCTAAATACGGGCGGACCTGAGCCTGACGGAGACTGCATGGCCCTTCTGTTTCGTTGGTTGTTGCGTTTGGCGACAGCGCTTCTGGTGCTGGTGGTGGCCACATTTGCGCTGACTTACTATTTCGCCTCGCGCTCCCTGCCCGACTACAACCAAACCACAACGGTCGCAGGCATCGCGGCACCGGTTGAGATTATTCGCGACAACGCCAACGTGCCGCATATTTTCGGCAGCTCTGATACGGACGTATTTCACGCCCTGGGTTACGCCCACGCACAAGACCGCATGTGGCAGATGATTCAGCTGCGTCGCACGGCTCAGGGTCGCCTGTCGGAACTCTTCGGCGAACGCACTTTGCCAATCGACAAGCTGCTGCGCAGGCTGGACCTCTACAATACCGCGATTGCTTCTGTTCCGGATCAGGACGAAGAGACGACGGCCGCGCTTGAGGCTTACGCCGATGGCGTCAACAGCTGGCTGCAAGAAGTTGCTGCCGGGGCGCGTGGTCGGGGCGCGCCCGAGATGTGGCTCTTCAACCACCCAATCTCGCCCTGGGAGCCTGCTGACAGCATCGCTATTATCAAAGTCATGGCGCTGCAATTGTCCTCGCATCTGGAACACGAGGTACTGCGCGCTCGCACGTCGCTGACCATCGACCCCGAGCGTGTGTTTGACATCTTACCAGACGTACCGGGTGAGGGCATCGCGGCCTTGCCCGACTATGCTGCGATGATGCCGGGCCTGCCGCGGTACGCCGAAAACATGCGCCCGCCCTACGATCCGCTGTCGCCTGTGAAACCCGCGCCGCTTGCGGGGGCGTCAAATGCTTGGGCTGCCGGGCCACAACGGTCGGCATCGGGCGGCACGCTCCTTGCAAACGATCCGCACCTTGGCCTGACGGCACCGACAGTCTGGTATCTTGCCCGGCTGGAGCTGCAATCCGGTGGTGTGATCGGCGGCACCATTCCCGGTGTTCCGCTCGTCCTTACTGGGCGCAGCGACCGGTTGGGTTGGGGGATCACCTCTAGCTATCTCGACGATCAGGACCTTTTTATTGAAGAGGTGAACCCGGACGATCCTGCCGCTTATCGCACGCCGAACGGTTGGGCGCAGTTCAGGACACGCGACAGTATCATTCCAGTCAAAGACGGTTCTGCTGTCACGCTGCAACTCCGATGGACAGAGAACGGACCGGTGCTGGACCCGGACCAATACGACCTTGGCACAATCACGCCGCAAGGTCATGTCGCTGCCTTGTCGTGGACGGCCCTGTCTCCCGACGACACAACGCTGACGGCGGGCATTCGGCTGATGCAGGCGCGGTCGATTGTTGAGGCCTTCGCCGCGTCCGAAGCCTTCATCGCGCCGTCGCAAAACCTGACAGTCGTGGACCGAACGCAGATTGGCATGAAAGTTATCGGGGCCATCCCCAACCGCAATGCGGCCCATCAGGCGCAGGGGCGTCTGCCAAGCTATGGCTACATCCCGACCAACCGTTGGGATGGGTTTCAGCCGCCTGATGCCAACCCGGTCTTTGAAGAGCCTGAGGGTGATATCCTTGGGAACACCAACAACAAAACGCTTGATGCACCCTTCCCTGACCATCTCAGCCACACCTGGGGCGACAGCCAGCGGATCTTCCGGTGGCGCCGCCTGATGCAAGCGCGAGAGGTTCACACGCGGGAAAGCTTCATCGAAGCGCAACTCGACACCGTGAGCTTTACCGCACGCGCGCTACTGCCACTGATTGGGGCCGACCTTTGGTTCACGGGCGAGGCTGCACCGGACGGCACACCGGAACGGCGGCGGCAAGTGGCGCTTGACCTGCTCGCGAACTGGAACGGTGAGATGAACGAGCATCTGCCGGAACCCCTCATCTACGCCGCCTGGCTGCGCGCGCTGAATGCGCGTCTGGCGCAGGATGAGTTGGGTGGGCTATTCAGCGAGTTCACACATACCAACCCGCTTTTCATCGAGCGGGTGTTCCGCGACATCGACGGGGCAAGCGCGTGGTGCGACATCATTCAGTCCGCACCGATTGAAACTTGCACCGATATCAGTCGCCTCGCCCTCGACGATGCCCTGATCTGGATCGACGAAAACCACGGCACCACAATCGCCTCTCTCCGTTGGGGCGACGCGCATCAGGCGACACACGACCATCAGGTGCTGGGTGAGGTTCCGTTGCTCAGCTGGTTCGTCAACATTCGTCAATCCACCTCTGGTGGCGACAACACATTGCAGCGCGGCCGCACGTCTGGTGTCGATCCGTTCCCGTTCCAGAATGTGCATGCCGCCGGTTATCGAGGCGTCTATGACTTCGCAGACCCTGACAGTTCGGTCTTTGTCACAGCCACCGGCCAATCCGGTCATCCGCTGTCACGATACTACGACAACCTAGGTGAACTGTGGCGTCGCGGCGAATACGTCCCGATGTCGCTCGATCCCGCACTAGCGCAGGCCGCTGCGGTTGGCGTAACGCGATTGTTGCCTGCGCAGTAAGACTAAAGGCGGGCGAAGCGTTCCTGCTGCAAAGCCGTCCAGAGCACTTTCAAGCGATACCCGTCATCTACCTGCGTCTCGTCCAGCACAACACCCTGATCGAACAACCATGCCCTCTCGCGCCCCTGCGCAAAGGTCAAAGCAAGCTCTGCCTCTGACCTCGGATCTTTGACCTTCTCGGCCATCGCCGCCAGCAGCCCGTCCATTCGCGCCCCTGTGACGGCGGAAACCGCAAACAAGTCCTCGGTGCGATCTGCCTTGGTCATCACTGCATCGGCAGCGTCCTGATCAAGCTGATCGATCTTGTTCCAGACCTCTAGTATCGGTGCCCCCTCAGCGACACCAAGCGACGTCAGGATCTGGTTGACGTCTTCTGCCTGCTCTTCCGTCTGCGGGTGGCTGATATCGCGCACATGCACGATCAAATCGGCGTCGAGCACTTCTTCCAATGTGGCCCGAAATGCCGCGACAAGTTCGGTTGGCAAGTCACTGATAAAACCCACAGTATCTGACATGATGACGTCGTCGCCTGATGGCAGTTGGATCTTGCGCATGGTCGGGTCCAGCGTTGCGAACAACATATCCTTCGCAAAAACCTCCGCCCCCGTCAGGCGGTTAAACAGTGTCGATTTCCCGGCGTTGGTGTAGCCAACCAATGCAATAATTGGGAATGGCACCTTCGCCCGCGCTGCGCGGTGCAACGTCCGCGTTTTGACAACCTTATCAAGCTGCTGGCGCAACGCCTTCAACTGCATGTCGATGGCACGCCGGTCCGCCTCGATCTGCGTCTCACCGGGACCACCCACGAACCCAAGCCCACCGCGCTGCCGCTCAAGGTGGGTCCAGGCCCGCACAAGCCGTGTCCGCTGATAAGACAGGGCCGCCATTTCAACCTGCAAAACGCCTTCTGCTGTGCGTGCACGGTCGCTGAAGATTTCAAGGATCAAACCCGTGCGGTCGAGGATTTTGACATCCCATTCCTTTTCAAGATTGCGCTGCTGAACAGGTGTGAGCGGCCCGTCGACAAGCACCAATTCAACCTCCGCATCGTGAAACACATGTCGCAGTTCTGCGATCTTGCCGGTGCCAAATAACTTTCCGGGATGCACTTTTGGCAGCGGCACAACGCCGGCTCCGACCACCTCCAGGTCTGGCAAAGCAGCCGCAAGCGACACGCCCTCTTCCAAAGCGGGTTCCGCCGCCCGGCGGTCTGGGTTTGATTTCACCTCCGGGTGGATCACCCACGCCCGGGTGATTGGCCGGTCATGTGAAAGCAAGCTTACTCTTCACCTTCATAAAGTGAGATGGGTTGGGCTGGCATGATTGTTGAAATCGCGCTCTTGTAAACAAGCTGCGATTGTCCATCGCGGCGCAGCAGCACACAGAAGCTGTCGAACCACGTGATCACGCCCTGTAATTTGACGCCATTGACCAGAAAAATAGTCACTGGAACCTTCACTTTGCGCACATGATTGAGGAATGCGTCCTGAAGATTCGCTTTGTCAGAGGCCATTGCTTGAACCTTTTTTGTTATTGTTGGCCGCAACGCGACCGTCCTCACGATACGCGCAGTATGTCGCGACGATCTGGGAGTTGAAACCCCAAAAGTTCAAGGTGTTGCAGCTCGTGTTCTCTGTACCCTACTTGCGCCAAAACTCCGGGTTAAACAAGGCGATGATCGCCAAAGTCTCGAGCCGCCCGAGCACCATCGCAGCCGCCAGAACGATCTTCGCGAGGTTCGGGATCTCTGAGTACGAAATGGGCGATTCTGCAGCGATCGTGGCCAGCGGCCCGGTTGTCGACAAGGCAGAGATCGCAAGAACCATCGCATCTGCAAAAGTCACACCCGTCAGCGATAGCAAAAGCATCACGACGGTGACGCTGATCGCGAACATCATAAAGAAAATCCACGAAATGTAGGCCCCTTTTCGGCGGATGTTCCGCGCTTCTTTCCCGCCACCACCAATCGATGATGGATGCACCAGCCGTTCCAGCTCACGCTCGCTATGTCGATAAAGGGCAAATACGCGCAGGAGCTTCACACCACCTGCTGTCGTGGCAACACCGCCCCCGATCAAGGCAAGCCCCAGAAGCAGAAGCCCTGGCGTATCAAGACGTGACCAATCGGTCGCGACGTCCCAATACCCGGACTCGAACCCTGTCGTCGTCAGGAAAGACGTCACCGTAAAAAGAGCGCCCCAAAAGGCTTGAACAGTCTCAATCGGCGTCGCTGCCGTGATCCCTTCAATCTCGCCAACGAAGTGCCGCAGAAACAGAAAAGCTGTCGCAAGGACGATCAAGCCCGCGGCCATCCGAAATTCGGGGTCCTCCGCCCATGTCCCCTCATCCTCACCATTGATCCCGCGACTGAAGGCAAGGCGGCTAATCGCGAAGGCAAAGAAGCAGAAGATAAGCGCTTCGCCCCAGAATCCCGACGCCGAGAAATAAAGACCATCCACTGGCGTGATCCCCGACGTCGACAGCACCGACATCGCATGGCACAGCGCCACATAGGGGTATTCCCCCAAGAACATGAGGCCAATCCACAAAATGGCCGTCAACGACACGTAGATCGGCGCGAGGAGGAAGAGGAACCGGTTGAGCCGTGACTCCGCCTCCAGTTCATGTCGTCCGACTGTCGCGGACCCTGTCACAACATTGCTGCGCCCCTCTGCCAGTGAGCGGACTTCGAACCCGCCAAGGTTCATCGGGGCGAAGATTGCAAAAGCGGCCACCCAGATCAGCAAACCACCCATCCACCCGACCATCGCGCGCCAAAGATGCAGTGCAGGCGACAGAATCGTTTGCCCGTCAAAAAGCGTGGCGCCAGTTGTCGTGAAACTCGACACCATTTCGAACCAGGCGGCCAGCAATGTGGTTGTTTCAACCGATTCATAAAACGGCACCGCCAGCATCACCGGCAAAAGCGCGTAGGCGGCGACCAGCGTCAGAAGCTGGCTTAGTGCTGGGTTACGCGGATTGTTGTTCCGCGTCGCAAGGCCCAGCACGACAGTGAGAAAACTGAAAAGGATGAAGCCGTAAAAGAACACCCGCATTTCCGTGAAGTCTTCCAGGTAAAGCCCGAAAGCTGCAGGGAAAATCATCGCAACCGCGCTCAGCCCCATGAGCACGACAAAGAAGGGAAGCTGAGCGAGAGTGGCGCGCATCAGAAGAAGTCGATCGTGACCTGAAGCAAGCGTTCGATTTCAGGCACATCGGCGGCCATGGCGAAGATGGCGACGAAATCACCCTCTTCGATCCGGGTGTCGCCGCTTGGTTTGATCACCTCGCCGTCTTTCAGGATCCCACCAACAATTGCGCCTTCAGGAAAGTCCACGTCCTTAATGCGTTTGCCCGCGATTGATGAGGTGCTGAGCACCTGCGCCTCAATCATTTCCGCTTCGGCATCGCCGATGGAATAGACCTCCTGCACGCGCCCATGCCGGATGTGCCGCAAGATGGAAGAGACCGTCGTCGCGCGCGGATTGATATAAGCATCAATCTTCAATGATCCCATCAACGGGATCAGCGTCGGATCGTTGATCAGACAGATCGACATCTTTGCGCCCATTTCACGCGCGCGCACGGCCGTCAGAAGATTGGTTTTGTCATCATCGGTGACCGCAAGGATGGCGTCGGCGTTGGCGATGTTCGCTTCTTCGAGAAGGTTCTCATCAAGGCCATCGCCATGCAGAACGATGGTCCTGTCGAGCGCGTCAGCCGCGTTCTCAGCCTGGGCCCTATCCTTCTCAATGACCTTGACGCGGACGCGCTCCGCCCGCTGCTCAAGCGCCTGGGCCACGCCCAATCCGACATTCCCGCCGCCCACAACCACGACCCGCTCTTGCTTGACCTGGGTCTTGCCGAAGATCTCCATAGTCCGCGCTGTGTCTTGCATATGCGAGAAGACATAGCATTCATCGCCGGGATAAAGCTGATCCCCAGGCGCGGGGACAAACAACGTCCCTTCCCGCCTGATCCCCACGACAATGGCGCGCAATGTTGAAAACAACTCTGTCAGCTGCCGCAGCGGCGTGTTGATCACAGGACAGTCTTCATCGATCAGCAGGCCAAGAAGCTGGGCGCCATTTTTCAAAAACGCCTCTGTGTCGAACGCCGCGGGCGCCGACAGGCGACGCAGCGCCGTTTCCGCCACCTCTTGCTCGGGCGAAATCACCACATCAATCGGCATGTGATCTCGGCGATAAAGATCCGAGTAAATCGCATCGAGATAGTTTTGCGACCGCAAGCGTGCGATCTTGCGCTGCACGGAAAAGACCGAATGGGCCACCTGACAGGTGACCATATTGACCTCGTCGGAGTGCGTCGCCGCAATGATCATATCCGCATCCGCAGCACCAGCCCGATCAAGTACATCGGGATAGCTCGCGAACCCTGCGACACCCTGCACGTCGAGCGTATCGGTCGCACGGCGGACAAGGTCCGGGTTGTTGTCAACGACAGTCACGTCATTGCGTTCTCCAGATAAATGCCGCGCGATCTGCCAGCCAACCTGGCCCGCGCCGCAGATAATGACCTTCACGACGCTTCACCCTCGACGTAAGCAACGCGTGCGCCCGCTTTGCTCGTTGTGGCGACACCCAATGACTTCAGCTTGCGGTGCAGCGCTGACCGCTCCATGCCCACAAAGGACGCCGTACGACTGATATTGCCACCAAATCGGTTGATTTGCGTGAGCAGATATTCACGCTCAAACAGCTCCCGTGCATCACGCAGCGGCAGGGTCGCCAAACCACCCGAAAGAACAATCCGCCCTTCATCGACAGGGCCTTCTTCTGCGCTCGGCAGCTCTTTGGCGGAGATATCTGAGGTATTTTCACCAAGAATAAGAACACGTTCCACGACGTTCTTCAGCTGGCGCACGTTCCCCGGCCATTGCATGGTCTGCAAAAGCGCGCGGGCGTCCTCTGCCAACTTGCGGAGCGGCAAACCTTGCGCCTTGTTCAGCATCCCAATGAAGTATTCGGCAAGGACAGGAATGTCCTCCCGGCGTTCTTCCAGGCTTGGCACGGCGATCGGAACCACGTTCAGACGATGGTACAACTCTTCACGGAAAACACCCGCATCGATTTCGGCTTGCAAGTCTTTGTTTGTGCTTGAAATCACACGCAGATCAACCTGCACCTTTTCAGTCCCGCCAACCCGTTGGAATGTTTGATCCACAAGAACCCGCAGGATCTTTGACTGGGTGCCAAGCGGCATGTCCGCAACTTCATCGAAATAGATGACACCGCCATTTGCCTGCTCAAGCAGACCCTTTTCAACGCCATTGTTGGGTGTTTCACGACCGAAAAGCACTTCTTCCATG
Organism: Paracoccaceae bacterium; assembly: GCA_020628545.1. GTDB lineage: Bacteria > Pseudomonadota > Alphaproteobacteria > Rhodobacterales > Rhodobacteraceae > Yoonia. Next base: position 9,576 of record JAHDEX010000020.1, on the reverse strand, counting down.
CGGTCAGGCTCAACACTTGCAGAGCTGACCGTGACAAACGGCGCGTCCGCACGGTTCGAATTCGCGTGGATGTAGCGCGCTGCAATCTCCTTGCCGGAGCCCGCAGGCCCAGTCAGCATCACGCGACCATTTGACTTCGTCACCTTATCCAGATTGGCCTTCAGAGTCCGGAACGCCGCACTATCACCCAACATATCGGTGTTGGCTGACTCGCCCCGCTTCAAGGCTACATTCTCGGCACGCAGACGCGACGTTTCCATCGCGCGTCTGATCACCACCAACAACTGGTCGATGTTAAACGGCTTCTCAATGAAGTCGTAGGCGCCCTGTTTGATGGCTGCCACGGCGATTTCAATATTGCCATGCCCCGAGATGATCACCACAGGCACGCCCGGATAGTCGCGCTTGACGACTTTCAGAATGTCGATCCCGTCCATGTTACTGTCTTTCAGCCAGATATCGAGGATCATCAATGCAGGCGTTTCCGTCTGAATGGCCTTCATACATTCGTCTGAGGTGCCTGCAAGTCGCGTCGTAAACCCTTCATCTATCAAGATTTCCGAGATCAGCTCTCGAATGTCGCGCTCGTCGTCTGTGATTAGAATATCGCCCATTTTTCCCTCATGCAGGTTCTTTATTGGTCGCGGCGGTGACCGGCGCGACAGGTAAGGTGATGATGGCGCAAGCCCCAGCGTGGCTATTGCCATCAAATACAGTGGCATCTGTGAGTGTCAGATGGCCGCCATGCTCTTCGATGATCTTTTTGACGATGGGCAGACCAAGCCCAGTCCCCTTGTCGCGGGTCGTCACGTACGGTTCAAACAATCGCGCGCGGTCTTCCGGAAGGCCAACGCCGTTGTCTTGTATTGTGATCTGTGCCTGCTGGTCGTCGACCATCATCAGCACACGGATCTCTGGCTGCGAAACTTCGATCCCATTTTCACGTGCCGTCTCAATCGCTTCGCCAGCGTTCTTGATCAAGTTTGTTAGTGCCTGTGAGATCATGGTTTCATCGATATCCGCAGGCACAGCATCGACCGGTAAAGAGGATACGATGCGTACACCGGGTTGGCCTGCTTCTTGCAAGGTCACGGCGTCCCGCACCAGCGCGACCAGATCTGTCTCCCGCAATTCAGGTTGCGGCATACGTGCAAACTTCGAAAACTCATCAACGATGCGGCGCAAGTCATTGGTTTGGCGCACAATAACTTCGGTCATTTGATCAAGTTTGTCGCTGTCGTCCCCAACCTTGTCGCGGAACTTTCGCTTGATCCGTTCTGCAGACAGCTGGATGGGTGTGAGCGGGTTCTTGATCTCATGCGCGATGCGCCGGGCCACGTCGCCCCACGCAGCAAGGCGTTGCGCGCTCACAAGATCGGTCACATCGTCAAAGGCAACCACGTAGCCTTCGAGGTCCGCATGATTGTTCCGGCGCGGCGACATCCGCACCAAAAGGCTTTCCTGCTGACCACCCCGGATCAGATTAACCTGTTCCTGCACCACATGACGGTCACCACTGCGCAGCTCTTCATAAAGTGGCGCAAACTCCGGAATGGCGACAGAAAGCGCTGTTTGTGACTGATCCGGGTCAATCGTCAAAAGACGCTGTGCTGACTTATTCACGAATGTCACCTGACCATCCGGATCCAGCCCGACCACGCCCGATGTGACCGAACTTAAGACACTATCAAAGAGCCTGCGGCGCCGTTCCGTCGCTCTGTTGGTCTCCAGAAGCTCATCGCGCTGGTCCTTCAGCTGCGAGGTCATTTGGTTAAAGTAAGTGCCAAGCTGCGCGATCTCGTCGTCACCGTCCTCCTCAATCACCCGGACGTCCAGGTCACCGCCGCCGACACGTTGGGACGCACTCACTAGCCGCCCAACCGGTTTTGACAGACGCTCCGCGAACCACAGACCCAGCCAGATCGCAGCGAGGATCAGAATGACGGCAAAACCGAGATACATCAGACCAAATTCAAAAAGTCGCCGCCCACGCTCGTTCTCAAGCTGATCATAAAGCGCGTAGGTCTCCTCCGTTTCATCCAGCAGTAACAATACACTGCCGTCCACAGGTCGCGTGACGTAGAGGAAGCGATCCAGAAATGCGGCTAGTGGGATCAATGCGCGGAATTCATTATTCGAAGCGTCTTCGATAATGGTGAGGCCTGACTCCAGCGCCAGGCCAAACTGCTCGTCGGTGGGCTGCTCATAATCAAATCGATAAGACTTGTTGTCGCGCGCGATGATGATGCCAGCACCGTCAATCACAAATGCCTCTGACAGACTCCGATCAATTTGAGACTGAACCGAACGCAGCGCCTGCGTGAGTTCAGCGTCAGACATGAAGAACGCGTTCTGGCGCTGTTGGTTCAGGAAACGAGCTAACCCGAGACTATCGCGTGTTAATTCATTGCGGTGCTCAAACTCATAGGCGCGCGCGGTGGAGAGTGATGTGCTGACCACATTGCGCACGCGTTCCGAAAACCAGCTTTCAAGTCCAAGGTTGATTGACAGCATCGCGAAGATCGCCACCAAAACCGTCGGAATCAAAGCAAGAAGTGCAAAAACACCAGTCAATCGCAGGTGCAGTTTGGACCCGGCAGATTTGGCCCGCCGCGCCGCCACCATCTGTGCAACGCGGCGCATGACAAGTCCCGCAACGATCAGAATATAGATCAAATCAGCGAAAAGGATCAGGCGCAGCGTATTCGACGTCGCACGTTGATCAAGCGGCCCAAGGACAACGTAGGTCAATGCGGCAAGGACCGGTCCCATCAGGACAAGCCCAAGCGTCAATGCATTCTGCACCTGCCGTCTGCGCCACCATTTACTGGTGCGCGAAAGTCTGATTCCCAGAAGGGTACGCTCCACGCGCATCATCCTGTTGATATTGCAGCGAGTTTCCCCGGTGCGACCGCCTGTATTATGTGGTCCTTGCCAAAAGCTGCGCCTTTGGGGCCACGTTCTGTTGCGGTTTTACATCAACTTGCGTCGCCGTGTCACGCGAATATCGAGGTCCGTGATCTTCTTACGCAAAGTATTTCGGTTGATACCCAAAAGATCTGCACATTTGGCCTGATTTCCCGCCGTAGCATCGAGCGCGATTTCAATCAGCGGCCCTTCGACCTCCCGCAGAATGCGGTTGTAGAGCCCTTGCGGCGGTAGCGAACCGCCATGCAGGTCGAAATAGCGGCGGAGGTGCTTGGCAACAGACCCAGACAGCTTGTCAGTCTCGTTGTTGGACGCAAGCGGTTCCATTGCGGGCTCATTGCCTAAAATCAGTTCAACTTCGTTGCGCGTGATCTCGTCCTCGTTCGCCGTGAAAACCAGGCGTTTGATCGCATTCTCCAACTGCCGCACGTTACCAGGCCAACTGTAGGCACGGATCAGAGACTGTGCGCCATCACTCAGGCGGCGCAACATGCTGCCTTCACGTTCTGCCTTCGCTAGGAAGTGATCGGCCAACAATGGGATGTCATCCACGCGCTCACGCAACGGCGGCACGCCGATCGTCACACCACCTAGCCGATAAAACAGGTCCTCGCGAAAGTTGCCCGCCTCCATCGCGCTGGCAAGGTCTGTTCGGGAAGTCGCCATGATCCGCGGCGCATTGTCTCCGAGGTTATCCAGCATCCGTACGATCCGCGCCTGTGCCAGATCGTCCAAGTCACTGACCTCATCAAACAACAAGGATCCACCACCAGCACGGGACAGTACCGTATTCGGCCCTTCTGCGCCCTCCAGGTCGTGGGCCGAAACGGCAACAAAGGGGAGTCTGCGGCGATCCGAGAAGTCGTGAATAGCGCGGGCAATCAACGACTTACCGGTCCCACTTTCACCGGTGATCAGCACGGGCATCGTTGTATTCATGACCCGCGCGACAAGGCGATAAAGTGCCTGCATGGCCGGTGTCCGCCCCACAAGCGGAAGATCAGAGCCTCCATCATCTGCTGCCCGCTCTACCTTTGGCGGCGACACGCGGCGTTTGATTTCCAACGCGCGCGCAGCTCGCTTCATGAGATCCGGCAGGTCAAACGGCTTTGGCAAATAGTCATAAGCATCCGCTTCAGCAGCCTGTATCGCTGTCATGATCGTATTCTGCGCCGAAATCACGATAACCGGCATCCCGGGCCGTGCTTCTGCAATCTTCGGCAATTGATCCAGACCGTTCCCATCCGGCATCATCACGTCGGAGATCACCAAGTCGCCTTTTCCCTCATCGACCCAACGCATCAGCGTCACAAGCGAAGACGTCGCATGAACCTTGCAGCCAGCACGTGTCAGGGCCTGTGTCAGCACCGTGCGGATCGTGCGGTCGTCATCTGCGACAAGAACGGTTCCGTCCATTAACTTTGTCCTCCCAGGGATTCAGGTGATTTGGGTGCGACGGGCAAAGACACACGGAAAACCGTGCGCCCCGGAACGCTGTCGACGGAGATCCATCCGCCTTGTTCACCCAATAATTTCGATACAAGTGCCAGCCCAAGACCCGTGCCATTTTCATGGCCCGACACAAAGGGCTCAAAAACGTCCTGCGCGATGTCTTTCGGCAGGCCCGGACCGTCGTCAATGATCTCGATCTGCAGTGGCAGGCGCGCCTGACTGCCATCCGGCATCGCAATCCGCAAGGACGGATCGTAAAACGTCCGAAGCGCGATTTTTCCACCAGCCTCACCAGCTTGCGCTGCGTTCTTAATCAAGTTCAGCAGCACCTGAAGCAACTGATCTGAGTCCGCTAGGGTCTGTGGTAAGGACGGGTCATAATCTTCCTGAAACCGCATATGTGCTGCGACACCCACGGCCGCAGATTTCTTCGCGCGGTCAAGCACATCATGGATATTGACGGGCGACAATTTGGGAGGACGCAGATTTCCGAACTGTTCCACCTGCTCAAGAAGCTTCACGATACGCTTGCTTTCGGCGACAATCAGATCGGTCAATTCCTGATCTTCCGGCGACAGGCTCATCGACAACAACTGCGCTGCACCTGTGATCCCTGCCAAAGGGTTCTTGATCTCATGGGCGAGCATTTCGGCCATCCCAATCGCAGATTTGGCGGCCTTGTCGGACTTGTCCTTTTGAACCAGTCGCGTCGCAATTTCGCGCGGGCTGATCATCATGATCATCGCGTCTTCACTGCCCATCAGCGGTGAAAACTGGATGTTGCACTGCATCGGCGCCCGCATGCCTGAGCCGACGTCCACATCATTCACAAACAGTGACGTCCGATTGCGACGAGTACGAGCGAAGGCATTTTCAAGCGGCGCGTCCACCATGACCTTGTCCCAGACGTTCGCGCCTTCCAGCGACTTCGCGGACAGGTTGAGAAACGTTTCTGCCGCGCTGTTGCTGGCCGTAATCCGGTCGTCACCATCAAGGAGGAGCGCCGGCACCGGAAGCGACGACCAGAGCGCGGTATCGGCGATCATGCAGCCACCTCCACGTCGCCGGAAAGCGCATCGGGAAGCAGACGCAACACGATTTTGGGGTCTGTCTCCGTCAGGATGGCCTTTCTCAACGGTGCTGCGGTTCCCGCAAAATCCATGTACCAACCAAGATGCTTACGAGCGACACGTCGGCCCAAAGTCGCGCCGTAAAAGCTGAGCATTGCCTCATAATGCTTTGAAACCATGTCAATAAGGTTAGTTCCGGTTGGGATGTCAGGTGCAACTTGCCCCCGCAGATCCGCGGCAACTTTTGCTAGCGCCCAAGGCCGCCCTTGCGCACCGCGCCCAATCATCACACCGTCTGCACCAGACCGAGCCAGCGCCGCCTGCGCCGTCTTGGAGTCCACGATATCGCCATTAGCGATCACCGGGATCGAAACGGCGTCTTTGATGGTCGCGATGGCATCCCAATCGGCAGCTCCTTTGTAGAATTGACAGCGCGTCCGCCCATGGATCGTCACGAGCTTGATCCCGGCGATCTCCGCTCGGCGCGCAACGTCTGCTGCGTTCAAGCTGTCATGATCCCACCCTAGGCGCGTCTTCAAAGTCACTGGAACGTCCACAGCTTCGACAACAGCTTCGATCAGCGAAAGTGCATGATCAGGATCGCGCAACAGAGCGGATCCGGAGTAGCCGCTGGTGACCTTCTTCGCGGGGCACCCCATGTTGATGTCAATCATCTGGGCACCGTTGGCTGCGACAAGGCGCGCGGCCTCTGCCATCCAGTAGGCATCGCGGCCCGCAATTTGCACGGCCGTGCGCGACTGATCATATCCAAGCTCTGCACGTTCGCGCACGCCGGGCTTGGCCTGCACCATCTCTTGGCTGGTGACCATTTCGCTGACCACCCAACTGGCCCCAAAGGACGCGACCAACTGCCGAAACGGCAGGTCGGTAATCCCGGCCAATGGCGCTAGGACAACGGGCGTCTCTTGCGCGTCACCAAAGACCTCTTCTACCATTGATTGCGTCAAACCGCCTGCCTTCGCTGAATCTGCCCAAAAATTAGCCGCACCCCTTTGGCACAACAACGCCGAGATGATGAATTTCGCGGCGACGATGGCTTTTTGCACATTTTTTGTGCGCTTTCCACCGGTAGATGCGTCAGGAACCTTCAGTCTGCATATTCATGATGCACATCTCAGACTGCAGCAGGCCTTGCCAATCAAGATAGACTCCCCTCAATGTCGCTTGAAATGAGAGATGGTGGGCCATGACAAACTTCATTGCGACTTTTTTCTACGTCGGCCATCTCCGCCCGGCACCGGGGACCTGGGGGTCTCTCGCGGCCCTTCCCGCAGCTGCCATCATATATGCGTTTTCCGGTCCCATCGGAATGGTTATCGCAATTGCTGGCGTATATGCGGTCGGCCTTTGGGCGACGACTGCCGAAACCGCGGATCAGGCGGATCACGACCCATCTGAGATCGTGATCGACGAAGTGGTTGGCCAATGGCTTGCCCTGTTGCCCGTACTATTTGGCGCGAGCTCTGCCGGTGTAAATATTCTGGCTTTGTGGCCCGGCTGGATCGCCGCGTTCGTTTTGTTCCGCCTGTTCGATATCACCAAACCGGGGCCAGTCGGTTGGGCCGACCGTCGCGGCGATGCGACGGGTGTGATGCTTGATGATGTGATCGCAGGCCTGATGGCCGCAATTGGTGTGGTCATTCTCGCAGCCGCAGCACACGGGGTAATGCGGTGAATGTCTCAGCGCTTCTAGATGCCGCGCGAGCGAAGTCTGTCATGATCGCGACGGCCGAAAGCTGCACTGGCGGCCTGATTGCGGGCGCGATCACAGACATACCCGGCAGTTCGGATGTTCTGGACCGTGGGTTCGTCACCTATTCCAATGCAGCCAAGACCGAGATGCTGGGTGTCCCCACCACGCTCATCAAGGATCATGGCGCGGTGTCTGAACAGGTCGCGGCCGCGATGGCCGCAGGTGCCCTAGAGCGCTCTCGGGCACAAGTTGCAGTCTCTGTTACAGGGGTTGCGGGGCCGGGCGGAACAGTCGCGAAACCAGAAGGCATGGTATGTTTTGGTGTCGCCACCGCACAGGGTATGCAGACGCAGACCCATATGTTCGGACCACTTGGCCGCGAAAACGTTAGGCGCGCGACTGTTGATACGGCACTGGCGCTTTGCCTGTCCGCCGTTGAGGCGCTTTAGGCGCCATAAAGCTGGGCAGCACGACGCTCAAATGACCGGACGATGCGTTGCATGGCCTCATTGAAAAACATACCAGCTGCGCCCTGCAAGATCCTGTTCTTAAATTCGAAATCGACATCGAACGACACTTCGCAGCCGCCCTCAACGTCTTTGAAACGCCAGGTGCTTTCGAGGTGTCGGAAGGGGCCGTCAATATAAGCCGTATCGATTTGCTTGCGCTCGGGCCATAGCAAGACCTTGCTGCCGAACTTCTCCCGGAACACTTTGAACGACACCACAAGATCCGCCAACATCACCTTGTGATCCCCCTGATCTGTGACAGACCGCACCCGCGCCGCAGCGGTCCACGGCAAGAATTCCGGGTAGTTCGCGACGTCCGCAACAAGATCGTACATCTGATCAGCGGTGTAAGGCAGCACCTTCGTTTCGGAATGGGCAGGCATAGCGGACTTTCGGTCGTGACTTCACCGGGTGATGTCGTAGACTTCGCCTGAAAATGCAAGCTTCGGGGACCACATGACGCACCGCCCATACGTGATTGATCAGATGATCAGCGCCAAATCCATTGCCGCGAAGATCGAAGATCTCAGTGCTCAGATCGCATCCGACTTCAAAGATACTGACAAACTTGTGGTTGTTGGGCTGTTGCGCGGCTCATTTGTTTTCATCGCAGACCTTGTGCGCGAACTGGACCTGCCCGTGGAAGTAGATTTTCTTGAGGCGTCATCCTATGGCGATGCCATGGAAAGCAGCAGAGAAGTCCGTATTTTCAAGGACCTGCGCGGTACTATTGAGAACCGCGATGTGTTGATTGTCGAAGACATCATCGACACCGGGCATACACTGCGCCATGTCGTCGATTTCCTGCGATCCAAACACCCCGCGCGGTTGAAATCGATCGCACTCCTCGACAAACCCGCGCGGCGCGAAGTCGACTACAAACCTGACTACATCGGCTTTGAGATCCCCGATAAATTTGTTGTGGGCTATGGGATCGACTATGCGCAGAGAAACCGGAACCTGCCCTTCATCGGGAAGGTGCGGTTCACGGATATATGAATCCTATTTGGTTCTTGCGCATGAAGCGGTGGGCACAGCACCCGCCGTCACGCCAGCGGGTGTACCTCGTTGTCGGCATCCTGGTTGTATGCCTTGCGATCTATGGCCTTGAAACTGCGGGGCTCTTACCTGACTGGATGAAAGCAGAGCGTGCGTCGACGCGCGGTCTACGCTAGTCCCAGCTTCGCATTTCGGGCCGCCCGCAACCGCGCGAAATCCTCGCCCGCGTGATAACTGGAGCGTGTCAACGGCGTGGCAGACACCATCAAGAAGCCTTTGCCATACGCCGCTTTCTCATAGGACGCGAATTCGTCGGGAGTCACGAACCGATCGACAGCATGATGTTTCGGTGTGGGCTGCAGGTACTGGCCGATGGTCAGGAAATCGATGTCGGCTGCTCGCATGTCTTCCATCACTTGGATGACTGCCTGCCGATCTTCCCCCAACCCGACCATAATACCGGACTTCGTGAACATCGACGGATCAAGCTCCTTCACCCGCTGCAACAGACGCAACGAATGGAAGTAGCGCGCACCGGGCCGTACTTCTGGGTATAGCCCGGGAACAGTCTCTAGATTGTGATTGAATACATCCGGTTTCGCTGCAACAACGACTTCTAAGGCACTGTCGTCGCAGCGAATAAAGTCTGGCGTCAAAATCTCGATGGTTGTGTTCGGGGACTGCTTGCGCACCGCCCGGATGGTCTGGGCAAAATGCTCCGCGCCACCGTCTTCCACGTCGTCACGATCCACAGAGGTGATGACCACGTGGTTCAACGCCAGCTTTTTCACCGCCGCGGCGACGCGGCCCGGCTCAAACACATCCAAATCCTCGGGCGGTTTGCCAGTCGCGATGTTGCAGAACGTGCAGGCGCGCGTGCAAACCTCGCCCATGATCATCATGG
>JAHDEX010000085.1 GCA_020628545.1 Paracoccaceae bacterium | reverse complement strand
TGTTCAACATGGCGATCGACAGCAAACTGCGTGGATGTGACCTAGTGAGGATGAAGGTTGTCGATGTCATGGCGTCTGGTCAGATCAAAGAACGCGCGTCGGTTTTGCAGAGCAAGACGCAGAAACCTGTCCGCTTCGAAATCTCGGAAGGTACGAGGGCATCGCTCGAAAGTTGGATGCGGGAACCGCTCATGGTCGGCTCCGAGTACCTTTGGCCCGGGCGCTTTCACGAACGGCTTCATATATCGACTCGTCAATATGCACGGATTGTCCGCGATTGGGTCACGTCGATTGGCCTAGAAGCGAGCGCCTACGGTACACATTCGATGAGGCGAACGAAGGTGACGCAGATTTACAAGAAGACGGGCAATCTTCGTGCCGTTCAGCTCTTGCTGGGGCACACAAAAATGGACAGTACTGTCAGGTATCTCGGTGTCGAGCTGGAGGATGCGCTGGCCATTGCCGAAGCCATTGAAATATGATCATAGAGGGCCGCTTCGTGGGCGGCCCATTCCGAGCATTCAGCGTCGGTCGCAATGCTAAGTCGCAACGTCCACGAAGCCGACCTTCAGACTAGCACCTTGGTTCCAGCAAGATTTCAGGACCCATTGAGCTATCTCACCTTTCGTTAGGGCATTCTACCTTCTTTGACCGCGAACTCCGATATCCCGAATTCATAGCTCAGCCGCGTCAGCCCGCAAATGAAAGAAAGCGCGCGGTTCTAGATTATCCGTCTCTGCTACGACACGCAGTCCTCGGAGATCGGGCCTGCCAGATCACTCTGTGAACGAAACAGCAATGAGAAAACGAGCGGTGTACCTCAAATCAATCGCAACACTACATCCTGCAGCCATTTATGGAACGGGCTGCCTGCATTCCTGATGTGGCGGGCCGTGTGTAATTCGAATGTCCCGCCCTCAATAGGAAGTATTCTGTGGGTGATCTGAAACCGCTTCATATTGCGTTCTGCAACGCGTCTCGGAAGGGCAACAACAAGGTCCGAGTTCTCAACGATGGAAAGGGCCGAATAAAGAGAGGGCACCACAATCTGTACATTGCGCCGAAGTCCCTGAAGGCTCAGGGCATGATCGACCAGATTTCGGCTTGGCCCCCTTGGTGAGATCAAAACGTGACGACCCTTTGAGATTGCCTCAAGCGTCAACTCTGCATCAAACAACGGATGGCCGCGACGCGCCGCAAGGACGTAGGTTTCCTCATACAGTTTCTCGAAAATGAACGAAGTCTCACCTTCATCGGGGAAATCAAAGTATCCAATCGAGAGATCAATTTGTCCTTGGACCAGCGCATCCAGCGCCGCCTGATTATCGAGAGGATAGGAATGGATATTGATGGTCGGCGCTTCCTTCTGAAGCTCGGCGACAAGGTCTGGGATCAGGCTGGAAAGCTCGTAATCAAAAGCCCCGATGCGGAGATCCATCTTGGCGGAGCGCGGATTGAACTCTTCTGCACCTTCAAGCGACTCCGACAGCAGCCTGACAATGCGCCTGATTTTCGGCTCCAGTTCATGTGCCAAGGCCGTGGGTTCCAACCCATGTGCCCGCCTTAAGAACAACGGATCGTCATAAATATGGCGAAGCCGTCTCAGGGCATGACTGACGGCCGGTTGGGTCAGTCCCATTTCCGCTGCAACGCTCGTGGCCTTGCGGTGCCGCATCGTCTTGAGAAACACCAGCAGGACCGTCGTGTCGATCAGCCTTAAATCAATTTCATTTATATCACTCATCAGTCGAATGTATTATTTTCGAATATCATTCCTGTCTAGCCTGTCAGACGTAGGAATCGACATGCACCCGCATGGCGGCCCTGCACCGCCGCGGCGGAACCTAGACAGCAGGCATCAGACCTGCATCTAAATTCAGGGAGTTAAGCAATGAAGATGAACAAGTTGATCGTCGCGAGCGCGCTGGCGACATTGATGGGAACAACGGCCTTTGCTGACGGTCACGCCGATTGCGGCCCTGCCGGTCAGTCTATTCGCATTCTGGCCAGCGATTTCCCAGCCATTCATGCCGTGGCTGACGCCGCAGAAGAGGCATGTGCTGGGGCCGCCGGGGAATTCACCCGCAACCATACCACCGAAGCGCGCCAGATCATGAACGCGGCGCTCACACCGAACCCGTCTGAGTACACCAGCGTTATCGTTGCAAACTCGACGCTCACCCAGCTGATGAACGACGGTCTCGTGCGCCCTCTCAATGACCTGATCGACGCCCACGGCTCCAACATTCCTGACAACCTCAAGATCGTTGTCGATGGCAATGTGATGGCGATTGCCTTCATGGCCAACTCTCAACACCTCTTCTCGCGCTCCGATATTCTGGCTGAGGCCGGTGTGGACGGCGTTCCTGCAACCTATGATGACGTGATTGCTGCGGCGGAGGCCATCCGTTCCGCAGGCATCATGGAATACCCGATCGTCATGAACATGCAGACGGGCTGGAACGTCGGCGAAAGCTTCAACCTCGCATTCCTGGCACATGGCGGTCAATTCTTTGAGCCCGGCACCGCGAACCCGACGGTCAACAGCGAAGCAGGTGTCGCTGCGCTCAACACGTTGAAGGCCCTGACGGAGTATGCCCACCCCGATCACCTGACACAGGCGTCCAACGAAACGCAGGCTCTCTGGGAAGCAGGTGAAGCCGCCCTCGGCATCATGTGGGGGTCTCGCGGGGCTGCCATTCTCGATGACGAAGGCTCCACCGAAGAGGTGACGTCCAACACGGTCCTGTCCGCGGCACCTTCTGTCGAGGCAGGCGGCGTGCCAGGTGCAACACTGTGGTGGGATGGGTTCACCATCGCCTCCAACGTCTCGGACGATGAAGCCGCAGCGACCTTCGCAGCACTGGCAAGCGCACTGAACCCAGAAATGGTCGCGGCCAACAATGACGATGCGGTCTGGCTTCTGGAAGGCTTCACACCAGGTCAGGCAGCCGAAGGCGTATCGGCCACCGCAGCGGCGGGTGCTGCACCTTACCCGATGCTTCCGCAGATCGGTCTGATGCACAACGCATTGGGCGCTGAGCTGGCCGACTTCCTGCAGGGCAACGAATCCGCTGAGGATGCGCTCGCCGACGTCGAAGCCGCCTACACGACGGCTGCAAAAGAAGCTGGTTTCTTACAGTAACTCCCGTTGGAAACCACTTGGGGGAGAGGACCGCATACACCCTCTCCCCTCCTTTTCATGATCGCTCAGACAGGCTGCTGCCGTGAAACACCGCACGTTCTTCTGGTTTATCCTGCCCACACTGTCGGCGATGATCCTCTTCATCGCTTTGCCGATCGTGTCGGTCTTCATCCAGTCTCTCTATGTAGGGCACGAACAGGTTCTCGTCGTCTCCGAAAGCTGCGGCCCCTTTGGCTGCACCGAAACGACTTCCGTTGACCTTGAAGCCACCGAGGCACTGCGCGAAGAGGCGCCCCTTGGCCGGTTCAACGGCGCAGAAACCTACCTGAACCGCTCTCACCTGGCCTTTGCAGAGATCGGCGTGGCCTGGGCTGAGGCCGAAACATGGGGGTCGTTCTGGAATGACGTGCGCGATCTGCCGTTCTATCGCGCCCTCGCGTTCACGCTGACCTACACGGCCGTGGTGACACCTTTTGTGCTTGTTCTTGGCCTGGCCATCGCCTTGGGCGTCAACACGCTACCGCGCATGCTCAAGGGGCCTTCCATCTTCGTGTCGCTCCTGCCGTTCCTTGTCACCCCCTTGGTGGGTTCGTTGATCCTGTTTTGGATGGTGGATGGTGACGGGGTCATCGGGGCGACGATCCTATACCTCTTTGACGATCCAAACCTCAGCTTAAAGGCGTCTGCTACCCTCACATGGACGATGCTCATCATTTACGGAATCTGGCATACCTTGCCATTCAGTTTCATCACCTTCTACGCGGGGCTTCAAACCGTTCCCTCCGACACCTTAGAGGCGGCGAAAATCGACGGCGCGAACAAGTGGCAGTCCATGCTCTATGTGGTGGTCCCGCATTTGATGCCTTTGGTGTCTTTCGTCACCCTCATGCTCCTGATGGACAATTTCCGCGTCTTTGAACCCATCGTCAGCTTCAAGGCCGAAGCCCACGCAACATCACTCAGCTGGATCATCTACAACGACCTGCGCGAAAGCGGGAACCCGCTCTATGGCTCGGCTGGGGCCACGTCGATCCTGACCATCATAGGGGTCATCATTCTGCTGACGCCAGTGCTGATCCGCACATGGCGCGACTTCAACCGCAAAGCGCATTAAGGGACGGACATGGCAACCGAGCGAGACACCCAGCTGACGCCCGGCAAGATCATTGCCTTTTCCCTTGTCGGGCTTTGGCTCGTTGTGGCGGCCTTTCCTTTTTTCTGGACGTTCTGGGGCAGCTTCAAAGTGCAGGCGGACTTCTTCTCCAAGGCCGATTGGACCAATGCACTTTGGGGCCCCCAAACCATCGCCGAAACAGGCAGCCCCTTCACCGGACAGGGCTACGCGGGCGCGTGGATCACGGAAGAATTCTGGCGGAACTTCATAAACACAGGGATCGTGACAGTCTCGACCGTGGTGATTTCCCTGACCATCGGCACCCTCGGGGGATACGCGCTTGCTCGGTCGGGGTTCAAATATGCCTTCTGGCTGTTGATGGCCGCCCTGGTGTTCCGCGCGATGCCACACATCACATTGGTGTCGGGCTACCTAATGCCCTTCTTTGAATGGAACATCTGGGGACACTTGCCGACGACGATCATCGTCTTGGTGGCAATCAACCAGCCCTTCACGCTGTGGATGCTGCATTCCTTCTTTCTGAACATCCCAAAGGACATGGACGAAAGCGCCATGGTCGATGGCTGCACCCGATTTCAGGCGTTCCGTCATGTGATCGTTCCGGTCATGTGGCCAGGTGTGATCACGACGGGTTTGTTCAGCTTCCTTTTGGCGTACAACGACTTCGCTGTGACCGCGATGCTGCTGAGCGATCAGAACGAGACGATCATTCCAGCAATCAACAGCTTCTTGGGAACCACACAGGTTGAAGGCAAAGTCATGTATGCAGTTGCCGCCGTTGTCTCTGCCACCGCCCCACTTTTTGTACTGATCCTTTTCTTCCAGCGTCAGATCGTCAGCGGGCTGACAGCGGGCGCTGTAAAAGGATGATGCGCCAAGCCGCACGCGTCGAGGTTGCGTGGGCCGCGCACGGTCGGGAACGCGCCGCCTATTTTGATGCTCTGACAATCCTTCAGGGCAAAACCGGAGGTGAACATGCCGCTTGAACCCCCTGCACTCACGGCTGATCCGCACACAGACCACAAAGCGATGATCGCCAGACTGCGTGCCGCAATGAATGAGTTTGACGCGGGTATTGTCCGCGCAGCATTGGCAGAGGTGATTGCGCCAGATGCCGACATCCACATGCCCTATCCGTTCGGCGACCTGCGCGGTCCAGACGCTCTTTATGATGTCTGCTACGCGCCGCTCTTTGACGCGATGCCCGATCTGGAGCGTCGGGACTGGATCGTCATGGGCGGACGCACGGAAAAGGGCTGCGACTGGATCGGCTGCGGCGGGCACTATGTCGGCACCTTTGTGGGGCCATGGCTCGATATCCCGCCAACAGGCCACCTGACACATATGCGGTTTCACGAATTCTACCGTTTCGAGGGCGGGCGCGTGGTCGAAATTCAAACCCTGTGGGACATCCCCGAGGTTATGATGCAAGCGAACGCATGGCCCATGGCCCCGTCACTCGGGCTGGAGTTTTGCGTTCCTGGCCCTGCCACCAACGACGGCCATGTGCCTGGCCCCTACGACGAAGCGCGGGCGCAGGCCTCCTGCGAGCATATCGTGACCATGCTGAAATTCATGAAAAGGCACCCAAGCGAAGGCGGACCAGAGGTGATGGAAATGCCGCGCTTCTGGTCTGATCGTGTGAACTGGTACGGTCCCGCAGGGATCGGTACGGCGCGCGGTATCGCAGGCTTCCGCAACTGGCACCAGATCCCTTTCATCAACGCGATGCCCGATCGCGGCCAATACGTGGATGAAATCACGTATCACTTCTTTGGTGATGGCGATTACGCCGCTGTGACGGGCTGGCCCAACATGATCCAGACCGTGACCAATGACGGCTGGATGGGCATCGCACCTGCTGGCAAACGGATTACTATGAAATCCCTTGATTTCTGGCGGATGGAAGACGGCAAGATCCGGGAAAACTGGGTTATGGTCGATCTGCTTGACGCTTACGACCAGCTTGATGTCGACGTGCTCGCGCGGATGCGAGAGTTCAATAAGGTGAGGATAAGCGGACGCATTCCTTTTCCGGTCGGAGAAAGCTGAGACCTGCGGTGCGATGGGTCGAATCGGCCCATTCCGGCCACTCGACAAGCGCCTAGGTTGCTGGAACTGTAGCCCGCATTGCTGCCGTTCGCTGCGCTGCGAAGAACTGCATTTAGTCAAACTAACGGTCTTTGGGCCGAACTGCCATTTGGATTGCCGAAATCAGTGACCGCTCACAGCTTGTCGCAGCCGCCGCCCCCTCAACTCGGGCGACCAATCCGCATACCTAGGCTTCTGGCCATAAGGTTTCAGCGCTCGCTCCAGGTTTTTTGAAATCAGCTAGCGTGAATCTTCCAACTCCGCTCAAGCAAGCGCTGTAGGCGCTCTCCTTCTTTTTTCGTCCCCAGAGGTCCACTCTCGCGTGGAAAGCACTTTTTCCTTCGGCATGAACTTCGTGGAAAATAACTTTATCGCCGTGTTTGTTCAATTTATCCCTGAAGCTGAGGACTGTATCAGAGCGCTTCTTCTTCGCGTTGCAGTAATGAAAGTGGTAACCCCAACCTCCATGATTTTCTCTTATTACAACATGTCTTTTATCAATACTTTGAAGGAAGCGAACTGTGATTTCTGAGATGTTTGAGATTACAGGACGGCACTGAACTAATCGCAAGCTTCCCCGAACTATAGGGAACTCATCGCGCTCCAGAAATATCTGGCCGAAATCTAATTTTCTTCGATATCGCGGTTCAATAGTGTTGACGCCTTCCGCATCCCTAAGTTGCTGGTCGAACCTTCGAATGACAACTGCGATTTCCTGCAGCAAGCCTGAAGCATCGTCGTAGAAGCAATGTGGTATGATGAATAGAAGGCCAGCTTCTCCCTTAGGTACAATCTCAGCGCCCGATCGCCGGCTGCGCGCCAGAAATTCAATTTTTTGGTGGCTGGAGAAATGACGCAGTTGTTCCAAGAGTTCTTCGAGTATGAATACGTCTTCGTTCTCGTTTCCCAACATCAGCCTTCCCCTTTTTTGTTGAAGATACAAGAAAGTTCTCGGAGGGCCAGTTGTCTGCCTCGTGTTTCCGCGTCCCGCGCATTGCCGAAATTCATGCAACTCGCAGCATCCCTCACTATGGGCTGACTGCCGACCTCCAAGGCAGCGCAGCACCTGCAGCCGCGTGGCACCGAGATCACATTGCGGACGGCCCATACCGGACATTCATCGTCGACCGATTTGCTGCTGTGCAGCATTCGACAAAACGTTGGAATGCGAGACCGATCGTACGAGCACCTACCCTTTTCTTGGCTCGCGCTGCCCCTTGCTCGTTAGGATTCACTTTGCGAAGCGAGTGCGCAATACAGGGACGATGATAAGGCTCGCGGCCAAAATCAAGAGACCAAGCGTCATGGGACGTTCCAACACAAAGGACACGCCGCCATAAAGCTGCATGGACCGTGAAAAGTTGTCTTCCATCATGCCACCCAGGATAAACCCGATAAGAAGCGGCGGTAGCGGATAGTTGGCAAACTTTAGCGCAATGCCGCAGACACCGAAGCCTACGAGCATCAGAAGTTCAGTGGCATTGTTCTGGCCGATGTAGGCGCCCATGAGGGTGAAGAACAAGATGAACGGGATCAGGAAATTGCGCGGGATGGCCAGCAGTTTGGCGATGTAGGGGATGAGTGGCAGGTTCAGTATCAGCAACACAAGGTTGCCGATAAACATGGACATGATGACGGCCCAAAAAATCTGCGGCTCATCAACCATGAGGCGCGGTCCTGGCGTCACGTTCAGCGCAATCAGCGCACCTAGTAGGATCGCCGTTGTGCCCGATCCTGGAATACCAAGCGTCAAGAGCGGCACGAACGACCCCGTGCAGGCCGCATTGTTGGCGGTTTCAGGTGCTGCAAGGCCTTTGATGGATCCTTTGCCGAACTCACCCTGCTCTTGTTTTGGAGCGATGTTGCGCTCAACGGCGTAGCCTAAGAAAGACGCAATTGTTGCCCCAGCCCCCGGCAAGACGCCGATGAAAAAGCCCTGAACAGATTGGCGGCCAATGACCGGCGCGATAGAGCGGGCCTCTTTACGGGTGATGCGCAGGCCTTTGATTTTGCCCCCATCATCGCCGAGGTTTTTCGGTTTCAGCACGAGAAAGATCGCCTCGGGCAAGGCAAACATTGCCATCGCCAATGTGATGAACCCAAAGCCCGATTGTAGGTCCATGATACCCGCTGTGAAACGGGGCATGTTAAACAGCGCGCCTTCGCCAACAGTTGCCATGATCAAACCCAGAATGGTCATCATCAGCGCTTTGGTCACTTGGCCCGGGCCAGCGAAGGCCGCGATTGCTGATAACCCCACAACCATGAGTGCAAAGTACTCAGGCGAGTGGAACAGCAAAGCGACCGTTGAAAGCATGGGTGCAAAGACCATCAGGAGGATCGCACCAATCGTCCCACCTGCAAAGCTGGCGATTGCGGCAATTGTCAGCGCTTTACCAGCCTTGCCTTGTTGCGACATCGGGTAACCGTCAAAGGACGAAGCAACCGTGCCCGCCACACCAGGGGCGTTTAGTAGGATCGAGGACGTCGAGCCGCCGAAGATTGCGCCGTAATAAACACCCGCCAACAGGATCAAAGCGGCGGACGGATCGCCCATCGTGATCGCGACAGGGATCATGATCGCAATGATCGACATCGGCCCAAGGCCGGGCAGCATGCCAATGAATGTGCCGATCAAGCAGCCGCCGATAACCACGATGAGATTTTGCAGCGACAGGGCCGTTTGCAGACCAATCAGGATACCTTCTAGCATGTCAAACTCCCATGAACACTGGCAGGGGACGCAAGAAGATACCGAGCACTTCTTGCACGAGGTACCAAACGGAGCCCGTCGCGATCAGCGCAACTGGGATCATCACGTGCCATTTGCGTTCGCCTAAGATGAACGATCCAATGACAAGGAATGCCATTGTTGAGAACAGAAATCCCAGCGGGCGGAGGCAGAGGGCGTAAACAACCATCAGACCCAACAGCAAAAGCGCTTGCCCCCAAAAGTAATCCATCAGTCGGCGGTGATCGATATCGCCGATTTGTTCGTCGCCTTTTTCCAGGCCCGCCAGAATTGTGAAGGATGCGACGATGCCCAAGACAGACAAAACTTTGGGGAAGGTGCTGGGCCAGATCGGGTTACGACGCATGAACGGTGCGAGGCTTTCGTCCATCGTGAACCAGGCGGTGTATCCGTAGACGATACAGATCCCCAAAAGAAAAAGTGCGATCCAGCGATCCAAGGCCATCTGAATCCCCTCCCCAAGAATTATGGCTCAATTTGGCGGAGCGCCTGAACGCTCCGCCCTTTGATGTGTCGGTGGATTCTTAGAGGAAGCCGAGCTTCGTCATAAGATCGCCAATGACCTGTTCCTGCTCTTCAAGGAAGGTGCGGAACTCATCGCCAGGGTTGTGAATGTTGACCCAACCATTGCGCGCACGGACGGTTTCCCACTCTTCGGTGTCATACATTGCTGCGATCGCAGCTTGGTATTCGGCCAGCTTTTCATCCGACATGCCCGGAGCACCAAAGAAGCCACGCCAGTTAACGAAAGACGTGTCGATCCCCTGTTCCATCATCGTCATTGCATCAGGTGCCGCATCAACGCGCTCTTCAGAGGTCACGCCGATGATTTTGACTTCGCCCTGATTGGCGAGATCAACAGCTTCAGAGAATCCGGTTGAAAGTGCGGAAATCTCGCCGGACAGCAGCGCTGCCATAGCAGTGCCACCCGCGTCATACGGGATGTAGTTCACGCCCAGCGCATCACGGCCGGAGGCTTCCATCACCATGGCTGCAACGAGGTGGTCCATACCACCTGGTACAGAGCCACCACCAATTGGCGTGCCAGCTGGATCGGCGTCATAGACAGCAAGGAAATCTTCCATGTTTGAGATGTCGCTGTCAGCCGGAACAACAATCGCTGCAAAATCACCGATCGTGCCAGCAACCAAGGTCAAGTCGCGGAAGTTATGCGGGAAGACACCCGTCAGCGACCGGATCACGATGGGTGTCGAGTTGACCATCAAGGCGCCCTCAAGGCTTTCGGCGTTTTCAATCATGTAACCGATTGCTACACCGCCGCCTCCGCCAGACATGTTTTCATAGGATGCGGTGGCCACAAGGCCTGATTCAGTGAGCGCTTCGCCGACACCGCGGGCTGTTCCATCCCAGCCGCCACCAGCACCACCTGGAATGATGAAGTGAATGGAATCAAGGACTTGGTGGCCGTCTGCAAAGGCTGGTGTGCCCAGACCTAGTGTCGCAATAGCAGTCGCGAACAGGGTGCGACGCCCCATTTTCATTGTTGTCATTTTAGTCTCCCTTTTGGTAGCCGTTCTCCTCACGACACCGTTCGGAGAGATAAACACAGCAACCTGACACAAACCTGTCACGGGTCTGGAACGTGGGATGAGCCCTATGAAATATCTTCTTGTTGAGGACAATCTGGAACTGGCGCAGGCAGTTGCTTCTCGCATCCGGTTGGACGGGCACACGGTTGATCACGCTGCAAAAATCGCCGATGCGACGGCCTTTGTTGACACTGGAGACTACGATCTGATTCTGCTGGATATTATGTTGCCGGATGGAGATGGCCGCAACTTTCTCAAACAGCATCGCGCCCGCAAAAACCTCACTCCTGTCATCGTCCTTACGGCCCGCAGCCAAGTCTCTGACAGAATCAGTTTGTTGGATTTAGGGGCAGATGATTACCTGACAAAGCCGTTCGATCATGCCGAATTGCAAGCGCGATGCCGCGCAGTTTTGCGCCGCAATGCGGGCTCAGCCCAATCCGTTGCAACCTTTGGCGATGTCGAATTTGATGCGGTCTCAGGGCTTTTGCATGTCAGCGGCAGAGCGATTAACTTGCGCAACCGTGA
This sequence comes from Paracoccaceae bacterium, assembly GCA_020628545.1. Taxonomy (GTDB): domain Bacteria; phylum Pseudomonadota; class Alphaproteobacteria; order Rhodobacterales; family Rhodobacteraceae; genus Yoonia. The sequence continues at coordinate 2,707 of JAHDEX010000085.1, read as the reverse complement.
ACTGCGTTTGCTTGAGCTTCTGATCGCTTCGAAGGGACAGGTTTTTTCAAAGCAAAAGCTGGTCGATCGGCTTTTCTCTTATGACGATGATGTTTCTGAAAACGCGATCGAGGTGTATATCGGACGCCTGCGAAAACACCTTGAAGGGTCCAAAGTTCGTATCGTGACCCTGCGGGGTCTGGGATACAGGTTGGAACATGACAACTAAGGTCAGTGTTTCAGGCTCATTGCGCAACCGTCTCGTGATTATCCTGACAGGTGGCGCCGCGTTTCTGGCCGTTATTCTGTACGTCGCTGTTCGTCTACTTGCCGCGCAAGTTGCCCAGCAAGGGCAAGACAACATTCTGAATGCTTCGATGTCTTCTGTTTTAGATACCGCCGTTCTTCGTGACGGCAGGGTAGCTCTCGATTTCCCGTATTCTGCCTTGTCTATGCTTACGACGGACGCCGATGATCGCGTTTACTATGCCATCTATGAAGAAGAGAACCTGCTGTCAGGTTACCAGTGGCTCGTTTCACCTAGTGCCGATGCCTCAGACGGAACGCGCTTTGAAAGTATGGCATTTGAGGGCGACCAATTGCGCGTGGCGACTGGCGCGCGGACCTTGATCGGGCCCAATGGCCCTCGCCGTGTCTTTGTCTCCATCGCGCAAACACAGGACGCCTTGTCTGAAACCTTGAACGCCAGCACACGAAACGTCGCGCTCCTTGGTGTTGGGTTCTTTTTAATGTCATCTGCCGTTGCAATCTGGGCGGCGTCGACGACCAGTGGTCAAATGCGCAAGCTTGCAACATCTGTGACCCGGAGAGGGCCCCAAGATTTGAGCCCAGTTTCCAAACCCGTTCCCACAGAGATGGCCCCTTTGGTTGGGTCCTTGAATACGTTTATGTCACGGCTCGATCAGACGTTAACCCGTTCTGAAGATTTTATAGCCGAGGCCGCGCACCGCATTCGCACACCTTTGGCGACGGTGCGCTCTCATGCGGAGGCCACGCTTCAGCGTGTAGATCGCGAGGAGAACCGGAAATCGCTACAGGCGATGGTGCGGGCCATTGATGAAAGCAGCCGTGCGGCGGGGCAGCTATTGGATCACGCGATGGTCACGTTTCGGGCTGAAAACCTGGAACGCAATGAGGTCGATCTGGCGGCCCTTCTCGATGAATTGGTGATCCGCATGACGCCTGCGGCTGAGATGAACGATATCACGCTGACGACTGAGCTTGATCGCCCTGCAGTTTTACAAGGAGATGCCATCTTGCTGCAAAATGCGTTTCGAAATCTGATCGACAATGCCTTGAAATACGCACCCAACGAAACTGAAATCATCGTAAAGGTAACTTCGGCGCCCTCCTTTGTCGTTAGTATTTCTGATGAGGGACCAGGATTTGAAGATGATGAAGTTGAGACACTCTCTGGGCGATTTGTACGCGGCAAGAACATGGTCAACAAAGTCGGCTCGGGTTTAGGGCTGACAATTGTTCAAGAGGTCGCAGCTGCCCATGGCGCAAAGTTGACCCTGACCAACAAACCGGAGGGCGGCGCATGCGTTACCTTGTCCTTCTAATCGCGCTGTTCGCGCCCATCGCTGGGTTTACCCAAGACTGGGAAGACCGACAGGTCTTTGGCCAAGGTGAAACAGCAACCTTGCGGATATTGTCTAGCACGGACACGTCCTTTTTTGCGCCGATCATCGAAGACTTCATCGCAGCGTCGCCGGGTATCAATGTTGAATATCTGGTGACTGGAACGGCGGACATCGATCGCATCTTTCGCGCGTCACCAGAGCAGTTCGATGTTGTGATTTCGAGCGCGATGGACTTGCAATTGAAGCTGACGAATGATGGGTTTGCCGCACCCATCGAAGATGTTGAGCACCCTGATTGGGCGCAGTGGCATGATAGATTGTTCGCCTTCACATCCGAACCGGCGGCCATCGTCCTCAATCGCCAGGCCATGCGTGATCTACCGATCCCAAGCAGCAGACAAGATCTGATTGAACTCATGCGAGAGAACCCAGAACTTTTTGACGGGCGGGTCGCCACCTATGACGTTAGACTATCGGGTTTGGGCTACCTCTTTGCGACACAAGATGCCCGCGCATCCGAAACCTATTGGCGATTGATGGAGGTCATGGGTCGCATGGGTGCAAATCTTTATTGCTGTTCGGGCCAAATGATTGACGATTTGAGGACGGGCGAACTGGTCCTCGCATATAACGTGTTGGGGAGCTACGCGCGGAAAGAGGCCGAAACATCGGACGAGTTGGTAGTGATATTGCCTTCAGACTTTCCAATCGTGATGATGCGAACGGTTCTGGTATCCGCTGAAGCGTCAAATGCCGCCGGCGCTCGCGGGTTTGTTCGGCACCTTCTTATGCTGCAAGCCAGGAACGATCCTTCGATTTTTCCACTACCGCGTTTGATACGCTCCGATGAAAATGTACCACAGCGAACAATCAACCTTGATCCGGCGTTGATGACCTATTTGGATCAGATGAAACGCGAAGCCTTTGTTCGGGAATGGGAAGACGCGATTGTGCAAAACGACTGAGATCGAGACGTAGGATTAGCGCTAGTCCTCCAGTGTTCGCATCCCACTGTGTCCCTAATTCGAAGCATGGCTATGATGCAAAGGCAGCGAAAGCCCGCTTCCCGCCCTAAGCTGCAGAGGCGACTGCCGACGCACATTCCGGAAATGTTATAGAAT
>JAHDEX010000084.1 GCA_020628545.1 Paracoccaceae bacterium | reverse complement strand
ATACAGCTTTATCAGCAGTTGCTTCACGTGCACCACGGTTCACCAAAGCTGTCACGTTCGACAGCATGTTTTTGACCCGATGTTCGAGCTCTCCCATGATCTCTCGCAGGTTCTCAGATATCTGAACCTGATCTGTTACGTCACGTACGGTCACCGAAACCGCAGTCAGCTCTGATCCCGTGTAAAACGGCATCCAATCACTCTCCCAAACCCTCTCGTTCTCAGGCTCTCCACGCGTTGTGCCTGTCACTCGTTCACCAAGGATTGGTTTTTCCGTCTCAATTACTTGTCGGACAAGCGCTTCGGTATGGTCTGCAACCGCCGGGATCACTTGCCGGATGGTGCGGTCGAAATGATGCTCAACCGGCACCCCGTTGATCTCTGCCAGCTTTCTGTTCAAGCGCAGATATTTCATGTCCCTATCTATCAAGCCCATGGCAATCGGGCTCAGCTTGTAGATCTGCTCTACCTCCTCGCGGCGTTCCTCTGCGATTTTGGTCGCATCGCGCGCCGACTGAAGCGCGTTGCGCAATTCTGCCACATCCTGCAACGTGAAAACCACTCCGCGGCTCTGCAGGCCATCCGGTGAATATGGCATGATCCGGACCGCCATACTGATCTTACCGTCTTTCGACCGAAACTCTTCTTCGCGCTCCTGCTGATCGTCAATTGTGATCGCGCACAGCTCGAACAGCCGGTTCTGATCGATCCGGGCATTCAGATCGTGCATGCTGCGACCAATATCCTTGTCGGTAAAACTGAAGAAGTCAGTCGCTTCAGGGGTATACTTAAAGAGGCAGAGATTGGCATCGAGGAAAACCGTCGGAACACGGGCGCTTTGGACAAAGTTGTTCAAGTCTACGTTCGCCTGATTGAGTTCTCTCAACTTCTCCTGCAGCTCATCATTGATGGTCTTGAGTTCCTCATTCGCGGATTGAAGCTCCTCGTTCATCGACATCATTTGTTCGTTCGAGCTCTTCAGCTCTTCGTTTGATGTCTCAAGTTCCTCGACGGTCGTGCGGACTTCCTGCCTTGCGGAGTCCAGCTCTACCTCCAGCTGGGTGACATAACTCTCTTCGGGCTCGAGGAATGTTTTGCTTTCCGACTGGCGGCTTCTGATCAGTTCAAGGTTGTCCTTGATCACGAAAAGCTGGCTTGCATCCCCAAGTTTTCAAGTTGAGATCAGCAGTCGTTGTTCCTCCCCGCGTATTTCGCCTTGAAAGTCAAACTCACGACTGGAGTTCGGTGGCGCCTCAATCCGGGCAACGCGTCGGAATGCGGCCTCAAGCTCTGGCGCCACAAGTTCGAAAAGGTTGGTCGTGAGGGTGCCGCCGCGAACCGCCAGATATCGACTTGCATTTTCAGATACGAAAATGACGTTGTTGTTGTCATCAACGTGCAAATACGCGGGCGCGTAGAAATCAAGAATGGCACGCTCGATCTCCGTCTTTTCAACACCGGTTGCTCCGTTCGCTTCAGGCCTGTCGAGAACTGCCCCAGAGAGCCCACCCAGGTTCAGAGGTTTCGCCTGACCGGGTTTACGGCGAAAGATCCGGGCGTGAGACGCGGATTCGGCAAAGAACTCGGCAATCGCTTGAGGGTTTTCACTTGGTCCAAGGAACAAATAACCGTCTGTGCGCAGGGCGTAGTGGAACACACGACACGTCAATTCCTGCAGGCTGTCCTTGAGATAAATCAGCACATTGCGGCAAGTGACCATGTCGAGCTTGGAAAACGGAGGATCCTTGATGAAACTATGGCGCGAAAATCGCACCATTTCCCGCAAGACCTCACCTACTTCGTAACCTTCCTTCAGAGGCTTGAAGTAGTTGTCCAAAAGCGCCCGCGGAAGGGTGTCAGAGATAGTATCGGGGTAACGCCCTTGTCGCGCCGTCTGAAGCGCCTGCTCGTCAATATCAGTCCCGAAAATGACGACTTTGCACTGCTTATTGACCCGGCTCAGCTCCTCGGCAATCAGCATGCCGACAGAATAAGCCTCTTCGCCGGTAGAACATCCAGCCACCCAAACCCGCAACTCCCCATGCTCTTCGGCTGAATCGACAAGATCGGGGATGACCTGCCGTTTCAGGGTCTCGAAATGTTCTGGATCGCGAAAAAAGCTGGTGACATTGATCAGGAGGTCCCGGAACAGCAGGTCGGCTTCCTGCTTATTGTCGACGATCAGCTTCAAATACTCATTCGGGCTCGTCAGGTTGAGAACAGACATGCGCACGGCGACACGGCGCAGCATGGTCGCTTCCTTGTACTCCGCAAAATCATGTCCGGTGCGAAAACGCACGTGCCGCAAAATGCGGTCAAGAAACTCAGTCTCAGACCCAAACGCACCTTTGCGATCAATCCGAAAACTGAAGTAGTCACGCACAACATCGATGATTTCGTCAGCTCGCGCTGTCACATCGGCGCTGCCCTGATCCAGCACGCTTTGCGGCATGCCATCATACGTCGCCTCTCTCGGGTCTTGTACAAGAACCAGACCGCCGTGCCCTTTTAATTCCCGCGCACCGCTCGCACCATCGCTCCCTGTTCCGGACAAAACAACCGCTGCAGCATTCTCCCCATGCTCAACTGCCAAGCTATTGAAGAAACGGTCAATCGGTCGGCGTAAGCCTCGTGGAGAGTCGAACTCGATCAGTCGGAGCTGTCGCCCCTGGATCTCCATCTCGAAACCGGGCGGCATCAGATAGATATGCCCCTTCTGAACCTCAATGCCATCCGTGACACTTTGAACCGGAGATTTTGTCTTCGCTGACAGCAGTTCCGGCATCAGGCTCTCATGGTCGGGGTCAAGGTGTTGGATAAGGACAAGCACGAGATTGTGCTGTTCAGGAAGGCCTTTCAGGAGTTTTTGAAATGCTTCCAGGCCACCCGCTGATGCACCGACAGCAACGATGATGGTGTGGTCGCTACTTGTTGAGGCGGTCATATCGAAGGGGGTTATCCTGCTCTAAGCAACGCGCACATTAAGGAAACCTTAAACGCTTGTCGGAAGATGGCAAATTGGACTTTCGGTCGCTGGATACTGTCCTCAACCGCGTCCCCTGCCCCTTACCGTCTCTGACCTGAATGCGGCGGACCACCCGCTTGCCTATATCAACGAGCCCTTTCAAGATCAGACCGGCTGCACAGACGCGCAGTTGGGGCGAAATTACAGGTTCCTTCAGGCCGAATTCACAAACGATGCTTCAGGGGCGGAAATCAGGGAGGCGTTGCAAAACGGCTCACGCGCAAGTCAAATTGCGGAACCGTCATTTGAACGGAGAGCCGTTTCTGAACCTCCTATTGCTCATGTCCATCGAAGGATCTGCTGACGCGAATTGCCTTTTTTGGGCGCGCAATTCGAAGTTAATGAATCGGAATTGAAGGACGTCCAGAACGCCCCCTACCGTCCCGGCCAGTCACGACATAGCTTGGCAAAAAACTCTGCACTTCAAGTCAGGCTCGAAAGCCGTCGCATCGAGGCTGACTCCGCCGCATCACTCCTTCAAGGGTGGCTGACGCTGCATGAGGTTTCGACGACCCGTTAGGTGTAGCGCTGCCAGCTCGATCACCCGCCCCCTCGGCACGACTGCAAATAGGCCGTGTGAGGGATCGCCTTTCGCGCGGCGCTCGCGAATTCTGCTTTCAGTCCCGCCAAAGATTTTCGTGCATCGGACTTTGCCAGCGTCGTTGCGAAGACCTTTTTGGATGGTGCCTTTTTCAATAGGTCCAAACCGTCAAGGACGGGGGTATACAGTTGCTCTTCCACATGAGGCAATCCACCCGGCAACGTGTCAAAATCAGCGCGCGTGATCGGTTGATTTTGCCACTCTACAATTCGGTCACGCTGTGACGCGGAAATGCCATTGGTCGTCATGTCCCGCCAGAATGGGGTATCCGTGCGGCCACCTGCGTAGTGCAAATTGATGAACTGAGCAAAGTCGTCCACTTGCCGCGCAACAGTCCTATTATAGCTGTCGTTCAGGTCCCGAGCCGCGCCCTCAGCCAGACCGTCAGGCGAATTGCGTAACAGCAAAAGCATTTGCACCAAGGTCCCGTGGATTGAGGTTGCTTCCAGAGGCTCAAGGAAACTTTGCGCCAGACCAACGGCCAAGCAATTGCCCACCCAAGCGCGCGACAGCCTGCCCGGAGAGATATCGATGATCCGACGAACCTCAATCGGGCGTCTCAACTTCGCTTCGACTTCCCGTTTCGCGGTGTCCGGATCGATGTGCGCGTCTGAAAAGACATAGCCACAGCCCATCCTGTCCTGAACCGGAATGCCCCACATCCAACCTGACCCCATCGCCTGCGCAAGAGTATAGGGTGCGATATCCCCTTTGGGGTCATGCTCAAGCCAGAACGGCATCGCCTTATTCAGCGGCAGCATATCCGCATAGGACACCCATGTGCTGTCCAGCTGGCCAATCACGGCACGGCGAAACCCGGTGCAATCGACGACAAAGTCGACAGCAATCTCTTGCCCCTCAGTGCAGTGAAGCGCACAGATATGGCCGGTTTGCGGATCGCGCCGTAGGCCTTCGACTTCGGTCAGGATGTGATCGACGTCGCTGGCACGGCTGGTCAGGTAACGCCCCAGCCGCGCCTGATCAAAATGATAGGCATGGTGGTAGGGGCTAAGCGGGATCAGCCGGCCATCTTTCTGAGTATAAGCCGATTTCGACGCGCGCATCAGACCCGTAAACAGATGGGAGTCAGCGACCTTCTTTCCAGCGGCAAGCTGGAGATGATGCAGCCAGTTTGACGGTATGCCTGCGGGTGCTGGGGATAGCGCATTCGGATCATCAATCGGGCCAAAGTAGTCCTTGCCGTCTTTGCGCCAGCCTGCGTGTTTGATCCCAAATTTCAGGGTGGCCCCGGTTTCGCGAATGAAATCGGTTTCGTCTATTCCCAGATCGAGCAGCACTTGGCGGAATACCGACGTCGACCCTTCACCAACACCGACTGTGGGGATATTGGGGCTTTCGATCACGGAAATGCGTGGCCCCGTTGGGCCCGCTGCCTTTTGCAGCATCAAGGCAGCCAGCCATCCCGCCGTGCCGCCTCCAACAATTGCGATGTGATTTTGCTTTGCGTCCATCAAGCCACTTTGGCGGGTTTCGAAAGCCTTGCCCACTGCGGCAACCAGTCACCATGCGCGACCCGCAATTCATCGACCAACGCCCAGATCTGATCGAGGTCGAGCTCTGCGGCCGTATGCGGATCCATCATTGCAGCGTGGTAGATGTACTGCGGATCTTGGGCCATCATCGCTTCGACAACCAGTCCTTGAACTGTGACCGACGATTGCATGATTGCGGCGAGTTGCGGCGGCAAGGCACCGTAGCGCGTTGGTTGCACGCCGTTGCTATCGATCAAACATGCTACTTCCACCGCGCACCCTGCGGGCAGATTGTCAATCAGCCCCATATTGGCGACATTGCCATGAATGACCGAAGGAACTCCTGTCCAGATTGAATTGATGATCTCGGACGCGTACTCATGGCTCTCATTCAGTTCCATTGTGTCCTGGGTTGCGAGGCGCTCTCGCTCTTCAGCCCAACCAGCGATTTGCTCCACGCAGCGTTTGGGGTATTCATCAAGCTGGACGTCAAACTTCTTGATAAGATCGTCCCGACCATCCTTGATAAACCACGGCACATACTCCGCGAAATGCTCAGAACTCTCGGTGACGAAATAGTTGAGTTTCGTCATCATCTCATAGCGGATGTAATTTGGGCAACGCGGATTATGAGTATTTTCCTTTGGCGCGCGCCCCTCACGGTATGCAGCATGTAGATCCGGATACAGATCACGCCGCGTGCCATCCGGCATCTGCTGTTCGAACTTGGTGAAAAACGCGATGTGGTTGATGCCAGCACACTCGTAGCGGATCGACTTGGGGTCGATATCTAGATCATTTGCCAGTTCCTGAGACGTGCCTTGCACGGAATGGCAAAGCCCCACCTGTTTGATCTGCGGGTACTTGCGCGCAATGGCCCAGGTATTCATCGCCATTGGGTTGACGTACTGCAACATCGTCGCGCCAGGACACACGTCCGTCATGTCCTCGCAAATCGACCACAAATGCGGGATCGTCCGGAGCCCACGCATGATGCCACCGATTCCCAGGGTGTCCGCAATAGTTTGACGCAATCCGAATTTCTTGGGCACTTCAAAATCGGTGATCGTGCAAGGGTCGTAGCCTCCGATCTGGAAAGCAACGACGACAAAGTGCGCGCCGGTCAAGGCTTCACGCTGGTCTGTGTGGCTCGTGATCTGCGCACCACACCCCAGCGTGCTGACCATGCGGTTTGCAATCGCCGTCGATTCTGCAAGACGTGCTGCATCAATATCCATCAAGGCCACATGCGCATCACTCAGATCCGGGCGCTGCAGGATATCGCCAACAATGTTGCGCATGAAGACAGACGAGCCTGCACCGATAAAGGCGATCTTAGGAGTTTGGGTCATGATCAGAAGTCCTTGAGTCTACCGCGGTGATCATACGACCATCGCGCGTGCAGTCTTTCGGACCGCTATGAATGAGTTCCGGAAAATCAACTTGCGTTAGCCCCTGGCATCAATTGCGCTTCGTGCGGCATCACGATTTGACGCTGCCGCGACGTCAGGCTTTCAAGCAGCGCTGAACTGGGACGATAGGCATGGCGAAAAAAGCCCCAGCTTGGACCGTAGCGGTAAACCACAATGCGCCGCTCGCCCGGGTTCGTCCGTGCCGCAGACCCGTGCATGATGGCGTCCACAAACAGTAGAGCATCGCCAGCATCTAAATGCACCTCAACCGCGCCGGTGATCCCATCGACTGACGTGGCATTCTCCGACATTTGGGCCGCGGCAGATTCCGGGTGGATCAAGTTCGACTTGTGACTGCCGGGGATCACCATCGTGGCCCCATCACCCGGCCCGATATCGCGTAGTGCGATGAGGATGTTGATCTGACCGCAATGGAATTGCCCATCGTGATAGCGGAACTGGCACCGCGTCACCCGCTCGTGCCCGCCCGAATGCAGCCCAATCGCCTCGCCCTGTCGCCGGATCGAGACGAAGTTTTCATCGATGAAACAAGGGCCATGCAGGGCGTCAAACGAGCCCGGCTTGTCAGTGCCAAGGAAATAAATGACTTTGTCGATCCACGCCGGATGGTCAATCAAACCGGCAAAGGCGGGGCCTGCCTCATAGATTTGCTGGAGGTTCAGACCCTCATGGCTGCCTGTAAAGCTGTGACCATGAACATGGCCCCGCCATTCCCCCGGCGTGCAATCCGTCAAAGGGTCAAGCGTGGCGTTGCAAGCTTCAACCTCCTGCGCGGACAAGGCACCTTGCAGTACGATGAATCCATTCAGATCGAACAGATACCGCTCCATATCGGTGACGCCCCTCACGCCACCACCTTGAACGCGGCATCGACGAGGCGACGTGTGTAATCGGTAGATGGATTGGTGAGGACCTGATCTGTGGGTCCAGCCTCCATCACTTTGCCATGCTGCATAACAATCACGTTGTGGCACAGCGCCTGCACCACTTTCAGGTCGTGACTGATGAACATATAGGAAAGGCCATGCTTGCGTCGCAGATCGCGGAGCAACTCAATAATCTGAGCCTGAATGGACAGATCAAGCGCCGAGGTTGGCTCGTCGAGCAGTATGAACTCCGGCTCCAACGCAATGGCCCGTGCAATCGCAAGACGCTGCCGCTGACCGCCCGAAAACTCATGCGGAAACCGGTCGAGCGCGGAATGCGGCATCTGCACATCATCAAGCGCTTGCCGGATAATCCGATCCCGGTCTTTCGCGCTCCCATTACCATTTACGATCAAGCCTTCTTCAAGGATCTGCCGGATGATCATGCGCGGGTTGAGCGACGAGAATGGGTCCTGAAACACGACCTGCATCCGCGTTCTGTACGGTTGCAATTGCTTGCGCGACAGCCTATCGATCCGGTCGCCCTGGAATGTAATCTCACCGCTTTGGAACACGCCAAGCCTGATCAACGACATTGCAAAGGTCGTCTTGCCTGATCCGCTTTCGCCCACCACGCCTAGCGTTTCACCTTTGCGCACCAGCGCCGAGACGTGATCAACCGCCTTGAGGTCAACGGTCTTGGGGTTGAAGAACCCACCCGATTTCAGTCTGAACGTCACACAAACATCCTTGCCCTCCATCACCGGTGGCGCGTGAGGATCAAGCGGGTCCGGCAGGCCCTTTGGTTCACTGGCAATCAGGTGCTTGGTGTAGGGATGTTGTGGGTTTTGGAAGACCTCAGACGTCCCGCCGCGTTCGACCACCTCGCCGCGCCGCATCACCACAACGTTGTCGGACACGCGGCTGACGACGGTCAGGTCATGTGTGATCAGGATCACCGCCATGTTGTGCTTCTGCTGGAGCATCTTGATCAGCGACAGGATCTCCGCTTGCACCGTCACATCAAGTGCAGTTGTCGGCTCATCCGCAATCAGCAGGTCCGGATTGTTTGCCAACGCCATCGCAATCATCACGCGTTGACGTTGGCCGCCAGACATCTCGTGCGGATACTGGCTATAGCGCCGTTCCGGGTCGGGCAGCTGTACTTCCGTCAGCAAGCGGATCACTTCGGCTTTAAGGTCGGCTTTGCTGATGTCGCGGTGAACGCGAATGATCTCGCCCACCTGCTCGCCGATCTTGTAGATTGGGTTGAGGCTGGTCAGCGGTTCCTGAAAGATCATTGAGATGCGTTTGCCACGGATACGTTGCAACTCCAGCTCTGACCATGTGGACAGGTCATCGCCATCGAAAATGATCCGGGTATCGCCGCCGACAATCGCATTGGTGGCAAGCATTCCCATGATTGCGCGCGCGGTAACAGACTTGCCCGACCCACTTTCGCCCACGACGGCAAGCGTTTCGCCCTTGTTCACGGCGTAACTTACGTTCTTCACAGCCTCGGTTGTCCCCACAGCAGTGCGGAACGAGACGGCGACGTTTTCTACAGAAAGAAGCGGATTAGTCATTGGCGTAAGGGTCCATTGCATCGCGCATCCCGTCGCCCAACGCGTTAAAGGCAAGAACTGACAGGACAATCATTCCGACGGGTGCAAGCAACCACGGGGCGGCAGCAAGTGATTGGAAGTCGCGCACGGCGTTCAACATAACGCCCCAGCTAACCAGTGGTTGTTGAATACCCACCCCAAGGAAAGACAGGAAACTTTCCAGCAAGATCACCTCGGGCAACACGTAGGTGGCCCAGACGATAATATGCGACGACATGTTCGGGATGATGTGACGTAGGATAATCCGCTTGTCGCTAGCCCCGACGGCCACGGCAGAGCGGACAAACTCGACCGAGCGGATCGCAATCACCTTGCCCCGCAACTCGCGCGCGAGGTTCGCCCATTGCAGCAGCACAAGGATACCCGCAAACATGATGAATGTCGTGATCGGGTCCGCATTGCGTGGCAATACGGCAACGAGGGCAAGGTAGAGTGGGAGGTCCGGGAAGGACTTCACAAACTCGATCACCCTTTGGATGATCGTGTCCGTCCGCCCGCCAAAATAGCCAGAGGTCACCCCCACCAACGTGCCAATCACACAAGCCAGCCCCATCACCATGAACCCCATCAGCAAGGTGATCCGGGCGCCGTAGACCATGCGGCTAAACACATCGCGTCCGAGGCCATCAGTGCCCAACAGATGCACGAACGCCCCGTCCTGGCCACCAAAGAGATGGGTGGTGAACTCCATCCCCATAAACTCGTAAGCTGGACCGTGGGTGAACAACTCTAGCTTCACGGCCTTTTCGAACGACGGCGCGAAGGTGATCTCGAACGTATTCGGGTCCATCACCTCTTCAAAGCCAAGCACGAAAGGTGCGGTCAGGCTGCCATCTTCGGCAAAGATGCGAATGGTTTGCGGCGGACTGTAGATCGCGGCACGGTCTTTGGTATCGACCGCATAGGGGGCGATGAAGCCTGCGAAAAGCGCGGTCAGAACGATCGTGATCGACATGATCAGTCCGGCCATCCCGTAGCGATTGCGACGGAACCTTTTGCGGACCAACTGCCAATAGGACAGCGATGGGCCAGTCGCGGCCTCTGCGTTCATACCGAAATCGACAGGCGCGCCGGGCGGGGTGACGTGGGTGGGAGTTACGTCTGTCATTGCACTACCCCGATACCGTCGCGCGGCGCACGCGCGGATCAATCAGGGCCAGAATGATATCCGCGATCAGGTTGCCGATCACCAAAAGCACGGCAACCAGCAGGAAAATGGCGGCAATCACATACATATCCCTGTCGGTCACGGACGAGATGATCAGCGGGCCGAGCGTCGGGATGCCCAACACTAACGCAATCTCGATCTCGCCCTTGATCATGTAATCAAACCGGTTGCCGATATTCATCACCACCGGATGCAGGGCGTTTGGCACAGCGTGGCGGAACAACACTTTGCGGCGGCCAAGCCCTTTGGCGCGAGCCGTTTCGATATACTGCGCGTTCATCACATCCAGCAGATTGCCACGCATCATGCGGGTCGTGTACGCCTGTCCAGCCCAGATCGAGACAAGCAGGATCGGCCAGACATGCAGGAAAAGGTTCCAGAGCTTCGCGAAGGAGAACCCCTCCTGCACCTGAAACTCCGGCGAATAGAGCGCGCCGATATATGGTGAGTGCCAGACAAATGCGAGCAGGTAGAGCAGCACTAGCGCAATCACGAATTTCGGGATGACGATGCCGAGGAAAGCCACCAATGTGGCAACGGTATCACCCCAACGGTATTGGTTCGTAGCGGCGTAGATTCCAAGAAACACACCTATGGTCTGGCCAACCACAAGTGTGACCAAAGCGATGCCGATGGTCCGCCAGAGGCGCAGATCAATCACCTCTGTCACCGGGCGGTTCTGGGCAAAGGACATCCCAAAATCGCCCGCAAAGACGATGTTTTTGATCCAGACCCAATACTGCACATAGAGCGGCTGATCGAGGCCAAGACGCTCGCGCATCATGTTGGCCTGCGGCATCAAGGATTCACGGCTCTGGCCGGTTTGCGCCATCGTGCGGCCAAGCCAGCCGTCAACAAAGTCCCCAGGGACAGCAGTGATGATCAGAAACGTGGCAATCGAAATCCCAATCAAGAGCGGGATCGTGATCAACGCGCGATAGAAAATGAATTGCAGGAATGCCATTGGCGTCCTCCCCGACGCTTATGGCGCGGCCAACAATGTGATGGCCGCGCGCTCCTTTTTGACACGTAATCGCTTAGTATTCGGCGATTGTGTCTGGGAGGACCTCATCAACCTGGTCGGCGACTGGTGTCCACAAACGCTCACGCACAACACCGTCTTCCGCCCATTCGTACATGAACACAGGCGTACCCGGATGCGCGTTCTTGACCCGCTTGTTGACCAGCAGTGCTGCAGGTACCTGAACCGTCCCAATGGTGTAGGCGTTTTCGGTCACAAGCGTCTGCATCTCGCGCGCCAGTTGGGCTTGCTCGGCTGCATCACTTGTGGACTGGAACGCCGCCACTTTCGCAGCCAGCTCTTCTTCGAACGGCAGGCGTTCACCACCATCGTTGAAGTGCGGGCAGCTTGGACCGGATGGCCAGCTACGGCATGTTTCGCGTGTCGGCATGATCACGTTTTCACGCCCGAAGATCGCTGTATAGCTGCCCCCGGTTGTGTTCGTGTCAGCTGTCGTCTGATCCACGGTGCGGATGTTGATCCGGATGCCGACCTCTTCCAGTTGAGAGGCAACCGCCTCAAGCTGTTTGCGGTCCGCGTTCGCGTTGTCAGCCACCTGGGTCGAGATCACGATATCCGCGCCACCATCAGGCAAGTTCCGCACACCGTTGCCGTCAGTATCGGCAAGCCCCAGACCATCTAGCAACGCGCTGGCTTTGGCCTGATCGAACGGCTGATACACGGATGCGGAAGCATCATAGTAGGGCGACCCGGATGCAAAACCCGACACATAGGGATAAGCAAACGGACCACGGGCCAGCGCCTGACCAATCGCATCACGATCCAGCGCATGGCTCAGCGCCAGACGGAAATCAGTCTCCCGGAACAGGCTCCGCAGCGCTTTTTCGCCGTCGTCTTCAGCACCCGCCGCATCAAGGTTCAGCGTCATCCGCCATGCCAGAACCCGCGGGCCAAAGTTGGCACGCACAGGGCTTGCCTCGTCCTGAGACTGCTTGAGCGCCTCAACGTAGTTGCCGGGGTCTTCCATGTTAGAGAAGTCACCAGTGCCCGCAACGGCCTGCGCTGTCCGATCGCCCCACGTGGACAGACGGAAGTGCATCTCATTGAAGTACGGCAGCTGATTTCCGGCCTCATCCACTTTGAAGTAGAAGGGGTTGCGGCGCATGATCACCAATTCGTCGGGACGATGCACAACCGGCACCCAAGCGCCCAGCACCACAGGTGGCACAACATCATTCGGCAAGGACTGTGTATAGCTGTCATAGGTCGCATCGCCGTTGTACGCTGGATGCTGGTCTTTCAGAACATGGCTTGGGCCGGGACAACCTTGAATATAAGCAAGGTTTTCGACGATGGTTTCGGCCTGGGGCGCGCTGAAGACGAACTTGAAGGTGTAGTCGTCGATGACTTCCATCGCCGCACCGCCACCAAAGCTGTCCTTGGCCATGCGGGAAGCGACGTTTTCGTCCTGCACGTTATCTTCATACCAGAAGCGGACGTCTTCAACGTCAAAGGCATCACCATCGGACCATTTGACACCCTGCATCAGGTTGATGGTTAATTCGGTATTGTCGTCGTTCCAGCTCCAGCTTTGGGCGAGGTTCGGCAAAGGGCCGGTCTGCTCTTCCGCTTTCACCTGCCAACGCGGGCCCTGCCGGACGAGACATTCCTGCATCGCCATGTTGATGCCGCCCCAACCTTGGTGCTGACCCGCCATCCAGTTCCACCCCTCCGGGCGTCCGCCGATGACATGACGGAACACACCGCCATATTCCCCTACGCCATCGACCATCGCACCGGTCTTAAAGATGATCGGTTCCACTGGCAGGCGCTCTTCGACTGGTGGCAGTGCACCGGAATCGACCAACGCATCGAGCATCGGCGCTTGGCTGTAACTTGCTAGAGAGCCGTGTTCGTAGATATCGGCGCGGCCAATCAGCTCATTTTGCAGGCCGGACAGGCTCGTCTCTGGCGGCATTTCATCAGCTGTCGCAATTGTCCCTACGGCAAGCAAAGCCGTCGTCAGGCCAAGTGCCGTCTTCATCCTTTTACGGACCATCACCAATCTCCTCCCTTTGGTGTTATGTAGCGAGTATAAGACGCCGAAGCGGCGGCCCGAGTCTTACGCACAATTCGCAATCCCTTCCGGAAAATCACACTCCACTTGTTGGAAAGTGGCAGTCCTTGCTACGCTTGAGCCGGAAAGTTGCGATCGGGACCGGCGATGAATGGCACAATCGAGACGACGAATACCATTGATGACTATCACCTGATCACGCAGGGAAGCGGGATTTACCTGCAGCATCATGTCCCCATGATGATGAACGAGCCGTATCACGTGCATCCGTCACTAGAGATCAATTTTCTCCAAGGCTGTGACATGGTTTACTCCTTTGGGGGAAAGCTTGTTCACGTCCCCCAAGATCGTTTTTGCCTGTTCTGGGCAGCACAACCGCATCGTGTTTATGATGTTGTGGGCAAAGGGAAAATCACAAACGCCTACGTTGCGCTGGAAGATTTCTGGTCTTGGCCTTTGCCTGCGGGTTTCGTCAACACAATCCTTGCTGGCGGCGTGATTGCGGCCAAGGAAACGCTTGCCGACGACGCGATCTTGGCGGCCCGTCTGGCCTCCGAAGTGGCCGTCGTTTCGGAACAATTGAGCCGGCTTCACCTGCTTGAGATCCAGGCCCGCATGACCCGCTTGGCCTTGCACGGTTGGGACCTGATCAAACCGCCTCGCATCCATACGGAGTCCATTCGGAGTGCCGGAAACGCGATGCGGCATTTCGAAAAAGTGCTCCGATTTATCGCAAAGAATTACGCCGATCCGATTACCTTACAAGACGTCGCAGAGGCGGCGAATGTGTCACCGAACTATGCCAACGCGCTTTCGAAGAAAATCCTGGGAACCACGATCAAGGTCCACATAAACAACGTGCGCGTCTTTCACGCGCGCATGCTGTTGGCTGAAACGGACGACAAGATCATTTCGATCGCATTTGACTGCGGCTTCCGGTCGAATTCATCTTTCTATGAGGCTTTCCATC
>JAHDEX010000019.1:37724-65093 GCA_020628545.1 Paracoccaceae bacterium | reverse complement strand
TTGCGTTGGATGACAGATCTTACGGTCCCGATCAGCTACCAACGCCCGCCGAACCTGCTGCAAAAACCGATGACTCTTTCTCATACGGGCGCGCAGGTTGGGGCCACTGCCTGCTACATCAAGCACCAGACGATGGATGGAACGTTGATGTATCTGCATGGTGGTGGCTTTGTGATGGGCAGTCTTGCGATGTACCGGCACCTTGTTGCCTCGCTTGGTCAGGCAGCGGACATGCGTGGGGTATACATCGACTACCGTTTGGCACCTGAACACCCGTTTCCGGCGGCATTGGAAGATGCCGTCACCGCGTACCAAGCGCTTCTCGCCGATCCAGACGCCGGGCCAATTGCCATCGCAGGCGACAGCGCTGGCGGCAATCTGGTTTTGGCGTTGCTGCTAAAGATCAAGGCGATGGATCTGAGGCCGCCTTTTGCCGCAATCACCATTGCGCCGATCACGGATGCGACCCTCGGCGCAGAGAGCCTGACGAAAAACCAAAGCACGGAGCTGCTGCTTGACCCCGATTGGGGGCTTCGGTCCATCAAAGGGTATATCGCAGGGCACGACACCACTGATCCTTTCCTGTCGCCGGTGCGAGGCAACTTCACCGGTGCCCCGCCTGTTGCTGTTCACTACGACGAAAATGAAGTTCTGGCGGATGATGGCGCGGCTATTGTCCGGCGTCTGCGGGAACAAGGGGTTGAGGTCGAGACGGAAGTCACGCGCGGCTTGCCCCATGTCTGGCATTTGGCCGTTGGCCGTACCCCCGAAGCAAACCGCGGTGTCGCCAAGCTTGGCGCATTTCTGAAAGCCCATCGTCCACAGGCATGATCGCTTGACAGGATGACCCTGCCAACCTAAAAGCCCGCCAACTCCGGAAGCATCAGCCTTCCGGTCCTTCATTTATGAAGGATCGCCCTCTGCCAGCGCGTTGCGCCCGCAGGGGCGCTACTGCTTTCCCGGTTGGGTCCCTATATTGGGTCCAACCGAAACGACGATAAGGGGCCACGGCCATGTTTGAGAACCTATCTGAACGCTTGGGCGGTGTCTTTGACCGGCTGACCAAGCAAGGTGCGCTCTCTGAAGATGACGTCAAGACGGCCCTGCGCGAGGTCCGTGTTGCCTTGCTTGAGGCGGACGTCTCGTTGCCCGTCGCACGCGATTTCATCAAGGCCGTTACCGCCAAGGCAACTGGCGCCGCCGTCACCAAATCGGTCACGCCCGGCCAGCAGGTTGTTAAGATCGTCCACGACGAACTGCAGCACGTGCTAACCGGCTCTGAAGACCCGGGTGCGTTGAAGATCGACAACCCACCTGCCCCGATCCTGATGGTCGGCCTGCAAGGCTCCGGTAAGACAACAACCACCGCTAAGCTCGCCAAACGCCTGAAAGAGCGCGAAGGCAAGCGCGTGTTGATGGCCTCGCTCGACACCAACCGCCCGGCGGCGATGGAACAGCTCGCGATCCTCGGCAATCAAATTGGCGTCGACACCCTGCCAATCGTCAAAGGCGAAGATCCGGTCGCGATTGCCAAACGCGCGAAAACCCAAGCGAGCCTCGGCGGCTATGACGTCTATATGCTCGATACCGCGGGCCGGTTGCACATTGACCAGGAGTTGATCGCGCAGGCCGCTGCTGTGCGCGATGTGGCGAACCCACGTGAGACTCTGCTCGTGGTCGACGGCCTGACTGGTCAGGACGCGGTGAATGTCGCGCAAGAGTTTGACGACAAAATCGGCGTCTCGGGCGTGGTCCTCACCCGGATGGACGGCGACGGGCGCGGCGGTGCTGCGCTGTCGATGCGGGCAATCACCGGCAAACCGATCCGCTTTGTGGGTCTGGGCGAAAAGATGGACGCCATCGAGACGTTTGAGCCGTCCCGGATCGCAGGCCGCATCCTGGGCATGGGTGACATCGTGGCCCTTGTGGAAAAGGCGCAAGAAACGCTCGAGGCCGAACAGGCCGAACGCATGATGAAGCGCTTCCAGAAAGGCGCGTTCAACATGAACGACCTCAAGATGCAGCTTGAGCAGATGATGAAGATGGGCGGCATGGAAGGGATGATGGGCATGATGCCCGGCATGGGCAAAATGGCCAAGCAGATGGATGCGGCCGGCATCGACGACAGTATCCTCAAACGCCAGATCGCCCTCATCAATTCCATGACGAAGAAAGAGCGGGCAAACCCGGCCCTCCTTCAAGCGTCCCGCAAGAAGCGCATCGCGGCTGGTGCGGGTATGGAAGTATCCGAGCTCAACAAGCTTATCAAACAGCACCGCCAGATGGCGGATATGATGAAGAAGATGGGCAAAATGGGCAAAGGTGGCATGCTCAAGCAAGCCATGAAGCAGATGATGGGCAAAGGTGGCGGCGGTCTGCCCGGCGGTATGCCTGACATGAACGACCCTAGGGCGATGGAGGAAGCGGCGAAGGCCCTTGGCCAGATGCCGGGTGGTCTGCCCGGACTTGGTGGCGGTGGCTTGCCCCCGGGCCTCAGCGGGTTTGGAAAGAAAAAGTAATGTCCCCCGCCCCGCACGAAATCCAACCAACGGTCAATTTGACCCTCGCCGTTCTGGCGGCAGTGCCTGTCATCAAGACAGACCGGTTGACGCTGCGCGCGCCGCAGATCAGCGATTTCGATGCTTTGGCGGAGATTTTTGAGACGCGCTGGCCCGAAGAAGGCGACATGCAGGGCCGGGAAGATGCCTGGTACGAGCTAACCCAGATGTGCGCCACATGGGTCTTGCGCGGCCATGGCTGGTGGGCGGTTGATATGGACGGTCTTGTGGGTTTCACCGGTATCGGGTTTGAGCCCGGCGACCGGGAGCATGAACTGGGTTACATGGTGACAGCAGAGGCCGAAGGCAAAGGCATCGCCTTTGAAGCCGCAAGTGCCGCCAAGACCTGGGCGCAAGGCAAGGTGCCCTCGCTCGTGTCCTACATTCATCTGTCGAACACGCGGTCCAAAGCGCTCGCCGAACGGCTCGGCGCGATCCGGGACCGGGCGGCGGAGGCGACGATCCTGGCCGAAGACAACGATGAGATCATCGTCATGCGCCACTGGGGGTCTGCGTGATGGGGCCTTTGCAAACAGAGCGTCTGACTTTGCGTCAGCCTAATGCGAATGACTGGCCGGTATTTTGGGCTTTCTACCAGACAGAGCGGTCCGCCCATGTCGGCGGACCAATGGACCTGCGCAGCGCATGGCGGCATTTCGCGGCTGAACTCGGCCATTGGCAATTCTTCTGCTACGGCATGTGGGCTGTGACGCTCACGGGTGAAGACACCATGGTCGGCATGATTGGACCGTGGACTCCGCTTGACTGGCCTGAAACGGAAGTTGGCTGGATGATCTTTGACCCCGCGATTGAGGGCACGGGCATTGCAACCGAAGCTGCGAAAGCTGCAGTCGCACATGCGTTTGCAGTCCTGAAATGGGACACGGTGGTCAGCTATGTCGCCCCGGACAACGCTCGCTCTGCCCGCTTGGCCGAAAAGCTGGGGGCGGTGCATGATCCCGCCGCACCGACGCCAGCCAAGTATCCCGACACCATTGTGTACCGCCACCCAAATCCGCAGGTGGCCCCATGACAACTCTGACTATTCCGACCATCACAACTGACCGGCTTACACTTCGCCCTTATCGGCGTGAAGACTTCCCTGCATACGCCGCGTTTCTGGCAACAGAGCGGTCTAAGTACATGGGCGGACCTTATGGAGAGAGCGACGCTTGGTGGTGGTTCACGACGGATACTGTCACTTGGCAATTCCACGGCTTTGGCACCCTTGCGATTGAGGTCGATGGGACCTTGGCAGGCATGGCCGGGTTGATCTTTCCGCCCAATTTTCCAGAGCCGGAGTGCGGCTGGGCGCTCTATGACGGTTTTACCGGACACGGGTTTGCGACTGAGGCCGGGCGCGCCATGCTTGATCACACCTTTGCCACCACCAGCCTGAAAAGCATCGTCAGCTACACCCATCCAGAGAATCTCGCGTCACACCGCGTGGCCGAACGACTGGGCGGTGTGCACGATCCTGATGCGGCGACTTGCAACAACGAGCCAGACCGCGTCTACCGCCACTTCCCACAAGGAGCCGCCGCATGACCGACGCTGCGACCAAAGCCGCTGAGATCCTCAAAGGGCATCGCGAAAGCATTGACCGGCTGGATGCAATCCTCGTCTACACCCTGGGCGAGCGGTTCAAACACACGCAGGCTGTGGGGAAACTCAAAGCCGAACACGACCTTCCCCCGTCTGATCCCACCCGCGAAGCGGCGCAGATCAAGCGGCTTGAAGATTTGGCGAACCAGGCCGACCTCGACCCGGATTTCGCCAAGAAGTTTCTGAACTTCATCATCGCTGAAGTTATTCAGCACCACAAATCTCACCAATCGTGAATTTGGGCCATTCGGCCCATCCAAGCCAACAAAAGGAAACACTCTCATGGCTATGAAAATTCGTCTCGCCCGTGGCGGTTCTAAGAAGCGTCCATTCTATTCCATCGTTGCTGCGGACAGCCGCATGCCGCGTGACGGCCGCTTCATTGAGAAGCTGGGCACCTACAACCCAATGCTGCCAAAAGACAGCGAAGAGCGCGTGAAAATGAACATGGAGCGCGTGAAGTACTGGTTGGGTGAAGGCGCACAGGTCACCGACCGTGTGTCCCGCATGCTGGAAGCTGCTGGCGAACTGCCAAAGAAAGAGCGCAACAACCCCAAGAAGGGCACACCTGGCAAAGCTGCTCAGGAACGTGCTGAAGAGAAGGCAGAAAAAGCAAAAGCTGCTGAAGAAGCTGCAAACGCCCCTGCTGAAGAGGCACCAGCAGAAGAAGCTGCGGCTGAAGAGTAAGCAGAGCTTTGGCGGCCCGACCATCCGGTTGGGTCGCATTGCTGACTTCAGATGTTTCGATTGATCCGCACCATTCTGCTCATCGGCGCCGCTTTCGTCATCGGCGTCTTCTACGAGCGGAATAATGTGCGGACGGTCTGCCTTGATGGCGGCGGAACGTGGGAGCGTGGCGTGTGCTACGGATTGGAGACGCAAAATGGCAGATGATCGCGTGATCGTGGGGGCCCTTGGCGGGGCTTTTGGCGTGCAAGGTGAAGTGCGGCTGAAGTCGTTCTGCGCTGATCCCGCGGCAATTGCTGACTATGTGCCCCTCTTTTCCGAAGACGGGCGCTCATTTGATCAGGTCGTCATTACAGGGCAGTTGAAAAACGCCTTCTCTGCCCGCGTCTCGGGAATTGTCACCAAAGAAGACGCCGACGCTTTGCGCAACCTTACGCTTTATGCCGACCGCAACGCGATGCCGCCGGCGGATGACGACGAATACTATTACGCCGACCTGATTGGTCTTCCCGTGCTGGACGCGGGGGGCACAACGCTTGGCACTGTCAAAACGGTGATGGACCACGGCGCTGGTGATCTTTTGGAAATCACGTTGCCAGGTTCGTCGGAAACCGTCCTGCTGCCATTTACACAAGCCGCCGTTCCAACCGTTGATCTTGCTGCAGGCAAGATCGTCGCGGATCCGCCCGAAGGGCTGTTCCCTGACAGCTAATCACGCCATACTGGCGGCGTTCATCAAACGCAGAGCCTATGCGCCAGATCTTACTTCATCCCGGATTTCATCGCACTGGCACCAGTTCGATCCAGCACTTTCTGTGGCTGAACCGTGATGTGCTGTCGCCGCATCTGACGATCCGGCTGAACCGACACTTCAAGCCCCTAGCGCATCGTTGCCACCGCTATGCCCAAAGCCAGAACCCGCTGGATCTGACGGAACTTATCAGCGCCTTGGACCAAGGGTTCGCCGAGAACCCCGTGCCGACGGATCGCGACCTGATCATTAGCAGCGAAGGACTATGCGGTGACATCCCGGGCCATCAGGACATACAGGACTACAGCGCGGCCCCTGCCCTGATCACCTATATCTCGGGTTATCTGGCAGAGCGTTTTCCTGACGCAACCGTCCGCGTTCTCCTAACCACACGCGAACCGAAATCGTGGCTCTCGAGCGCCTATCGCCATGTGCTGCGCCGCAATCGTATTACGATGCCGGAAGAGGATTTCGTGGCGCAGTATGCCCAAGCAGGCGCCTTTGATCAGATCATCGCTGAGGTGGCAGAAGCGATTTCCCCCATTGAGACGCTCTATCTGCCGCTCGAACTGGCGCAAACGGCCTACCTCGGGCCGGGAGGCGCAGTCTTGGACCAAATTGGGATCCCGGACCATTTGTGGAAAGCGCTTAAGCCGGTCGGGATCGGTGCGCAGGGGGCCGCCCCGCATATCTGGGGGCAGTTTTTAGCGATGAACCGCTCTGACCGTTCCGACGAGGAGGTCACCGCACAGAAAGAAGATATGGCCGAAGCCGCAAAGCTGGGCCATTGGCGCGGCGCATGAGTCCGCTGGTCCTTCATGTGCTGAACGCATAAAAGCCCGCCATGACTGATAAACCCGCCCCCAAATCACTCGGACGCAAGAGCATCAGCGCGACACTGCAACCGCGCTCCTTGATGACGGACACGCCGATCCTCGCGGACTGCTGGCGTGCGCAGGTGATTACCCTCTTCCCACAAGCGTTTCCGGGGCTGTTGGGTGAGAGCCTCATGGGCAAGGCACTGCAAGACGGGCTTTGGCAACTCGAAACATTTGATCTGCGTCGGTACGGCATTGGCAAGCATCGCAACGTCGACGATACCCCTGCAGGTGGCGGTGCGGGCATGGTTTTGCGTGCAGATGTACTTGATGAGGCAATCACACACGCGCGTGCATCCGCCAAGGGCGTCATGCCGTTGATTTATCTTAGCCCTCGTGGACGGCGCATGGATCAGGCGTTAATGCAGGATTTGGCACGTGCGGACGGCACAACCCTTCTGTGTGGGCGGTTTGAAGGCGTCGATGAACGTATCTTGCAGCATTATAACGTGATGGAAGTCAGCTTGGGTGATTTTGTGATAACCGGAGGCGAGCTTGCAGCACAGGCGCTGATTGACGCGACAGTACGGCTTTTACCCGGTGTTTTGGGCAATCAGGCTTCTGCGGAAGAAGAAAGCTTTTCCAACGGATTACTCGAACACCCGCAATATACGAAGCCTGCGACATGGAAAGGTCACGCGATCCCGGAGGTCTTGTTGTCCGGCAATCACGCGAAGATCGAGGCATGGCGCAAGGCCCAATCCGAAGCGATCACGCAAGCACGGCGTCCTGATTTGTGGGCTGTCTATCAGGGCGTGGCAAAAGATGACTAGAGCGCGCGCCGCAGACTATCTGAAAGTGCAGTGACCGCATCAGTGTCATCGCCACCGATCAGCACAAACCCAACGCCGTCGCTGATCCAGCTTGCGGCGGCAAGACCGTGGCTCATCTCGGAAAGCAACGACTGATCACCGTCGTCGAGCCGTACCGCACAAAACGCAAAGGGTCGTCCCGTCCCATCGAGATAGGCCATCTGGATCAGGGTTTGCCCTTCGATTGCAAGCAGTTGTGCGCGTTTGAAGTCCAGGCCGGGGATCTCGGTCGCGGCGCGTAAATCAACGCCAAGCGCCGACTGCGCGGTTTGAAAGACGTTCTCGGCCAATGCTGGTGCCTGTACAGCGCGCGAAAGTGTTTCAGTGACGTAAAGCGCCTGATAGGATGCAATGATATCAACCCAATCGGTTTTCGGCTGGAACGCTTGCATGACGACCGCGCCCAAGGCGAAGGACGCGGCAATAGTAAGGGGCAGCATGATGCCGGAACGCGTAGCTTTCGGTGAGGCTGGGGCCACATACGCGGGCGCTGACAAGTGATCCAGGCTGAAAGCGTCCTTCAGCAGATCAACGCCGGACGATAGTTCAGCAACGCGCGCCGCCAAGCCCTCGTCTTCAGCCAGCGCCACGTTGATCTGCGACGCAAGCACGGTGTCCGCCTCTCCATCAAGGTAGGTCGTCAATTCAGCATCTGAGAAGCGTGCTGGTTCCGCGCTCACTTGGGGTTCCCCGTTTCATCAACCTGCGCCGCAATGGCTTTTCTGACACTTGCCAAACGACTCATCACCGTTCCTATTGGAATATCTAGTATTTCGGCCGCTTCGCGATAAGGCCGCCCTTCAACATAAACAAGCAGCGCCGTCATTCGTTGTGCTGTTGGCAGCGCCTGTATCATATCAAACACCTGACGCGCCAAAATATTCGTTTCTGTGCTGGGACGATTGTCCGCGACTTCGTGATCTTCGACCGGAACATGGCCGTAACCGTGCCTCACCTTTTGGGCACGAATGTCGTTCAGCCAAAGCCGGCGGGCCATCGTGAAGAGCCAGCGATCAAGATCCGAACCAGGCGCGAACTTCTCGGCTTGAGCCAAAGCGCGTTCGCAGGTCGCTTGAGCCAGATCTTCAGCGACAGCGCGATCTTTGGTCAGCACCAAACAAAAGCGCCATAGTCGCGGATAAATGCCCGGCAGCCCACCCGCGACGACAGTCCGCGCAGTTTTTTGACGCAACCACCGAATAAAACGTCCCCCCCAGGTGTTCTCTATCTGCCGCCATACAGGCGACGCGACAGATTTTACCTATGAGAGGAATATGGGATGCACAATTTCAAACTCGGACTTGCCGCACTTGTGATCGCTGCTGCCCCGGCGGCTTGGGCGGATGGACACGCGGGCGGTTGGACGCTGGACGGCGCTAATTCAGTCATCAGCTTCGGGTCTATCAAGAACGACTACACAGGCGAGGCCCACACCTTTAGCGACCTGTCCGGTCGCGTCTCAGCAGACGGCGTGGCGACGGTTGAGATCGGCTTGGGGAGCGTTCAGACCAACATCGACATTCGCAACGAGCGCATTATCGAACATGTCTTTCAGAACGCACCGACTGCGACACTAACAGCGCAAGTGGATATGGCGGCCTTTGATGGTCTGGCATTTGGCGAAAGTACAGTCACAGAAATAGAAGGCGATGTTTCATTGCTCGGAGTTGACGCACCGGTCTGGATGGATGTCTTTGTGATGCGGCTCGATGAAGAAAACGTCATGGTCACTACCCAAAGCATGATGTTCATCAGTACCGAAGACCTTGGAATTGAGGCTGGGATCGACAAACTGCAAGAACTCGCGAGCCTCGATGGGATCACGCGGACGTCGCCGGTTACGTTCCGTTTGATGTTCAATGCAGGATCAACCGAGTCTTGATGTCCCTGCAATCTGGTGGACGCAAGGCTGCTGCACAGACAGGTTTTGCGACGGTCGATCGCCGAGCGAGTGCACCGATTTCACTGCATATCTTGTGTGCACTGGAGGCGGTTAACTTGGCATCGCCTTCGCACGACTAAGGGGTTGATTGGTAGGCTGATCCCCCTTAGAAGACCCCATCTCCGGGCGCCGTTTGGCGAATCTGGGGATGGGGTCGTGACCCCGACGGAATATTGAGAACGTCTGCGTTGGCGCACCCCTCATCCGACGGACCACACCCAAAAGAACAAAAGACGACGTATTCTCTGGCGGGCTGCCACTGGCGGGACCCGATAACGACGCAGAGCTCTGGCCGGCACCGCAACGCTACGGGACAACCCGTACCAGCATAGGAGCAATCAGATGGATCTGATCGCAGAACTCGAAGCGGAGCAAATCGCTGCGCTGGGGAAAGAGATCCCCGACTTCAAAGCGGGTGATACAATCCGCGTGGGTTACAAAGTGACCGAAGGGTCCCGGACCCGTGTGCAGAACTACGAAGGCGTCTGCATCTCCCGCAAGAACGGTGGCGGTATTGCCGGTTCATTTACCGTCCGCAAGATTTCCTTTGGTGAAGGCGTGGAACGTGTGTTCCCCCTCTATTCCACCAACATCGAAAGCATCACAGTTGTCCGCCGCGGTAAGGTCCGTCGTGCGAAGCTGTACTATCTCCGCAGCCGCCGCGGTAAGTCCGCACGGATCGCAGAGGTCACCAACTACAAAGCGCCAAAGGCGTAAGGGGTCGTTCCATGAAAAAAGATACACATCCCGATTACCACTTTATCACCGTCAAAATGACCGACGGCACCGAAGTGCAGATGCGCTCGACCTGGGGCAAAGAAGGCGACACGCTATCGCTGGACGTTGATCCGTCCGTGCACCCCGCTTGGACCGGTGGCGGCACACGCCTGATGGACGCCGGTGGCCGCGTGTCCAAGTTCAAAAACAAGTACGCTGGTCTGGGCTTCTAAGACCGCGATTGGTGGGTTTCACCCACCCAATGCATTGCGACGCCGCCCCAACTGGGGCGGCGTTTGCGTTTGCAATATCGGCAGCGCCTTGTGAAACGCACAACCGAACATACGTCAGAATGACTGTTGTTGGAGAGATTGGCGTCTGATGCCTTACATCTTTGCCTTGCTTGTTTTGCTATCGGTCGGTTACGCGCTGCACCGGCATGCGAAGACTGCGGCGCGACAGACCTTACTATCACAGCCCCTGACATCTGAGGAACGGGCAATCATAGCCGATGAAGTTCCACTGACCCGTCAACTTCCGGATAATCTCCGCGCTGGATTTGAGGGTAAGATCAACCTCTTCCTCGAACAAGTTGAGGTGATCGGTTGCAATGGTTTTGAGGTCACGGACCGTGTGCGTCTCAGCATCGCTGCTCAAGCCTGCATGATCGTTGCAAACACCGACGCGTGGTATCGGACGTTGCGCACCGTGCTCGTTTACCCGGGCGCATTTAAGTCGCGACAAACTCGACATGAAGGATTTGTCGTGTCGGAAGAAGAAGTCATCCGCGCTGGTGAAAGCTGGGCGAACGGTCCGGTGGTTCTGTCGTGGGAGCATTCGCATCGCGGTGCGCGTGACGCAACAGACGGCCATAACGTCGTCTTCCATGAATTCGCCCATCAGCTTGATGCCGTCAACGGCGCGGCCAATGGGGTTCCCGTTTTCAGCAAGGGTCAAACTTTTGCGGAATGGGAAAGCGTGATCCTTGACGCATTTGATCGGCATCAAGCTGCTGTTGAACGCGGGCGCACGACGGTCATTGACGCCTATGGCGCGCAAAACCATGAAGAATTCTTTGCGGTTGCCATCGAAATCTTCCTTGAGCGCCCACACGATCTTCGAAATGCGGAGCCGATGGTCTATGATCAGCTATCACGCCTTTTGCAGCTCGATCCGGCCAACTGGCGAACAGAGGATTTACGATGACACATCCGCTTGATTCACTCATCGATCAGATCGTGAATGCAGCCGCGAAACGCGGGGAGCTTGATAATTTGCCAGGTGCTGGCAAGCCATTGCCGGAGGTTGAAAACCCGCAAGACGCAGTCCTTGCGCGGATCATGAAAGAAGCTGACGCTACATCGCCCGTCGTGGTTCTCCGACGTCAGATCCTTGCTGCTCAGGAAAAACTGAAAGAGACGATCAATCCGGACGATCGCAAAGAACAGATGCAGATCATTGCGGACCTGCAAATGCGACTTGCGATCGAAATGGAGGCGTTTCGCAAATACGGCTAAATGCTGCCTTACGCGAAGGCCACGGCCTTAGGCCGCTTTCGCACCACCCTTATGACGCCGACGACGCCGCTGCCCATTTGGCTTTCCACCGGTTGGCTTCGCTGCCGATTTCGGCGCGCCACCTGGTTTTCCGCCAGGTTTCCCGTCCCGCGGTTTGCCACGGCCACGACCACCACCGCCACCATTGCCACGGCGCTGGCCACCATTCGGCCGCTTGCCTTGCCCCGGCTGCACTTCCCACGGCGTGCCAGAGGCAACCGGAATTTTCTCTTTCATTGCCTTTTCGATGTCGTGCAGATCGACGATTTCATCGGGGGCGCAGAAGGCGACCGCAGACCCGTCGGCACCAGCACGTGCGGTCCGGCCGATACGGTGAACATAGTTTTCCGGCACATTTGGCAGGTCAAAGTTGTAGACGAACTTCACACCCGGAATGTCGATCCCGCGTGCAGCGACATCCGTCGCCACCAAGATGCGGGTCTTGCGCGCCTTAAACTCTTCAATCGCGCGCTGCCGCTGACCTTGGGATTTGTTTCCGTGGATGGCTGAGACCGCAAAGCCCTTCTTTTCGAGGTACTTTGACAGCTTTTCGCACCCATGTTTGGTGCGGCCGAAGACGAGGGTCAGATCGTCTTTGTGCGCATCCAGCAATTCTACCAAAAGATCGCCCTTGGCGGCCTGCGCCACGAAATGCACTGACTGTTTGATCCGCTGTACGGCCTGTCCCGGCGGGTTCACCTGTACGCGGATCGGGCTGTTGAGAAAGCTGTCAGCCAGTTCGTTCATCAACTTCGGCATCGTGGCCGAGAACATCATCGTCTGGCGATCTGCCCGCAACAAAGGCGCGATCTGGCGCAAAGCGTGGATAAAGCCCATATCGAGCATCTGATCCGCCTCATCGAGAACCAGAAACTGCGTTTCGTCCAAGCGCACTGCACGCCGATCCAACAGATCAATCAGGCGTCCGGGTGTTGCTACCAATAGATCAACACCGTTCTGCAACCGTTTGGTTTGGCCGACAATTCCGGCACCGCCCACAACGAGTGCGACCTTCAGATGGCTGCCCTTCGTGTAG
The DNA here is from genome assembly GCA_020628545.1 of Paracoccaceae bacterium. Lineage (GTDB taxonomy): Bacteria > Pseudomonadota > Alphaproteobacteria > Rhodobacterales > Rhodobacteraceae > Yoonia. The sequence continues at coordinate 52,551 of JAHDEX010000019.1, read as the reverse complement.
TTTGTCAGGTTGTCCGCGATTTGCTTCGCCAGTTCGCGAGTCGGCGCGAGGATCAATCCGCGTGCTGTCTTTGCGTTGGGTTTCTTGCCCGCTTTCAAAAGCGTGTCGATCATCGGCAAGCCAAAGGCGGCCGTTTTGCCCGTACCCGTCTGCGCCAACCCCATAACGTCGCGGCCGTTCATGGCATGGGGTATCGCTTGGGTCTGAATCGGGGTTGGGTCGGTAATGCCTTGCTCAGCAAGCTTTTCTACAAGGCGGGGCGCAAGGCCCAGCATATCAAAGTCCATAAGTCTCTTTCTGGCGGGGCACGCCCGCACATGTCGGTCCGGCAACGGATGCTCCGTTGGCCTTCGCAGGTTGGGCTGACTTTCAGTTCAGCCTTTGGCCCCTGCGTGATGTGGGTCCGGGTGATTTCAAAACCATGTTCGCGAAGATGTCTCGCGCGCTGCTCACGCGGCAGGCATGGTTGTTGATTGGCACTTGGGCCTTTGTGGCAGGGATGTCAACTGGGAATAGAATTTTCCCGTGACCCGACGAGATCGCTTTCCCCACGCGCCAGTGCCTTCTATACGCAGAAAAAAAGAAAACACGTGAGGGCAGAACCGTGGCGCATATCATTGTCGTCGGAAACGAAAAAGGTGGGGCCGGAAAATCCACCGTCTCGATGCATATTGCGACGGCCCTGGCGCGCATGGGGCACAAGGTTGGGTGTATTGACCTCGATCTTCGTCAGAAAACAATGGGGCGCTACATCCACAATCGCCACACCTACATGGCGAAAGAAGGCTTGCAACTGCCGACCCCCGGCTACAGCGAGTTGCCAGAAGTGGAACAGGCAGCTGTCCCGGATGGCGAGAACATTTACGATCATCGGTTGTCGATGGCCGTGGCAGGGCTGGAACCGGACAGTGATTTCATCCTCATTGACTGTCCCGGGTCCCATACGCGTCTGTCACAAGTTGCGCATTCGCTTGCCGATACCCTGGTGACACCGCTGAACGACAGTTTTGTAGACTTTGACTTGCTGGCACACGTCGACACTGATGGTGAACAGATCACTGGCCCTTCCGTCTATTCCGAGATGGTCTGGAACGCGCGGCAGTTACGGGCGAAGGCTGGGCTCTCTCCCATCGACTGGATCGTGGTCCGCAACCGGACTGGCGCGCAGCAGATGGTGAACAAGGAAAAGATGCAGCGCGTGATCCAGAAACTGGCGGACCGCATCGGATTCCGCACAGCCCCGGGCTTCAACGAGCGGGTAATCTTTCGTGAGTTGTTTCCACGCGGCCTAACGCTGCTTGATCTGCGTGACATCGGTGTGAAAGGGCTCAATATTTCTAACGTTGCTGCCCGCAACGAGTTGCGCGCGCTTGTTGGGGCATTGAACTTGCCGGGTGTGACTGTCGATTTCTGACAACCCTTCACATTCCGGCGAATAGGTACTTTTGCCCAGAAAAAAACGGTTCTCTTTCTTAACGTTGGCTGCCTAAGCTAGGGCAGTCAGAGTCGGGAGGGAAGACCGATGCTCCGCATCTTGTATGAATACCAGCGGTATTGGCCGCTGGCAGGGATGGTCGCGCTTACGATCATCGCAATCATGTGCTGGGCGATTGATGATTGGCCGTTTACTCTTGTGGTGATCACAGGTGGTCTGACGGCACTAGGTTTCTACGACATGGTGCAAGAGCATCATGCCGTCACTCGCAACTATCCTTTGATCGGGCGGATCCGGTTTCTTCTAGAAAAAATCCGGCCTGAGATCCGACAATATTTTGTTGAAAGCGATCAAGACCCGGTCCCCTTCTCACGCGAGCAGCGCGCCCTTGTCTACCAACGCGCGAAGGGTCAGGAAGACAAACGCCCGTTTGGCACGATGCGCGATGTTTATGAATCCGGGTTCTCGTGGCTGACGCATTCGATCAACCCGACGCATTTCGAGGATACCGACTTCCGCGTGACAGTAGGCGGACCAGACTGCAAGCAGCCCTACTCCGCGTCTCTTTTCAACATCTCAGCGATGAGTTTCGGGTCGCTTTCAGCCAACGCCATTCTAGCGCTCAACAAGGGCGCCAAGATCGGCGGCTTCATGCATGATACCGGCGAAGGCGGCATCAGCCGCTACCACAAGGAAGGCGGAGGAGATCTCGTTTTTCAAGTCGGCTCTGGCTATTTCGGGTGTCGGGATAAAGATGGCAACTTCAGCCCGGAAAAGTTCCGGGAACGGGCGGCGCTTGATCAGGTGAAGATGATTGAGATCAAACTGTCTCAGGGCGCCAAACCTGGCCACGGTGGCATGCTCCCCGCCGCAAAGATCACGGAAGAGATTGCAGAGGCACGGGATATTCCGATGGGTGTCGACTGTGTTTCGCCAGCCTCGCATTCCGCCTTCACCACCCCGATGCAGCTGGTGGAATTCATTGGCCAGTTGCGCGACCTGTCTGGCGGAAAGCCCATTGGTTTCAAGCTTTGTATCGGCCACCGGCGAGAGTTCATGTGCATTGTAAAGGCGATGCTCAAAACCGGCATCGCGCCTGACTTCATTGTGGTGGACGGCGCAGAGGGTGGCACAGGGGCCGCACCTATTGAGTTTTCAAACCACATGGGCATGCCCATGGTCGAAGGACTGACGTTCGTACACAATACGCTGCGCGGTGCAGGTCTTCGGGATCAGATCAAGATCGGTGTTGCTGGCAAAGTGACCTCCGCCTTTCACATCGCCAAGGCATTGGCCCTTGGTGCAGATTGGTGCAACTCTGCGCGCGGCTACATGTTCGCGATCGGCTGCATTCAGGCGCAGGCCTGTCACACCAACCATTGCCCGGTGGGTGTTACTACCCAAGACCCGATCCGTCAGCGTGCCTTGAACGTCGGCGACAAGACGCAGCGGGTCGCGCGTTATCACAAGAATACCTTGAAGGCATTGGGCGAGATGGCCGGCGCTGCCGGGCTGGAAGATCCGTCCGGCTTCCTGCCCTACCACTTTATCCAACGTGGTGCAGATGCTGTGGCAACAGAGGGTTCAGATGTCTTTACCTACCTGCCCAACGGCTTTCTTCTGCACGAAGGGGATGACTTTATCGACTACCGCAAACGCTGGCGCCGTGCGGATGCGGAAAGTTTTGCCCCGCCAGAAAAACCAAGCTGAGGTTGACCTGAATGGCATTAAAGGTTTCTGCGGCAGACATGGTGGCCAAGGCACGCGGGCGCATCAAAGAGATTGCGACCGAAGACGCCATTAGGATGGTCGAGGATCCAGACGTTGTGATCGTTGATATCCGCGACCCGCGTGAGCGTGAAAGAAGTGGTGTCATACCTGGCGCGTTCTCGTGTCCGCGCGGCATGGTCGAATTTTGGGTCGATCCGGACAGCCCTTATTTCAAACCCATCTTCGGAGAGGACAAGACGTTCCTCTTTCACTGTGTGTCAGGCTGGCGCTCTGCACTGACGGTCGCGACACTGCAGGATATGGGCTTTGACGCCGCACATCTGAAAGATGGTTTCACCGATTGGGTCAAGGCCGGTGGTCCGGTCGAAGCCGTGACAAAGCGATAGCAATGCGCGCAGTCATCTTCTCAGACGCGCGCACCACCGAATGCGAACTGCGCCGTCACGACTGGTCAGCGCGGCGTTCGCAAGTTCTCATCCGCACGCAAGATCGCCGCATCCGCCTGCGTCAGCTTGCGCCGCGCGTAACCGCCATAGGCCATCGGATTTCCCTTAATCTCGGGGACGCGGGTCAGAAGCCGGGCCTGCTCCTCAGATCGCAAGGTCGCAAGAGCTGCACTTGCCGGGTGGAAGGTCTCTGTGGCGACGCCGTTGGCAAACACGATCTCATGCTGAGGGAGCATCATGTGGATGTAGACAACATTGCGCACATCGTGGGCGAATAGAACCGTCTCTTCATTCACAAGGTCACGTGCGGCCACCAACACTTCATCCGCGTTAAACAGCGTCTTTGCGCGTGGACCATTCAGGACGATCCGGTGGTCAGGAGAAACCAGCAACCCACTATCAGGCACGCCGCGGTCCAGCGCACCAGGCATCAACCGAACGGGTCGTAGTTGAGGGTGCACTTCCATGCGGGCCCCGGTGATGACCCGGCGACCGATCCAAAGGATCTCTGCCGCGCCGTTGTCCTGCGTTTGGACGCGGTCCCCTTCCATCAGGGTCAACACATCGCGTGGTCCCTCAGGCGTCGCAATCATCGTGCCTGGGGTGAAGCATATGACGCCGCTCGCGGTCTCCGTCGGTGCGTTGCGCACGCTCGCCTGAACGTGGTCACTGACGATCCAGAGAACCGTTTCATGCGGCGGGATCACATCCTGAAACAGCGCCAAGGGCTGTCGACCCGGCCCATTGCCAATCAGCGTCACGCGCCACTCATTCCGTCCATCTGTGACCGTGAGATAGCTTTTGAACAGATCGGTTTCAGCGGCCATCGGGTTTTCCGGGCGCATCAGCCGACCAAACATGCGGCGCACGGTCTTGTTGGCCCGGCGGTGGAGATCACCGTCAGTATGCCCGTTGTCGAGCGTGAGAATGTTATTTGGTCCGTCTACGCGTGTTGGTGTGCCTGTCCACAACCACCCCGCGCCGGGACGCAATGCTTCCATCGCGGGAGATTTCTCTCCATCGACCAACACTTGCGACCACGGAATGACGAACGTGCCCCGATAGCCCGTTTGCATGCCTGAACCTCTGCCTCTGCCGCGTCGTTGGCGCGCGGCTTATTTGGCGAACGCTACGGGTGGCGGTGCGAACGATCAAGCAACGTCAAGCGCATGCGGCATTTTGGTTTTCAGAAGTTGAAAACAAGTGTCACTGACCCGACAACCTGTCCTTCGCTTTGGCCGCGAAATTCAGGGCTCAGATATGTGACCCCGTAAAACGCCCCAAGATGATCATTGGCTTGCAGGTGGACACCCGCGCGAATCCGACCACGTGCATCGCTCGCAGCACCCAAACCAGTCGCCGGTAAAAATGCGCTGTTGGCGATCCATGCGACATCCGCGCCCAGCACAAAACTGTAGTCACCTGCCGATTGACTATGCGTCCCTTGATAGAGATGGCCTGTCGTCACGTCGCGGATCACAACATCTTCGGTGATCTGACCGCCAACGATGAGATCAGCGCCGACGCGGATAATTTTTTCGGGGCGGTACTGGACTTCGGCAAAGGGACGCAGAGAAACATCAGGTGTCAATTGAACATTCTCCGCAACTTCCGCGCTTGCTCCAAGAAAGACGTTATTGCCAAGCTGCTGATCGGTGAAACGTACCTGCTCTATCTCGAAAGCGTCATGAAAATCGCGCTGAAAGCGCGAAAGACCCGTTTGCGGCCCAATGACGGTTAGGTCAAAACCCACGCGCGCCTGACTGTTGCCGTGTCGCATGTGGCTGTGCAGACCGAATGACAAAGCACCTACGTAAGGGCGGTCTGGCGCAGATCCGAACCCGTCTGGGGCGATAATGGCAGTGCGAAGACGATATTCGAGCACTTCCGCGAAGGAGATATCGGCCGCGTCGGCCCCTACATGACCGCGCAAGATACTCGTTACATGTGACCCGCTTTGCCAGCGATCCCTGCCGTCCCCGAAGAAGTCGTTCGTTAATAGTCTGCCAACACCCAGCCATTGCGCATCGTGCGCGCTGACAGGTGCGGTTGCCAGCACAAGCACGAGGACCGCCAAGCAATGCCGAATTGTCATGACAGGCACCCTCCGTCCTTCGGGGGCAATCCGCGTCATGATACAACGTTGCCACCCATCCCTATTGATGGAGAGAATGTGGAAAGATTTTATGAATTAGTGCGCGCCCGCGATGCGCGGCACCAGCGCTTTTACCAGAACGCGCATGTCCAGCTGGCCGACAGGTGCATCGTCTTCAACCACGCGATAGATGAGGTCAGTCCGGCCTTCTGACCGCGAAATGACCTGTTCAAGCGTCGTGTTGGGCGTGACATCACCCGCGAAAGATCCATTCGCATCAAAGGCTTCCATCACGGACCTTACCCGCAAGACACGCGCGCGATTGATGTCGCTAACAAAGTCCTCGATGTAAGGGTCCGCAGGTTTCAACAGAATGCCCTGCGGCTCGCCTTGCTGCACAACCGCACCATCTTTGAGGATCACCAGATGATCCGCGAGTTTAAGCGCCTCATCCAGATCGTGGGTGATAAAGACAATGGTTTTTTGCAGCTCCACCTGTAGCTCCAACAACAGGTTCTGCATGTCAGTGCGGATGAGCGGGTCGAGGGCTGAAAACGCCTCGTCCATCAGCATGATGTCGGCGTTCGATGTCAGCGCGCGGGCGATGCCAACACGTTGTTGCATGCCACCCGAAAGCTCTGATGGATAGCGCCCCTCAAACCCTTCAAGGCCCACACGCTTCAGCCACTTCAGCGCCTCGGCCTCGCGTTCGGCCACACCTACCCCCTGCACTTCCAGCGCCATGGCGGCGTTCTGTAAAACGGTCCGATGCGGTAGAAGTGCGAACTTCTGAAACACCATCGACATTTTCTGCTGACGTAGGCCACGCAGGTTGGCGGTGTTCAGCTTCATCACATCTTCACCGTCGACCAAGATCTCGCCCGCTGTGGGCTCAATCAGCCGGTTCAGATGGCGGATCAATGTGGATTTTCCAGAGCCTGACAGGCCCATAACCACAGTAATTTCGCCGGCTTGCATGTCGACGTTGATGTTCTGCAGCCCCAGCACGTGTTTGTACTGATCCAGCAATTCCGCCTTGCTTAAACCAGCCGTGACATGGCTCATCATCGCTTTGTCATTGGGGCCGAAGATCTTGTAGAGGCCACGCAGGCTGACTTTCGCAGTCATGGCTTAGCCCTTCTTCGCATTGGCTTTATCGACACGGGCGAGTGCCGCTTTCGAAGTCCGGTCGAGCACTACAGCCAGCAATACAATGCCAAGGCCCGCGATAATGCCCACGCCCAGCTCCAAGCTACGGATCCCGCTTAGCACGTTCACACCAAGGCCCGGGGCCGAGACGAGTGAGGCAATCACCACCATCGCAAGCGACATCATGATCGTCTGGTTTACGCCCGCCATGATATTCGGCAGCGCCAGTGGTAGTTCCACCTTCACAAGCTTCTGACCGCCGGTCATGCCAAAGGCATTTGCGGCCTCAACCACATCTTGATCGACTAAACGAATGCCCAGATCAGTAAGACGGATCACCGGCACAATCGCGTACAGGATGATCGCAATGCCATAGAGCTTCGATTCCGTGACAGAAAACAGGAAGATGAGTGGGATCAGATAGACGAAGGTTGGCAGCGTCTGTAGCAGGTCAAGGATCGGGATCATCACCCGTTGCAGCCCGTTTGATTTCGACATCGCAATGCCCATCGGCACGCCAAGCAGGATGGATATGCCCGTACAGACCACGATGATCGACAGTGTCTCCATCGCGACTTCAAAGTGATCAATGAATGCAAGGAACAGGAACGTGGTCGCCACAAGCGACACGACACTCCAGGATCGTGACACGAACCACGCCGCAAGCAACAGCACTGCGATCAGGATCGCCCAATGGGTCGTGGTGAAAAGCCACAATGCACCGTCAAGAAGCCAAGACAATGGCTGGGTCAACGGGTCAAGAACGGTTTTGAGGGCCGGGCGCGCCGCAAGAAAGGAATCTTCAATCCACGCCGTAAAATCGCGGGTTTGGAAGATCTTCGTGCAGCTTTCGTGCAAGTTATCAAGCGACGGAAACGGGAAAATCGGGGCGTCAGGGCTGTTATCACCCCCGCTGCTTTGCGCCAGCAGCTGCGCCATCGACATAGGCGCATCACCCGCGTCCTGGTCACACCACTCGCGCAGGCCCAGCGCGTTAAACAGCCCATCGTAAAAAGCCATCGGGCAATGCCCCCTCGGGCGATGTGCCCGTCTTAGTCGTCATTGCCCCGCCGACACACGCCGACGGGGCCAGTCATTAGGCGAAGATTACTGCAACAGCGCTGACAGGTTTTCTTTAGCCGCATCGTTGATCCAACCGGACCACGTGTCTTTGAAGGTCGTCAGAAAATACACCGCCGCCTCTTCGTTGGAGGCGTTGTTATTTTCCTGCCAGGCCAGCACCTCACCCATTTGGGCGTTGGTGAATGACATGTTGCTGAGGAACTCGGCAATCTGCGGGTTCTCGTCAGAGAACGTGTTGGTCACGGCTGTTACGACGTTTGCTGTTGGATAGGCGGACAGCGTCGGTGTCGCGCAATCTTCAAGGCCATTGCAGATATGGGCGTCTGGGTCGTGCGCGGCTGTTTCGACCTGCACCATCGGATATTTGCCCAGCACCGATGTTGGTGCCCAGTAGTAACCAAACCAAGGCTCTTTTGCTTCGTAGGCGGCAGCAATAGCGGCTGCGAGCGTTTCGCCCGACCCATGCTGGAAGCGCTCAACACCTGCATCGCCAAGGCCCGCGGCCTTGAAGTTGTTGAAGTTGGTGATGTCACAACCCCAGCCTGACGGGCAGTCATGGAAGCGGCCACCGACAAGTTCTGGGTTGGCTTTGATGCCTTCAAGAGTTGTCAGCTCTGGATGCGCTTCGGCCAGATAAGCTGGGATCCACCAGGCCTCGACCCCGCCATCAGACAGTACTTTGGACATTTCAACGAGTTTCCCCTCGCCCACCAATTCCTCATAAACTTCGGTGTAGCTCGTCCAAAGCTCAGTGATGATGTCGGGCTCGCCGGTCTCAGCGACGGATGTGATCGCTGGCACTGTCGTTGTTGGCACAACCGTCACATCGCAGCCATAGCCTTCCGTCATCAGGAATGTCGCGACGGACGTCACGACAGCAGCTGATGCCCAATCCATCTGTGTGATCGATACCTCACCGCATGCGGCGTGGCCGTCTGCAAATGCAGCTGTTGCGCTTAGTGAGGCCGCAGCGAACGCACCGGCGGTTACCAATTTGATTGTCATGTCTTTCTCCTCTCAACGGCAGCACGAAAGTTCAGCGCACAGATGTGCGGCGCGGCCAGCATGTCGTGTGTGTCAACGGGAACGGCTTCGCCCCGCAAGACCCCTAAAAAACGGCTGGCCTCAGGCCTGCGCCGCTCATATGGCGGTTAAGCTGCGACAGTTTCACGGGGAGTACAATCGCTTAAACCGTCACTTTGGGGTTTCTTGCGACATATCGGCGGGAATTGAAGTGCTCAGATGGGAAGCGGAATAGACCCAACGTCAATCGGTTGAACGTAGCCCCGCTGAAATCCGGGACGCGCTGCGAGCGCGAGATACCAACGCTTCACGTTTGGGAAATCATTCAGATCAACCTTGTGGTAGTCGAAGCGCGCTGCCCAAGGCCAAATTGCGAAATCTGCGATACTCAAATCCTGTCCGACAAAGTCTCGGCCACCCAGATGCTTATTCAAAACCCCGTAGAGGCGTTTAGTTTCTGTATGATAGCGCTCTTCGGCATACTGAAGCTTTCCGGGATTGTAGTGCAGAAAGTGGTGCGCCTGACCGACCATTGGGCCAAATCCACCCATCTGCCACATCAGCCACTGCATAACCTCCCAATGCGCTGGCGTACCAACAGGCGGCAGGAACTTTCCGGTCTTGTGAGCGAGATAGAGAAGGATCGCGCCACTTTCGAAGATGGCCTGTTCCCCATCTACAAGTGCAGGGATCTTATTGTTTGGACTGATCTTCAGAAAATCAGGCGCAAACTGCTGATCATTTGTGATGTCAACGGCGATAGACTCATATTCCAATCCCATCTCTTCGAGCGCGATCGACACTTTGCGCCCGTTTGGCGTCGTCCAGGAATAAAGCTTGATCATGCGACGGTCCTCCTGCGATCACCATAAAGGTGCCCTCGCTGAAAGAAAGCCGCAGATCGCGGATCACCTCGACCCCGCTGCCCTAAACCGCGATCCGTTCGCCAGAGGTAACATCAAAGAAGCTGAGCGCCTCCGGCGCCACTGAAAGCGCAATCGTCTCAACGGAGTCTTCAGGCAATCGCCCCGCCAATCGTGCCGTGACCTGTGCCTCGCCCATGGCGAAACTGACGTAGCTGTCCGCGCCAGTGTTCTCGATCAGCGTCGGGGTCACATCAAAAGTCGGGCCAGTCTTTTCGAGCGTCAGGGCTTCGGGGCGAATCCCAAGCGTGACCTTGGGTGGCAACCCCTGGGTGGCGACAGGGAGGTGGATGTCGCCAACCTGTAGACCACTATCCGTCACATCCGCGGTTGTCAGGTTCATCGGTGGCGATCCCATGAAATCGGCCACGAAGGCATTTGCAGGCGTGTCGTATATTTCTTGCGGAGTTCCGATCTGTTGGACGTAGCCGTCCTTCAGCACCACAATCCGGGTCGCAAGCGTCATCGCCTCGATCTGGTCGTGGGTCACATAGACAATGCTGGCTTTGGTCGTCTTGTGCAGGCGTTTGATCTCCGCCCGCATCTCAACGCGCAGTTTTGCATCGAGGTTTGAAAGCGGCTCATCAAACAGGAACAGCTTTGGGTCCCGCACAAGGGCGCGCCCCATTGCGACACGTTGCCGTTGCCCGCCGGACAATTGTGACGGCAGGCGGTCCAGTAGATGGTCGATTTGCAGAAGCGTCGCGACCTCTTTAATCTTCGCATCCATCTGCGCTTTCGGCACCTTACGGATCTTCATGCCGAAGCCGATATTTTCGCCAACGGTCATCGTCGGGTACAGCGCGTATGATTGGAAAACCATCGCGATATCGCGGTCCTTGGGTGGCTCTTGCGTAACCACGCGTCCACCGATTTTCAGCTCTCCGCCGGTGATATTCTCCAGCCCGGCGATGCAGTTCAGCAAGGTGGATTTTCCGCACCCGGACGGCCCGACGAGAACCAAAAACTCTCCCTCCTGCATTGCGACATTGATGTCATGCAGGACTTCAACCTCGCCATAGGCTTTCTTGAGGTTGATCGTTTCAAGCGCCTTTGTGTCGCTCATGTCAGTACTCCTCCCTTCGGCGCGGGTCCGGTTGACCCGCGCACGATCATGTCTGCGGTCAACGTGACCTGCAGGTCCGCCACCGATTTTCCGTTCAAATGATCCATCAACATATGCGCCAGCGGCTCGCAGGCGTCGCGCAGTGGCGACCGCGTGACTGTCAGCGCATGGTCAAGCGTCACTGCACGGGGGACCGGCATGGCATCGTCATGCGCTACAACTGAAACATCCTCTGGCACGCGCAGTCCCTTGTCCCGGATCGCGCGCATCACCCCATAGGCTATGGGGGTTGAGGCGCAAACGAAGGCAGTCGGCGGCGATGCATGGGCCAACAGCTCCAGCGCGGACATGTATCCATCGTCTGCAAGCCAGTTTTCTGTCTTCACAAGGTCTGAAGAGAGGTTGTGGCGGTCCATGGCCTTCAGGAAACCTTCCAAACGCTCGTGCGCAAAATGATGACGCAACCTTGCGTTGATCAAAGCGATCCGCTTGTGGCCAAGCCGCGCGAGCAAATCAATCGAGTCAGACGCCACCTTCTGATTATCAATGCGATAAAATGGATAAGGCGGATCATCGCGATCCGTTCCGTGCAGGATAAACGGAACCTTTTGTTCGAGAAGAAACGCGACACGCGCATCATTCACTTCAGGCTCATTCAGAATGAACCCATCGAGGATGTTTTTCTCGATCATTCGTCGATAGGGCGCGACCGGATCTGTCCCCTGATCGACAGCAAGAACAAGTTCGGTATCCCGGGCCGCCAATCCCGCCGTAAGCGCAGTAATCACTTCAAAGAAGGTTTGGTCGGCGCTCATGTCCGGTTTGATCTTGATGATCAAGCCCACCATGCCCGAACGCCCGGTAACCAGTCTTTGCGCCACGCGGTTCGGCCGATAGCCCAAACGGTCAGCCGCTTGCTGGACTTTGTCGCGCGTCTTTTTATTGACCTCTGGAAAGCCATTCAGCGCGCGGCTGACCGTCGCTACCGAGAGCCCCAGTTCTGCGCTGATGTCCTTCAAAGTTGCCATAGCTGGCCTTCAAATCGTTTGCACTTTGCGGAAGCGATACATCACTTGATCGAATATTTGAACAGAAAATACAAATTTAAAACGTTTTGAAAAATCCTGCGCCTTTGGTAATGTCCCCTCGAATCAGGGAGAGATACTTCAATGCGCGAATGGTGGCGGGACGCGGTGATCTATCAGATCTACCCACGCTCTTATCAGGATACGACAGGCAATGGCGTGGGCGATCTGCCTGGCATCACGCAGCGCCTTAAGCATGTCGCAGACCTTGGCGCTGACGGCGTTTGGCTATCCCCCATATTCACATCTCCGCAAAAGGACATGGGGTACGACGTGTCCGACTACACGGATATTGATCCCCTCTTTGGTACGCTCGACGATTTCGACGCGATGATCGCAGAGGCACATCGCCTCGGTCTCAAAGTGATCACCGATCAGGTGCTATCGCACACGTCTGACCAACATCCGTGGTTCAAAGAAAGCCGGACCAGCCGGGACAACCCCAAGGCGGATTGGTACGTTTGGGCCGATCCCCTTCCGGATGGCAGCCCTCCCACAAACTGGCACAGCCATTTCGGCGGACCCGCGTGGGAGTTTGATGCCCAGCGCGGTCAGTACTACCTGCACAATTTCCTGATCCAGCAACCGGACCTGAACTTTCACAACCCAGACGTGATCGAAGCGATCCTGGAGACGTGTAAATTCTGGCTCGACCGAGGCCTCGATGGCTTCCGCCTCGACACTGTGAACTACTACTTTCACGACCAGCAGCTGCGGTCCAATCCTGCAGCACAAGCCAAACCGCAAGTCATGGCGACTGATCTCTATGGGATGCAGGACAATATCTACAACAAGACCCGGCCTGAGAATATCGCCTTCCTGCAAAAGCTGCGCGCCCTGTGCGACCAATATGATGACATCATGATGGTCGGAGAGGTTGGTGAGGGCGGCAACAAGGCCACCCGGATCATGGGAGAATACACCGCCGGGACGGATCGCCTGCACATGGCTTACTCGTTTGCGATGTTGGGTCCGGATTTCACACCAGATCACTTGCGGTCCTGCGTCGAAGGCTTCCGCCGCGGCGCCCCCGATGGCCACCCCTATTGGTCGTTCTCCAACCACGACGTCTTCCGCCACATCACCCGCTGGGAAGAGCATGCGGTGGACGAAGATACGTTCGCCCGCCTGACCTGCGCAATGCTGATGTCATTCGATGGCACCATTGGGATCTATCAGGGCGAAGAGCTTGGGCTGACCGAAACAGAGCTTTTGTTCGAAGAGCTGACGGACCCGCCTGCGCTGCGCTTTTGGCCCGCGGTCAAGGGACGCGACGGGTGCCGCACCCCGATGGTGTGGGAAAAAGACGCACCGAATGCTGGATTTTCAGACGCGAAACCGTGGCTGCCCGTGAAAGCGCCGCAAGCCGCAAAGGCAGTGGACACGCATGGCGAGGGAAGCATCCTGGCCTTCTACAAGGACATGATCGCTTTCCGCAAATCCACAACCGCATTGCGGAACGGCGCCAGCACATTCCTCAATGTGCCTGACCCCATCTTGGCACACACACGCGCTACAGATGACGGCCAAATCACCTGCGTGTTCAACATGTCGACCGAAGATCAAAGCTTGGCCGTCAAAGGCGACGCGTCGCTGAGCGGCCCACATCATGCTGTACTTGCAGATGGCACGCTGTCTTTACCCGGCAACGGCTTTGCCTTTCTGTCACATACATCACCCATCACCCTAACCACCTGACCTACAGACCTTTCTTGGGAGGAGAGATCATGAAAAAGACACTGTCACTGACCGCCATTCTGATGGCCACCGCCATGCCAGCGGTCGCGCTGGAAGAAGGCGTAATCACTATCTGGACCGGCGACAACCGCGACAAGGCCGCGTTGGAACAGGCCGTTGCACCTTTCACAGAAGACCTTGGCATCGAGGTTACGGTTGAGATTGTTGACCCCGACCTGCCACAGAAGTTCCAGCAAGCCGCAGCAACCGGCGACGGCCCTGACATCGTCCTCTGGGCGCACGACCGCTTTGGCGAATGGGCCTCTGGCGGTCTGATCGCACCTGTCCAGCCATCTGATAGCTGGTCCGAAGACATCCTGCCGGCCGCTATGGATGCGGTCCAATTTGATGGCAAAACCTGGGGCTACCCGCTGGCGGTGGAAGCTGTCACGCTGATCTACAACAAAGACCTGATCGAGACACCGCCTGCCACGTTTGAAGAGATCGCAGCGCTTGAAGTCGACGGCCAGAAAATCCTTTGGGACTACAACAACACCTACTTCACCATGCCTATGCTGATGGCAGGCGGCGGTTACGCGTTCCAGAAGGTTGAAGGCTCCTACGACGGATCTACCACTGGCGTAAACACCGACGGCGCGATTGCTGGTGCCGAAGTACTGAAGTCGCTTTTTGATGATGGCGTGATGCCACAGGGCGTCGACTACGGTGTTATGGACGGTGCGATGAACAATGGCGAAGTGGCAATGGTGCTGAACGGTCCTTGGTCCTGGGCCGCGTTCGAAGCCTCTGGCCTGAACTTCGGTGTTGCACCGATCCCAACTGTTGGCGGCGAAGTGTCTCCTCCGTTTCTTGGCGTTCAGGCACTCGGTATCAACGCAGCTTCGCCGAATGCGGACCTCGCGGTTGAACTGATCGAGAACTACCTTGCAACTGATGAGGGCCTTGCGATCTGGAACGCCAAGAACGGCCTGGGCGCCCTGGCCGACGCATCTGCCGCAGAAGCACAGAACAACCCGCTTGTCACCGACATGCTGGCTGTCGCCGCCAATGGCGTGCCAATGCCATCAAACCCCGAGATGGGTGCCTTCTGGGC
>JAHDEX010000019.1:0-37624 GCA_020628545.1 Paracoccaceae bacterium | reverse complement strand
GTGATCTACACGATCTACATCGGTTTCACGAACTACTCCTCATTCAATCTGTTGACGTATGAGCGTACGGTTGAGGTTCTTACCTCCCGCGGCTCCGTGGATAAATCGACTGAACAACCTTTTGCAGTTGCACCTGACGGGGACCAATACCGGATCTGGCTGCCCGAAAGCGGATTGCTTTCGGCACCTGTGGCCTTAGCCGATGCGGAGGAGGCTACTCTTGAGCCAGCCGGCGAACCCGCCGACCTGCTTGAACGCCGCGACGCCATCAAACTGCGCACGGGTCTGCAGGGGCTCACACTCACGACACCAGACGGCACGCTCATCCAAAACGCGGGCCTGCGCACTTTCGCAACGGTCACGCCTGATTTTGTGCAAACGGGACCGGACCAGCTGACCCGCTCCGATGGTACGGTCCTTGTCGCTGACCACTCCTCGGGTTTCTTCATCGACGAAGACGGCAATCAAGTCCCCCCCGGCTGGCGTGTGCCCATCGGCTGGGACAATTTTGAGCGTGTCTTTCAATCCGAAGGCATCCGCGCACCCATGGTCTCCATCTTCATCTGGACCTTTGTCTTTGCAGGCCTGTCGGTCGTCTTCACCTTCGCGGTTGGCCTCACCCTGGCGGTGATCCTGCAATGGCCGCATCTGCGTTTTAAGGCGGTCTACCGCATCCTCCTGATTTTGCCGTATGCGGTGCCCGCCTTCATCTCGATCCTTGTCTTTCGGGGCCTCTTCAATCAAAATTTTGGCGAGATCAATTTGATACTTGAGGCTCTTTTTGGATGGCGTCCAAACTGGTTCACCGACGGCAATCTCGCGCGCACGATGATCCTGATCGTGAACACCTGGCTTGGCTATCCTTACATGATGCTCCTGGCGATGGGATTCCTGCAGGCAGTGCCGGAAGACCACAAAAAGGCCGCCGCCCTTGAAGGCGCCTCTGCATTGCGGGTCTTCTTTACGATCACCCTGCCGCAGATCATCCCGCCGTTCCTCCCGCTTCTCATCGCGAGTTTTGCGTTCAACTTCAACAACCTCGTGTTGGTCTACCTCCTGACACGCGGTCTGCCGGACATTCCCGGTACGGTGATCCCAGCGGGTGAAACGGACATTCTCGCCAGCTTCACTTACCGCCTTGCCTTTGACAACGCGGGTCAGCAGTTCGGACTTGCCGGGGCGATCACGCTTCTCATCTTCCTTGTCGTCGCCGCAATCTCTTACGCCAACTTCGTTGCCATGCGCCGCGCGGCAGAGAAACGGTCAGGTCGTGCCCAATGATCTTTTCTTCTTGCGATAAGTACCTCGGGGGAGCCGCAGGCGGGGGCAGCGCCCCCAGTCCCGGGACGGCGGGCGGGGCGATGTCCGCTAGGACGAGCGACGCGCCGTCGCACACATCAAGGATCACCTCATGATTGTCGAACGCCCACGCGACCTGCTGATCAAGAAGTGCCTCGCGCATGGGTTCATGATCTGTTTTCTGATCCTGATCCTCTTCCCCTTCTTCATGGTTTTGTCGATCTCATTTCGCGAAGGCAACTTCTCGGTCGGTGCGATCATTCCGCAAAACCCAACGCTTGAGCATTGGGTGCTGGCCTTTGGTCAAAACTACACTCGCGCGGATGGGACCGTGGTTGAACCGCCCTATCCGGTGATGCTTTGGATGTGGAATTCCATTAAGATCAGCCTCATCGCCGCCTTCGGCGTCCTCGCGGTCGCCACCATCTCCGCTTACGCGTTCAGCCGCATCCGTATTCGCGGCAAAGGGGCGATGCTTGACGGCCTCTTCCTGATCCAGATGTTCCCCACCACGCTGGCGCTCGTCGCCATCTATGCGATTTTTGATGCACTGGGTGAGGTTACGCCCATGCTCGGCATCAACAGCCACCTCGGCCTGATGCTGATCTATCTGTCTGGCGTCACGCTGCACATCTGGACAATCAAAGGCTACTTCGACAGCATCGATACTAGCCTCGACAAAGCCGCCGCAATCGACGGCGCAACCCCGTGGCAGACCTTTCGGTTTATCTTCCTGCCGCTGGCTGTGCCAATCATGTCAGTCGTCTTTGTCCTCGCCTTCATCGGCTTCATCAACGACTACCCCATCGCCTCGGTTCTGATCCGATCCGAAGACAAGATGACGCTTGCTGTCGGTTCGCGCCTTTACCTCAACGAATTCAAATACCTCTGGGGCGACTTTGCCGCAGCAGCGATCCTGTCAGGGCTGCCGATCACCATCGTCTTCCTGATTGCGCAGCGCTACCTTGTCTCGGGCCTCAGTGACGGTGCAGTGAAGGGTTAAACCTTCACCCAAGCCGCATCGCTGGCGGAGGACCGCACGCAAGCGTCGATGAACTTCATGCCCTGCAGCCCGTCCTGCACAGATGGCAGAACATGAGCGACGATTTTGTCTTCTCGGTCGGCCAAGATGACATCCGCCGCCTCATTGTAGATGTTCGCGAACCCTTCGAGGTAGCCTTCGGGGTGGCCCGGCGGAATCCGTGTTGCATCCAGGTTTGCTGGCAAGGCACCTGAACCGCCCCGTGTCAGGATCCGCGTGGGCTCACCATAAGGCGTGTAGTGCAGCACATTTGGGTTTTCCTGCCCCCACTCAATGCCGCCTTTCTCGCCGTAGACGCGCAGTGTCAGCCGGTTTTCGTTGCCAGGCGCCACTTGCGAGGACCACAGCATACCCTTTGCACCACCGGCATAGCGCAGCAACACATGCACGTTGTCATCCAACCTGCGGCCTTCGACAAAACTGTCCAAATCAGCCGCAAGGCTGTCCAGCGTCAGCCCCGTCACGAACCCCGCCAGATTAAATGCATGGGTGCCGATGTCGCCTACACAACCGCCCGCACCCGACCGCGCCGGGTCGGTCCGCCACTCCGCCTGCTTCACCCCTTCGCCTTCGAGCGGTTGGGTCAGCCAATCCTGCGCATACTTGGCTTGCACCACGCGGATCTTTCCCAAAGTGCCATCTGCCACCATCTGCCGCGCTTGCCGGATCAGCGGATAACCGGTGTAGTTGTGGGTCAGGATGAACTTGGCCGACGACGCCTCTGCCGCCGCAACCAACGCATGGGCGTCTTCCATGGTGGAGGTTAATGGCTTGTCACAGATCACATGGATGCCATGTTTCAGGAACGCCGCAGAGGCCGCGCAGTGAACATGATTGGGCGTCACAATCGCAACCGCCTCAATCCCATCCTCGCGCGCAGCTTCTGCCGCTGCCATGTCTTCAAAACTGCCGTATGACCGCGCGATTCCAAGTGCTTCCGCGCTCGCCGCTGACTTCTCCGGCGTCGACGACAGCGCTCCGGCCACCAATTCATACCGATCATCAATGCGCGCCGCGATGCGGTGAACCGCACCGATAAAGGCGTCATTGCCGCCACCGACCATGCCCAAGCGAATGCGTGTCATCAGTCGATCCCCAGCATCTTGCGATTGGCCGCGTCATCTGTCCCGCCGTCGGCGAAGTCGTCGAACGCTTTTTCGGTCACACGGATAATGTGATCCTTAACAAACTGCGCCCCTTCGCGCGCGCCGTCTTCAGGATGTTTTAAGCAGCATTCCCATTCCACAACCGCCCACCCGTCAAAGTCGTTCGCTGCCATCTTCGCAAAGATCGCCCCAAAATCGACCTGCCCATCACCGAGCGATCGGAACCGCCCAGCCCGGTCGACCCACGACTGGAAACCGCCGTAGACCCCTTGGCGCCCTGTCGGATTGAACTCCGCATCCTTCACATGGAACATCCGGATACGGTCTGCGTAGATGTCGATGTTGTCGAGGTAATCGAGGCACTGCAGCACGTAGTGTGACGGATCGTAGAGCATGCAGGCGCGGGCGTGGTTGTTCACGCGTTCGAGGAACATCTCATAGGTGACGCCGTCGTGCAGGTCTTCACCCGGATGGATTTCGTAGCAGATATCGACGCCGCAATCCTCCGCATGGTTCAGGATCGGCAACCATCGCTTGGCCAGTTCATCAAAAGCCGCCTCAACCAGCCCCGCCGGGCGTTGGGGCCAGGGGTAGACATAGGGCCAGGCGAGCGCGCCCGAGAAGGACGCCATTTCCGTCAGCCCCATGTGTTTGGACGCGGTCAGCGCGATCTTCACCTGTTCCACCGCCCAAGCCTGTCGCGCGGCCGGGTCGCCCTGCACGCTGTCGGCGGCAAAGCCATCAAAGGCTGTGTCATAGGCCGGATGTACCGCGACCAACTGCCCTTGCAGGTGGGTCGACAGTTCCGTCACTGCGATACCGTTGTCCGCGGCCTGCCCCAAAAATTCGTCGCAATAGGTCTTGCTTTCCGATGCCTGCTTGAGGTCAAACAACCGACCATCCCAGCTGGGCACTTGCACGCCCTTGTAGCCGCAATCAGCTGCCCATTTCGTGATACTATCCCAGGAATTGAAAGGCGCTGAATCATCCGCGAATTGCGCAAGAAACAGGCCGGGGCCTTTGATGGTTCTCATGATCGTCCTCCCTTCGCGCTGATCGCGCATGAATTACGTAAACGATTACATAAGCGCATAGCCCCGACAATCAGAAAAAGCAGACCTAAACAAGTTACGTGTTTTCGAAAGTCTTCGGACGATAGGCGAAACGCGAAAATGCGGCCTCTTTGCCCCGGCCCGTGGTGTCGAACGCCATCATACCGACAAATGCACCGGTGAACGACGCATGCTCTCCTTGCCCGCCTTCATCGGAAATGGTGTAGGCGTCCAGTGCCGGCCCTACGGCCTGCCACTCGCCTTCTTGCCGCCAGAAGAACTGCTGCGTCGCGCCTCTGACTGTAACTTTCAATGCGATTTCGCCAGCTGGGACGGCAGTTACATGGGACAGGGTCAGTCGCCCCTCAGGCCAATCACCGTTACAGGACATGCATGCCAAAACGAGCTCATCATCTTCTTTTGTCAGGAAAATGCCGTGGAATTTGTGACGATTGTAGTAGGTGATCAGACCCGCGGCCTGTTGATAGCATTCTGGTTGAAAATCGAGGCTTGTTTCCGCGTCGTAGCTCCAATCCTCTTGCCGCCGCGCCACCAGCGCCTGCTCAAACCATGACCCGATGCTTTCACGCCCTGTGAGGATCAGCTTTCCGTTCTCAACCCGGAAGATACGGTCCGGTACCGGCGTACGAAGCCATTGGAATTCAAGGGGCAGAGTTTCAAACCTGTCGTGAATGCCTTCATCACGCGGCATCGATTCCGCACCGACTTCGACCTCTGCTGAAGGCATCTGCCCGCCATCTGCGAGATAGAGCCAATCGTCCCGCCAAACCACTTTGGCCAGTCCAGTTTCGCGCCCCATCTGGCAGTACTTTGCGCCGTCCACTGTGAGCGGACGCCCCATCAGGAAAGTGTGCCAGCCGGTGTCGCCATCGCCATCCACATACTGGCCATGGCCTGTGCGTTGAATTGGATGATCTGGATTGCTGACGGTCAGCACGTATTTGTCGGGATGATCCTCATACGGCCCCGAAATTTCGCGCGACCGGGCGAGCGTTACAGCATGATCGTACCCGGTGCCGCCCTCAGCAGTGGTCAGATAGTACCAGCCGTTCCGTTTGAACAAATGCGGTGCCTCAGTCAGACCCTTAGCAGTTCCCGCGTAGATATTTGTGATAGGCCCAAACAGGCCACGCCCCGGCGACCATTCCTGCAGCAAAATGCCATCGAAGGCGTCATGCGCGGGGTTCACCCCTGTGCCTGGACCGCGATGGTTCCACTGCATGTTGACGAACCATTTCCGACCGTCATCGTCGTGAAAGAGCGAAGGATCAAACCCACTGGAGTTCACATACCATGGGTCGGACCAGTCCCCGTCGATTGTGTCGCAACAGACAATGTAGTTATGCGCGTCCTTGAACGCCCCTTCGAGCCGCTTAACGTCGGTGTAGACGAGCCAAAATTTCCCGTCCGCGTGGCTCAAACAAGGTGCCCAGATCCCACAACTGTCAGGATTGCCACGCATATCAAGTTGCGTCGCCCGGTTCAAAGGCCGCGAAACCAACTCCCAATTTGCCAGGTCGCGTGAGTGGAAGATCTGGACGCCGGGGTACCATTCGAAGGTTGAGGTCGCGATATAGTAGTCCTCCCCGACCCGCACGAACGACGGGTCGGGGTTGAAGCCGGGGAGAATGGGGTTCGTGGCCATCAGACGTAACGGCTGACGATATTCTCAAGCTTCTCTTGCTGACCAGAGACCGGCTGGGGTTGGATGTCGCGCGCCTCCGCATCGGCAGCGATGCCGTCCAGCGTGGCGCCATCCGCCAGCATCGCTTTGCCCGCCTCTGTCTCCCATCCCGCATAGCGGTTACGGCGTGGCACCTCCAACGCATCGTCATGGATCATCCGGTAGGCCGACTTTAACCCGCGCGCACAAATGTCTATCCCACCCACATGGGCGGCAATCAGATCTTCCGCGTCAAGCGATTGACGACGCAGTTTCGCATCGAAGTTTGTGCCTCCCGTCGTAAAGCCACCGGCCATCAGAACCTCGTAGTAGGCCAACGCAGCTTCATGTGGCGAATTCGGAAACTGATCTGTGTCCCAGCCAGACTGATAATCGTTCCGGTTCATATCGATAGAACCGAAAATGCCCAAAGCACGCGCCATTGCCAACTCATGCTCAAAGGAATGACCCGCCAGGATCGCGTGGCCTTGCTCAATGTTCACTTTGACCTCGTCTTCAAGGCCGAACTTCTTGAGGAAGCCGTAGACCGTGGCCGTATCGAAATCGTACTGATGTTTCGTCGGCTCCTGTGGCTTTGGCTCGATCAGGATTGCACCATTGAAACCGGTCTTATGCTTGTAGTCGACTACCATCGACAGGAAGCGCCCCATCTGTTCCAACTCCCGCGACAGATCGGTGTTGAGCAGCGTCTCGTAGCCCTCACGCCCCCCCCAAAGCACATAGTTCTCACCGCCCAGCCGATGCGTCACGTCCATGCAGGCCTTTACGGTCGATGCGCAATACGCAAAGACCTCGGGATCGGGGTTTGTCGACGCGCCAGACATATACCGTCGATTGGAGAACATATTAGCCGTGCCCCAAAGCAGTTTTGGCCCGCCCGCCGCCATCTTGGCTTCAAAGTAATCCGCCATCTCATTCAGGCGCGCATGACTTTCAACGAGGCTTGTGCCTTCGGGGCGTACATCGTGGTCGTGGAAGCAGAAGTAAGGCACGCCGAGGATGCGGAACATCTCGAACGCCGCATCGGCCTTCATTTTGGCAAGGTCCATCGTGTCGGCAGGGAACCAGGGACGCTCAAAAGTCTGACCGCCGAAGGGATCATTCCCTTCCCAGACGAAATTGTGCCAATAGCAGACTGCAAAGCGCAGATGCTCTGCCATGGTTTTGCCACCAAGCTTTTCGTCCGGGTTGTAGTGGCGGAACGCGAGTGGGTTGTTGCTTTCAGGGCCTTCGTATCGGACCGCGTCGATCCCTGCAAAATAGTCGGACATCAGATATTCTCCCGGACAAAGATGTTGAGCGGGACAGCCCCGCTGTTTGGGTTGATGGGACGCTGATCGCTCAGATCCCGCATCAGGTTGATTGCAGTTTGCACTTCAGCTGCAGGGTTTTGATCGATCACCAGATCAAGCTCATTTCGCATCAGCGCAGTGCGTGCAGATGGCGTCAGATCATGAGCGATGGTGACAGGTCGATCTGTATAGTCACGCAGCGCTTCAAACAGGCCACTACGCCCTGCCCCCACGGCGTAAATCCCGGCGATTGGTCCCTCCCGCATCGCATCGAGGGTCAAGTTCTTCACGGTTTCTGGTGTATCAAAACCTTGCACAGCCGGCAGAAGTGTGAGCTTTGGAAACCGCTCCGTCATCACCATGCGAAAGCCCATAACTCGCTCCATATGGTCCCGAGCCGCAAGGCTTCCAGCGATCATCAAGACAGCGCCACGATGGTCGCCGATGAAACGCCCCATGAACGACGCGGCCGTGCGCCCCGCCATGACATTGTCAGGCCCAACATAGAAATCTCGACGCGCGCGCGGCAGGTCTGACACGAGTGTCACGACAGGAATTCCATTGTTTTGAAGACGCGCCAGTTCCGCCTGCACTTCCGGTGCTTCACTTGCGATCACTGCCACACCGTCCGTGTTGCGCGGCCCAACCTGCGCCAGCGCCGCAGTTTGTGCAGCAGTGTCGAATGCCGGAACGGTCAAAATCTTCAGCTTCACCCGCTGAGAGCGCAGCGCGGCCCGCTGCTTATCAAGCGCGTCGCGGATCAACGCCATGAATCCGGTTTTGTTGTTGGGGATCAGAAAAGTGAACCGGTATTCACGCCCGCGCGAAAGGTTCGCAGCGGTCAAGTCGCGTTCATAGCCAATGACCTCCACCGCTTCGAGTACCTTGCGCACGGATTTCTCCGCTACCCCACCACGCTTGTTGAGAACACGGTCGACCGTGGCCAGGCTCACCTGAGCTGAGCGTGCGACATCGTGGATCGTCGGCCTGGTCATGTCTCCTCCTTGTGACGCAAAAGGCAGAATCAAATGAGGTGCGTCAATCTTTTTTTGATGTGAAATAGCGGCATGACTTACATGTTCTTTTCCTAATCTCTTAATAATATGTAGAAAAAAAGAAGGGTAGATTGACCTGGATTTTAGTATCCATCTCAAATATCTGATGTCAACCTGCGCCGAACCCGACACAGATTCGCGGCAAGACCGAATGTCACGGCTTTAAGAAATTGCCCTGTTTTGCTAAGCTTGCGGTAGGCAAACGAGTTTCTCACGTCATTTTTTTTTCACCCGTGTGAGGCGCAAGCTTCAGATAATCAGCTTAAGGTTAATACTTTTCCACATTACTTTTCATGCACTTACGGTGAATTCGGTTAAGGCCAAATCGCCCTACCCTGTTTGGGCACTGTCCGGCTCATGAAGCGTTAACGCGTCGATCCTATCAAAATAGCCAATATTTTGCGCGGAGCGGAACAATGACCGGCCTGAACCAGTTACTCGTGACTTTTTTCAACCCTCTCATCGTGATCATGGCGCTGGTCTTTGCATTGAGCGTCGTGCACCGACGTCGGTGGCGAAACGTGAACACTGACTTCCTGATGGGTGCCGTCTTTTCACTTGCAGTTGTCTATACGCTGGCGGCCCCGATTGACCTGCCAAATGGTGGACAATATGACATGAGGGGCCTCATCATCGGGGTTGCTGCCGCGATGTTTGGCATCCGTACTGCGGCGATTGTACTGACCTGCGCCCTCGTAATGCGGATTGGCATCGGCAACCCGGGCCTCGTCCCCGGCATCGTTAATATACTCATCGCTTTTTGTGCAGGGATCTCTTGGCATCGCTACGCAAGCCAGCTCAAGTGGCCCGAGTTGGTGCAATCCGTCGTTTTGGCTCTGGTACTAAGCCTGAACACGCTCGCAATCTTTTTCGCGCCATCAGACCGCTGGGTAGAGTATTTCACATTGCTTGTACCCTACACTGTTGTCTGCAATCTGATGGGCGTGACTCTGATCCGGTATCTGGTGCACTTTGAAATGAACTTTCTTAGCTCGTCCAAAAGCTTTGAAGAGGCGGCGTCAACCGATCACCTGACAGGACTGCACAATCGTCGCAGTCTGGAGGAAAAACTGTCAAAGTTGACAGAGATCTCCCGGACATGGCGGGGCACAACAGCAATCTGCTTTGACCTCGACAAATTCAAAACGATCAATGACACCTATGGCCACGCCGCAGGCGACGCGGTTCTGCAGGTCGTCTCTTCCCGGCTCGCATCCACCTTTCGCGCGGAGGATATTTTTTGCCGGCTCGGCGGAGACGAGTTTGTCGTGATCCTGCCAAACTTGCCCAAGGGTGAGGCCAGAAACGTTGCGGAGCGGTGCCGTGTGCTGGTTGCGGAAACGCCGGTTTTGGTCGGAAACGACATGATCAAAGCCACCATTAGCGTTGGCGCAGTGTGGACGGAAGACGATGCAGACTTTCAGATGCTACTGAGTTTCGCTGACGAAGCACTTTATAAAGCGAAGTCAAATGGTCGAAACGCCGTTGCCTTCGCGGTCGAGAAGAACCGCGATCTGTCTTACACCATGGCCGTTGCTGCATAAAAAAAGGCCCCACACGCGGTGAGGCCTCTTCAATTCGTTTCAAGCGGAAAGCTTAGTCTGCTGCGGTCAGCCCGATGTGGCCCCCAACGGCAACCATATCGGCCATCAGCTTCGCTGCATCGTCAACCGGGCCAGGTTCATTCTTGAAGGTTTCCTGCGCGGTCGCGTAGGCCTCTTTCGCCTCTTTGACCATGCCATTGAACATCTCTTGCGTGACTTCCGCCTTTGGCAAGGCGCGCTCTGCCAACACTGACACACCAGACGCTGTGATCTCGGCAAAGCCACCAATCACTACATAGTCATCCGTGCCGCCACTGTGCACCACAGACAACACGCCGGGGCGCAAAGTTGTGATGGTGGGGGCGTGCCCCTCCATCGCAGTCATGTCGCCGTCCGCGCCCGGGATCTTAACCTCGGTCGCCTCAACAGAGGCTAACCGACGTTCCGGCGAGACAAGATCGAATTGTACTGCCATCTTGTGGCTCCTTTCCGATCAGAGATTATGCTGCGTCAGCAGCCATTTTCTCGGCTTTGGCTTTCACTTCGTCGATGCCGCCAACCATGTAGAAGGCACCTTCCGGCAGGTGGTCATACTCACCAGCCACAACAGCCTTGAACGATGCGATGGTGTCATCGAGCGGCACCTGAACACCGGGCGAGCCGGTGAACACCTGCGCCACGTCGAAAGGCTGCGACAGGAACCGCTCGATCTTACGGGCACGGGCCACGGTCAGTTTGTCTTCTTCTGACAGCTCATCCATGCCAAGGATCGCGATGATGTCCTGAAGCGACTTGTAACGTTGCAGCATGTTCTGCACGTCAGCTGCCACCTTGTAGTGCTCTTCACCCACAATCGCAGGGTCCAGCAGACGCGAAGTAGAGTCGAGCGGGTCAACGGCCGGGTAGATACCTTTTTCAGAGATCGCACGGTTAAGAACGGTCGTCGCGTCCAAGTGAGCAAAGGATGTCGCTGGCGCAGGGTCGGTCAAGTCATCCGCAGGTACGTAGATGGCCTGCACGGATGTGATCGAACCGTTCTTGGTGGATGTAATCCGTTCCTGCATCTGGCCCATGTCGGTGGCCAGTGTCGGCTGGTAGCCCACAGCAGATGGGATACGGCCGAGAAGTGCTGACACCTCAGAACCCGCCTGTGTAAATCGGAAGATGTTGTCGACGAAGAACAGAACGTCGGTGCCGGACTGGTCACGGAACGATTCCGCCATGGTCAGACCGGACAGGGCCACGCGCATACGTGCGCCTGGAGGCTCGTTCATCTGACCGTAGACCAGCGCCACTTTGGACTGGGTCAGGTCTTCGGCGTCGATAACGCCGGATTCGATGAATTCGTAGTAAAGGTCGTTCCCTTCACGGGTCCGCTCGCCCACACCCGCGAATACAGAGTAGCCGGAGTGCACCTTTGCGATGTTGTTGATCAGCTCCTGAATAAGAACTGTCTTACCCACGCCCGCACCGCCGAAGAGGCCGATTTTACCACCCTTCGCGTATGGGGCGAGAAGGTCGATCACCTTGATGCCGGTCACCAGCACTTCAGATGCGGTAGACTGCTGTTCAAAAGCAGGCGCCTCAGCGTGGATCGAGCGGCGCTCTTTCTCACCGATGTCGCCTTTTTCGTCCACAGGCTCACCCACCACGTTCATGATGCGACCCAGTGTGGCGTCGCCCACTGGCACGGTGATCGGGCCGTCGGTATCAGAGACAACCTGACCGCGGACCAGACCCTCGGTGGAGTCCATCGCGATGGCGCGGACGGTGTTCTCGCCAAGGTGCTGGGCCACTTCGAGAACCAGCTTTTTGCCGTTATTGTCTGTTGTCAGCGCGTTGAGGATCTCCGGCAGGTGATCATCGAACTTCACGTCAACGACAGCGCCAATCACCTGAGTGATTTTGCCTTTTGCGTTTGCCATTTCGTTTCTCCGGTTCTCTTAGAGCGCTTCCGCGCCCGAAATAATTTCAATCAGCTCGTTGGTGATCACAGCCTGACGGGAGCGGTTGAACTCAATCGTCAGCTTGTCGATCATCTCGCCGGCGTTGCGGGTCGCGTTGTCCATCGCGGACTGACGCGCACCTTGCTCTGACGCGGCGTTTTCGAGCAGTGCAGCAAAGATCTGTGTCGCAACACCACGTGGCAACAGGTCAGCGAGGATCGCATCTTCGGACGGTTCGTAGTCATAAAGGGTGCTTTCGCCGCCTTCAGTTTCTTCGAACTGGGCCGGGATAATCTGCTGAGCCGTTGGGTGCTGGGTCACAACGTTTTCGAAGCGGGCGTAGAAGATCGTCGCAATGTCGAACTCACCCGCGTCAAAGCGGCCAAGCACGTCTTTGGCGATGTCCTGAGCGTTTGCATACCCCACCCGCTTCACCTCTGTCAGGTCAACGTGCCCGACAAAGTGATTGCCGTAGTCCCGTTTGATCGCGTCGCGGCCTTTTTTGCCGACGGTCAGGATCTTCACGGTTTTGCCTTCGGCCAACAGCTTTTGTGCTGTCTGGCGTGCCAGCTTTGCGATGTTGCTGTTAAAGCCTCCGCAAAGGCCCCGTTCCGCCGTCATCACCACCAACAGGTGGGTCTGGTCAGAACCGGTGCCCGACAACAGCTTTGGTGCCGCAGGCGAACCCGCCGCACCAGACGCCAGCCCCGCCATCACAGCGTTGAAACGCTCTGTATATGGGCGTGCCGCCTCAGCTGCATCCTGGGCGCGACGCAATTTTGCAGCCGCGACCATCTGCATCGCTTTGGTGATCTTCCGCGTGGATTTCACGCTTTCAATCCGATTTTTAAGGTCCTTAAGACTGGGCATAAGGTGCCTCCTTAGTCCCGAGAATTAAGCGAAGTCTTTGGCGAATGCTTCGATAGCTGCTTTGATCTTGTCAGCAGCCTCGCCTTTGACCTTCGGGTCTTCCTTCGTGATCCAGTCCAGCAGACCTGCTTCGTTCGTGCGCAGGTGCTTTAGCAGACCTTGTTCAAACCGGCCAACATCCTTGACGTCAATCTTGTCGAGGTAGCCATTTGTGCCCGCATAGATCACGCAGACGATTTCTGCGTTGGTCAGCGGTGCGTACTGTGGCTGCTTCATCAACTCGGTCAGGCGAGCACCACGGTTCAGCAGCTGCTGTGTTGCAGCGTCAAGGTCAGAGCCGAACTGCGCAAACGCGGCCATCTCACGATACTGCGCCAATTCCAGCTTTACCGGACCAGCAACAGACTTCATCGCGTTGGTCTGGGCAGAAGAGCCCACACGAGACACCGACAGACCTGTGTTCACAGCGGGGCGGATACCCTGATAGAACAGCTCGGTTTCAAGGAAGATCTGACCGTCGGTGATCGAAATCACGTTGGTCGGAATAAACGCAGACACGTCACCACCCTGGGTTTCGATGATCGGCAGAGCGGTCAAAGAGCCAGCGCCGTTGTCTTCGTTCAGCTTCGCGGAACGCTCCAACAGGCGGGAGTGGAGGTAGAAAACGTCACCGGGGTAAGCTTCACGCCCGGGTGGGCGGCGCAGCAGCAGGGACATTTGACGATAAGACACAGCTTGCTTGGACAAGTCATCGTAGATGATCAGCGCGTGGCGGCCGTTGTCGCGGAAGTGCTCTGCCATCGCAGTTGCAGCATATGGTGCAAGGAACTGCATCGGTGCAGGGTCGGATGCGGTTGCTGCGACGACGATGGAGTATTCAATCGCGCCAGTTTCTTCCAGCTTCTTCACCAGCTGCGCCACCGTCGAACGCTTCTGACCAACAGCAACGTAGACGCAGTACAGCTTGTCGTACTCTTCGGTCGCAGCGTCGTTGTAGGATTTCTGGTTCAGGATCGTGTCGAGCGCCACAGCAGTTTTACCTGTCTGACGGTCGCCGATAATCAATTCCCGCTGGCCACGGCCAATTGGGATCATCGCGTCAACGGACTTCAGACCAGTCGCCATCGGCTCGTGTACCGATTTACGTGGGATGATACCAGGAGCCTTGGAGTCCGCAATCGCACGCTTTTTGGTGTTGATCGGGCCCTTCCCGTCCAGCGGGTTGCCCAGACCATCAACAACGCGGCCCAGCAGCTCGTCACCGACAGGCACGTCCACGATAGAGTTGGTGCGCTTAACGGTGTCGCCTTCTTTGATGTCACGGTCTGTGCCGAAGATCACGACACCCACGTTGTCGCTTTCAAGGTTCAGCGCCATGCCGCGGATCCCGCCAGGGAACTCCACCATTTCACCGGCCTGCACGTTATCCAGACCATAGATACGGGCAATCCCGTCGCCCACGCTCAGCACGCGGCCAACTTCGGCAACTTCGGCTTCTTGACCGAAGTTCTTAATCTGGTCCTTCAGGATCGCAGAGATTTCAGACGCTTGGATCGCCATTTATCCGACCTCTTTCATAGTGTTCTGGAGTGCGTTGAGCTTCGACTTGATCGACGTGTCGATCATCTTCGAGCCCACTTTAACGATAAGACCGCCGATGATGCCTTCATCCACGGTCTCTTGAATTGTCACGGCCTTGCCGACCTGCTCTTTGAGGGTCTTGGCAAGCTTGTCCATCTGGGTCTTCGTTAGCTTCTTGGCTGTAGTGACCTCTGCGGTGACTTCGCCACGTTCTTCGGCTAACCGTTCGCGCAGAACAGTTGCCAGTTGCGGAAGCACAAACAAACGGCGCTTCGATGCCAGCAGGCTTAAAACGTTGCTGGTGGTTCCGGACAGCCCCATCTTTTGAGCGATCGCGGCAATCGCGCCCTGCTGCTCTTCACGGCCATAAAGCGGCGAGGTCAGCAATGTGCGGAAATCCTCGCTTTCCGCGATTGCGCCTTCAATTGCGGCAACATCTGATTCAAGTGCCTTGAGATCTTTGCCTTCTTTGGCGAGGTCAAACACAGCTGACGCGTAACGTTCAGCAATGCCTGTGGAGATACCTGCAGTTTCGGACACGTCCACCCTTCCGATCTTCGATGCCGTTGCGACGATTCTTGCGAGCAGAGCGTTGCAAATCAGGCATTCTGTTGGGCCTCCGCTACACGGGGGCTTCAAAATCTCGTGCGATGTAGCAGAGGACCTATAGTGCCGCAAGCGCCCGCGCGCACAAATCTTGCGCGTTTTGAGACCGGCTGAACCCTAGGCTGTGAACCGTTCCGCGCGGCACGGATAACTGTTTCCGCTTTCAGATCATTCAGCACGTGTTGTCGCGGCCGCGTGCCGTATCCGGGACGGGTGCCCCTATTCCCTCAAGCGCCTTTAATGGTCGTTTCACCGCTGCCGAGAGACCCGGGCGGGTCGGTGCGGCCATCTGCTTTGTCACCTCAACCATCAGAACGCCCCCCGTCGCGAATACCGGCATCCGGTGCCCAAACCGTTCCAACGGACCTGCAAACTTGCGCCAGAACCGTTTGTCAGACGGCGGCAGGTACAGCGCCGAGCGCGATTTTTCGGTCACGAACTGATGCTTGCGCAGCTGTGCTTCGAGCTGACCCATAGAATAAGGCCGCCCGTACCCAAACGGCGTCGCATCGGACCGCGACCAGATGCCCGCGCGGTTCGGCACGATAAAGACCGCCTTGCCCCCCGGGCCCAGCACCCGCCAGCATTGATCCAGCAAAGCCGGCGCGTTTTCCGACGTCTCAAGGCCATGCAGAACCACCAGGCGATCAACACTGCCCGTCTCAACGGGCCAAAGCGTTTCGTGGCACAGAACCGAAACATTCGGCAGCCCGGCAGGCCAAGGCATCACCCCCTGAGGACCCGGCATCAGCCCCAAGACGCGGCGCGCCTGACCCAGGAATGGCCGCAAAAGCGGCACCGCAAATCCAAAGCCTGCGACGGTTTGTCCTTTGACGTCGGGCCACCAAGCTACAAGCTCATCACGGACAATCTTCTGCGCCGTGCGGCCAAGTGCACTTCGATAGTAGAAGTTCCGCAGATCAAGAACGTCGAGGTGCATTGCGGGCGCGCATCCTTTGGGTCAGTCTTGCTGCACCATAGCAATGAAAGTGCCGTTGACCATGCCTTTGACTGTTCTGACGATCCCCTGCCTGAACGACAACTACGCGTTCCTGATCGCCAAACCCGATTCAGGGGAAGCAGCCCTTGTGGATATCCCCGAAGCCAAACCCATCAACGATGCTTTGTCAGCGCATGGCTGGACGCTTAAAACTGTTTTGATCACACACCATCACGCTGATCACGTGCAGGGGCTCGGCGAACTCAACCTTGCGCCGGATGCGACAATTGTTGGCGCCTCCGCAGATGCCCACCGCTTGCCGCGTTTGACAAAGGAAGTCAGTGACGGGGACCGTTTCAAGCTTTTGGACGAAGAGGTGCAGGTCATGGATGTGTCTGGGCACACCGTGGGGCATATCGCCTTTTATATGCCGGGCATCGCTCATGTCTTCACCGCCGATAGTCTGATGGCGCTTGGTTGTGGGCGACTTTTCGAAGGCACGGCTGCGCAAATGTGGGCGAGCCTCAGCAAACTACGCGCCTTGCCCGACGAAACCACCGTCTGCTCAGGTCACGAGTACACGCTGGCCAACGCGCGCTTTGCGGTGACCATTGATCCTGACAATCCAGACCTTATATCCCGGAAGTCCGCCATCGAGACGGCGCAGCAAAACAACATCCCAACAGTCCCCTCGCGGCTGGGGGATGAGAAAAAAACCAACCCGTTCCTGCGACCCGACGATCCTGCAATCCGTGCACACCTTGGTATGCAAACAGCTGGCGATTCAGCGGTTTTTGCCGAGATCCGCAAACGCAAAGACAACTTCTGATGAATCGGCGGGCAGAGAACCCGCAAAAAAGGCGGTCACGACACAATAAAACGTTTTGTGACCACAATTTTGAAAAAAAGAACTTGAAGGATAGGTTATGAAACCAGACCTTAAGTTCTAGGAGGCCACGGTGGCGTTGCCCTTCGCAGCGGCACCCCGATGAAAAGGAGCACAAAGCGTGCCATCATTTTCGACAACACTTGAGCAGTCAATCCATGGGGCGCTGGCGCTGGCCAACGCACGCCGCCACGAATTGGCAACACTGGAACACCTTTTGATGGCCCTGATCGACGAACCGGACGCTGCCCGCGTGATGCAGGCCTGTGCCGTGAACCTCGATGAATTGCGCAAAGACCTCGAAGAGTTCATCGACGACGATCTGTCGAACCTGATCACTGATGTGGACGGATCAGAAGCCGTACCGACCGCCGCCTTCCAGCGTGTTATCCAACGCGCCGCGATCCACGTCCAATCGTCAGGCCGGTCTGAAGTTACGGGCGCCAACGTACTTGTCGCAATTTTTGCCGAGCGCGAAAGTAATGCCGCCTACTTCCTACAAGAACAGGACATGACCCGCTACGACGCGGTGAACTTCATCGCGCATGGCGTGGCCAAAGATCCCGCGTACGGTGAAAGCCGCCCGGTCCAAGGCTCCACCGATGGCGAAACTGTCGAAGGGAGCGACAGCGAAGACGAAAAGTCAGCGCTGGCAAAGTATTGCGTTGATCTGAACGCGAAAGCGACGAAAGGCGACGTTGATCCGCTGATCGGGCGCGCGCATGAGGTCGAACGCTGTATTCAAGTGCTTTGCCGCCGTCGCAAGAACAACCCACTGCTGGTGGGTGATCCCGGCGTTGGTAAGACCGCAATTGCAGAAGGTCTCGCCTATAAGATCGTCCAGGGCGAAACGCCTGAAGTGTTGGCGAGCGCCACAATCTACTCGCTCGACATGGGCGCATTGTTGGCTGGCACACGCTACCGCGGTGATTTTGAGGAACGTCTGAAGGCGGTGATGACTGAGATGGAAGATCACCCCGATGCGGTGCTCTTCATCGACGAAATCCACACCGTCATCGGCGCGGGTGCGACCTCTGGTGGAGCCATGGATGCCTCCAACCTGCTGAAACCTGCACTGCAGGGCGGTAAGCTGCGCTGCATGGGGTCCACGACCTACAAGGAATTCCGCCAGCACTTTGAGAAAGATCGCGCCTTGTCCCGTCGCTTTCAGAAGATCGACGTGAATGAGCCGTCTGTCGAAGATGCGGTGAAAATTCTGCGTGGCCTGAAGCCTTACTTCGAGGATCACCACTCGATCAAATATACCTCCGATGCGATCCGCACGGCAGTGGAGCTGTCCGCGCGCTACATCAACGACCGCAAGCTGCCCGACAAGGCGATTGACGTGATTGATGAAGCGGGTGCCGCACAGCATCTTGTCGCGGAATCCAAGCGTCGCAAAACGATTGGCCCCAAGGATATTGAGGCTGTCGTAGCGAAGATCGCCCGCATCCCACCGAAGAACGTCAGCAAGGACGACGCAGAGGTGCTCAAAGACCTCGAAAAGTCGCTCAAGCGCGTGGTCTTTGGCCAGGACGCGGCAATCGAAGCGCTGTCTTCTGCCATCAAGCTGGCACGTGCCGGTCTGCGGGAACCTGAGAAGCCTATCGGTAACTACCTCTTTGCCGGGCCAACCGGTGTGGGTAAGACCGAAGTCGCGAAACAGCTGGCGGATACGCTGGGTGTGGAACTGCTGCGCTTTGACATGTCGGAGTACATGGAAAAGCACGCCGTTTCGCGTCTAATTGGTGCACCTCCCGGTTACGTAGGATTCGATCAAGGCGGTATGCTGACCGATGGGGTCGACCAAAACCCCCACTGCGTTCTGCTGCTTGACGAGATGGAAAAAGCGCACCCGGATGTCTACAACATCCTGCTGCAGGTGATGGACCACGGGAAACTGACTGACCACAATGGTCGGACGACAGATTTCCGAAACGTGATCCTGATCATGACATCGAATGCCGGTGCGGCTGAACTGAACAAGAACGCGTTGGGCTTTGGCCGTGAAAGCCGTGAAGGCGAAGATGCTATCGCCATCGAAAAGCACTTCACGCCAGAATTCCGCAACCGTCTGGATGCGATCATCAGCTTTGGCGCACTGCCGAAACCAGTGATCCTGCGCGTGGTTGAGAAGTTCGTGCTGCAGTTGGAAAATCAGCTGATGGACCGCAACGTCCACATCGACCTGACGCCGAAGGCAGCAGAATGGCTCGCCGACAAGGGTTACGACAGCAAGATGGGTGCACGCCCACTTAGCCGCGTGATCCAGGAAAACATCAAAAAGCCCCTTGCAGAGGAACTGCTGTTCGGCAAGTTGATGAAAGGCGGCGTGGTTCAAGTCGGTGTCAAAGATGGCAAGCTCGATCTGCGCTACACAGAGCCAGAGCAAGGCAAGATCGAAGATTCCGGGAAGAAGCCACCGCTTCTGACCGCTGACTGATTGCGGCGCTTCGGCGCAGTTCTGATCACATCCCTCGCAGCCGGCCCGGTTGCGGGGGATTTGCGTTTGGAAACACCAGTCGATTGCACGCTCGGTGTCGATTGCTACATCCAGCAATCTGTTGATCATGATCCCGGTCCGGGGGCGTCCGATTTTCAATGTGGTCCCCTCACTTACGATGGACACAAGGGGACTGATTTCGCCTTGCCCTCGCTCAGCGCCATTCGCGCGGGCGTGGATGTCCTCGCCGCTGCACCCGGACTTGTCGTGGGTGTGCGGGACGGGATGGAAGACGCCCGCCAAATCGGACCCGACGCACCTGACGTGAATGGGCGCGAGTGCGGCAACGGCGTCGTTGTGCAGCATGATGGCGGTTGGGAAACGCAGTACTGCCACCTCAAGAACGGATCCGTCGCCGTAACAGCGCGCGACCGTGTCGAAGCGGGCGATGTACTTGGTCAAATTGGCCTTTCCGGCCAAACCCAGTTCCCACATCTGCACCTCTCCGTTCGCAAAGATGGTGAGGTCATCGACCCCTTTGACCCCGATGGAAAACTGTCTTGCAATGCACCGGCGCATCAGACCCTGTGGGCAGATAACCTCGACATGCAGCCCGGTGGCCTCATCACAGCAGGCTTCGCCCCAGAAGTGCCGGAGTATGAGGCGATCAAGCAAGGCAGTGCTGCTGCCGACGTCATCGCCGCCGATCAACCGTTGGTCGTTTGGGGCTATGCTTTTGGGGGACGCGAAGGCGATACGCTGCATCTGCGGATCGAAGGGCCGCAGGGACATGTCATGGACGAATCCACTGCGCTCGAAAAAACGCAGTCACAGCTTTTTCGCGCTGTGGGGCGTCGCGCTCCATCGGGTGGTTGGATGCCCGGCAACTACGTAGGTGAGATCCAGATGATCCGCGACGGTGTCGTCTTGGATGCCGCGCAAACCATCGTTTACGTTCCGCCGCGCTAGCGTTCAGTCAGCTTCAGCTCAATCCGTCGGTTCTGCGCACGCGCTTCAGGCGTATCCGCCGTGTTGATCGGTTGGTACTCACCAAAGCCATTTGCTGCGAGCCGGTTTGGCGGGATACCAAGATTTTCCGACATATAGCGCACAACCGACAACGCGCGCCCTTGGCTCAGCTCCCAGTTGTTGCGGTAACGCCCGTTGCTGACCAACGGAATGTTATCGGTATGCCCGTCCACGCGAATAATCCAATCAATTCCTTCGGGGATTTCCGCCGCGACATTGCTGAGGATATTCGCGATATTGGCAATCTCTGCGCGACCTTGTTCCGATAGTTCAGCCTGCCCCGGCTGGAATAGCACTTCCGATGCGAACACAAAGCGGTCACCGACAATCTGCACCCGATCCTGCCCTTCAAGGATCCGTCGCATCTCACCAAAGAAATTTGACCGAAACTGTTCTAGGTTCTGCGCATCTGCACGGGCGGCCTCCGCCTCAAGGCGCAGCCGCTCTGCCTCTTCCGCAAGGCGTGCGGCCTCGGCTTCCTCCAACGCGCGTGCTCGGCGTTCTTCTGCTGCAACTCGCGCCAACGCCGTATTCAACTGCGTCCCTAACGCTTCGATTTGGATATTCGCCTCGCGATCCGCGTCTTCAGCGAGATTGAGCAAGTTCTGCAACGTGCCCACCTGCTCACGCAATTCTACAATCTGGGCGTTCAAAAGTGCGACCTGGCGTTGGCTTTCCGCAGACAAGGCCTCTTCTTCGGCCAAGGCCTCGTTCGCCAAGGCAAGCAATGCGGCCTGACGGGCGGCTTCATCCGCAGCGGCATTGCCACTTGCGGCAGCCGCATCGCGCGCGGCGTCAGCCTCTGCTTGCGCCTGCGCCAACGCATCGGCGCGCGCGGCTGCGTCAGCCAGGGCTGCTGCCAGTTGTTCTTGCAGGCTTGCCGCCTGCGCACCGGCATCTTCGTTCTGGGACGACAAGGCGGCTAGCTCCGCTTTGAGCGTTTGGTTCTCTGCCAACAGCTCAGCAATCTGCTGTTCAAAGGTTTCGCGCGCAATGTCGGCCGTGCGCTGCACATCGGCAGTTTCGTCGAGTGCGGTTTCCAAAGCGGCGGTTTGGGCTTCCAGGTCCTGCTTTGCAAGCAAAAGCGCCGCGAGTTCTGTGTCCAGATCCTCACGCGCTGATTGCGCTGCCGCAAGCAGCGTCAGCGTTTCTTCTGCTTCTTTGCGCTTCTCTTCCAGCGCAAGGGTCATCGCCGTCAGTTCCGTGTCCGCATTCGCCAGACGCTCACGCAGCGCCTCTGCAGCGGCCGCTTCGGCAAGGCGCGCGGCCTCCGTTTCGGACAGCGCTTGCGCCTGATTGGCGGTCTCGTCTTCCAGCGCAGCAATACGGGCCGCGTCCGCCTCAGCGGTTGTTTCCAGATCCTCGACCAGTGCGGCGAGCGCGTCTCGACGCGCGGCAGCCAAGCGTGCTTGCTCTGCTTGCAAATCGATCTCGTCCCGTGCCGTTGCCAGAGCGAGATTCAGCGCTTCGGTTTCGGACACAAGCCGCTCTTGTTCGGCCTCTAGCCCCGCAATTTCAACGTTTGCCGCGTCGCGCTCGGATAGTAGCCCAGCAACTTGGGTTTCAAAGTCGGTGATCCGGGACTGCGCGTCTGTCAATTCGGCTGCCGTTGCATCACGCTCCGCCGTTAGCGCCGCTATCCGACTAGCTTGAGAGGTGATTTGTGCAGTTGCTGCATCAAGGTCCGTTGAAAGCGTATTGGCGCGGGTTTGCTCCAACCCAAGCGCGCTGGACAAAGCCAAGACCTCGTCACTCAACGCATCCAACTCATCTCTTTGACCCGAGATTTGTTCACGCAGCACAAACTGGATCACCATGAAGATCGTCAGCACGAACATCAGAACGAGCAACAATCCCGTCATCGCATCAACGAAACCGGGCCAGATGGCGTTTTGGAAGCGCCCTTGGGATCGGCGGGACAAAGCCATCGATTAGTAGCCGTTCGGCGTGCCGCCGCCAATCGATTTCAATGTGCGCGACAGCCCGGCAATGTCAGAACGGATTTCAGACATCGTTTCCTGCCGCCCGGCGGACATCTCTTCAAGGACACGCAAAAGCTGGACGTCAATCGAGCGCAGACGCATTCGGCTTTCAGCGTCAAGGCCATCAACGCCGCCCTCTTCCAGCTTCTTGATCAGCCGCTCCTGCCCTTCCGCAATACGCGTGAGTAGAGCCGCTTGGCCAGAGTCGCCTTGGGACTGATTTTGGCCATAGGCCATGGTTTCCATCGCAACCGCAAGCTTGCCCAGCTTCTCATCAAGTTCACTGCGGCTCGCGTCGGATTGCGCAAACATGACCGTCATGTTCTCAATTTGCTCGGCCAGATGTTCGATGAACTCGCCACCGCCAGAGGTGTCGCCATCTTCGGCCCCTGCAATGCTGATCCGCGTAATTGTCGATAACCATTCTTCCAACTCCCGGAAGAACCTGTTTTGCCCTTGTGT
Organism: Paracoccaceae bacterium; assembly: GCA_020628545.1. Taxonomy (GTDB): domain Bacteria; phylum Pseudomonadota; class Alphaproteobacteria; order Rhodobacterales; family Rhodobacteraceae; genus Yoonia. Next base: position 14,784 of record JAHDEX010000019.1, on the reverse strand, counting down.
CACAAAAAGTTCGAGAAGACCGACGACCAGTGATCCAGCAAGCCCCAACAGCGAGGACGAAAACGCCGTGCCCATGCCACCAAGCTGGCTTTCGAGGCCGGCCTGCAGTCGGTTGAACACGTCTGCCCCCTGCCCGTCTTCTGGCGACAGAGAACGGATCGTCTCAACCAGCGCTGGCACCGTTGTTGCAAGGCCATAGAACGTCCCCAGCAAGCCAAGGAAGATCAGCGTATTCCCGATATAGCGCGTGATTTCACGCACTTCGTCAATACGTTGCCCCACTGATTCAAGGATGGACCGGCCCGATGAGGACGACAGCTGCGTTCGCGCGCCGCGAGAGCGCAGCAATGTCGCAAGCGGTGCCAGAAGCGACGGTGCTTTCGTCAAATGGTGACCTGTGCGTTCAGCTGCAAAGCCTTCGATCCACTGGACCGAGTACATTAGTTGAACAACTTGCCGAAAGCAGAGCAACACACCAAGGATGAACACACCTGTGATCAGCCCGTTCAAAACCGGGTTTGACCAGAAGATCGCCAGGATTGGGCCGCGGCCCAGATAGAGGCCTCCACCGACAAGTCCCAACACGATCAGCATCGTCGTGATCTGCCCCACCGGCTGCGAGAAGTGCGGTGTGGGCTTTCGCTCAGTCATGGTGGTCACAGGACTTAACGCCTTTTCTGCTCAATATTTTGTGCGACATCATAAGCGCTCACCAAGCGAAGCCAAAGACATTTTACGCGACTTGCGTAATCTGCTGCACCCGTGTGACCAGCCAGTCCATGTCTGGATCAGGAATGTTGAGATCCTGCAAAAGCTGCGCCGTATTGTAGAGGTATTCCGTATTCGGTCCGCGTCCGCCAACTGCATGGGCGATCATCTGGGCCTGCTGCTCCAGAGGAAACTGACAATACTGCCGATGTTCGCGGCTTACGATGTAGGCCAGTGCATCGATGCTGCGACCATCATCCGCTTGTAAAGTCACGTTCTTTTCGTAGTAGGCCGAAGAAATCAGTTCCCTTTCACGCAGCTCTGCATGAACTGTCTCAGCGGCTTCGTCAGCAACGCGCAGCGCCAGTCCCGTGCAAGAGGCATCAGCCTCATCAAGGGCAAGGACAAGGCCAGGATCTTCTTCCGTGCCGCGGTGGTGAATCGACAGCATGCAAAAGCTGCGGTGAAAGCCCGGAAGCGTTGCCCTGACTTTCTCAACTGGCGTGAAGCCCGGGTTCCACAAAAGCGAGCCGTATCCGAATACCCAAAATGCCACCTGACGCGATCCTGCCGAACTGGTTCTTTTTCTTCGCTGCTTGTAAACCCGTCGCACAACAAAGGAAAAGGGCAGGCAATGCGGCGGTTAACGATTTTTGTAGTGGTGTTGGCGGCGCTTTACAGTGCGTATTGGTTCATCGGCGCCCGCACAGTCAGTCAATCTGCCGACGCGCAGGTCGCGGAAATGCGGGCGCAAGGATGGGACATCGCCTACGACGATCTGTCGGTGCGCGGCTTTCCGTCCCGGTTTGACACAAGCGTTACGTCCATCAGCGCGAAGAGCCCGGATGGGCGGATTGGATATGAAGCGCCGTTTGTGCAGGCTCTGGCCCTGTCTTACCAACCCAACAAAGTGATCGCGGCCTTCCCGGCGCAGCAAATGGTCACTTACGGGGGGCAGGACTTTATCATCGACAGTACCGGGTTGCGCGCAAGCACAGCTGTGGCAGCAAACACTGCGCTTGCGTTGAAAGAATCCACCTTTGAGGCCAGTGAGGTGCAGGTCACAACCGGTGCGCAAACTGTGTCGTTCACAGATCTCCTTGGCGCGCTGCGTGCGACGGGACCGCTGCCAAACAGCTATGCGGTCTACCTCAATGCACAAAACGTTCTCTTGCCACAGGCCATCAGCGACGTCCTCAACGCCGGCGATCTTCCCGCGGAAATGGATGTGGTCACAGCTGACGCGACGATCGTTCTCGACCGTCCCATCGACCGACACACGCTTCCCACCTGGGAGACCGATCCTGGCAAATTGCGTGGGCTGACCTTGCGCACGTTAAACCTACAGTGGGGGCCAGTCTCATTTGGTGGTGAGGGTGAAATCACCGTCAACGAGTCCGGTGTCCCCGACGGCGTGCTGACCCTGAAAGTCGCCGACTGGCAACGGGTTTTGCAAATTGCGACCGAAGCGGGCATCATCCCTGATGGCGCTGGCTTTTTTGCCCTCGCGATCGGGAACGACCTGTCGAACGGCGAAGATGATCTGACCCTGCCGATCCGCTTTCAGAACGGCAACATGGCGATAGGCGCTTATCCTGTCGGCCCGGCGCCGAACCTGCACTAAGGCTTTTGGCCAAAAAGTCCGGTCAATGCGTTGCGACAAATGCCGGTCACCGTTGGTGCTTTGCTCGCGTGAAACGGCAGCGGACGGCAGACTTCCATCGCCGCAATCCCGACGCGCGCTGTCAACGCGCCGTTGATAACGCCTTCTCCGAAACGTCGTGACACCTTGGAAAGCACGCCGCCGCCCGCGATGGAACTGATCAGGTCATCTCCGACGGCGACGGCGCCGGTCGCGACCAAATGGGTGAATACTGTTCGGGTCAACCGCCAGCTTCCCAAAGCCCCTGACCTGCCGCCATAGACTTCTGCAATCCGGCGGATCATGCGCAAATTTGCAGCTAGCGCCGTGAACACATCGGCGAGCGCAAGCGGCACAATTGCAGTGACCGTCGCAACTTGACGGGCTGCGGCTTCAATCTCGCGCCTCGCCTGCCCATCGAGCGGCACCAGCACCGATTGCTCGGCCAAACCAAGTAATCCGTCAGCGTCCAGCACTTCTTTCTGCCGCTCCGCCAATTGGTCCCGTCCCCACTTGGTGTCGTCACGCCCCGCGTAAAGTCGGTTGAGCTGCGCGACCGCAACCCGCGCTTGCGCCAAGTCGTTGTTGACCAAAGCGGTTTCGGCCGTCTGATGGATACCATCAAGGCGGCGCAAACGACTGAACGCGGCCAACTCTCGCATGGCGAGGAACGACAGAACAAGCAGCAAGCCGACAACGAGAACGAGCGCGATCCCACCCAGCACGGGCGAGCGGTTGATAAGGCCAGTCACATAGTCCCACGCAGCCAGTGAAGCGACAAATCCCACCAGCCCGAGCAAGAACGTCCAGAACCAACGTGCCAGTTTTGACGGGCGACGCGCTGCCAATGCCGCAACCTGCTGCATCGCTGCCCCTTCGGCCGCCACAGGAGTGTCGAGCACCGGCGTCGCGTCGGCGGGATTCACCGTCGGTGTATCGAGATCAATCAGGACGGGCCCACGTGGCGGCTGCTGGCTCATGACGTTGCCCTTTCCCATCGCATCCGGCAATCGGGGAGGTTTTCATCATTGCCAGCGCCATCGGTGCGTTTGACCTCGTGGAATCCACAAGCCTCATAAAAACGAATTGCTGCTGCGTTCGCCTGAAACGTCCAGAGCTCGAGCCGCGCACGGCCCTCTTTCGCCGTTTCCATCAGCTTAGTGCCCCAGCCTTGCCCGCGTAGTCCTTCGGCAAGGTAAAGCGCATCGATCTCTGCCCCCTTCCGCGCCAAAAACCCAAGGCCGTCTGACGTTTGCGCTGTCCAGACTTCTGCAGTCTCAATCAGATGAGCGCAGAACCCGGTGTCCTCAGCGCGCGTATGCAGACGCGGCATCCATCGCGTTGCATCGATCCAGTCGCTCAGGACCTGCCCCATCGCCATCGCGTCATCAGGGACTGCACGCCGGATCATAGGCGATCCCCGATCAGAAACTCAGCAGCACGGTCGAGGCGGATATGGGGTGGCCCTTCCCCGGGTCTAAGCGTCAGAGGTGCAGGCGCGAAATTCATCACCTGATAATCCGCATCAAGCCAATTCTGTGCACCTTCCTGTGCTGGGGCCAACAGGTGCGATGGGTCAGCAGGAAGGGCACCGGGATAGAATGCCGCTTGTTTGCCCGAGCCCAGCAATTGTCCTTTGACGACGTTCAAAGGTCCATCACGATGGTCCACGGTCTCCTCAATCGTTGTGCGTAAAGCTGCGATGGCCATGGCCTCTGTTTGCGCCCCCGCGAATTGCGCCCGATCGCGCGCCTCTCGTAACATGGCTTCTGCAATCGCCGTCAACTGCGGGTGCTGGCTGTGGTGCAAGTGGTCGGCTTTGGTTGCGGCAAAGAGAATCTTTTCAACCCGCCGCCCATTGAAAATCCGGCTGAGGAAATCGTTCCGCCCCGGTTTGAACGCGCCCAAAATATCCGCCATCGCCTGACGCAAATCCTCGACGGCGGGTGGACCTGCATGAATCGCTGAAAGGACATCCATCAGAACGACTTGCCGGTCGATCTTCGCGAAGTGGTCGCGGAAGAACGGTTTGACGATATTGCGCTTATAGCTTTCGAACCGGCGCTCCATCTCGCGCCCGATTGAACCGCGGCCATAGCCCCCTGCATGGAGTGGCGCGAAGGTCAGCACCGGTGATCCGGCAAGGTCGCCGGGCAACAGGAACCGACCTGGCGAACAATCGGAAAAGCCTGCCTCGCGCGATTCAACGAGATGCGCGGTGTATGCCTGCGCCAGCGCAAGTGCCGCGCTCTCGTCAAGCTTGGCATTTGCATCCACGGCATCGAGCGCGGCCAGAAACACATCGCCTCCGGGACGGCCTGCTGCACGCGCGATGGCCGACTTGGACCAGGTGGCGAAATCTTGATCCAGCAAACCAAGATCAAGAAGCCATTCTCCGGGATAGTCAACGATATCGAGGTGAACAGTCCTCAGGCCAGACAACCCTGAGAGCAGCCCGGTCGGTTGCACCTTCATCGACAGGCGTAGCTCAGAGATCTGCCGTGTCCCGTCGGGCCAGGATGGCTCTTTTGCAGTCAGACGCGCCAAGTGGCTTTCGTATTCAAATCGGGGCAGTGTGTCATCCGGTTGCGGCTGAAGATACGCCGTCCGGATCGCGCCATTGGCCGCGGCGCGCAATTGCGGCATCCGCCCGCGATCCATCAAGTTGGCGACGAGCGATGTAATGAAAACGGTCTTGCCCGCCCTGCTCAGGCCGGTCACTCCGAGTCGGATGACAGGGTCGCTGAAAGGTGCCGTGACAGCTTCGGCCACGGATTCCACGCTGCGCGTGATCTGATCGGCTATCGCAGCGATGACCAAGGCGGCCCCCTTCTGACTGACATTGCCCCTAAATAGGAGCGCGGACGCGGCTTGGGTAGGGATTGATTTTATCCAATGCTCCCCCTAACCCCGCGCTATGCTAAGATATGCGCTCAAAGTGGAATACGACGGATCGCCGTTTGCGGGTTGGCAGCGTCAGGCCGATCATCCCTCTGTGCAGGGCGCGATCGAGGCGGCATTGTCAAAACTCGAACCAGGTGAGCACACGATTGCTGCTGCCGGACGAACGGATGCAGGTGTGCACGGATGGGGCCAGGTGGCGCATTGCGATCTGCAGAAAGACTGGGACCCATTCCGTCTGTCGGAAGCCTTGAATTTCCACCTCAAACCAGATCCGGTTGCGATTGTGGATTGCGCCCGCGTGTCCGAGGATTTTCACGCGCGTTTTTCGGCCACCGAACGCCACTACGTGTTCCGCCTCCTGTCACGCCGCGCGCCGCTGACTTTTGGCGCAGGCCAGTTCTGGCGCGTCAACCATGCGCTTGATGCAAAAGCCATGAAGGCCGGTGCAAAACACCTGCTCGGGCAGCACGATTTCACCACGTTCCGCTCAACCCAGTGTCAGGCAGATAGCCCGGTGAAGACGCTGGACCGTTTGGATGTCACCGAAATTCAGCACTCGACCGGTTCAGAATACCAGTTCGACGTCCGGGCCCGTTCTTTCTTGCACAATCAGGTCCGCAGCTTTGTTGGCACGCTTGAGCGCGTAGGCGCAGGAGCATGGGCCCCTGACGACGTCGCAAAGGCACTTGACGCAAAAGACCGCGCCGCGTGCGGGCCGGTGTCCCCGCCGCAGGGGCTTTACCTCGCGCAGGTCATATATCCCGATGATCCTTTTCAAAAATAATTCTCAGACCATTCCCGCCGATCACAAGAATTATATCGCGCGTCGCGTTTTCATTTTCAGGCAACAGCGCTAATTTGCCCCAAGTGCGCCATAGATGCGCAAAACGGGTGAAGGGGTGTGTGCATGAAAATTCGGTGCTGGGCGACATTTGCAGCCCTGCTTTGCGCAACAATGGCCCCTGCCCAAGAGATCTCTTTCGATACCGGCGATGCGGATGAACGGCTATCGGATGTCCTGCGTGATGCGTCATTGACGCTGGGCCTCACACCCGAAGATGATCCGGCTGCGCAAGACTACGTCGCAGCAGCGCGCGCTGACTACCGCAGATTTCTGACAGCGCTTTACGCCGATGGCTACTACGGCGGTGTGGTGTCGATCCTCGTGAACGGGCGCGAAGCATCGAATATCGCGCCGTTAGACGCGCCGGGTTCCGTACAAACCATCGCCATCAATGTCACCCCCGGACCACGCTTCACATTCGGGCGGACTAACATCGGACCCGTCGCGGAAGGAACCGAGTTTCCTGAAGAATTCGCAAGCGGTGAGCCTGCGCGCTCGGAGGTCATCCGATCAAGCGTGCGGACCGCCGTGACTGCCTGGCGGGACCTCGGATTTGCAAAGGCGACGGCGGGCGAGCAATCCATCGTGGCGCAACATGCAACTGAAACGCTTGATGTAAATGTCGTCATCGAACCGGGCCGCCGCCTGACTTTTGGTCCGCTGACCGTGCGCGGCAACGAAGATGTTCGCACCGCGCGCATCCTGGCGATTGCGGGTTTGCCGACGGGAAGCGTCTACAGCGCAGCCGAAATTGCCAGGGCGGAACGCCGTCTGCGCGATACCGGTGCGTTCAACTCTGTCAGCTTGATCGAGGCGGAAGACGCCGGACCGAATGATACGCTCCCTATCACCGCCCAAATTGTCGAAGCAAAACCCCGGCGCTTCGGTTTTGGTGTCGAGGTGTCATCCATCGAAGGCCTTCAATTGTCGAGCTTTTGGCTGCACCGCAACTACTTCGGCGGCGCTGAGCGGTTTCGGGTAGAAGGCGAAGTCTCCGGCATCGGTGGCGAAACCGGAGGACTTGACTACAATCTGGCGGCAAGCCTGAAGATTCCGGCTGTTTACGGCCCAGATACGGACGCTCTTTTTGCGGTCAGCGTCAGTCGCCTTGACGAGCCGGATTTCGAACTGGACGTCTTCGAACTCGAAGGCACACTGAACCGTCGGGTGCGGGATGATCTGGAAGTCTCCGGCGGGCTCGGTCTGATCCGGGGCCGCGAGACGACTGAAGCCGGCACGCGAAACTATACGCTTGTCACGGCACCGCTTTCGGCAACGCTGGATCGCCGTGATGATCCGGCAAACGCCAAGAACGGCTACTTTATCGACTTGGAACTGGTTCCATTCGTCAGTGTTGAGGGGGCCGAAAACGGTGTCCGGGTCTTCAACGACTCGCGCGGCTACGCCAGCTTCGGTGAAGACGATCGCTTGACCATCGCAGGCCGTGCCCAGATCGGAAGCGTCTTTGGCGCAAGCGCCGACAATGCGCCTGCCGATTTCCTGTTCTTTTCAGGCGGCGGCGGTACGGTGCGTGGGCAGGCCTACAACTCCTTAGGGGTCGAAACGCTTGAAAATGGCGAGATGATCCGCCGTGGCGGCCTGTCCTTTGCCGGGGCGCAACTAGAGGCGCGATACGAGATCAACGACAGTTTTGGTGTGGTCGGCTTTTACGACGTCGGTTTTGTCGGGGAAGACAGCAACCCTTTTGGCGATGGAGAGTTCCATTCAGGTGCGGGCTTCGGCATTCGCTACAACACGGGCATCGGACCTATCAGGCTGGATGTGGCAACGCCGGCAAATGGCGACAATGCGGGTGAGCGCGTTGAGTTTTACATCGGGATCGGACAGGCGTTTTGAAAAAGCTAATCTACATTCTTCCGATCTTGGCCCTTCCAAATTTGGCCATCGGGCAAACCGCGCAAGAGGAAGAAGATAAAGGCTACCTCACCGAGTTAATCGAAGACAATCTGTCTGGTGTCAGCCGCCAAGTCTCAATCTCCGGTTTTCGTGGCGCGCTCAGTTCTGAAGCCACGCTTGAAAGATTGACGATTGCTGACGAAGAAGGTGTTTGGCTAACGCTCGAAGATGCGGTGCTGGACTGGAACCGTAGCGCCCTGCTCCGCGGCCGCGTTGAAGTGAGTGAGTTGAGCGCTAGCAAGATCACCGTCGCCCGCGCGCCCATCAACGACGGCAGCGGCGAAAGCGCACCATCCGCGGAATCACAACCCTTTTCCCTCCCGGAGTTGCCAGTCAGCATCTCCCTCGGAGAGTTGCAGATTGACGAGATCGCTCTGGGTGAAAGCTTTCTGGGCGAACCAGTGTCCATCAGTCTCGCTGGCACCGCACAGCTTGCGGGTGGCGAAGGCAGTGCAAATGTAACCGCGACACGGTTGGGCGGCACCGAAGGCCGCTTTGTCATCGAAGGCAGCTATAGCAATAGCACCACAGTGCTGGACCTGAACCTCGACATCAGTGAGGGCCCAGACGGGATCGCGACACGTTTGCTCGATATTCCCGAACGTCCCGCGATTGATCTGACCATTGCGGGCGAAGGGCCTATTGATACCTTTGGTGCCGATCTGACACTGGCAACCGATGGGCAGGATCGGATAACGGGCCAGTTTTCTCGTGCGCCGTCCGAGGGCGAAGATGGGTTCGCGCTGAATATCTCGGGCGATCTGACCCCCCTTCTCGAACCCGCCTACCACGATTTCTTTGGGACCGATGTGTCGCTGGTCGCGGAAGGCCGCCAACGCGCTGACGGTACCTATGATTTGCCGACGCTTGATCTGACAGCCCGCAGGTTGCGGCTTTCGGGCGATGCGGTTTTCGGATCAGAAGGGTGGCCGGAGCGGATTGACCTGATCGGGACGGTCGGAGATCCATCAGGTGATCCGGTCCTTTTGCCAGTCGCAGGGCCAAAGACCCGCGTCGATGACATCTCGCTGAATGTCGCCTACAACCGCGCCGTTTCAGATGATTGGACTGCGGATTTTCAGATCACCGGCTACGACCGCACCGGACTTCAAATCGATCAACTTGAACTGACCGGCGGTGGTGTCATCGTCTCAGGCGAAGGCGCCGAGGTGGGTGAAGTGACGGCAGACTTGCGTTTCGCCGCAACGGGCCTCGAACTTGACGATCCCGGACAGGCAGAGGCCTTCGGTGATGAAGTGACCGGCAATATTCGCCTTGCCCGCCTTGAGGGCGCGCCGCTGCAAATCGAAGAAATTTCACTCCGCGGTCCCGGTCTGGAAGCCGACGTAGTGGGTGAGGTTGATACCCGGGGCGAAGGTGTAGAAATCAGCAGCACGATTGACCTGACCGTGGCCGCACTCAGCCGCTTTTCAGCGCTGGCCGGGCGCGAGTTGGGGGGGAGTGCGGAAACCGAGATCGTTAGCACCATCAATCCCGTCCTCGATCAGTATGACGTGACCATTACAGGTACGACCAACGACCTGCGCGCCGATATCGCTCAAGTCGATCCGTTGCTGGCCGGAGACGGGACAATTGATATTCGCTTTGTGCGTGACCCCGATGGCACCCGCCTTGAACGTCTGGATATCGCAACCGATGAAGCCACGATCTCGGCGAACGCTGATCTGACGTCTGACGGCAGCGTGGCGCGGTTTGACGCAAACATTCGCGACGTTGGGATCATGGAACCATCGCTTTCCGGCCCCGCATCACTGCGCGGAACCGCGACGCAGTTTGCGAATGGGAACGCCACGTTTGATGTCGTCGGCACCGCACCGGATGTGGACTTCACCGCGAAGGGCGACGCAGCACCGCTTGATGACGGGTTCGCCGTCACAACCGATGTCAGTGCCAATATCATTGACCTAAGCACCTTTGCAGAAATTGCCGGTCGCGACCTTGATGGCGCGGCCAATGCAACATTGACGGGAACGGTCCAGACGGAGGGGCTGCTGTTTGATGGCGCGTTCTCTGCCGTCACGACCAATCTTGAGGTCGACATTCCCGAAGTGGACGGCCTGCTGCGCGGGACCGGGACGATCAGTGCGGACCTCGCACGCAGCAGCGAAACTGCCTACACCGTTGAAAACCTTGTGATGCGACTCCCGTCGCTTCGCCTCGACGCCGACGCAACTTACGATACTGACGGACCGGTCAATGCGACGTTCGACGGACGCCTGGCCGACTTGAGCCTCATCCGCGCAGAGCTGAGCGGGCCGCTGACGGCAACCGGTACCGTCATGCGCGGTTTGGATGGTGTGGCTGCCATCGACGTGACAGCAACCGCCTCCGGCGCGAATGCTGATGTGGACATCACCATCGCGCCGGAAACGAATGCGGTTTCGGGCACGATCCAAGCGGCGGTGGCTGATCTGGCAGACTATGCCAGCCTGATCGGACAGCCTGTCTCTGGCGGCGTCGATGCAACTGTTGTGGGTGACCTGACACCGGATTTGTCCAGCTTTGATCTGCAAATCGATGTGGCCACCCGTGACCTCGCAACCGGAATAGCGCAGGCTGATCCCCTTCTGGCGGGAGCAGGAACACTGCAAGCCACTGCCAGCCGTGGTCCCGACGGCATCGCCGTTCCGAACCTGCGGCTTCGCACGCCGGAGGTCCGGTTGGACGCATCCCTATCTGCTGACAATGATGGCGCAGGAAGTGGGACGTATGATGCATTCCTGCGCGACGTGGGATTGATTACCGATGGGCTCACCGGTCCAGCCACGGCAACCGGCACCGCGACGCAAGCAGCAGACGGCGCCTGGTCAATCCAGTCCGATCTGACGGCGCCGGGCGCGACTGCAACGGCCGACCTGCAAATCGCCCCGGGCACGCGGGAGATCAGCGGCGATGTGCAAGCACGGCTGAACGAACTCTCGGCATATGCCGACCTTATTGGTCAGCCAGTCAGCGGTGGCGTGAATGCCACGGTCGCCGGTCGACTTCTGCCCGACCTCTCTCGTTTTGCGGCTGATGTTGATCTTGAGACCCGAGACCTCGGCATCGGTAATGAGACCGTTGATCTTTTGTTGCGCGGACTGGGGTCCGCCAATCTGACAGCGCAACGCACAGAGGCGGGCATTGAGATCAGTGACCTGAACGCACAGACCAACAACCTGAGCCTTTCTGGCCGGCTTGATACGACAAATGCCGGCGATAGCGCGGGGCAATTCTCGGCCCGATTGCGTGACATCGGCATCTTCACGGATCAACTCAGCGGCCCTGTCACAGCTGAAGGCACCGCAAGCGTCGCGGCCAATGGCATCATCGGGCTGGACATTGACGGGACGGGCCCGGGCGGGATCACCATGGCGGCAGACGGAACAGTCGCGAACGGCGGTGCGCTGGATATCGACGTGACTGGTGTCTTGCCGTTGGGACTGGCTAACGCGGCGCTGGCTCCACGCCGATTAAGCGGCACGGCTGATGTCGATCTTGCGATCAATGGTCCCCCTGCCCTTTCTTCCGTTTCCGGCCAAGTTCGCGTAGAGGGTGCGCGGCTCGCAGCCCCCACATTGTCGCAAGCGCTTGAGAATATTACCGGAACTGTCTCGCTTTCGAACAATCGCGCGCAGGTTCAAATTGGCGGCGCCGTGCAAACGGGTGGCCAAATCGCCGTCAGTGGCCCCGTCAATCTGTCCCCCCCACTGCAAGCCGATCTCTCTGTTGACGTGGACGACGTGGTTCTACGGGACCCGACACTTTATGAAACGTCGATTGATGGGCAAATCACGGTCATTGGTCCGCTGGCGGGCGGTGCCCGTATTGCGGGGCGTCTGACACTGGGTGAGACTGAAATTCAGGTTCCCTCTTCAGGTGTCGGATCACTTGGCGACCTACCCGATGTGATCCATGTGGGCGAAGATGGTGCCGTTCAGCGTACCCTGCGCAGAGCGGGCGCGGTGGAAGTCGACAGCGGCGCATCCTCGGGCTCCGGCAGCGGCGGAGGCGGCGGTGCAGCATTCCCTCTTGGCATTATCATCGAGGCGCCCTCGCGCATCTTCATACGCGGTCGCGGGCTGGATGCGGAATTGGGTGGGGAGCTTCGGCTGCGCGGCACCACCGCAAACATCATCCCGGCCGGTCAATTCTCACTCGTCCGCGGACGCCTCGACATTTTACAACAGCGGTTTGAGCTGACGGAAGGCACGGTGACTCTGCAGGGCGATTTCACACCCTACATCCGCCTGATCGCTGAAACGGAAGCCGCAACAGGCACAATTGTGCGCATCATCGTCGAAGGCCCTGCCGATGCGCCCGAAGTCTCTTTCAGCTCCACCCCGGATTACCCGCAGGATGAGGTCTTGGCTCAACTAATCTTTGGTCGCAACCTGTCAGAGATCAGTCCGTTCCAAGCCGTGCAACTGGCGGCAGCAGTCGGTACATTGGCAGGGCGCGGTGGCGGCGGGATCATTGATGGTTTCCGCCAAGAGCTTGGCCTCGACGACTTTGACGTCACAACCGATGATGAGGGCAACGCAGCCGTGCGTGCAGGCGCCTATCTGTCTGAGAACGTCTATACTGACGTGACGATCAACGCCGAAGGTGAGACTGAGATCAACCTCAACCTCGACATTACGGATGAGATTACCGCAAAGGGATCAGTCGACCAAGACGGTGAGACAACGCTCGGCATTTTCTTCGAACGGGACTACTGATCGCGCTGATGTATCACCCCAAAGGGAACAGCCGCGCCAAGGATACAGCACTGGTCGTATTCAATGAGGCTGAGCCGCCGGATCACCTGAGCGGTATGGTGCATCGTTACCTTGAGCTTTACACTTCTGAGCCGCTCGCGTCCGACTATCGGTTTCATGCGCTGCCCGACGCTTGCACCTATATCGTCCTCAACCAGACGCAACGCGACATTACAGGTGTCGCGCGTCTGCAAGCGTCGGCCAAGGAATTAAGTCTCGGCAAAGCATTCCATTTTGTGAACATCCGCTTCTTGCCCGGAACGTGGCAAGGTCCGCGCGAGGCCATAGTTCCCGGGATCGTTGATCGCCCATATCATGGGGATTTGCCACTGCGTGCCGTGAACCGTTCATTGGCCGGGATGTCCTTTGCCGCGCAACAAAACGTCTTGAACGGTTTGGTTGAAGATCTGATGGCGCGCGGCCTGCTTATCCCCAACCCGATGGTGCAGCGCATCTTCCGCGAGATGGAGGATATCCACTCGGTCGCGGACATGGCTGAGGTCACCGGCCTCTCATCGCGCCAACTCCAGCGCGTGTTGAAGGAGACGACGGGCTTCACCCCCCACGACTTTCTGAAGATCCTGCGCTTGCAGCAGTCGCTTCTCGGCGAGCCGTCGCTGTCCTATGCCGACCAATCCCATTTCATTCACGCGTTTAAGAAAGCGACGGGGTACACCCCCGGAAAATTCGCCAAAAAATTCCATGTCTGAAATCTACAATACCGGGGCGAAGCGGCTTGGTAGGTCATTCTCATCAAGACAAACAAGGGACTGAGGAAATGACAAAGATGAACGCAATCGGCTGGTTTGATATCTACGTTGAGGATATGGATCGGGCCACAAAGTTTTACGAAACGGTCTTCGCAGCTAAACTGGAACAGATGGGCGATCCGACAAGCGAGATGCAGATGATGGCCTTCCCGACGGAAATGACGCACTACGGCGCGGGTGGTGCCCTGTCAAAGACGCCACACGGGAAGCCAGGACCGGGCGGCACGGTGATCTACTTCAACGCAGAGGATTGCGCGGTTGAAGAAGGCCGAGTGGCGGAAGCCGGAGGGCAAGTGGTGCGCCCCAAGTTCTCGATCGGAGAATTCGGCTTCGTGTCGCTGGTGATCGACACTGAGGGCAACATGATTGGGATTAGTTCGATGAAGTAAGTCGGGGTTCACCCTGGCTCACCCATGCGCCGAGCTTAGCCCCGGCCTACGAACTACCCCGCCAACCTGCGCTCTTCCGCCTGCACAATCGCCTCGAAGCTCTCGTGCTCGGCCACCCAATGGCCGGGCTTCACTTGCATCAGCTTCGGCTGGTAGCCCGGGTCGCTCTGGCGTTTTGACGGCAAGAAGCGCAGTCCTGCCCCCGGGTCCAGCGGCGACGGCAATTCCCCGGGCAGTTTGATCCGCTGCCGTGTTTTCTCAATCCGCGGATCAGGGATCGGAACGGCAGAGATCAGCGACTGCGTGTAAGGGTGGATCGGGTTTTGATAGATCTCATCCCGGTCCGCCATCTCAACCACGCGGCCCAAATAAAGCACCATGATCCGGTGAGAGATATCGCGCACAACCGACAAGTCATGGCTGATGAACATCATCGACAATCCCATGTCGGCCTGCAAATCTTTGAGCAGCTTGATAATCTGCGCCTGGATGGAAACGTCCAACGCGCTCACCGCCTCATCACAGACCACCAATTCCGGCTTGTTGATCATCGCCCGCGCGATACCGACCCTCTGGTTTTGCCCCCCGGAAAGCTCATGCGGGTAGCGGTTGATCATACGCTGATCGAGGCCAACGCGCTCCATCATCTCCGCAACCTTCGCGGTCCGCTCTTTCGCGGACAAGGATGGCTGGAAAGTTAACAACGGCTCTGCAATCGACGCCGCAATCGTCATGCGAGGGTTCAAACTTGCCAGAGGGTCCTGGAACACAATCTGCAAATTCTTGCGATGTGGTGCCATCTGCGGGCGACCAAGCCCTGTCAGGTTCTGTCCCATCCACAGCACCTTGC
>JAHDEX010000083.1 GCA_020628545.1 Paracoccaceae bacterium | reverse complement strand
GTGTCGGACACGACGTTTATCGCTCTTATAGTTACGCTTTGTAGCGCCAGCTTGTTATTTAGCGTTTCCATAGATTGCAACGAGCGACCCTGGAAACTGTTTCCTGAAATGACCGTGAAAAGAGCTCTGAAATATCGCGAGAACCGCTTTGTTTGATACTGCTACACTGCATTAAAAATGTTGTAGGGTACGGCGAGGATTTACTATACCCCACAATAGATAGTTTGTAGGGTAAGCCATGATCCGACACCACTCTGCCATTGGTCAATCCGCCTGGATCGATCTGCTGCGCCTTCTGAAACAGGACATGGTCAGCAAGATCAGGGGGAAACCGCGCCTCAAAACCGTTCGCGACCGGCAATATTGGTACGATCAGTTCAGGGTTGGGGACCAGACGGTTGATCGCTATCTCGGCGAAGACAGCGCGGCGCTCCGTACACAGATCAGCCAACATGAAGAGGTTGCGGCAGGCGCGAAGGACCGCGCAAGGGAATGTGCGCGGTTGATGCGAATTCTACGTGCTGAAGGGTACCTGACGCCGGATCTGGGCACCGGTCAGATCGTTCAGGCGCTCGCGCGGGCAGGGGTTTTTCGGTTGGGCGGCACGCTTATCGGCACGCAAGCATTCAGAGCCTACGAAGGGGTTTTGGGCGTACAAATTGGCTTTGATCAGTCGGCCATGACGCAAGACGTCGACATCGCGAGTTTTGAGCGGCTGTCGCTTGTCCTTGATGACACGGTCGAAGAAGACCTGGCGGACGTCTTCGCATCACTCAAGTTCGCGCCGGTTCCATCCCTGGAGAAGGGCGAGGTTTGGAGATGGGCGCAGACAGAGCGGCAAACACTGGTTGAATTTCTGACGCCCTCGTTTTCCGCTGAAGAAGAGTTACGGCCATTGAAGGCGCTTGGGGTCAGTGCGCAATCGCTTCATCATCTGAATTACCTCATTGCAGAGCCACTGACGGTTCCGTTTCTGTATCGTAGCGGCGTCCTCGTGCAGATCCCGCGTCCTGAACGCTACGCGATCCATAAGCTGATCGTGGCAGATCGCCGGCGCGACGATCAATTTGCGCAGAAAGCTGAGAAAGACCGGCAGCAGGCGGCATTTCTGATCACGGTGTTGGCGCAGGAACATCCGCATGACCTGGCTGATGCATATCAGGATGCGCTCAGCCGAGGTCCACGATGGGAACAGCGTATCGCCCGGACGCTGGACCGGCTGCCCGATGCGGCGGATAAGTTGCGTAAACTGATTTGATATTAGTGGGTCAAATCGTTTCGACGTAAATGGACGAGCAACTCTGAGATCTACGCAAAACCCATCAAATGCTTCGAAAACCATGGTCTCTCGGGACATAGGTAGGCGTTTGCGGATTACTCCAGCAGATTGATCTGAAACGCGCCATGTCCAAAGGCCACCACATGACCATACCGCTCATTAGAGACGTACACACGTGCTGACCGTCGTTTGGTGTAAGCGTGATCTACGGTTGCATGATCACAGTCCGCTTTCTGCGGCTGCGGCGAGCGGGCCCGTTCTGCCGCTCTATGTGGTCGAGCCGGATTACTGGGCGCTTGATGACACAAGTTACCGACAATGGGCCTTCCTGCGACAAGCGGTCGATAGTCTGCGGACGCAAATCGTCGAGAGGGGTGGGCGGCTTTGTGTTAAGGTTGGGGACGTCACGGATGTGCTCGCGCGATTGCGTGATCATTTTGGGTCCTTCCGATTGGTGGCGCATCAAGAGACCGGGAACGCCTGGACATTTGCGCGCGACAATGCGGTGCGACACTGGTGCGCTGATCACGCGATACCTTTCGACGAATACCAGCAATACGGCATCTGGCGGGGTCGAGATTTCACCCGCGACCGGTGGTCAAAGAAGTGGGATGCGCTGATGGCGCAACCGATTTTGCCGGTGCCGGACACGGTCGATTGGGTCACATATGGCAACGATGACCTGCCAACACCCGAGGCGCTAGGATTGGCGCATGACGGCATCCAAGACCTCCAACCAGGAGGGCGCGCGGCGGCGGAAGAGACGCTGCGATCCTTTCTTTACGACCGGGGCGAACCTTATCAGAAAGCGATGTCCAGCCCGGTGTCGGGTGAAGCCGCTTGTTCGCGACTGTCGGTGCATTTGGTTGCCGGCAGTCTTTCAATGCGAGAGATATATCAGGCGACGTTGCAACGGCAGGAAGAAGTTCGCGATTTGCAAAAAGCAGAACGTGGGCTGTGGCCAAGTGCAATGCGGTCTTTCATCGGGCGGCTGCATTGGCACTGCCATTTCATGCAGAAACTTGAAACCGAGCCGGAGATTGAATGGCTACCGATGGCGCAGGTTTATGTGGGCCTGCGCCCAATACCGAATTCCACTGATCTACTCGACGCATATGCAGCAGGGCAAACAGGGTTTCCATTTGTTGATGCCTGTATGCGCTATCTAACGGCCACCGGTTGGGTTAACTTTCGTATGCGGGCGATGCTGATGTCCTTTGCGTCATACAACTTGTGGCTGCCGTGGCAGCAGTCCGGCGCAGTCCTGGCGCGTCTGTTCACCGACTACGAACCCGGCATTCACTGGTCGCAGAGCCAGATGCAAGCGGGTGAGACGGGGATCAATGCGGTGCGGATCTACTCTCCGGTGAAGCAAGGCTACGATCAGGATCCGACGGGGGAGTTCACCCGGCGTTGGGTGCCTGAGCTAGCCCATCTCGATGGCAAGGAACTGCAAGAGCCTTGGACGTGCGAAATACCGCCTGCAGATTATCCTGCACCCATCGTGGATTATCGGGCAACGACGGCGGAGGCAAAGAAAAAGATCTACGCCCTGCGCCGAACCGCGGCGGCGCGCGCGGAAGCGGCGGAGGTGTTCGAAAAGCATGGGAGCCGCAAGCCGCATGGTGTGCGGATGCGGACAGTAAAGCAGGACGGTGCAGATGCCTGAGTGGTCTGCTGATATTGCCGACAGGGTTCGTGCGCTGAACAATGTCCCGGTTGAAGATAAGAACAGCGCTTATGTCCTCTGTTGGTTGCCACAGACCCTGCGGGCTTGGGACAATCCGGCAATTGATGCGGCTGTCGAGCTTGGCAACCGGATCGGGCGACCGGTGCTTGTCTATCTCGGTGTGCGCGAGGATTATCCCTACGCCTCCGACCGTTTGCATCATTTCCTGCTGCATGCGAGCCGCGACATGCAGCAAGGCTGTGGAGAGCGCGGGTTGCGCTGTGTGAACTTTGTGGATCGGGCAGGGCGGCGCGAAAAGGGTCTGGTGTACCGCCTGGCCGAACAGGCGGCCGCCGTGATCACCGATGATCATCCTGTATTTGTTGCCAGAAGACAGGCGCGGGCGTTTGCAGACCGCTGCAACCGCGCTGTGTTTGCGGTGGATACCGCGCGGCTGGTTCCGACGCGGATGTTGCCGGATGGCCTGACAACAACGCCTGCGTTCCGCCGTGCGAGTGGTGAATTGCGGCCGACCTACGAAAGCCACGCGGCGGATTTTGACAGCGACTTGCCTGTCTATGACGATGATTTGTGTTTTGACGGCGAAGGACTGGCGGAGGCATCGGACGACGACATCGCCGGGATCATCGCGGGATGTGACATCGACCATTCCCTGCCGCTTTGTGCAGATTTTCCACCGAACCGCGCAACCGCACTTGCACGGCTCGACGACTTCGTGACCGACCACCTCGCGTCATACCCGTACCGCCGCAACAACGCGGCGGACGAGGCGGGGGTTTCAAACCTGTCGCCCTATCTGCATTTCGGTGTGATTGGTCCGCGCACGATCACCGCCGCCGTTCGTACCGCAGAGGTCACGGCGAATGCGAAGTGGAAGTATCTTGATGGATTGCTGACCTGGCGTGAATATTTCCACTATCTCGCTTATCAGACACCACATCCCGACCGATTTGATGTGATCCCGCAGGCGGCCCAAACGACGCTCTTGGCGCACGCAGATGACCCGCGCCCGGTGCTTCATTCCCTTGATGATCTCGTGCATGGCCGGACGGAGGATGAGACGTGGAATGCAGCACAGCGGCAGTGGTTGCATACCGGCTATATGCACAACAATCTGCGCATGTATTGGGGCAAGCAGATTATCAAATGGACGCGCGACCCGCAGACTGCGTGGCGGACGGCATGTTATCTGAACGACCGGCTGGCGCTAGATGGGCGTGACCCTGCGACCTACGGCAATATGCAGTGGGTTTTCGGAGCGTCAAAGAAAGCCTATCGCGAACAGCCGATCTACGGGTGGGTGCCGCCGAAGTCGGACCGGGCCATTCGTAAGCGGGCTGGGGCCACCGAATGGCTGGCCGCATGGGCCACACGGGATAAGGTGCGTGTGGATGTGCCGACTGGGCTGCCGCATGACCTGCTGACGTCAGAATGAGCAGAAATGCGTGTCGTCGTCGGCGACAGGTGCTTGATTGAAATCGGCACGATCGGGGATGCGGCCAAAGACGATCTTTGCACCGAGATACCCGCCTGGGATTTCCGTTTGGGGCCCAAGCGTAATCGCTTCCGGGCCGAGCCGCGCACGCAAGTTATCCAGCATGACGCTGACACGCTCCCACTTCTGCCGCTCCGCGCGCTTGTCGCGTTCGGGTTGTGCTGCGTGCGGCAGATCAAAAAGATCACCTGTCACAGTGAGAGGATCTTGCAGGCCGTGCAAGACAACTCCAACGGATTGCGCGCGGAAGGAGACAGACCCGCGTGCCGCCGTCAGAGCGGCATTTAGAGCATCGAGGAAGCACTTATCATCGCAGGCGGGCGGGAAGGCGACTTCGTGCGACCACTTCAACACCTCACCCGTTGCGCCGCGCCGCCCGCGGTAACCGCCACCTTTCATCGACAGCGTAAGCTTCGTGGCCTTCAACTCTGCCCGACGGACCCGTCGCGCCGCGCTCAGGCATAGTTGTCGGGTGCAGACCGCAATCTTTTCAGACGTCTGCCAGTCTTTCAATAAAATCCGGCTGTGCCCAAACATCCGTTTTTGCGTGGCGGGACGCTCGGAATGGTAGCCGTGCAGACCGTTCCAAAACCGTTCGCCCTCCACATTGCCCCAGATTGCGCGGGCCTGTTTCGGGGCGAGGCGCCAGAGGCCGGCAAAGTCAGCGACGCCAGCTGCAGTCAAGCGGCCCTCGATCCCATCCGAAATGCCCGGCAGTTTTTGCAGTTTGAGGTGATAAAGCTTGCCGGGAAGGTCCTGCCCATTCAGCAGAGCCAAGCCATCAGGCTTACTGTCCTCGGCTGCGATTTTGGCCAGCAATTCAGTAGGGGCCATCCCGATGGAACAGGTCAACACATCACCAAATGCTGCCTGCAACGCGGCTTTGATCCTTTCGCCAAGCGCCAGACCTTCCGCGGCCTCGCTCGGCTTTAGCTCGCAAACAACCTCATCAATCGAGCGGACTTGGGCGATAGGTAGACAGCTTTCGATGACCTCAATAATCCGGTCGTGCAGGCGCACGTAGACGTCATGGCGGGCCACGACAAACTGCATTTCCGGGATCAGCTTTCGCGCATCAGCGATTGAGGCCATACCCTTGAGCCCGCGCGCTTTTGCCTCTCGGCTGATTGCAATGCAGGTGGTGTTCGGTGAATCGAGCGGCACCACCCCGACAGGTCTGTCACGCAGTGCCGGATTGAAATGCTGCTCAGCCGTGGCGAAGAAACTGTCGAAGTCGAGGTAAAGTCGCGCAATATCGCGCGTTCGCGTCGGGGTTTGACCGGTCATGATAACGCTCCTGTGGGTGTGAACATTACGGGAACATCGCCCGATTCCACAAGTGACCGTGGCGGCCATGCGATCTTAACAAAAGCTAGACATCCGCGCGGTCTTTTCGCTGAACATTCCTGCGCGCACGGCGTTTCTCCAACATCAATTTACAAACGGAGTGAGCCTCATGAAAACCGAAACTGACGCCTTGAAAGATCTTTATGTTACGCTGATCGACAGTCGCGAAGGCTACGCAGAAGCAGCGGATGTTGTGGAGAGTGACCGTTTGCAAACGATGTTCTCCGATCTGTCGGAACGACGGGCGGACGAGGCGCGCCAGATGCGGACGTTTCTTGAAAACGCAGGCGTTGAAATGGACGATGATGGGTCCATCCTGGCAACGGCGCATCGCACGTACCTTGATCTGAAAGACAAGATGATGGACGGCGATGACGCAATTATTGCGGAGTTGATCCGCGGCGAAGAAGAATTGCTGAAGACCTACAATGACGCAATTGAGCCGATGACGGCGGATAGTGACGCCTACAAATTTGCAAATGCGCACCATGACCGGCTTTCAGAACGGCTTGATGAGTTGCGTACAGAAGAGCGTCAGGCGGCCTAGATCCCCTGACGCGGCGGTGCGGGCGAAGTTTATGTCGCCTGCATCGCAGTTTCTTCGTGTGAAAGCGCCCTCTGCACAGCGTCCCGCACGGAACGAAATGGATGTTGCACGACGGGGGCCCAAGGCAGCGTTTCGAGATCAGGCCCATATCCCCATTGGGCTGTCTGGCGGCTTTGGTCGGTCGACATTTGATCAACCGGATGCGCGGACCGATTGCCATCTACAATTGCCTCGGGCAGCGACGGCTGATCGGCGGACAGAAAGGCGGATAGGGCGGCAAGGAACCGATCCGGGTGCGCGATGATATCCTCATACCGGACACAAAGCACAGCATGCAGAAATAGCAGGTCTGACCAAACCTGTTGATGCGCGGCAATCCAGTGGTCGAAAAGAGCGTCGGGGTCCTGATCCGTCCAGTGTTTGACGGAACGGATGACAGCCTCCGGGTGGCGCAGCACTACCACAAATTGTGCCATTGGGAACAGTTGTTGCAAAAGGCGCATCCGCGTCAGGTTCACGGGAGATTTCTCAACCCGCCATGTTGCATCCTGCGCAAACCACGGCGCCCAGTCAGCTTCCAAATGCCGCTTTGTGCCGAGGTTATTGAGCGGGTGCGTTTCAGTCAGGTGTTCTTCAGGATTGGTTGCGAAATGCATTGGCCGACCGTGCAGCGCAGTGTGCGGGATCGCACCTTGCAGATAGACCCCTTCGTTCTCTGGCGCGGGACTGTCGGTGATGCCGGATGCGCCCGGAATTGCGTTGGCGAGGCGATTGACAAGCGATGTGCCAGAGCGGTGCAATCCCCCGACAAAAAGATAACAATGGCGGGTATTTGGATAGTTTTTGGTCATTGATCCGCACCCTCTTCACATCATTTATCGGCGGCACTTAGCCCGCGCCTGCCGCGTGTCGAGGACAACGCGCCTAAACTTTTGTTAAAGGAACTTCCGCCGCATTCCGCAGGTTCGACACCCATTCAAGGAGTGAACGAGATGCGTGTTTGTCATGTTGCATTAGGCGGCTGCTTGACCTGGCCAGACGTGAGCTATGGGATCACAGAAGATACTGGCGGTCACATCGCCTACGTGCTGGGCGCAGCAAAGGCGCAAGCGCAACGCGACGATGTGGAACAGGTCGCAATCGTAACCCGTGCGTTTCGCGATGCGCAACTCGGCCCCGCCTATTGGCAGGAGCGTCAGGAGATCAACGCAAAGTTTCATATCCAACGCCTGAGAACGGATATCATTGATTACCTGTCGAAAGAACGGTTGGAACGTGAAATCCCGGCTATAGCGGATGCGTTTTTGCGGTATCTCGCTGCCGAGACACATTTGCCAACGCTGATCCATGCGCATTTTGCTGATGCTGCGGTCCTCGCGCGGGCGGCGCGGCGCAAGTTCGGTATTCCGTTTCTGTATACGCCACATTCCCTTGCCCTCAGCAAATCACAGGGGGGTGCGTCCGCAGTGCGCATCGAAAATGAGTTGCGGGCGTTGCAAGAGGCAGACGGCGTTATTGTGTCCTCTCGCGATGAGGCGGAGACGCAGGTGGGTCGCTATGGATGCGGCTTCCAATCACGGGTGTATCAGGTGCCGCCCGGGATAGACTTTCCGAAGGTTGAAGCCATTGGTGCGCGGCCTGCGTTTTTCGCGCCGTTTGATGATCCACAAAAGCCGCTGATCCTTGCAATTGCGCGGCCCGTTGCACGGAAAAACCTGGCCGCGCTCGCGCAGCTTTATGCGGAGACACCGCGTTTGCACGAGGCTGCCAATCTGATGATCCTTGCGGGGCAGCATCATCATGCAGCCGATGGAAACGCTGAGGTGCGCGATCAGCTTGATACCATTCTCAAGGTCGCCGAGGCGCCAAATATGCGTGGTCGCATGGCGGTGCCGCCGCAGCATGAGGCTTCAGATATTCCCGCGCTTTACCGATTTGCGGCACAGACCCGCGGTGTGTTTGTCAATATCGCAAAACATGAGCCGTTCGGGCTGACCCTTCTGGAAGCCGCGCATTATGGCTTGCCTGTTGTCGGGACGTCCGAAGGTGGTGCTGCCGATATTGTGCGCCAGATTGGTCATGGTGTCAGCGTTCCGCCGGATCAGCCGGATGCCATTGTCGCCGGAATCACGGGTTTGCTAACCAACGCCGATCAGTGGCATGCGGCATCTTTGGCGGGAACGCGTGGCGTAAAGACCTACGATTGGACGCAATGGGCAGCGCGTGTGAACGACGTCGCGCGGGACGCCTGTGGCAGTGCACCGCTTGCGGCACCGCGGCGCATGTTGTTCAGCGATATCGACAATACGCTGACTGGTAGCCGCGATGCCGCCTTGCGGTTCCGGGCCTGGTATCAACGATCTGAGACGACGCTTGCTGTGGCGACCGGTCGCTCACTGACTGAGGCGCGACGCGTACTGCATAAATGGCAGCTGCCGATGCCGGAGGTCTTTATCACATCAGTTGGTACGGAAATCTATCTGCGCGATAGCAAGGGGCGCTGGCAGCGCGATCAGGACTACGCCGATTGGCTTGATATCGATTGGAACGCTGGCGTGATTACGTTGCAACTGCGCAGGCTTGGTATTCCGCTCCAGCCGCCAGTGGAACAACGGCGTTGGAAAGTGTCCGGGTTTGGTACAGCGCGGGACGCGGCACGGATTTCTGCTGCACTCATAAAGCGGTCCCTCCCGGCTACTGTGATTGCGTCGCATGGGCGGTTAATCGATGTGGTGCCTTTCAACGCTGGTAAGGCACGGGCGATTGAGGCTGTTTGTCGTCGCTATAGCTTGACCGCAGAGTCTGTGGCGATTGCCGGGGACAGTGGCAATGACCGCGATATGTTGCTTGCCGCGGCGCAAGGACTGGGGCAGGGGATCCTTGTCGGGAACGCGTTGACAGAGCTGACCAAGAGTTTGCCAACCGCGAATCTTTGTCTTGCAACAGCGCATCATGCGGATGGCGTGCTGGAAGGTATGAGCGCAATCGGTTGGGACGCGCCGACAGCCGCCGTGCAGATGGCCGCAGAATGAAAGATATCCTGCGCACAGGCCAACGCGCGCGGCCCATCGGTTACTTCGTCCACCACCAAGGGCGCGGCCATGCGGAGCGGTGTCGTGCGGTCGTTAATGCACTGCCCCTGACGCAACCGGTGACGATCTTTTGCGCGCGAAAGGACATCTTTCCGCGGTTTGACCGCCCCGTTGAAATCATTACCATACCTTCACTTTTTGAGGCGTCAGGTGATGACGACATCAATGACACGTCTGAGACGCCGCGCACGGTCCATTGCGCCCCGCTTGGGTGGCCCGGCATCCGGACTGCAATGGCGACGCTTGCAAACTGGTTTGCGGTCGAAAACCCGATTTTGATGATCTCTGACGTGTCAGCGGAGATCGCGCAACTGGCGCGGATCTGCTCTGTGCCGCATGTCATGGTGTTGCAGCATGGTGATCGGAGTGATCAAGGGCATCAGGCCGCCTATGATGGGGCAGTAGGTCTGTTGTGCCCCTCAGATCAGGCACTTGCGCAACCTGACTGGTCCGACGCGATGCGCGCGAAGACCTTCTTTGCAGGCGGGTTGGGGGTCGCGCACAAGAAGGCGACAGCCAACAAAGCGGCGCTCTCGCTCGACCCAGGTAAGAAGTTGATCCTCGTGATGTCTGGCGGCGGTGGAGAAGGTTGGCCCTCTGCGCCACTTGCGGTTGGTGCGCGTGCCTTGCCGCAGACGGAGTGGGTCACGATTGGTAAAGTCGCCTGCGATTGGCACGCGACGGAGCCGCATAACATGCACCATCGCGGATGGGTTGATAACCCGTACGACTATTTATCCGCCGCCGATCTGGTCATCTCGTCCACCGGTAACACGTCCTGCCATCAAATCCTGGCCGCCGGAAAGCCGTGGTTGGCCATCCCGGAGTGGCGGTATTTTGATGAGCAGCGGTGCAAGGCCGACGCGCTGCGCATTGCTGGGGCCGCGACAACGTTGGCGCATCTGCCTTCATCGGTTGACGCATGGCGCGTTGCCTTGGCGCGGACTGTGCAGGCGCACCAACCAGATCGGCAAAAGGCATTGATCACCCCGCGTGCGGCTGAAACCGCGGCTGATTGGCTGATGGAATTGATCGGTCGGCTTTCACCAATGCCGATGCAAGATAAGGGGAGAGACCATGCAATATCCGCCCAATAAAACTGTGAGCGTGCTGACGCTGGCCCGGGGTCGCGAAGCGCACCTGCGCAATCTTGTTCTCGGTTTGACGCAGCAGTCTGTCCAGCCAGATGAACTGATCATCGGTGTGATGCAGGATGATGTGTATGAGGACCTGCCATCTTCATCGTTCCCAGTCCGGCAGTTGAAGATCGCGGGTGATGACCTGCCACTGGCGCGGGCGCGCAACACGGTTGCGAACGCCGCGAAAGGTGAAACTCTGATCTTCCTTGATGTCGACTGTATTCCAAATCCCGACCTCGTCGAGAATTACGCCCGCTACGCGACCCCTGATGCGGGGCTGATTATGGGCGATGTGATCTATCTGCCCGCGGATGCCGCGAAAGACGGCTGGACCTATGTGCAGTTTGATACCGTGGGTGAGCCGCATGCAGACCGTCCCGGTCCGCCGGACGAAGGGATGAAGCCGTGCGAAGACTATCGTTGCTTCTGGTCACTCAACTTTGCCCTTCACCGGCGCACGTGGGACACCAGTGGCGGTTTTGACGAAAGGTTCACCGGCTACGGCGGCGAGGATACCGACTTTGGACGAACGCTCGCAGAGCGTGAGATCCCGATCCAATGGGCGCATGGGTGCCGCGCCTATCACCAGTATCATCCCCATTGTATGCCGCCGATCCATCACATTCCGGCAATCCTGCGCAACGCCGAGGTTTTCGCCCAGAAATGGGGCCATCGGACAATGGAACACTGGCTGACCTCTTTCCGCATGATGGGGCTGATCGAGGATCGCGATGGCGCGTTGGTTCAGGTGCGCGAGCCGGAAGAGGCGGATTACGTGCTTTGCCGTCAGCAGGAACATATGCCCTACGCAAGTTCGGTTCGTGTTCAGGAGCAGCTTGAAAAGCTATCGGCGGTGGCGGCGCAATGACCCTTTCCATCGCGCTTGTTGGTCACATCAGGCACCCTATCGCGGCCCCGTTTAGTGGAGGCATGGAGGCCTTCACCTGGCGGTTGGCACGCGCATTGGCAGAAGCCGGACATCAGGTCGACCTCTTTGCTAGCGGTGACAGTCGGGAGGGTCTGCCCGACGGCGTCACCTTGGTGCCCGTGCGTGACCAACATTATGACAGCGACTACCCCTGGAAAGATCACCACGGCACCGAGACACTGAATGCCGTGCTGGACGCGGCTTATGCCGAAGTTTGCGAGCGGCTGGTCACCCGGCGCTATGACGTTGTGCACAACAATAGCCTGCACCGCTTCGTTCCTCGGATGGCGGCGTCTTTCCATCAACCAATGGTCACTTCGCTGCATATCCCGCCGTTCAAGCTACTGCGCGACGCCATTTGCGAAAGCGAAGTGCCGTGGCACATCAAAACGGTCACGTCATCGCGACAGATAAGTGTCTGGTGGCCCGATCACGTGCCGGAGACGGCGACCTTTGTCCACAATGGGATCGACATGTCGCAGTGGCCATTCAAAGCGCAAGGCGATGGTTCTGCCATTTGGTCGGGGCGGATCACGCCGAACAAGGGCACCCATATCGCTGTCCAAGCCGCAATTCTTGCAGGGCGAAAGCTTAAGATCTGCGGGATCGTCGAGGATGAGACCTATTTTGCGGCCAAGGTCGCGCCGTATTTGTCTGACCAGATCACCTACCTTGGGCATCTCGGTGGTGAAGCTTTGGCGAAGGAGATGGCGCAATCCTCCGTCTGCCTTTTCACGCCGATGTGGGAAGAACCGTTTGGTCTTGTGGCGATTGAGGCGATGGCGACGGGTCTGCCTGTCGTCGCCACACCAAATGGCGCCGTTGCAGAAGTCGTGGGAGAGGGCGGGGTGGTCGCGACCCACGCGACCGCATCCGCACTTCGCGATGCGATGGAACGCGCCCTAACGATCAATCCATCGGTGCCGCATGCTCGTGCGCGTCGCTTGTTTTCAGAGGAGAAGATGATGTCACATTTCGTGGAGCTTTACCGGCGCGCGATCGCCGCGGCGCAAGCGCAGATCGACTACTTCGATCTTGCGCAACGCAAGGCGCAGGTCGTGCGCGTCTCGCCACCGCCACAGCACCCCATCATCGGCAATGGCATCCCCTTGGATGCCATGCACGAGCCAACTCGGCGCGATGTCACTGCTCAACATTAGGAGGATCATATGAAGCAGATCAAAACCGTCATTCTCCCAGTTGCAGGTATGGGAACTCGCCTTCTGCCGCTGACAAAGGCTGTCCCGAAGGAGCTAATGCCAGTCTACGACCGTCCAGTCCTGCAGTTGGCAATTGATGAAGCACTGGACGCGGGGGCAGAAAGGCTGGTGTTTATCACGTCACCAACTAAGCCCGCCATCCGAGAGTTTCTCGAGTCAGACCCTGCGCTTCAGCAGGAATTGCTGAAGAAAGGGAAACATGACCTCGCGGATGTTCTTAATGAAACAGATGTCGCGCAACGTGCGGAGGTCGTAGTGATCGATCAAGAGAACCCCAAAGGACTGGGTCACGCGATATCGCTCGCCGCGCCCTATGTCGAAGACGACGCGTTTGGAGTGATCCTGCCGGACGATTGTATTATCGGGACGGCGTGCCTGCCCGAGATGGTGTCGGCCTACCAGGGTGGCCACATGATCGCCGCCCAGCAGGTTGCGCCGGAAGATCTGTCGAAATACGGGATCTTTGATCCAATCGCGGCTTCTGCTGGAAAGCTGACGCAGTGCCATCGCTTTGTTGAGAAACCGCGCGCGGATCAGGCGACATCGACGCTTGCGGCGGTCGGGCGCTATGTACTCGCATCCAGCGTTATGGACAAACTGTCTGACCAGACGCCGGGCGCTGGCGGCGAAGTGCAGCTGACTGACGCCATCGTGCGCGACCTTCCGGAAAACCGGCTTTGGGCGTTTGAGTTTTCGGGGAAACGGTATGACTGCGGTACCCAGGACGGTTTGTTGCAGGCAGGGCAAGCGCGTCGTGATGTTTTGGCGCAGCCAACGACCCCAGTTATTACCGCTGCGACAGTCCCCGCAAACCGCGCTGTTGCGTAACGGCGCGGGCCTGCCGTTAAAGCACGGCGTCTGATCCCGGCAAATAGAGGTAAGCAGGGTCAAATGCGCCCCTGCTTACCAGTTTTTGGCGGTTCAGGATATGCAGCGCACCGGGGCGAACTTCGCAGCAGCCGTCTTCTCGCAGGTCGCGCAAGACGCGGTTGACGTGCACACTGCTTAGGCCCGTTGCGTCGGCGATGTCCGACTGCGTGATCCCCAATTTGTGAATGTCGGCGTGCTGACCTGTGACGGCAGCCTGTCGCGCATCAAATTCGCAAAAGAAATTCGCCACACGTGCGAGACCGCGCATGGAACTGTTGCGCATTGCCCAATGGCGATGGATTGATGCATCCACGAGTGTCAGCGACCAAAGCATGCGCCCCAATTCGGTGTGGGCATCGATCAACGCGTGCAGACGGTCATGGTTGATGACAAGCAGCTTGCAATCGGTCAGCGCAACGACGTCATGGTCGAGCCTTTTCAGCGGAAAGGCGTGAAGATCAACAAAGTCGCCGGGAAACTCGAGTGCGACGAACGTGCTGCGCCTTTGGCCACTGCGCGGGATGGAGCGGGCAATCAGGCCCTCCGTCAGCAGCAAGCTGTGATCGAGCCGGTTGCCGCGGCGGTTTACGATCCGGCCCGCAGGTTGCACGTCAATATGTTCGACGATCGACATCAACGCGTTCCACTGATCGGGCGACAGGTGTTTGACCATCCCCATCCGCTTGATTTCAGTGGGATCGATGGATTGAAAAGTCATTGGGGTCTCAAGGCACGGGCTGTTTTTAAGTCAGCAATGCCGGGCCGTTTCCGAGGCATCACGCTATGATTGCAAAGGCGAATTGCGCTCTGCGGGTTGCGTTTAATTTACCAACTGCCAAAATGTCGCAGCGGTTCCACAAATTGTTTCTATTCCTCAACAGAGGCGGTCGCGGCGCGCGC
>JAHDEX010000082.1 GCA_020628545.1 Paracoccaceae bacterium | reverse complement strand
CCAGCGTGCATTGGAGACGTTAGTTTCGTCCGCAGCGAATGCAACCGAAGAGCCCAACCTGTGAATTCGAGATTTTCGCTGCGAGCGCACGCAGCATGAAAATTTCCGCACATGCTCAGTTATTCAAGCTGCGTTGTGGCGAGAAAACCGGCTGTTGGTGCGCAGTGCGGCGAGGATCATGCGATCAAGGATCGAGACGCGACCCTTGCTGCCGTTAGCGTGAGACCTCACATTCTCCCGCAATGGACCCATTCAACAGGAGCGGATTATGGAAAACGCTCCGTCAATAGTGTAGCAACACAGAAAATCCCGACTTTCTAGATGAGGCTTTGCAGCTTGCGGAACATACCGACCCTAAAACACGTTGCCGAAGAAGCCGGTGTTGCGGTGAGCACAGTTGCACGCGTCATCAATGACAAGGGCTATGTCGCAGAGAAAACGCGCACGAAGGTCATGCGCGCAGTCGAAACGACTGGATATCGGGTCAACTCACTTGCAAGAAGTCTCAAAAGCAATCGCAGCCATGTCATTGGCCATCTATTGCGATCTACTGAACCAAACCCGTTCTTCGTCAAAGTGGCGCGGGGCGTGGAAGAGTATGCCCGGAGCAGAGGGTACACGACCCTGACTTACAATATGCATGGCGCGTCAGAGGCTGAGCGTATGGGGATTGAAACTTTCCTCAATTGGCGAGCGGACGCATTGATATTTTCTACGCCTGTTTCGCAAGAAAATGTTAGGCACGCTGTTCAAGCTGGTGTCCCAATAGTTCAGGTCGAAAGACCACGTAGTGAGCTTGGACACAGAATTACGGTTAAAAACTACCAAGGCGCTGAAAGCGCGGTGCGGCATCTTCTCGAATTGGGACATTCCCGGATTGCCTACATTGGCGTCAAGCCAGGGTCTCAAGGAAACCGGTTTGCAGACTATGTTGAAGATGAACGGTTCGGAGCTTTCCGAGATGTGATGTCGGGGCGCGCTGGATTCGACGAAAATCTTGTGCGTTTCGCCAAACCACGATCGCCGGAACATATTCCTGGAACCGGTCATGGGTATCAAGCGATGAAAGATTTGCTCGCCTGCGCGCACAACGTTTCAGCCGTCCTGGCGAGCAGTGATATGATTGCCGCCGGTGTCCTTCAGGCGATTCGAGAACAGGGGTTGTCTGTACCGGGCGACGTTTCTGTGATCGGTTTTGATGACACTTTGTCAGAGTATTTAAGTCCGCTACTGACGACTGTGAGACTTCCGGCCAACGAACTAGGGCTCACTGCCGCTAAGCTGTTGATTGACCAACTAGAAGGCAAAACCCCAAGCGATGGTCAGTTGATCGAGCTTGATGCAGAACTCATCATCCGAAAATCGACCAGCACCAGGTAGCCGTGCCCAAAAATATGGCAACGTTGACATGTTGTGATTTATCAGAATATGGTAACGTTACCACATAGGTGGTGACCTACGCTTGGAGGCACAGGTCAGATAATGGGAGGAAACCATGAAGATTTTTAAGAGCCTCGCTTCTGCGAGCGCAATTGCCCTCGTTGCAACCGGTGCATTTGCACAAGATGTGACCTTGCGTGTTTGGGACACGTTTGCAGATCAAACGGCAGGGATGGACGCATTCGTCGCTGCATTTGAGGAAGCTAACCCGGGCATCAAGATCGCGCGCGACGTACAGTCCATCGATGAGATGCGTCCCGTCATTCAGACGGCCTTGAATGCGGGAACGGGGCCCGACATTTTCTACTATGATACGGGTCCAGCATTTGCCGGCGCATTGGCAGAATCAGGTCTGCTCCTGCCGATTGACGACATGTACGACAATGGGATGCTCGATGCAGTGTATCCGTGGACGCGTGAGCGCGTATCATTCGGCGGTGCCACATACGGCGTCGGCAACGAAGTCGAATTCCTAGGTGTGTACTATAACCGGACTATTTTCGCTGATCTTGGGCTCGAAGTGCCGACAACACATGAAGAATTTGTCGCGGTAGCGCAGGCGCTGCAGGATGCAGGCAACGTGCCAATTGCATTCGGTGACGCCGATGGTTGGCCTGCTTTCCACATCTTCAGCCTTTACGCCAACAACATCGTCGGCAAAGAGGGGCTAGAAGCCATGATCGCCGGAGAGCGTTCCTGGGATGATCCAAAGGTTGTCGCGTCCATCGAACCGTTCTTCGTTGAAATGAATGCGGCCGGTTATCTGGCACCCTCGGTCAACGCGGTGAACTATGATGATAGCATCAACCTCTTCACGACTGGCCTTTCAGGCATGATGGTGACCGGTACCTGGTTGATTCAATCAATGACTGATAGCGGACTGGACGTTGGTTGGTTCTTCCTTCCGGCTCCCGAAGGTATGGATACATTGCCGCCGGCTGGATTGGGTTCAGGTTACTTCGTCTCGGCTGCAACCGAGCATCCTGAAGAGGCGAAGAAATTCCTCGAGTTCATGTTCGATCCGGCAAACGCCAGCCTCTGGGTTGAAGGCATGTCTGTCGTTCCGCCCTATGCTGTTGACACATCGGGGATGGAAATTGCGCCTTTGACAAGTTTTGCGATGGACGCATTGGCGACTGTACCCATGGGTTACAATATCGACGTACTGACACCAGACGCGTTTAACACCGCTATGAAAGATGGCTTCCAGGCTGTTTTGGGTGGTGATCGCTCGTCTGCGGAACAGGCTGCTGCCCTCGCGGCGTCGGTCGAATAGGGTAAATCCCCTTCCTGAGTTGCGCGCCCCTCCCGTGTGCAATCTCCCTTTCCGCGGGAGGTATTTCACCTCCCGCGGATTTTTCAAAACCCTTGATCGAAAGGAACCTGTGTTATGGCACAGCAGTCTCGTCGTGGCAGTCAACGCCAGAAGGCAGGTTTTTGGTTCGTCTTACCTGCGTTTCTTTTCTACGTAGCGTTTTTCGCATACCCATTTCTGTCGACTGTCTATCTCAGCATGACCGAGTGGAACGGCATTGGTGATCCTAAATTCACTGGCCTCACCAACTACGTCCGCCTCGTTCAAGATGGTGCGATGTGGTCTGCGTTGACCAATAACGTCATCTGGGTGGTTTTGGGTACAGCGGCGCCAATCTTCGTTGGACTGATCATCTCTGTGATGCTTTGGACCGGCGTGAAAGGAGCAGGAGTCTTTCGCACAATCTACTTCTTGCCGATGGTCTTATCGCCGGTCGTCATCGGGGTCATCTGGAACTGGATCTACAATCCGCTGTTTGGTCTTTTGAACACAGGTCTGCGCAATGTGGGTCTCGGAAAATGGGCTATCGGCTGGCTCGGCGAAACAGAAACTGCTTTGTACGCCGTGCTCTTAACAGCGATCTGGACCTATATGGGTTTTTGTATCGTGGTTCTCTACGCGGGCCTTCAAAAGGTTGACACCGAGCTTGTTGATGCCGCCCGCATCGATGGCGCAAATCCATGGCAGCGCTTCAAGAACGTCATCGTTCCGCAGATCCGTCCCGTCCTGACAATGGTGATCGTCTACACGGTCATCGGCGGCTTCAACGTCTTTGATGTCGTCTGGGTGATGACAGGCGGTGGTCCAAACAACGCATCTGAAGTGATTGCGACATACACATATGAGGTTGCCTTCCAGAACAGCGAAAATGGATACGGTGCGACACTGTCTGTCGTCATGTCCTTTGTCGCGCTCGGCGCAGCCTATCTCGCCATGAAATTCCGTCGCGCAGGGGAGGCTTGATCCATGGCTCGCACCGCAACTTCACAACGCTTGTTCAATAGCACAGGAAAGTACGTCGTCCTTGTGCTGATGGCCGTGATCGCACTCTATCCCATTTTCCAAATGTGGATGACAGCACTTCGTCCATCCAATGAAATTCTCAGGAGCCCGTTTGCGCTTCCGAGCACACTTGACTGGTCAAACCTTGCGACAGCTTGGACGACAGGCCGATTTGGGACTTATCTGATCAACTCGGTCATCATTACGATCCCCACAGTAGTTGGTGTGGTGGTTTTGTCCTGCCTTGCTGGCTACGGCATAAGCCGGTTCAAGTTCAAAGGTCGGAACATCATGTTCATGACGATCCTGCTGGGCCTCACTGTGCCGTTCCAGTCGGTCATGATCCCGCTCTACTACCAGCTGCTCAACATGGGACTTCTCGGAACTTATTGGTCGGTCATCTTGCCGGGCATAGCTTTTGGACTGCCCTTCGGTGTGTTCCTGATGCAATCATTTTTCGAAGACCTTCCACATGAGCTGGCGGAAGCGGGTCGTGTCGACGGCTGCTCTGAATTCAAGATTTTCAAGGACATCATGCTTCCGTTGGCAAAGCCAGCGGTCAGCACATTGATCGTGTTTCAGTTCATGAAAAGCTGGAACGAGTTCCTGATGCCCCTTCTTTATCTGCAAGACGAAAACATGCGTCCGATCCCGTTGGGTCTGATGTTCTTCCAAGGCGCCTACACCCGTGACATCGGATTGATTGCAGCAGGCGTCGCCATTTCAACGGTACCTGTGATTGCAGTCTACCTGATCTTCCAACGTCAGTTCGTCAAAGGCCTCACGGCTGGCGCGGTCAAATAGGTGATAGGCATGAATAAGATATCCAAAGTAACAGGTAGCGAATTCACGCTCACCGTCGAAGAACCTGGTCGGGTTGGCACGGCTCCACTGGACGTCAATCCGTTGAACGCAAATGAGGTGCGAATCAAGACTCTCTACTCCGGGATTTCAGCCGGCACTGAAATGACGGCGTATCTCGGGTCAAACCCATATCTCAAGAAGAGGTGGAACCCAGACACACGCCTCTTTGAAGCAGGCGAGGGGGCAAGTATGAGCTACCCGATGCCCGCCATTGGATATGAAGAAGTGGGCGAAATTGCCGAGACGGGCGATGGTGTAACCGAGGTTCGCGTGGGTCAGAAGATATGGGGCGCATGGGGCCACCAATCTATGCACGTGGCTGATGAAGCCTGGGCCGCTGCACGCGTTCTCGATGAACGTGTCGAAGACCTCAAAACGGGCATTTTTAGTCAGATGGGCGGCATCGCCTTAAACGCTGTCATCGACGCAAACATCCACATCGGTGAGTATGTCGCTGTCTTTGGGCAGGGGGTTCCAGGACTGATGGTCACACAGCTGGCCCGCGCCAATGGCGCTGAGGTTATCGCAATTGACCGACTACCTGCACGCCTTGACGCAGCACGCGATAACGGAGCAGCGCATACGATCAACAGTGCCGAAGTCGATGCCGCTGCTGCCATTCAAGCGATCACGGGTGGGCGTGGTGCAGATGTCACGATCGAAATCACTGGAAACTACCACGCGCTTCATGACGCAATCAGATCTACGGCCTTTAACAGTAAGGTGGTTGTTGCAGGCTTCATGCAAGGTGATGGCCATGGCCTCTTCCTTGGCGAAGAGTTTCATCACAACCGCATTCAGCTTGTGTGCTCACAGATCGGCGGATTGAACAGCAGCCTGGATCACCGTTGGGACCGAATGCGCTTGGATTCAACGGCTATGAAGTTGCAGGCCGAAGGGCGGGTCGATTTCGGAAAACTTGTGTCCCATACCTTCAAGGTGTCTGACGCTCAGGAGGCATTTGACCTACTCACAAATAATCCGAATGACGCGCTTCAAGTCGTTCTAGATTTCTCGGAGTAGGCGGATGGGACTTCATTTTTCAGTCCAGGAAAACTTGCTTTCGGGCGACACCGCCATGGAGAAATGGGATGCCGCCCGCAGGTTAGGATATGACGGCGTCGAGCTGCGGGGAACGGACCCCGCAGACGTTCGGGCCCGGTTACCCGAGCTCGAAAGGGCCGTTGCGCAAGGGGCCGTATTTTCCAGCTACTGTGTGATTTCGGACCTGTTCATTGGCGCATGGGATGCGGATCGTCGTGCAGCGGCAATTGAATTGATGAAAGCGATCATTGAATCTGCTGGTGCAATTGGTGCCAACGGTGCGGTCACGCCTGCGTCATACGGCATGCACTCCAACTTCTTGCCGCCATTTGAGGCGAAGCGGGATGCCGCAGGAGACATCGCTGTCTTGCGCGAGGGTTTGGATGTGCTTGGTGATTATGCGCACGGGGCCGGAACACACGTGTTTCTTGAACCGCTCAATCGCTATGAAGACCATATGATCAACACGCTTAGTCAAGGCGTTGAATTGTTAGAAATCGTCAACCATCCTTCAGTGAAGCTGATGGCTGATCTCTACCACATGAACATTGAAGAGGCCGACAGTGCCGCCGCAATCGATGCGGCAATGCCTTACGTAGCCCATGTTCACTTGGCAGATAGTAATCGGTTGGAACCAGGTTTGGGGCACATAGGCTTCGCCGCTCCATTCGCTGTTCTGTCAAAACATGACTTCCCTGGCACATGTGCAATCGAATGCCTCCTGTCTGGACCAAAAGACGAAACAATCGCGGCGGCCTTGTCGCACCTGAAATCTGCAGAGAAAGGGGCCTGACCCATGGTTGAAGTCAATCTCAAGAACGTCAAGAAAGCTTACGGAAACGTTGAAGTAATCCACGGTATCGATCTCGAAATCAAAGACAACGAGTTTTGCGTCTTTGTTGGTCCCTCTGGCTGTGGCAAATCCACGCTTCTGCGCATGATTGCTGGCCTAGAAGACATCAATGCTGGCGAGATTTGGATCGGCGACAAAGACGTGACGGACCTCGAACCCGTTGATCGTGGCATCTCCATGGTGTTCCAGACCTATGCGCTCTATCCGCACATGACGGTTCGCGAAAACATCAAATTTGGACTGGAGGTCGCAAAGGTCCCAAAGGACGAAATCGACCGCCGGGTGGCTGATGCTGCCAAAAACCTCCAACTTGATTCCTATCTCGATCGCAAGCCAGGTCAGCTTTCGGGTGGTCAGCGCCAACGTGTTGCAATCGGGCGTTCGATTGTGCGCAAGCCCGATGTATTCTTATTTGACGAACCGTTGTCCAACTTGGACGCAGAGCTTCGCGTGCATATGCGGATTGAAATTGCGCGTCTCCACAACCGGCTCGACAGCACGATGATCTATGTCACCCATGACCAGGTTGAAGCCATGACCCTCGCCGACAAAATTGTGGTCCTTCAGGCCGGTCGGATCGAGCAGGTTGGAAGCCCACTGCATCTCTATGACGATCCGGATAACCAATTTGTCGCTGGATTCATTGGCTCGCCGAGCATGAACTTCCTTCCCGGGAAGGTAACGTCTGTGTCTGGCTCGTCAGTCAGCGTTGCATTCGAAGGTGGCGTTGATGAACTCACTGTTGAGCTTTCACAAAACCCACCTGCGGTCGGTGACACAGTTGCTGTTGGCATTCGGCCCGAGCATTTTACGATCAACGGAACAGGGACTAAACTGTCAGTAAGGTCTGACGTAACGGAGCAAATGGGTGGTGTAGGATACATGCATGCCTACACCGACAAAGAAACGCATGTCGTGGCCGAAATCCGCGGTCGGATCACAGATCTCGACAAAGACAATGTCGTTCTAACCTTTGATCCCAAACAGTCATTCATATTCAATCAAACCGGCGCGCGTCTCCGCTAGGCCCCAAGGCAAACACCAATGACAATCAGAACAACAGTCTGGGGCGAAAACGTCCACGAAAAGAAGTCCAAAATAGTTGCGGAACTGTATCCCAAAGGCATGCACAATGCGATCGCGGACTTCTTGAACCACGCTGAAGAAATCGAGGCGAGTTCAGTGACACTACAGGATCCGGAGCATGGTCTTACGGCGGACAAGCTGGCAAGCACGGATGTCCTGATCTGGTGGGGTCACGCCGCCCATGGCGAGGTCTCGGACGAAATTGTCGAACGCGTTGCTGACAACGTCTATGGTGGAATGGGTCTGATTGTTCTCCACTCCGGCCATTTCTCGAAGATCTTCAAGAAACTCATGGGCGCGCCGTGCAATCTAACGTGGCGAGAAGCTGGTGAGCGCGAACGTTTGTGGGTGACATCTCGTCAGCACCCAATTGCCCGTGGGCTGCCCGATCATTTTGAGTTAGAGCAAGAAGAAATGTACGGCGAACCATTTGGCGTGCCAGAACCCTTAGAAACCGTTTTTGTAAGTTGGTTTCAGGGCGGCGAAATTTTCCGTTCTGGCCTAACTTATCGTCGTGGCGCAGGGAGTGTCTTCTACTTCCGACCAGGACACGAAGCATATCCGACCTACTATGATGACAACGTTCAAATAGTCCTGACCAATGCTGTTCGTTGGGCCCATAACCCTGCTGAACGCACTCTAAACGTCCATGACGCACCGAATATTGTCGTAGAAGAAGCGCTCGAGCCGATTACAGCGCGCGGCCCCAAACTGCATGAAGATGGCGAAGAAGGATACCGCTAATGGCCCGTCTCAAATTAGGGATGGTCGGCGGAGGGCAGGGTGCCTTCATCGGCGCCGTTCACCGCATCGCCTCTCGCATCGACGACCGCTTTGAACTTGTTGCAGGCGCGCTGTCCTCGGACCCGGACCGAGCTTCCGCATCGGCTTCTGAGCTTAGCATTGCCCAGGATCGTTCCTACGCAAGCTTTATCGACATGGCCAAGGCCGAAGCCACCCGCCCCGATGGTATCGATGTAGTCTCAATCGTCACGCCCAACCACATGCACGCCGCCCCCGTCATTGCCTTTCTTGAGGCTGGCATCCACGTAATCTGCGACAAGCCGCTCTGCACCACCGAGGAAGAAGAGGCAGCAATCGCGGAAGCGGTCGATGCCTCAAGTGCCAAATTCATCCTCACCCATAACTACACAGGTTACCCGCTGATCCGGCACGCCCGCGAGATGGTCGCGCGTGGCGATCTAGGAAAGATACGTGTTGTTCAGGCTGAATACGCGCAGGACTGGCTCACCGAACCGCTTGAGCAAACCGGGCAGAAACAGGCAAGTTGGCGCACTGACCCGGCCCGTGCGGGCGGAGGCGGGGCCATCGGCGATATCGGGACCCATGCTTTCAACCTCTTATCCTTCGTCACCGGGCTCAGAACCGAAGCTCTAACGGCCGACCTGCAGTCCTTCGGCGAGGGTCGCGCCGTTGATGACAACGCCCATATTATGCTGCGCCTCGCGAAAGGCGCGCGGGGGATGCTCTGGGCCTCGCAAGTAGCCGTGGGGCAAGAAAACGCGCTGCGGCTCCGCATCTTCGGGGAGAAGGGCGGCCTCGCATGGCAGCAGGAAAATCCCAATCGGATGAAGCTGTCCCTCTATGGTGAACCAACCCGCACTCTGACCCGTGGCGGCCCCGGCTTTGACGAGCGGTCCGGCGATTGGACCCGCATCCCACCGGGCCACCCCGAAGGCTATCTCGAAGGATTTGCCAACATCTATTCCGATGCGGCCGATCTTATCTCGGGTGCAGCAGATGGCTCATTGCTTCCCGGGATCGAGGCTGGATTGGACGGAATGTGGTTCATCAGAGCCTGTATTGCGAGTTCGAAAGCTGACGGGTCTTGGATCAAAAGAGACTTCAAGAAGTAGAAGCCTCAGGTAGACACTCTTGAACCACTACAAGTGATCACACAGTCTAACATGAGAGTTCGTTAACTCTACGTAGTGCTCAAAAGCCAAAGCCAGCTTCACCAAGAAGCGCCACTAAATTTGAGAAAACCGTTTCAATTTGCTCACCGTGGTTTTCCAAGTATATTTCCATCAGCGTACACCCCGGTGAATCCCGTCATGCTCCAAACCGGGCGACGAACGGGTGATGTAGCTTTCCAGACCGTCTGGAAGAACCGCATTTGGTATCCCAATAAGCCTCTATAGATTTTGTTCCAGCAAAGGTGGCATCTAGCCCCTATTCGATCAAGTAGACCTTAAATTCGCTGACGTGAAAGTCAGTTTGAGTTTCGGTGCGGTTTACCAGTTTGAACGGCCGCTTTGGTAATTTATGCTGCGCCGCCAAACTATCTTTGCCAGAGTTGCGCGCAAATGCTGCGTCAGCAATAGCCGCATCTGCACAAGTCCGCTTTGTCCCGCACCTTCCCTTCGGTGGCTGTCGAAATATCGACATCGCAATGAATGACCGCAAAGCGGGCTGCAACTGCAGCATGCCAAACGTGCTTCCAAGTTCGGGAATGGGCCGTCCAAAACCCGATGAATGAGTTCGAGGGTGGTGATGCTGAATTCGATACAATGGCGTCAAAGAGCCAAGACGGCAGGGAGGTCTAGCTTGAGGCAGTCTAAGAAAGCCTCCACAGCCGGTAGCATGCCACGCCGTGTTGGTATCAGCAGACTGATTTGCGGGCGACCCGCTGTCCAGTTCGGCAGAACGCGCACGAGTGTTCCTGCTTCGAATTCCGACCGGCACACGTAGGATGGCAGCGCAACCAGCCCCAAAGACATCTCCGCTGCGTTCTTGAGTGTCGACATATCGTCACTCGCGAACCTCACATTGCATGGCACTGACGCGGTTTGCCCGCGTTCATCTGTCAGCAGCCATTGATGGGTCTCGCGCGGCCGCCCGAGGACCAGAGCGGTTTGGTCTGCAAGCGCTGCAGGCTCGTCCACCCTTCCCAAAGCGTCAACATACTCAGGCGACCCAAACAAGTGCCATTCAACTCGCGTTAACCTCACTTGTATCAGGCTTGAGTCTGGCAGGGTCTCCATATGCCCCCGGATCGCCACGTCGATCCCACCCTTGATCAGGTCCTCCATCTGGTTGGACGCCCGCTGCACAACCGTGACCCCGGGATTGTCCTGCAGGAACTGCGGCAGGATCTGGTCCAGGCCGAATTGCGCCATCCCAACGGAGCACGACACCGTCACGGTCCCACCAATTGTGTTGGTCCGGCGACGCACCGCGGTTTCAGCCGTTTCAAACCGCACAAGGGCCTCGCGGGCATGGCGGTAGTACTCTTCTCCGATCTCGGTCGTCGTGACGATCCGCGACGTGCGCTGTAAAAGCCGGACACCCAAGTCGTCTTCGAGCATCCTGACGCGCCGGCTCAACCGCGACTTCGGGATGTTCAGAAACCGCGCAGCCGCCGAAAAGCCGCCCTTTTCAACCACCTGGACGAAATAGAACGCGTCATTGAGATCCACAGAACACCCCTTATTGTCCCACCAATAGAACGATAGGTTCTGATTTTACCAGATTTTCGCCCCATCGTCTCTCTCATATTCTCAATGCAACAAAAGCGAGAGTATGACATGACCACGCAACTGATTGATAAGCTCGCAGGCGTTCCCTGCGAAACCCACGCCCGAAATGACGGCCGCAAGATCACCATTGGTGACGGGTTTGCGGCCCAAAGCTACCAACATGCGGACTTCGGCGGTCTGATGGACCCGCTGATCATGGTCGACCACTTTGTCATGACAAAGCCGACCTTCGGCACCCATGCCCACGCCGGACTGTCTGCCGTCACTGTCATGTTCGAAGACAGCGAAGGCGCGTTCCACAATCGCGATTCTGTTGGCAACGATCTCGATCTGGCACCGGGCGATCTCTACTGGTTCAAAGCCGCAATTGGCGCGATCCATAACGAAGCGCCACGCCCCGGCGCCCGGACACACGCGCTGCAGGTCTTCGTCAATTTACCCGCCGATCACCGGCATGACGCACCGTCTGCCTTTCACTTGAAGGCGCAGGACATCCCGAAACTGACAGGCGACCGCAGTACGGCGCGACTGATCCTTGGTCAAAGCCATGGGATCGCAGGTCAGGCGGCACCGGACCTTTCGCTGACGCTGCTCGATATCTCCCTTCTGTCCGATGGGACTTTCACGCACCACGGCACCCCCGATGAACACGCCTGGATCCTTCCCGTCAAGGGGACATCCAGCGTCACCTGGAATGCGGGCGCGACAGAACTGCAACCGGGCAAAGCCGTCGCCTTTGCCGGTGCCACTGACATCTCTTTTTCCTCCGAACGCGGGGCACATGTCGTCCTGTTTCGGGGTCACCCCCTTCGCCAAGCATTTGTGCAACGGGGCCCATACGCCATGGGCAACGCGGCAGAGCTTGACGCAGTCGAAGCCGCCTATCGCGACGGTCGGCTTGGATCAATTGACTAAAGTCCCAAACCCAAAAAGGAGAATTCAATGACCAATGCCTACAACCCAACACCACTGACACGCGACAATGCCGCCTTGGTGCTTGTCGACAATCAGGTCGGTCTGATGACCGGCGTGCGCGACTATCCCGTCGCGGAATTGAAGCACAATATCGTCGGTCTGGCGAAATCCGCCAAAGCGCTCGGACTCCCGATCGTGACAACCACAACCTCCTCTGAAACGCTCTGGGGGCCTGCGATCCCGGAACTCAGGAAGGCTCTGCCCGACCAAACCTTCATCGACCGAACGACGGTCAACGCCTGGGACGATCCCCGGGTGGAAGAGGCTATTCGGGCCACGGGCCGCACCAAACTGATATTCGCGGGCCTGTCCCTTGAGGTCTGCGCAGCCTTCCCTGCGATGCGCGCCGTCCGCGAAGGGTTCGAGGCCTACATCGCCGTCGATGCCAGCGGCACCTTCAACATGACCAAGCGTGAGACCGCTTTGGTCCGACTGACCCAAGCGGGTGTTGTAGTGGCCGATGGCGCC
This sequence comes from Paracoccaceae bacterium, assembly GCA_020628545.1. Lineage (GTDB taxonomy): Bacteria > Pseudomonadota > Alphaproteobacteria > Rhodobacterales > Rhodobacteraceae > Yoonia. Next base: position 1,973 of record JAHDEX010000082.1, on the reverse strand, counting down.
AGCCTGATGATTGAGATCCTGGCAGACAACGCCAGCAATCAGGCCGGCGAGGTTTACGGTGCTTTGGGCATGGATTGGTCGATCCTTGTCGGCCAAGTCCGTGAGAGTGCGTAGCCATGCATCGTCCTCCCTATGCGTCCCGTAGCAGGTATCCGCACCGGGGCATGCAAATACAATTCTACCTGATCTACTTCACATCGCTGTTTTGCTTAATCGCGATGGGATGGGCGGCGGCCCTGTTTCTGTAAAGGCCGCAGCCACCGCAACACCACATCTTGAACCATACAAACAGGGTGGCCCCCGGGCTCACCACAGGAGAAAACTATGTCTAACGAACCTATCCTCGTCATCGGCGCAACGGGCAAAACCGGATCACGCGTCGCAACAAAACTCGAAGCCAAAGGCGTTTCCGTGCGGCGCGGCGCACGGCGGTCCGACACCCCATTTCATTGGGAAGACCAAAGCACCTGGGCCCCAATCCTGACCGGTGTCTCCAAGGCCTATGTCACCTACTTCCCCGACCTGGCCTTCCCCGGCGCCATCGAAAAGTTAGAGGCTTTCGCGAAGGTCGCCCTCAACACCGGCTTGCGGCACATCGTGCTACTGTCCGGCCGGGGTGAACACTTCGCCAGCATGGGAGAAGAGGTGATCCGCAATTCCGGCCTCGGCTTTACGATCGTGCGGTCCGCGTGGTTTGCCCAGAACTTCTCCGAAGGCTACCTGCGCGACCCAATTCTGGGCGGTGTCCTTCCGATGCCCGGCGGCGATATCGCAGAGCCGATCATCGACATCGACGATATCGCAGACGTGGTTGTCGCGGCGCTGACAGAAGACGGGCACCTGGGAGAACGGTACGAGGTCACTGGTCCACGCCTTATGACCTTCGCGGAGATGGCCGACGTCCTGACCGCAACATTGGGCCGCCCTATCCAGCATCTGCCGATCACGTTTGAGGACTTCCACGCCAATGTCGCAGCCTCTGGTGACACATTTGTCGCCGACGTCTTCACCGCGATTGCCCGCGAAACGCTGGACGGGCGCAACGCCCATACAGCGGACGGGGTTGAAAGGGCCCTGGGCCGCAAACCCCGTGATTTCGCGGAATTCGCCAAAACCGCCATGACTGCAGGCGCTTGGCCAAGCGCCGCCTAACCCACACACACAGGGAGGTGGGTGGCGCGGGCCACCTGCTTCCCCTGAGAAAAAGGAGCAAATGACATGTCCACCACGATGTTTTTCCTGATCCAATTCGCAATTCTCGCCTATGCCCTTGTCGGCGGCGTCTTTCTGGCCTTTTCCGACTTTGTGATGCGGTCCCTCGCCCTTACTGGCGGAGCCGGAGGCGTCGAAGCGATGCAATCCATCAACAGAGAGGTCTTCCGCTGGATCTTCATGGTCCTGTTTATCGGCCTTGCGCCAGTTTCCCTCTTCATCGCGGGCTACGGCGGTTGGGTTCTGGGCGGCCAGCCTGGCGCACTGATGCTACTAGCCGGACTCATCTATTTTGTTGGATGTTTCGGCGTGACCGTCTTTTTCAACGTGCCGATGAACGAAGCTTTGGCCGGGATGGATGCTCAGATTGACGCAACGCGGGCCTATTGGGAAGGCACCTATCTCCCCCGCTGGACCTTCTGGAATTCGGTTCGCACAGCGGCTTGTGCGGTGTCCGCGGCGCTGTTGCTGTTCGCCTTGCTTTGGGCCAACCAACTGCAGGCGGCGTGAAGAGACTGGGGATGGCGGTCTCAAACGGACTGCCTTCTTGAAACAGGATCGCTTCGCACGAATTGGTACCTGCTGCTCTGGAGACAAAGGTCGGTTTCGTCTTGCAGACTGGAGGTTCGATGTCTCTAGATTTCGCAAATGCAGCGAATGGCGGCTATATGGGCTGCGACCGCAGAATCCTGACCTACCGGGCAATGGCATCTGTGGGTGGCTCCTGCATTGCAAGTGTTTTCTGGTGATAGTCGCGGTCT
>JAHDEX010000081.1:2199-14579 GCA_020628545.1 Paracoccaceae bacterium | reverse complement strand
ATCATGTCAGGACCTCTCTGTTTTGGTGCCAACGGGCGGGCATATCACCCATCAGGCCAAGGACATAGTCGTAGTGCGGCAGCAGCAGGTCACGGGCCTGCGGCGCAAATTTCGGATCAAGTGTAGCGGGCGGCGACGCGTGAACGCGCCGATCAAACGCTGCATCAGCGACGTCGAGACCAAGGAACCGGCAAATGCGCGTGACCGCGTCAGGCGTGAAAAGCGTCTCGTAGAATTCGATATGTAGGCGTTCTTTCGAGACCACGTTGCCGAGGCGGGTCAACATACCTGTGTAGTCAGACCGCTCAATCACAGGAGCTTCTTTGCCACGCAGCATACGGTCGAACAATCGATTGGCCTTCTCGCCAACCTCTTCCCCGTCTTTCAAACGCCAGCCTGCCATCATCCGAAGGTTGGACCAAAGACGATCCAGCGGGTCACGAAGCAGCATGACAAACCGCGTGTCCGGGGCCATCTCGGCCATCCGGGCCAGAACGGCCTCTTCCATCAAACCATAAGCTGGCGTGATATCTCCAACCAGCCGCGTCCCGGCGTCCGCGTTACGCCCCAGGAAAGCAAGGTAGGCATCATGCTCAATCGCGCCCCGCTTCATCACATCAATCCAGGCTTCTACCTCGTCGATGCGGGCGTTGAGCCGCGCTGCTTTCCTGCCCTTGGCCATCAATGACTCAGCCAGAAGATTGGCGCGCACGGTTGCGAGGCGGGTCAGCTCTTTCTCAAGATGGGGCGCGTCGATCCGGTCGAAGTAGTGCAATTCCTTGATGACGGGCAGATCGCACTGCGGATGATCGCACAGGTAGCGATGCAACCAAGACGTTCCGGCTTTCGTCGCGCCAACCCCAAACATAAGCGTGCGGCCTTCCATCACCCATCCTCCGGAGACGGTGCATATTTGGCGAAGACCTCTGCCTCGGTCATCTGCGACAGGTTCCCGGCAAGCGCGTAAGCAGAGGGCTTGCGGTCAATAAAAATCTCTTGCGTCACGGCAAACGCAGAAGGGTCGTCGAACAGATGCACCGAGGCGGTTTGATTTTGACCGTCCTGAGTTTGCCAGACGAGCGTTGAGCCACATTCCCCGCAAAACAGCCGCTCGCCCCATGCGCTACCGCGATAGGTCTTCACAGGCGATCCGTCTTTGAAGGTGATGGTATTTCCGCAATAGAGCCCGATGAACATGCCACCCGACCATTTGTTACACTGCCCGCAATGGCATACGCCCGCGTGGTCCGCTTGTGGGACAGCCGTCAGCTCACAAGCACCACACAGGCACGCGCCGGTCATTGCGGAAACATCATTCATCCACGCGGATCCCGGTCACGCGCGCGAACGCGCACCGCCCTACGTGCTTGCTGCAGGTTCATCAAGTTCACCAAAAGCAGCGCAACCGGCACCGCAACAAAGAGAAACGCAACAGCAATGATCACCCTGCCTTCTCCTCTTTCGCTTTTTCGTCACCAGGCATGATGTATTCCGCACCTTCCCACGGCGACATAAAGTCAAACTGGCGATATTCCTGCACGAGGTTCACCGGTTCATAGACAACGCGCTTCTGCACTTCATCATATCGGACTTCGGTGTACCCGGTTGTCGGGAAGTCTTTGCGGAGCGGATAGCCACGGAAACCGTAGTCCGTCAAAATGCGCCGCAGGTCCGGATGGCCACTGAACAGGATGCCATACATGTCGAACACTTCGCGCTCGAACCAGTTGGCAGACGGATGTACCGAGATAATCGACGGCACCATGTCCTCTTCCCGCACGGCCGTTTTGATGCGGATGCGGTGGTTCTGGTACATCGACAGGAAGTGGTAGACGACATCAAACCGCTGCGGGCGGCTTGGGTAGTCGACAGCCGTGATATCCACGAGCGATGAGAACTGGCAGGAGCTGTCAGTCTTCAGGAATTCGACGAATGAAACGAGGTTCGAAGACGACACCGTCATCGACAACTCACCATTCGCAACTTCCCACGACAAAACGCAGTCCGTGCGTTTGGCTTCGATCAGTGTGCCGAGTTCGGTCAAAGCGTCAGACATGGCTTACCTCACAATCGTGCCGGTGCGGCGGATTTTGCGTTGCAGTTGCAGGATGCCGTACATCAGCGCCTCTGCAGTCGGAGGGCAGCCGGGTACGTAGACATCCACAGGCACAATCCGGTCACATCCGCGCACAACGGAATAGCTGTAGTGGTAATACCCACCACCATTGGCGCAGGACCCCATGGAGATCACGTAGCGCGGCTCTGGCATCTGGTCGTAAACCTTGCGCAGCGCTGGGGCCATTTTATTGGTCAACGTCCCTGCCACGATCATCAGATCAGATTGACGTGGGGAGGCGCGTGGCGCCGTGCCATACCGTTCAAGGTCATAGCGCGGCATCGAGGTGTGCATCATCTCAACAGCGCAGCAGGCCAGACCAAAGGTCATCCAGTGTAGCGACCCAGTCCGCGCCCAGTTGATCATGTCTGCGGTTGAGGTGACAAGAAAGCCCTTGTCCTGCAACTCTCGGTTCAGATCTTGTGTGGCAACCTCGCGGTCTGCTCCCGCATCGTTCAGGCCTGTGGCTACACCCATGCCGGGTCTCCCTTGCGTCATCAAAGAGAAGCTACGCTCTTGCGGGTTTGGGAGTATGCCGCCCCCCGCCGAAGGTCAAGCGGGCAACCGGCCGCAAATCGCCGCATGAACCCACCTACCTGGAACAAAATTCATGCGCCAAGTCGTTGTTCAAAAATGAAAAGAAGCTGTTCTACCTACGCGGTATGGATCAGACGGTGAGAAAGAAAAGGTCAGCGCCTATTCCCACTCAAGCGCGCCCTTCTTCCATTCGTAGGCAAACCCGATGGTCAGCACACCCAAGAAGACCATCATCGACCAGAAGCCGACCATTGAAACATCCTGAAAAGCCACGGCCCACGGGAAAAGAAACGCAACTTCGAGATCGAAGATGATAAACAGGATCGACACGAGATAGAACCGCACATCAAACTTCATGCGCGCATCGTCGAAGGCGTTAAAGCCGCACTCATAAGCCGACACCTTTTCAGGGTCAGGGTTCCGAACCGCAACAATCGCAGCCGCAAGGATCAAGATCAGGCCGAGCACAATCGCAAGCCCCAGGAAAATGAGGATCGGCAGGTATTCTGCGAGCATCTGTTCCATTTCTGATCCCTTTCAGGCGGAGTCCTGTGCAGTTTGCATCTGCAGGTCTTCACGTACCCGTCCTCCGCGGCGGGGTCAACGCGTCTTGGCGCAACTTTGCGTCGCAGTGAGATTACTGCTACCGCCGACAAATGACGACAGCGTTTCCGATCCAAGACAAACCGCTTCTGACCCACTTCAGCGTAACCTCGCCAGTCTTCGTCGCTGAAACAGGTATTGCGCACATTTGGCGCGTGACCGATGTCGATGGGAACGCCGCCGCGCTGAAGATTTATAAAGACGGCAACATGCAGGACGAGGCCCCGGGTTTTGACTTCATGACAGCGCAGAACGGGCGTGGCGGCGCATACATTTATCAGCGAGCACCAAGTGCAGTCCTGATGGAATGGCTCGATGGCCCGAGCCTTGGCGATTTGACACGCGAAGGTCGGGATGATGAAGCAGACCATATCTTGGTCGACACCGCAAATCGCCTTCACCAAATGCCGGCGACCGCAATCACAACGCTGGAGACCCTTGAGGAGCGGTTTCAAAGCTTATTCAATGCGAGATTTGCGGCGAATTGTCCGCCTAATGCCGTTGCCAGCCTGCAGGCAGCAACGCATTGGGCCGAAAAGCTGATTTCCCGCCAAGAACCGCAGCGCCCGTTGCATGGCGATTTCCACCACGAAAACGTGTTGGGCAGCGCACGCGGCTACCTTGCGATTGACGCAAAAGGCGTTATCGGCGACCGGCATTACGAATTGGCAAACGCCTTTCGCAACCCCCTTGGATCAGAGGCGTTGACGCATAGACCTGACGTTATCCAACAGCGAGCTGCCGTCTGGGCGCAGGGGTTCGATACCACGCCGAGGAAGCTTCTTGAGTGGGCAACAGCGCACAGCGCTTTGTCTTTGGCGTGGACCTATCACGGAACATTTGACGTGGCGGTCGCGAATGACGTGGGCTACGTCGATAAGCTATTACAAGCGCTCAATCAGACTTAGTCGACCGGCCAAGGTTCAAAGAAACGCCCTTGATACAGCCCCTCTCCGACCGCGGGCAGTGATTTGCGAAATGCGGGTCGCTCCGTCACACGCTTGTACCATTCTGTCACCTTCGGCAGATCGGTCAGCTTGGCGAAATGCAGCCCCATGTAAACCGCCTGCGCGACGCCGATATCGGCTGCCGAAAACCCCCTTGGCAAAAGGTAGTCTTGCCCTGCAAGGGCCACTTCAATCGATTGATAGGTCCGTGCGAGGCGTTTCGCTTCAATTTTCATCACGGTCGGACTGCGCATGTGATCCTCGAACAGGATCAGATGCTGTTGAGTCAAGTTGGCGACGTGAACGCTGATGGTCTCGGCAAAGTGGATCCAGTCGAGCCAGGCATATCGCTCAGGATCATCCGCACCGCGCCCCAATCCCATGTCAGGTGCCAGTTCACAAAGGGCCTGCGCGATCGCCCCGCTTTCGCGCACAACTTGACCATCAATCTCTAACGTCGGAACGCGGCCTGCTGGATTGAGCTGCCGGTAAGCGTCAGTTTGCAGGGCACCGTCAAACGGATACGTCACCAGCTCAAAATCGAGGCCCAGTTCATACAATAACCAAAGGCTCCGCATGGACCGAGTTTCGGGGCTGTGGTGAAGGCGGATCACTCGACCGCCATGTCCCTAAGCACAATCGCGCGGCTCGCGGTCATCACCATCAGACAATTAGCTCCGACGATACTGCGAATGGTGCCGCCGCGGTAGCGATCATATTGCAAGTTGCACTCTGCATCGCGAAAGGCGATCCAGGCGCGCTGCGCGTCTCGCAAACTCGCGTTGAGTTCGTCTCCGCTCAGGCCACCAGCCCCGCCTTCCCGATCCGCCCATGTTGCCCGAAGCGATTTATAGGCTTCATTCAAAAGCCCGTCCCAAGCCGCGTTCTCGGACATGATGCAATCGGTGATACCAATTGTTGTGCTTCCGCCGTCCTGCAACTGACACCGGTCGGATGCCGAACCAAGGCACTCCGGAAATGTCGCTCCGATAGGCGTTGAATCGTAGCACGTCTGAACGGCGCTCGGGTCGACCGAAAGGCTTTGCGCAGAAAGTTGCGGCACTGAAGCGATCAAAAATAACGCGGCGGCGAGTGCTGTCTTCACACCCCGTCCTCGGGGAGCGACAGTGTCCGAAACTCACCTTGATGCCCGCTCGGGAATTCATGAACAGACCCGTCCGGGTGGGTGCAAATCACGATCAGGCGGATGTCTTCTTGCGAGCTGGGTGTGGCAAAACAATCCGATACAGCAGCACCATTTCCAGTCTGCGTCACATAGTGCGCCGCAAAATGCGTGATGATTTCCGTGTCACTGACAGGTTGCCCCATTTGCAGGCCCATGTAGCCGGCTAGCACGATCAATGCTGCGAACGGAGAAAACAACCACCAGTAGAAATACGGCGAACGGTTTGTCTCACGGTTTTCAAGACCGGTGTTGAGTTGCATTTGTCCCTCACCACAATGCAATTGCCCGCCAAACTAGGCGGCAATCCGCCGATGAGTCAATGCGACCGCATAAGATTTAGTCGGGATTTGGGCCAAGCGGACGCAAAGTCATCGGGATCAATTGCATGGCAAGGTGCCTGAACGCGTTATCTCGCCCAATGTGTGTGCATCGTAATGAGTTGTTTTGCGACAGACCCGAGTTGGCTCAGCGCAATTTTGATGGGAAGGACGTGTTCGACCCGTATCCAACCCGGAGAAGCTGATACTTCGGTGAAATCGGGAAACACATTTTCAACTTACAAAACCTACAATTCACCCAAGGGTTGATCTCCCCTCTGGCATTGGAGATCTCGTCACGCCGCAGACGTCGCTTGATACACGATTGAAACCTCGTCGCGAATGATCCGCGCAATCACCGCACAATCGTCCTGCGAGAATGTCAAAGGAAGGCGCATATCGATGATCCCGGCAAGGATCCGATCGCTTTCCGGCATTGCCGAAGACGGCGCATACCGCCAACTGTCGTAGCGTGAGGTAAAACCAGTAGGCTCCGCCCCTCCAAACCATTTCAACTCAACACCCCGCGCTTTGCACCGTGCGAGCACGTCTTCGACTGCAGACGCACTCCAATCGAGCAAAAGAAACTGGATCGAAGAGGCAACGAAACCCTCTTCTTTGGGGCGATCGATCAAAGTCAGCCCGGGCACGTCGCGCAGACCATCCTCGACAGCGTGGTAAAGCGCGTTCCAACGGTCGCACTGGGTCTTGAGATCACCCAACTGCGGCCGCAAAATCGCGGCACGCAGGTTGTCCATCCGACCGCTGACATTAGGGGTTTGGTACTTGATTTCGGCAAAAGCGTCCGGCGGTGGCGCGGCGCGATGCTTCTCAAAAAGCATATAGCTGCCTGAAAGCATGACCGCCCGCGCCATCAGTTCTGCGTCGTCCGAGATCAGCAAGCCGCCCTCGCCCGAATTGATGTGCTTGTAGGTCTGGGTCGAATAACACCCGAATGTGCCCCACCTGCCGCTGGGCACCCCATCCCACGATGCGCCCATTGTATGTGCGCAATCCTCAATGACAGTGATCCCCGCGGCATTACAGATCGCCATCAGCCTACGCATATCGCAGATGTGCCCGCGCATATGCGACAGCATCAGAACGTCCGCTTGGTCGGCCTTTGCGGCGAGGTCATCAAGATCGATCACTAACCCTTCGGTCACCCCCACAAAGACCGGCATTGCTCCAACGGAGGCGATTGCCCCTGGCACTGGCGCGAGTGTAAAGGCGTTCGTCAGCACCTTGTCGCCCGGTCGCACCCCCAGGGCGCGCAGTGCCGTTGCCATCGCATAGCCACCCGACGCAACAGCAAGGCAATACTGCGCACCGGTGTAAGCCGCAAATTCCACCTCAAGCAGGGCTGTTTCGCCGGCTTCGTCGCCTTGGGTATTGTAGCGATGCAGACGCCCCGATTGCATCACCTGCACTGCCGCCGCGATGGCCGCTTCGGGGATGGGTTCTTGCTGTGTGAACTGGCCGGTAAATTTCTCTGTCATGCCCGCACATTGTGCAGTCAGACCCATGCCGTCAATGGGGAGAGAGTTCTATGACATAAGCCTTGCGACAAGCGCAGGCAGGTCGCTGTAGTGGTGCAAGAGTGCCTCTGGCTCCAAGGCAGCCACGTCATCGTCGCCCGGTCCGAACGTCACGAGCACGCTGGGAACGCCCGCATTGCGCGCTGTGTCGCGGTCGGTTTTGGTGTCGCCAATCAGGATCGTCTGCGCTGGATCACCGCCCGCCCGCCGCACCGTTTCGCGGAGATGCTCCGGGTCGGGTTTCTTGATCGGGAGACTATCGGCGCCCAGCAAACTGGCAAAAGCATCGCGCACGCCTAGGCGCGTCATCAAGTCTTCGGCCTGCCGGATGGGTTTGTTTGTGCAAATACCGACGGCATAGCCTTCGTCCTTGAGCGTCGCGATCGCGTCCATCGCACCGGGATAAAGATAGGTATGCGTGTCAAGGTCTTCGGCGTATGCCTCGATAAATAGCGGGTATTGCGCGTCGATATCCATTTCGTCGAACCCTTCGACGCGGCTAAAGCCCAACCGAAGCATCGCGCGACCACCCTTTACGGCTGTTCCCGCATCCGCCGACGTCAGAAGGTCACCCAATCCCAAGGCCCGAAAACGCGCGTTCGCAGCAGCGAGCAAATCCCCGCTTGTGTCTGCAAGGGTTCCATCCAAGTCAAAAATGACACTGCGCATACGGACCTCCTAGGTTTCCCCCTCTGTAACGAAGCGTAAATGGAAGTGAACCCCCCTTCCCTTGCCCTTTCGGCGATCTGCGGTAGAAACCGAGGAAAGATAATAAACGGCAGGCAAATGGCGACAGCTCTGATCATACTCGGCGCAGGCATGGGCACGCGGATGAATTCCGATCTGCCAAAAGTGCTGCATCCCATAGCAGGAGCACCAATGCTCGTGCACGCGATGAAATCGGGCGCATCGCTCGTGCTCGAGAAAACGGTGGTGGTGGCTGGCCACGGCGCGGACGAGGTTCGAGCCGAAGCGCAAGCCTGGGATGCGCAGGTCTCTGTTGCGATCCAGTCTGAACAATTGGGTACGGCCCACGCCGTCGCACAGGCAAAGGACGCCCTTGCTGACTTCGCCGGTGATGCACTTGTCCTTTATGGTGACACTCCGTTTATCCGTCCGCAAACGCTCGAAGCGATGGCGGAAGTACGGAAGACAACCGACGTGGTTGTCTTGGGCTTTGAAGCCGCGGATCCCGGTCGCTATGGTCGGTTGATCACCGAAGGCGACGCATTGCTGAAGATCGTCGAATTCAAGGATGCGACCGAAGCAGAGCGCGCTGTGACGCTATGCAACAGTGGTGTTGTGATGGCCAATGCCGACACCCTGTTTGCGCTGATCGACAAAGTGCGCAACGACAACGCATCAAGCGAATACTATCTGACCGACATTGTTGAGATTGCACGCGCGGATGGTCTAACCGCGGGCGTGGTCCGCTGCGATGAAACTGAAACGTTGGGCGTCAATTCACGTGCGGAACTTGCGAGCGCTGAGGCTCAGTTCCAAGCAAGGGCACGGGCAGATGCCCTTGAAAACGGAACCACGCTTATCGCGCCTGAGACGGTGTACTTTTCACATGACACCGCCATCGGACGAGATGCGCTGATCGAACCCCACGTCGTCTTTGGCCCTGGCGTCACCGTTGAATCGGGCGCAACCATTCGCGCCTTCAGCCATCTGGAAGGCTGTCACGTCTCACGCGGCGCTGTTGTCGGTCCCTATGCCCGCTTGCGTCCCGGCACCGAGCTTGCCGAAGACACCAAGATTGGTAACTTTGTCGAGACAAAGAATGCGCGCATTGCCGAGGGTGCGAAGGTCAACCATCTAAGCTACATCGGCGACGCGACCGTTGGCGAGCGTGCCAACATCGGCGCAGGCACCATAACCTGCAATTACGATGGCGTTTTCAAACATAAAACGGAAATCGGCAAAGGCAGCTTCATCGGCTCCAACACCATGCTCGTTGCGCCGGTGAGTGTTGGCGACGGTGCCATGACCGGCAGTGGGTCTGTCATCACCGATGATGTACCGGACGGCGCATTGGGCCTTGGCCGCGCGCAGCAGACGAACAAACCCGGATTTGCGACCAAACTTTTTGATATTTTGCGGGCCAAGAAAGCCCGCCAGAGCAAAGGACATTAGAAATGTGTGGTATCGTTGGCGTCCTCAGCCATAACCAGGCCGCCCCAATTCTTGTGGATAGCCTGAAACGCCTTGAATATCGCGGCTATGACAGTGCGGGCATTGCAACCATTCATGAAGACCGCCTTGATCGGCGGCGGGCCATCGGCAAGCTCGTCAATCTTTCCGACCTTCTGGTGCTTGATCCCCTGCCTGGCAAATCCGGCATCGGCCACACGCGGTGGGCCACGCATGGCATGCCCTCCGTTGACAATGCCCACCCCCACCGTGCTGGACGGGTGGCGGTCGTGCACAATGGCATCATCGAGAACTTTCAGGGTCTGCGGGCGTTTCTGGCCGACAAAGGCATCGGCTATGAAACCGATACCGACACCGAAACCATCGCGCTATTGGCGCAATATTACCTTGATCAAGGCAATTCGCCGCGCGACGCGGCGCAACAAACCATCGCCCGTTTGGAAGGCGCCTATGCGCTGTGTTTTCTCTTTGACGGCGAAGATGATCTCTTGATCGCGGCCCGGAAAGGATCGCCTTTGGCAATTGGCCATGGCGAGGGTGAGAATTTTGTAGGCTCAGATGCCATCGCGCTTGCACCGATGACAAACAAGATCACTTACCTTGAGGAAGGTGACTGGGCCATTGTTACCCGCAATTCAGTTGAGATCCGCGATGCGAATGGCCATCAAGCCAACCGGGACGTCACGACCATCGCAATCAACACGGCCAGCGTCGACAAGGCCGGTTACAAACACTTTATGGCGAAAGAGATCGCAGAGCAGCCAACCGTGCTGCAGGGTGCACTTTCCCACTACATCAACGCGGGCGCTGATACTGTCACGCTGCCGGACCCCGGGATCGACTTCACGAAGATTGATCGGATCACGATGGTCGCCTGCGGCACCGCGTATTACGCCTGCATGGTCGCCAAGTATTGGTTTGAGCAAGTCGCCCGTATGCCTGTCGAAATCGACGTTGCATCCGAATTCCGCTATCGCGAGCCACCAGTCACCCAAGGCACGGTCGCCCTCTTTGTATCTCAGTCCGGCGAAACCGCTGATACGCTTGCGGCATTGCGCTACATGTCGGGGAAAGCAGACAAGATCATCTCAGTCGTCAACGTCGAGACTTCCTCTATCGCGCGCGAAAGCGACCTCGCGCTGCCCATTCTGGCTGGTACAGAGATTGGTGTCGCATCGACCAAAGCCTTCACCTGCCAATTAACCACGCTTGCCCTGCTCGCTATCGAAGCCGCACGCGCGCGTGGCCACCTTTCAGCTCAAGACGTTGCCGCGAAGCTTGCCTCTTTACGCGCCCTTCCGGGCCTGATCAACCAGGCCCTGCAAGTTGAAGGCAGTATCGTGCAAATTGCACGTCGCTTGTCAGAGGCCACAGACATCCTGTTCCTGGGTCGCGGCGCAATGTACCCGTTGGCGCATGAGGGCGCGCTGAAACTCAAAGAAATCAGCTACATACATGCCGAAGCTTATGCATCCGGAGAACTGAAGCACGGTCCCATCGCGCTCGTCGATGAAAACGTCCCAATCATCGTCATGGCCCCCCGCGATAATCTCTTCGACAAAACCGTCTCGAACATGCAGGAGGTCATGGCGCGCCGTGGCAAGGTCCTTCTCATCACCGACAACGAGGGCGCGAAAGGGGCCGGGATGGGCGTTTGGGAGACAATCCTCATGCCCGAGGTCGATCCGTTTCTGGCCCCGATCCTTTACGCCATCCCGGCGCAATTGCTGGCCTATCATACCGCCATCGCCAAAGGCACGGACGTTGATCAGCCTCGCAACCTTGCGAAATCCGTGACGGTGGAATGAGCTGGCCCGCGCCGGTGACGCTGAAAGGACAGCACGTCACGCTTGAGCCATTGGCCGAACACCATACCGCCGACCTGCAACGGGCCGCCGCGGCACTCGGCCCGCTTTGGTACACGTCGATACCCAAACCTGATGAAATCCCCGCCGAAATCGCGCGTCGGAACAGTTTGCCTGACATGTGCGCTTTTGCCCAGATTGACGCCTCCGGCACAGCCGTGGGCATGACGACCTACATGCACGCCACCGAAACCGATCGACGGGTCGAGATTGGTTCGACTTGGCTTGCGCCGTCAGCGCAACGTGGGCTTCTGAATACCGAGGCCAAGCTCCTTTTGCTCACGCATGCGTTTGAGGAACTCAAGTGCATTCGGGTTGAATTTCGCACCCACCGCATGAACCAGCAATCGCGCCGCGCGATTGAACGGCTCGGCGCCCAACTCGAAGGTATTTTGCGCAATCACATGGTGATGCCGGATGGCCACCTACGCGACACGGCAGTCTATGCGATTATCGCGCAAGAATGGCCGGTCATTAAAACGCATCTGAGCGCCAAACTCGCAGCAGCAAGGCAGTAAGGACGGACAGGATGGGAAAACGGTTCGATCAACTTCAGGACGACCACATCTCTTTTATTGGCGAACAGCATATTTTCTTTACAGGCACCGCTGCGCCATCGGGCCGCGTGAACATATCGCCCAAGGGCATGGACAGCCTGCGCGTCCTATCCCCCCATCGCATTCTGTGGCGAAACCTTACAGGTTCGGGCAATGAAACCGATGGGCACTTGCGGCTGGAAAACCGGATCACACTGATGTGGTGCTCTTTCACGACGCGCCCGATCATCCTTCGCGCCTACGGCACGGCCACGATGACCCAAGTCGACAATCACAACTGGGATGATCTGAACAGCCATTTCGCGCCCGCCCTTGGGGCACGTCAGATCTTCGATGTCGACATTAAACTTGTCCAATCCTCCTGCGGCTACGCCGTGCCCTTCTTCGATTTCGCAGGCGACCGACCGGTGCTTGAAAAATGGGCCGAGGACAAAGGTGTGGACGGCGTCCGCCAATATTGGACTGATCGTAATCAAACGACCATCGACGGTTTTCCAACCGGCTTTGCAAAGTGACCCCAGCCAAAGCCATCGCAGCCTTCGGCGGCAACCCGCAAA
>JAHDEX010000081.1:0-2099 GCA_020628545.1 Paracoccaceae bacterium | reverse complement strand
TGGGTCCCGGACTTTGACGCTTGGGCAATTGCCGATCATGCCAGCATCGCCGGCCAAAAGCGCCTCATGGCAGACCCCACCCGGCTCGACACGGTCGAGACATGGACGACGTCTGATCACATGTGGACCCGCCGCGCCGCGCTCGTGATGACGCTGCCATGGGCCAAACAGAATAATCCAAAGCCAGCCGAAGAGGCCGCACGCGACCGGATTCTTGGATGGGCGGCGTCCTATGTCGCTGACACCGAATGGTTCATTCAAAAAGCCGTTGCCTGGTGGCTGCGCGATCTTTCAAAGCGCGACCAACCCCGCGTCCGTGCTTTTCTGGACGCACACGGAGACGGAATGAAACCTTTCGCTCGAAAAGAAGCGGCAAAGTATCTGCGCGACTGATCTCCTATTGGTCAAACATACAATCCCGCCGAAGGCGTCCCGCAGTTTTCCGACATGCAACATCGGCATGACCGAACCAAATACGTCGTGCGCCCGGTTCGGCCGCTCTTTGGGATCGAGCCAAAGGCCAGCTATTCAGAGAAAACTTCCACATCAGCCAAAGCGGTCAGTGGAATATCCAGAAGCCGCATCGCAGCGAGGCTCATCTGGCTGCCTGCACCGGCATCTCCACCCGAGGGTCGCAATTCGAGGTTCACGACATTCCCATTTGCCGGATAGACGACGCGGCCTTCCTGCAAGGACGTCACCAGCCCGGTTTTAAGCCAAATGCCAGGGTCGGTTGGCGCACCGAGCGAGACATTCGTTGTTCCCAGAAGGCTACTTGTTTCCGCCGGCGCGCTGACAGAAACGGCGGCAGCACGATCCTCCTCAGTGGTCGTATCAAATTCTTCAATCGTGCGCGCCGCAGGTGGCGGCGGAGGTGGTGGTGTTGGGTCAAGCGTCACTGGCGCTGAAACCTCTTCCACTGCCGGCCCGGCGGATTGTGGAAACAACTGCCAAGCCGGATCGGTACAGGCGGCGAGGCTCAAGGCGGGAAGGATAAGGACTGCTCTCATGATCGTGACGGTAAACGCGGCTCTGGTGCGGTGCAAGGCCGTCGGCAACGCTTGCGCAAGCTGCTGCGCACAACTACGCTCAGACCATGAGCGCTCCACTGATTGATCCCTTCGCGCGTGCCATCACCTACCTGCGGGTCTCGGTGACGGACCGGTGTGACTTCCGCTGTGTCTATTGCATGTCAGAAAACATGACGTTTCTTCCCAAGAAGGAGCTTTTGACGCTTGAGGAGCTGGATCGTCTTTGCTCGTCCTTCATAAGGCTAGGCGTGCGCAAGCTGCGGATCACAGGGGGCGAACCGCTCGTCCGTCGGGATATTATGACCTTTTTTCAAGGGATGTCGCGGCATCTGGATGCGGGCCGTCTTGATGAACTGACCGTAACAACCAACGGCAGTCAGCTTGAAAAGTACGCGCAGGCGTTGTTTGACGCAGGTGTGCGACGGATCAACGTCTCGCTCGACACATTGGATGAGGACAAGTTCGCACGCGTGACCCGGTGGGGCCGCCTGCCCCAGGTTATTCGCGGCATTGACGCTGCACAGGCCGCAGGGCTGCGCGTGAAGATCAATACGGTCGCCCTTGCGGGGTTTAACGAGGACGAGCTTTTCACGCTCACCGATTGGTGCGCTTCACGCGATATGGACATCACTTTCATTGAAGTCATGCCGATGGGCGATATCGGCAACGAAGATCGTGTGGGGCAATATTGGTCGCTCAAGGACCTGCGTGCGCGTCTGGCGGAGCGCGGGACGATCACGGACTTGCCAGAGCGGACTGGAGGACCGGCACGTTATGTCCGGCTCGAAGAAACCGGTCAAAAGGTCGGTTTCATCACGCCACTGAGCCACAATTTCTGCGAAAGCTGCAACCGTGTGCGGGTGACCTGCACGGGTCAAATCTACACTTGTTTGGGTCAGGAAGGCAGTGCCGATCTACGTGCCCCTTTGCGGGCCTCCGAAAGCGACGCGCCACTTGAAGACGCGATCCGGGCCGCGATTGGTGACAAACCGCGCGGTCACGACTTTGACTATTCCCGTCAGCAGGCCGACGGACAGGTCAGCCGCCACATGTCACACACGGGCGGCT
>JAHDEX010000018.1 GCA_020628545.1 Paracoccaceae bacterium | reverse complement strand
ACTTGCTTTTCGCGCGAATTTGCGCTGATCCGCAACTGTTCCCTAGACCGGCAAACGCCCCGTCATGCTTTCTAACACCCGATCGCGACGCACCACCTTGTGCCATAGAGCACCTGCAATATGCGCAAGCAGCATCACCGGCAGGGCGGCCAAAGCAAACTCGTGCAAGCCAATCATGGCACTCAAAAATAGCCCGCTCAGAAAGGGCACAGAGTACCCAAGCGCAATCCCAAGCCCCGACAACACGATCCCAAAGACACCGGCATAAAGCCCCCAATGCACGGCACGGCTGGCGACATGTTCCCATCGCGGTGCTTCCGCTGGCAAACGGGTCGCGCCTGCGACCCCTTTCGTCCAGATCAATCGCACGACGAACAAGGCCCCGAGCGCCAAGGCAAACATCACCTCAAACTGCAGCAAGGCCGGGTCGGCCAACTGGTTCACGTTCTCAAGGCCCTTGAGGTATCCGTAGCCCAGCAACCCAGCCGACAGCCAATGAATGCCGCGCGTGACAAAGCCATGTGGTTTCGCAGTCGTCGTCATGATCTGTCCCTCCGATGGCAATGATCAGGCGGCGTCTACGGCGTCGGCTTCTGCTGGCATCGCGAACCGCAAGAATGGTGCAGCCAGCAGTGCAAGGCCTGCGACAGCCAGCGCAAACATTGCCAGCAGGAACACCACAGCGAGGCTCATACCCGCCATCACGGCGCCCACGAGGAACAGCACAACGCCTGCGACAGAGGATGCGGCTTTATTGATCAGATTGGTCATTGGTTTGGTCTCCAGTATCTTCGTTTCTTCGATGACACTGATATGAGGTGCGGGTCTTACCCGCGCCTGACCGCAATCTTACAATTTTGCAAAGTTCACAGTGACACGCAGGCCCTGCGGGGTATGCCGCCCCAACATCAGTTTTGCGCAATGTCGGTCAGCCACCGCCCGCACCAACGCAAGGCCAAGCCCGGTACCTTCGGTTGAGCGTGCTGCATCAAGCCGGACCATCGGTTTCAGGATTTCGGTATGGTCTTCCTCAGCGACTCCCGACCCATTGTCAGCGACACCAATTTCCGCAGCTTTTGCCCAAAGCAGAACGTCTGGCCCACCATGCACAAGCGCATTCTGGATCAGGTTTGCCAGCGCCTGCACCAGCATTTGACGGTCCGCCTGCACCGTCGCGGGCGCGTCCACATCAACCTGCAAAGTCTTCCCGGCATCTTCAACAACAGGACCAAAGGTCTCGCCTATCTCGGTCACCAAGCCGCCCAGGTCGACCGCCTCAAATCCCACCTGTCCCGTCGCCGCCTCAATACGCGCGACCCGCATGATCGTGTCAAAGATCCCCGACAGACGCGCCGCCTCTTCCAGTGCATCACTGCGCGCATCACCTTCCGGTAAGACCTCTAACCGCGACCGCAACCGCGCCAACGGTGTCCGAAGGTCATGCGCAATGCTCGCGCTCAGATGCCGCGTTTGTGCGACCAGACGCTCCAGGGATTGCGCTGTTTGATCAAGCTGCTGCGCAATATCATCGAGGTCATCTTTCGCAGTAAGCCGCCCGGTGCGCGCCGACAGATCGCCGCTTGCCAACCGGTCCAACGTGTCGGTGATCTGTTGCAAGCGGCGCTGCGCCAGCAGACCTGCAATGACGCCAACGGCCAAAATCAGAACAATCACCACAACCAATGTGGTCCACAACACCCCTTGCAGCACCTCTTGGGCTTGCTCACTATCATCAAGTGGCACGGCCAGCATGATCGGCTGTCCAGCGCGATCCTCAGTTACCAAAATGCGCCAAGTTTCAGACCGACGGAAGTCGTCGTCCAGTTCCATCGTTCCGCCCCCACGCTCCACCACGCGTGCGAAGGGACGGGGCAAGCCACTGAGGTTGGCAGGATCGCGGATGATGATGTCGGTACTGTCCCCAATGGCTGTCTCGACCTGCGTGGTTTGCGCAAGGGCGGCCATCGTTGCATCAAGCCTGCGCTCCACCGCATCTGCGCCAATCGCCAAAGCCAAAAGGATTGCTGCCGTCATGACCACG
This sequence comes from Paracoccaceae bacterium, assembly GCA_020628545.1. Lineage (GTDB taxonomy): Bacteria > Pseudomonadota > Alphaproteobacteria > Rhodobacterales > Rhodobacteraceae > Yoonia. The sequence continues at coordinate 64,543 of JAHDEX010000018.1, read as the reverse complement.
ACAAAGATCGCGGACACCAACAGCGACAACCGCAAAGCCGATGAACGGCGCAAACCGCGCAGACGTTCGGCCGGGCTACCCGCCAAAAACGTATCCTTCGCCCCGTCGCGTCCGGATCAAGGCCGTTTCAAACGGTTTGTCGATCTTTGTACGCAACCGGCTGATATGCGTCTCCACAACGCTTGTTGTAGGATCAAAACTCATGTCCCACACCTGTTCGAGCAGCATGGTCCGCGTCACCAATCGCCCCGGACGCCGCATAAAGTATTCAAGCAGTTTGAACTCTTTCGCCATCAATTCAATCGCCTGCCCTTGCCGCTCACACGTCCGGGACAGCAGATCGAGCGTCATGTCGGCATGGCGCAACGTCGTCTGCTCTTGCGGGGCATCACCCCCGTCCCGCCTGCGCCCCAGGGCATTCACCCGCGCGGAAAGTTCCGCGAAAGCAAAAGGCTTTGTCAGGTAATCATCACCGCCCGCATCAAACCCCTCAACCCGCGCGTCGACCTCGCCCAATGCGGTCAGAAACAACGCAGGCGTGCCGTCTTTCGAAGCCCTTAATGACTTCAAAAGTGACAGCCCATCCAACCCCGGCACCATCCGGTCGAGGATTAGCAAGTCAAACGCCTGCCCCATCGCTGCAATCAACGCATCCTTGCCATCAACAAAGTGATCAACCACATGGCCTTCCTCACGCAGGCCACCGGCCACCCACGGGCCCAACTGACTGTCATCTTCTAGAAGCAAAATGCGCATGACGGCGTCCTCTTACGGATCGAAGGCCGCTGAAACCAGCAGCCTTCTGCACGAAGGGGGAAGGTGGCGTTACGCGTCTTCGCCATCGTCGTCATCCTTGTCGCAATCCTTGTCATCGGCATCGACCTCAAGAATCTCACCGGTGTCAGCGTTGATCTCAACTTCCATCTCGGCCCCGGCGAGGGTCAGGATCTCGATCTCGTAAACCTGAATACCGTCTTCGCGTTCAAGCTCAACCTCTTGCACCTCGCCCGGCACCTCTTCGAGGGCAATCGCAATTACCTGTTCTTCAGTCAGCCCCGTGGCCTCTGCCACCGTCTGTGCTGAAACCGCTGTGGCAACGCCACCTACCGCAATCAGACCTGCCAGTGCGCCTGCTTTGATCATTCCGTTGTCCATGTCTCATCTCCTTCTTGGGTTTGTCGAAGGCGTCTTGCCTTCCGATGAAACAAGAAATGAGGCGCCTGTCTTACAAGCGCCTCATCGTCAGATTACATCTTTGTAAGGTTGCGGTTTAATCGCCCTCGGCCACGCCTGCCGCCCGCGCCTTCGCCCGCCGTGCCCGGTAGCTGGGCAGCAGAACGAGAACCGCCGCGAGGATCAACAGCCCCAGCGTCATCGGCCGCGACCAGATGAATGATACCCCGTCATAAAGTTGCATGGAGCGCGCAAAGTTATCCTCCATCATCCCACCAAGGATGAACCCAATGAGCAGCGGGGCCAGCGGATAATCCGCAAACTTCAACGCCGTCGCCGCAATCCCAAAGCCTACAAGGATCAACAACTCCGTCGCGTTGTTTTGCCCGATGTAGGCCCCCATCAAAGTGAAGAAGAGGATGAAAGGGATCAGATAGTTCCGCGGCACCGCCAGCACCTTCGCGATGTAGGGGATCAGCGGCAAGTTCAGGATCAACAGCACGAGGTTACCAATGAACATCGACATGATGACCGCCCAGAAGATCTGCGGCTCATCCACCATCAACCGCGGCCCCGGTGTGACGTTCAGGGCAATCAAAGCGCCCAACAGAATGGCCGTCGTCCCCGATCCCGGAATACCCAGAGTGAGCAAGGGCACGAACGATCCTGTACAAGCCGCATTATTCGCGGTCTCAGGCGCCGCCAGCCCCTTGATCGAGCCTTTCCCAAACTCATCCTGCTCGTGCTTCGGCGCGATGTTCCGCTCCACCGCATAGCCAAGGAAACTCGCAATCGTCGCCCCAGCACCCGGCAGCACGCCAATAAAGAACCCCTGCACCGACTGCCGCCCGATCACCGGCGCAATCGCCCGCGCCTCCTGCCTGCTGATCCGCAGATCCTTGATCTCGCCATTGTCGCCTTGCAGATCCTTTGGCTTCAGCACCAGGAACAGGGCCTCTGGCAAGGCAAACATCGCCATCGCCAGCGTGATAAACCCAAAGCCTGACTGCAGGTCCATGATCCCCATGGTAAAGCGCGGAAGGTTGAACAAGGCGCCCTCGCCCACTGTCGCCATGATCAAGCCAAGGACAGTCATCAGGATCGCCTTGGTCACCTGCCCCGTCCCGGCAAACGCCGCAATCGCGGACAGGCCCACCACCATCAGCGCGAAATACTCGGGCGAATGGAACAGCAACGCGACCGACGACAACGCCGGCGCAAAAACCATCAACAAAACTGCACCCAAGGTGCCACCCGCAAAGCTCGCAATCGCGGCAATCGTCAGCGCCTTACCCGCCTGCCCATTACGGGCCATCGGATAGCCGTCAAAGCTCGAGGCCACGGTCCCCGCGACCCCCGGCGCATTGAGCAGGATCGATGAGGTCGAGCCACCAAAGATCGCCCCGTAATAGACCCCTGCAAGAAGGATCAGCGCCGCTGACGGGTCGCCCATCGAAATCGCCACCGGGATCATGATCGCAATGATCGACATCGGGCCAAGCCCCGGCAACATCCCAATGAACGTGCCAATCAGACACCCGGCAATCACCATAAGAAGGTTTTGCAACGAAAGGGCCGTTTGCAAGCCCGTCAGAAGTCCTTCAAGCATCGCCTAACCCCCGATAAAGCCCGGAAACGGGCGCATGTAGATGCCGAGTACCTCTTGCACGAGATACCAGATTGATCCTGCGGCGATCAGCGCGATGATCAACATCGTCACATACTTTCGCTCACCCAGAATAAACGCGCCAAGGAACAAGAAGGCTGTGGTCGAGCCGAGAAATCCAAGTGGGCGTAAGCAAAGCGCATAGGCCACCATCAGCGCGAGCAACATCACGGCCTGCCCGAGGTGGTATTCCCAGAGCCGCCGGTAATCGATGTCCTTCTCTTTCTCTTCTGCCTGCTCAAAGCCCAGCAGAATGAATAGCGCGCAGGCCATGCCGATGATCGACAGCACCTTCGGAAACGTGCTCGGCCAGATCGGGTTGCGCTGCATAAACGGGGCGAGGCTGCTGTCCATCGTGAACCAGGCCGTGTAGCCGTACACCATACACACGCCCAAAAGCATCAGGGCGATCCATCTGTCGAGGGCCATGATCAATTCCTTGTTTTGAAAAGGGCTTCGCCCCTCTTGCGCCACAAGGGCGCAATTCACCCCAAGGTATTTTGAGCAAGAAGAAGACAGAAAGAGTTCATTAACCTTAACGCCCTAGACTGGGGCCACGGTACAGGCAGAGGTGCCGATGACCGTGCAAGGAGAAGGTTTCTTCTCTGAGGGGGAAGCACCACGCGGGTCTCCCCTTCTTCTTGCTGAAAATACCTCAGGGAGCGCGAGGGACTGGTCCCTCGCACCCATGGTTTCAGCTTAAAGGAAGCCGAGCTTTTTCATCAGATCACCGATCACCTGCTCCTGCTCTGTCAGGAAGGTCTCGAAATCCGCACCGGGGTTGTGGATGTTCACCCAACCATTGCGCGCCCGTACGTCTTCCCACTCTGGGGTGTCGTACATCTTCGCAATCGCGTCCTGGTAGGCAACCAGCTTGTCTTCAGGCAGACCCGGTGCTGCGAAGAACCCGCGCCAGTTTACGAACGTCGTGTCGATCCCCTGCTCGCCCATGGTCATCGCATCCGGTGCCGCGTCCACGCGCTCCGGCGCTGTCACGCCGAGAATTTTCACTTCACCCTGATTGGCCAGATCAACCGCTTCCGAGAAACCAGTGGACAGCGCCGCAATTTCACCTGACAGCAGGGCCGCCATCGCGTTACCACCTGCATCGTAAGGGATGTATTTCACATCCAGCGGGTCTTTGCCCGCCGCTTCCATCGTCATCGCTGCAACCAGGTGGTCCATCCCGCCGGGAACCGACCCGCCGCCAATCGCCGTCGCACCGGGATCCGCATCAAACGCCGCCAGCAAATCTGCCATGCTGTTCAGCGGGCTATCCTTACCCACAACAATCGCCGCATAGTCACCGATTGTGCCGGACACGAGTGTCAGGTCACGGAAGTTATGCGGGAACACACCTGTCAAGGACCGGATCACGATCGGGGTGGAGTTCACCATCAGCGTGCCATGGTTGCTGTCGGCGTTTTCGATCAGGAACCCGATGGCCGTGCCGCCACCGCCGCCGGACATGTTCTCATAGGTCGCGTTCCCGACCAATCCGGCCTCTGTCAGGGCTTCACCCGTGCCACGGGCCGTGCCGTCCCAGCCACCGCCAGCGCCGCCGGGGATCAGAAAGTGAATGCTATCGACCACCTGGTGCCCGTCGGCAGCAGCGTTGCCTGCAAGGCCAAAGGCCAAAGCAGCGGTCATCAGGGCGCGGCGGCCCAGTTTCAATGTCGTCATGTTTTCCTCCCATTTGACAACCGTCCGCACTGCGGATCAGTTGGGAACGGTTGCACCACACCAACCTGACACAGACCTGTCATATCGCAAAGGAATGACGCAGCCCGCCATGAAGTATTTGCTGGTTGAGGATAACATAGAGCTCGCGACAGCCGTGGGATCGCGGATGCGCGTTGACGGACATGTGGTTGATCATGCTGCAAATTTGGAAGATGCCCGCGCCTTTGTCGCCACCAGCGATTATGACCTCATACTGCTTGATATCATGCTGCCCGACGGTGACGGCAGGGCATTCCTCAAGGACCATCGTGCCTCCGATCTCGACACACCCGTCATCGTGCTGACCGCCCGCAGTCAGGTCTCGGATCGAATCGGATCGCTTGATCTGGGCGCGGATGACTATGTCACCAAACCCTTTGACCACGCGGAGCTGGAGGCCCGCTGCCGCGCGGTCCTCCGCCGCAAGTCGGGCACCGCGAAACCGACGATTGACCGCGGCGGCGTGGTCTTTGACCCGGTCGCGGGCCACCTGACGGTTCGGGGCGAGGCGATCACATTGCGCAATCGCGAATTGCGGCTTTTGGAGTTGTTCCTCAATGCCCCCGGGCAGGTTTTCTCCAAACAAAAGCTTGCAGACCGCCTGTTTACCTATGACAGCGACGTGTCTGAAAATGCCATTGAGGTCTACATCGGGCGTCTGCGCAAACACCTCGAACAATCGGATCTGAAGATCACGACGCTGCGCGGCCTTGGCTATCGGCTTGATGATGGCAGCTAGCCCCACCGTCTCCGGCTCCCTGCGCGACCGCCTGATGATCACGCTGATCGGTGGGGCGGCCGTGCTTGCGCTGCTGTTATTCTTCGCGGTGCGTAGCTACGCAGTGCAGGTCGCGCAACAAGGCCAGGACAGCATTCTTGCTGCATCGGTCACCGCGATGCTCGATGCAGCCGCAATCCGCGACGGCGAGGTTGAGATCGACATCCCCTATGCGGCCTTTTCCATGCTGTCGACACCCTCGGACGACCGCGTGTTCTATGCGATCTATCAGGACGGTGCATTCCTGTCCGGCTATAACGATCTGGCCTACGAGGCGGGAAAACCACTGGGCGTCCGCAGTTTTCAATCCGGCGACGTGCGTGGAGCAGCCGTACGGCAAGTCAACGCGAGCCGCACGCTCATTGGCGCCAACCGCCGGACCGAGATCCAGATCGCCCTCGCACAGACGCAGGACGCGCAATCGCAAACGCTCGATCGGATCGCCCGCAACGCAGCCTTTCTTGGCGTCGGGTTTTTTGCCTTGACCGGGCTCCTCTCTCTCTGGGCGTCGTCAGTCACCATGGGCCAGCTCAATCGCCTCACCACTTCTGTCACCCGACGCGGCCCGCAAGACCTGAGCCCGTTTCAAAAGCCCGTCCCGCAGGAAATGGCACCGCTTGTGCAATCGCTGAACTCCCTGATGGGTCGCCTTGACCAGTCGCTCAGCCAATCGGAAGACTTCATCGCCGAAGCCGCCCACCGCGTCCGCACGCCGCTCGCCACCGTCCGGTCTTACGCCGAAGCCACGCTGCAACGTGTGAAGCGCGAAGAAAACCGCGAGGCGATGCGTTCCATGGTGCGTGCCATCGACGAAAGCAGCCGCGCGGCGGGTCAGCTGCTCGACCACGCGATGATCACCTTCCGCGCCGACCATCTGGAGCGGGAAACGCTGGACCTGCGCGCCCTTGTCGAAGACCTGGTGCTGCGCCTGACACCCATCGCTGACATGCGCGATCTGTCATTGGCCGTGGCCGGCGACGCCGATGTGCCCTTTGCTGGTGACGCTATTCTGATCCAGAACGCCGTGCGCAACATGATCGACAACGCGATAAAATACGCACCGCCTGACAGCACGGTCACCATCACGGTTAATGCTGCACCAAAGCCGGTGATCGTGGTTGAGGATGAAGGCCCCGGCTTCAACACCGATGAAATCGCAACACTCGCCGGACGCTTCCAGCGTGGCAGCAACGCGGCAGACAGTATCGGATCCGGCCTTGGCCTCACAATTGCCCAGGACGTCGCGACCGCCCATGGTGGCCACCTGCATTTGTCAAACAGACCGGAGGGCGGCGCATGCGTATCCTTACAACTCTCGTCCTGATCCTCTGGTCGGCCTGCGCGACCGCGCAAGAGTGGGAGGACACACAAGTCTTTAACGATGCCGCCACCGGCCCGTTTTTGCGGATCATTTCCAGCACCGACACGGCACTGTTTGCGCCACTGATTACCTCTTTTGTCGACGAAAACCCGAACACCCGGGTTGCCTATTTTGTGACCAGTACAGCAGACGTTGACCGCCGCTTGCGCGACACGCCTGACGCCTTTGACATCGTTGTCTCAAGCGCGATGGACTTGCAATTAAAACTGGTGAATGACGGTTTCGCGCGGCAGCTGCCGGGTATTGAGCACCCTGATTGGGCCACGTGGCGACAAAGCCTATTTGCCTTCACCGCTGAACCTGCGGCCATCGTAATCAATCGCGCGGCCTTCGCGGGCGCTCCGATACCTGCGACCCGACAGGAACTGATCGAGGCCTTGCGCGACCGCCCCACAGCCTTCCGCGACAAGGTCGGCACCTATGATGTGCGCCAATCCGGGTTGGGTTATCTGTTTGCGACACAGGATTCGCGCGCCTCAGACACCTATTGGCGCCTAATGGAGGTGATGGGACGGCTCGGCGTGCGGCTCTATTGCTGTTCGGGTGACATGATCGACGATCTGACAACCGGCAAAATCGCCGTCGCCTACAACGTCCTTGGCAGCTACGCCGCCGCCCGGCCTGAGGTGAACGACAGTCTCGCAGTTATCCTGCCGTCCGATTTTCCCATCACGATGATGCGCACGGCGTTTGTGACAGCCGCAACAGCCGAAGCGTCGGCCGCCGAAAGCTTCATCGCCCATCTGCTGGCCACGCAGGCATTCGGCCAGGGTGAGAACCTGCTTTTGCCCCCACTGACGTCCGAAGACGCGGCCGAAGATCGTGCGACGATCCCGCTGGAACCTGCGCTGATGACGTTCCTGGACGCTCTGAAGCGCCGCCGCTTCCTCGCCGCCTGGGAAGATACGATGATCCAGAACTGACGGGGTCGTGCGCTAGTCGTCGACGCTGCGCAGAAAACGCGCGGGGTTGCCCGCGACGATGGTCCGGGCTGCGACATCGCGCGTCACGACGGCGCCCGCCGCAACGACCGCACCCTCTCCAATCGTGACCCCGGGCAGAATGATGGCCCCCGCGCCGATCCAGGCGTAACTTTGCACTGTGATCGGCAAGGCCATGTTGTTAACGCGGAACGACATTGGGTCATTCTCGTCGGATTGGCCGAAACGCTCTTCCGGTTTGACCGGATGTGTATCGGTGATGAATTGCACATGCGGACCGACCGCAACGAAATCGCCCAAGGTGATCCAGTTCGAGTCCAGAAAGGTCGCGCCGTAATTGACGAACGACCTTTTCCCAATGGTCACATGGCCGTACTGGATGTTGAAAGGCGCCAACACCAGACATGGCCCGCTGCCCTCTCCGAAGAACGCCTCGCCTGCCGCGATCCGGTTTGGAACGTCGTCGTTCGGCACAGCGTCGAACGCGGCCTTCGCAGCAGCGGTCTGCATCTTCAACTCGAAGAGATAGGGGTCCCTCGCGTCATGGACCTCCCCCGCTAACATCGCTTCGAAGTTCTTGTTCGACATCACCGCCCCTCCCCCACGTCATAACGAAGCAGGTTTTGAAAGAGAGCAAGCACTTTCAACTTCTCCGGCAGGCGATCAATGGTGCAGTATCAGCCGCCACAAACCTCCGGTGCCACCAAGATCGATCGCACCATGCGTTCATCAAAAGGACAAGTCGTTTGCGTCACCCGGCCTGACGCCACCGCCGCGCATAAGCCGGAAAAATGATCGGCGCATCGTCTTGCACCTCCGCTTCCGGCAAAGCCGCCCGCTCAACCGCACCGGACCGCAACACAAACGTATCTGCGCGCGCAAGGTCAAAATCCAGAACGTCCCCACCGTTACTTTCGGCTTCTGCGCCGTCATTCACCGCAGCCATATCATCAATCCGCGAAAGCGCGTCTTGGAGCGCCTGAAGCATCCCGCGAAGATCATCGGCCTCTTCCCGGCGTGCCGCGTCAACACGGTGCATGCGCCGTCGCATCTGCGCCAGTTCCGCCTCAATCCCCTGCACAGCACATTGCACCGCCATCAATTCCGTGGATGAGGCCACCCGTTTTTCAATCGCCGCCGCCAACCGATCCGTTGCCCGCGTCTGGTTGTTGCAGTGTCGGGTGATTGCGACGGTCAGCCTTTGCAGCGCCCGGATCACCGTCTCGTCTGCAGCGTCACTCGACTGCGCCGCCTGATCCGCCCGCGCCAAAGCAAAAAGCGGATTGACACCATGGGCATCCAGCATCGCATGAACCGCCGGACCCGACTGTTGAACGCTTGCAGTTTCCATCGCATTACCCCATTTCCAGTGACGCCCCAAAACAAACGCCCCATTGGTTAATCACGAAAACCTTTCGAACAGATAAATCCCGCCGCGCCCTTCACACTTTGCCTCCCAACACCCCGCGTTAGCGCAAACCTGTAGATTTTTCCGACAAACCGTGTTTTTCGGTCTAATCTGCGATCCACTGTGCGCCGAAGGACCACGCCAACGTGTATTTGAAGTTCAAAATCCTGCTGCTCAGCATTGTGCCGGTGGCGCTTGCTTTGGCTCTGGTGACGATCTTCGTACAGCGTCAGGCCGACTTGTTGGTGGAACGTCAGGTCGCAGCGCTCGAAGCACGGGTGGTCTCGGAAAAGCAGCAAGAGCTTGAGAATTACATCGAACTCGCGCTCAGTTCGATTGAGCCACTGGTCAGCGAGATCACTGATGTACCGGGGCTTGAGGCGCAATCAGCCGAACGCATCAAGCGCATCCTCAGCAATCTCACCTTCTCCGACGACGGCTATTTCTTTGTCTACGACATGGAAGGCACAAGCATCATGCACCCCAAACAGCCCTGGCGTGTGGGTGAGAACTGGTGGGACGTGCAAGACGCCGACGGCGTGTATTTGATTCAGGAACTCGTTGCGGCGGCCGAAAACGGCGGTGGGTTTGTATCGTACCAATGGGAACAGCCGACCACAGGCGAAGTCAGCCAGAAGATCAGCTATGCCGTTCGCGTAGACCGGTTCGACTGGATGATCGGCACAGGCGTCTATTTGGACGAAATCGATGGTCTGGTCGCCGCCCTCCGCGCTGACGTGGAAGAGCGGGTGTCGAGCATCTTTGTCGTGATCTGGCTGATCTTCGCAACCTGCGTGGTCGGGATCGCCGCCTTCATCTCGCTCCTCGCCTACCGCGAGACAAGCTTTGCCAACACCGCCCTGCGCAAGCTCTACAACAAACTCGTCGATGTGCAGGAGGAAGAACGCTCCCGCGTCTCCCGCGACCTGCACGATGGGATCAGCCAAATCCTCGTCTCCGCAAAATACGAACTGGCGCTGGCCAAATCCCGGCTGAAAAAGTCCCCCGAAGAAGGGCTCGAAACCCTTGAAGGCGGGTTCAATCGCATTGACGAGGCGATCCATGAGGTCCGCCGCATCTCCGCGGACCTGCGCCCCAAGGACCTCGATGACCTCGGTCTTGCCGCAGCACTCCGTTCGCTGGGCCAACGGTTTGAGGCCTCAACCGGTCTCACAACACGCGTCTCGACCCTTCCGGTCAACGACCTGATCTCGCAGGACCAGAAATCCGCGCTCTACCGCATCGCGCAGGAGGCACTGACGAACATCCGCCGCCATGCCGCCGCCGAAAACGTGGAGGTCCATCTGGACCGCGATGATGATGGCGTGACGCTTCAAATCTATGACGATGGTCAGGGTATCAAACGGGGCACGCCTTCCTCCCACGACGACCTGCGCGGCATGGGGCTGCGCAACATGGAAGAACGGCTTGCGGCCTTTAACGGCAAGCTGATCATCGAACGCCGCAGCGACGGGGAACGTGGCACAATCCTGCGTGTCGAAATGCCGGCTGCACCCCGCCGCAGAACGCCCACCGGCATCTTTACCCCAAGCACACCGGTGCCATGACAAACCCTATCCGCGTGATCCTCGTTGATGACCACCCGATGGTGCTGCAGGGCATTGCCGCCTGCATTGACGACGCCGAAGACATCGACCTGATCGCGCAGGCGGTAGACGCCGAAAGCCTGCTGGCCCTTCCGGATGTGATGAATTGCGACGTCCTCGTCCTCGACATCAACCTGCCCGGCATGAACGGCATCAACGCGCTGCCCCTCGCCGCCCAGAAGAACCCCGACATGCGCGTGCTGGTTTTCTCAATGCACCGCGGTGTGGAATACGCGCGCAAAGCGCTCGCCGCCGGGGCTGCGGGGTATGTCTTCAAAGACGCGCTCCCCGACGAGTTGATTTTTGCGATCCAGACCGTCCACCGCGGCGGCACCTATCTGCCACCCGAAATCGCAGCCGGCCTCGCCGCCGCCCCTGCCGAAGTGACGCCGGACGCGAGCGCGATCAACCTCACCGACCGCGAATTGGAGATTCTCCGCCAGGTCGCCGACGGCCATTCGAGCAAGGGGATCGCCTGGACCCTGAGCCTCTCTGTCCGCACGGTCGAAACCCACAGGCGCAACATCAAGCAGAAGTTGGGTGCAAAGTCCGCGAGCGAATGTGTGTCGATCGCGATTGGTGCGGGTCTGATCCAGCAGGACCGGCCTTAGGTGTGGGAAGTTGAGGCAAGCTATTAGCCTGCAGAGTCAGCTCTGCGGACATTGCTGCCATTCATTTGATCCACTGAAAGGCCCGGGACAAGCCGGAGGCGCCGGGCCATCGGCGGACCGCCCCGTCGGGCCGACGATGACGCCACCCGCGCGCAGGCTTGTGAGTTGTCCGTATGTGTGGATGGATAAAGTGCCACGCTGAAGGGTTGCCCTCGTCAGCCCACGGTCCGCCTTTGGCCCTTGTGGCAGGATCCGCCGTCTTCGATGATGTTTGGCGAGGGCAGCTTTGCAGACGAAGCCGACCTTGGTCTGCGTGCTCAGATAGAATATAAAAGCTATGAGCATAACCAAGTATTTACACAGAAAAAGGCGGAGCATTAATTCGATTGAAAGCCGCATCCTTGTTTCTTGTTCTTGTTTTTTGGATTAGTAGCTGGCTTCCAGCCTCGTTGAACAATTGGGCTGTTTTCGCTGCCGCAGTCTGTTTCCTTGGACTTCCCTTGGTACTTCTTGGCCAAAAACGATGGATAGAACACAGTTGGATTGCAAAAGTGTTGTCGGCACTGTCAGTCCTGGTTGTGATTGTCGGGGCCTTGCTTGCATTTGCAGCATCAGCCTTGGGAACGCCGGTTGACGGGGCAATCACCTTTTTCTTCGTCCTGGGGCTTGCTGGCTATCTATATACGATTGCTGGCATTTTAGCGCCCAACCCAACTTCGAAGAGGTTCTTGATATCGGACCCTTGGTTCTACTTATTTTGGCAAGTTGGTCTTGGGTATCGGCGCTAGGCATGTACTTTCACCGTGGAGCTTTGGGAGAAACCAGTGAGGCGTGTATTCTTGTTCCCAAACCCGTCCGCTACGACACCGAATTGACTTCTATCTGGAAAATGCGGCTTCCTGAAGTTGCGACAAGCAGAACAGGCCCGACCGGCACGACGATACTGGACTATCATGCCATTCTGGTTGAACCATCTGACGACGAAACGCGGATCTACAACTGGTCGAAACGGTGGATGCGTTTCGATGTTCTCGACAAAAAGCGCAATCGGTATCTGCCGACGAAATGCCCGTAGGTATGGGCTCAAACCGGCCATTCACTTCCCCGTAGAAGCTCCGCCCACACCTACCCCCGGCCTCTTTCCCGCCCCAAACACCCCCAAAACCCTCAACAATCCCCCCCTCAACCCACAATTGCGGTAAATACGTAGTGGGAATCCGCGCTCGAATCGTGGATTTTGCGAATGGTAGTGCCAGATCACTCAATGGTAACAAGCCAACATAGTTCTAAGGGAGGTATTCATGGAACGCCGTAAATTTCTAACCGGTGCCGCACTTGCGGGCGCCGGATCAACGCTTGCAGCACCTGCACTCGCGCAAGGCACAATCGAGATGGCGATCGTCTCAACGTGGCCACGGGACTTCCCGGGTCTGGGTCTGCCTGCGCAGCGTCTGGCTGCACGCATTCAGGAACTCACCGATGGTGAGATCCAGGTGTCTTACTTCGCAGCCGGCGAACGCGTTGGTGCGTTTGACTCGTTTGACGAGGTCGCATCCGGCAACGCACAGGCCTACATGGCCGCTGACTACTACTGGAAGGGTAAGCACCCCGGTTGGGCGCCTTTCACCGCGATCCCATTCGGTCTGACCTACACAGAGATGGACGCCTGGACAAAGTTCGGCGGCGGTCAGGAACTGTGGGACGAGCTGGGCGCAGAGTTCGGCATCAAGGCGCTTGCCATGGGCAACACCGGCGTGCAGATGGGCGGCTGGTTCAACAAGGAAATCGAAAGCGCAGACGACCTGAAAGGTCTGAAAATGCGTATTCCTGGCCTGGGCGGCGACGTTCTGGCGAAACTGGGCGGCTCTCCTGTGTCCCTGCCTGGCGGTCAGATCTACGAAAACCTCGTCTCCGGTGCGGTTGACGCGACAGAATGGGTTGGCCCGTTCAACGACTACTTCATGAAGTTCTACGAAGCTGCGAAATACTACTACTACCCAGGTATGCACGAGCCTGGTTCGCAGTTGTCGCTTGGTATGAACAAAGCGTTCTGGGACGGTCTGTCCGATACGCACAAGGCGATCATCACAGCCGCAGCCAACGAAGAAAACTCACTGACGATGGCGGAGACCAACGCCAACAACGGTGAATATCTGAACCGTCTGATCAACGATCACGGTGTGGAACTGCGTGAGTTCAACGACGACATCTACGCCTCCTTCGCGGAAGCGTCACAAGAAGTCATCGAAGAAGCACGTGAGCACAGCGATCTGGCCGCACGTATCTTCGACAGCCACCTCAAGGCACGCTCCGAGATCGGCGCATGGACCGCGTTGTCCGACACAGCTTACGTCAACAAGCGTAACACAGCACTCGACCTCTAAGGCGATGTGATACGATAAAAAACGGGCCGCGGCAGAGGAGTGCTGCGGCCCGTTTCACGAATGTTTGGGGGGACCAACATGACCGCTGATGTGCAAGGCACTGCCGGACCGCTGTCCGGAACCCGTTTCATCCGTATTCTGGGCTGGGCCAACCTGGCCGTCATGTATGCCTTCCTGGCCAACGCGTTTTTGACCTTCGTCGGCGGCTTGCCCGGCGCATCACTCACGGGACCCCCACTTGGTCTGGCGCAAGCAGCCCTCTACCCCATCTTCATCGCCATCGCGATCTGGGCCGTGATCCGCACAGACTATCGCACGCTCAGGCAAGACAGCCTGCGCATATCGGACATGAACGCGACCCTGATCCGCTGCGCTTTCTGGTCTGTCGTGGTCTTGGGCGTCGTTGACGCTGGTATCTCATTCCTCCGCGTCGAAGGCATGCTCGAAGGTCTCGTCGGTGACGACCTGGCCGGAGACCTTGGCCGCTCACAGTACCGCGGCGTTTATGTCCATATGCCGCTGATTGTCGTCGGCATTATCATTGGCTTATTCACCAAAGACCTCGGCTTTCACTGGCTCGCCCTGCTGATCGTTGTCGCAGAACTGCTCATTGTGATCTGCCGCTTCATCTTCTCCTATGAACAGGCCTTCATGGCAGACCTCATCCGCTTCTGGTACGGCGCGCTCTTCCTCTTCGCATCCGCCCATACCTTGCTGGAAGAAGGCCACGTGCGCGTTGACATCATCTTCGCCTCGCTTTCCACCCGCGCCAAAGGCCGGATCAATGCAATCGGCACGATCCTTCTGGGCATGACACTGTGCTGGATGATCCTTGTTCTTGGCATGGCGCAAAAGTCATCGGTCATCGTCAGCCCGGTGCTGAACTTTGAAACCACACAGTCAGGCTTCGGCCTGTACCTCAAATACATGATGGCGGCCTTCCTTGGCATCTTCGCCGTCTCAATGATGATCCAGTTCACCAGTTACCTGTTGGCTGCGGTCGCAGATTATCGCGGGGACCCGGGCCGGATTGAGCCTGCAGGCGCGGGGGCACACTAATGGAACTCTTTTTTCTTCTCGTCCTGCTGGTTCTGATGGGCACAGCGCTCGGTTCCGGCTACCCGGTCGCCTTCGCCCTGCCCGGTGCGTCTATCCTCACCATCCTGCTCGCTGCAGGCTCCGGCTACCTTTTTGCCGGTGATGCCACCGCCTACTTCTCCCAAGGCTCTGCTGGCCAATGGCTCTCGGCGGGGACGACGAACCTCAGGGGCATCTATTGGGAGCCGGAGAGGGATACGCTCATCGCCATCCCGCTCTTTATCTTCATGGGGATCATGCTGCAGCGGTCGAAGATCGCCGAAGACCTGCTGATCACCATGGCCAACCTCTTTGGCTCCGTGCCGGGTGGTTTGGGCATCTCCGTGGTCTTCGTGGGCGCACTGCTTGCCGCTACCACCGGCATCGTCGGCGCAACAGTGGTCGCCATGGGCCTCATCTCCCTGCCCGCAATGCTGCGCAACAACTACTCCCAATCGCTGGCGACCGGCACCATCGCGGCCTCTGGCACCTTGGGTCAGATTATCCCGCCGTCCATCGTGCTGATCATCCTCGCCGACCAACTCGGCAGTGCCGCTGAACAAGCCAGCACCATCCGCAAAAGCCTCCACAAGGAAGCCACGGGTGAACTGTCGATGCCGTCGATCTTCGACGTCACCTCGACCTCCGCAGGTGAGATGTTCCTCGGCGCCCTCCTCCCCGGCCTCGTGCTTGTGGGGCTTTATATGCTCTACATCCTCGTCTACGCCGCCCTGCGCCCACAAAACGCGCCGCCAGTGAAATACGACGGCAGCTTTGACCGCGAATTCTGGGGCAAGGTCTTTATCTCGCTCGTCCCACCGCTTCTGCTGATCTTCCTCGTCCTCGGCTCCATCATGGCCGGGATCGCGACGGTGAACCAAGCGGGAGCCATCGGGGCCGCAGGTGCGCTCATCATGTCAGGCTACCGCCTCACCGAGGGCAAACGCGGCCAGTTCTACCCCGCGATCCTCGCGCTGATATCCATGGCGCTGATCGCCTTCACCGTCTCGAATTACGACACCAACGTTAAAAACATCCAATCCAGCGATGATGCTTTCGGAGTGACGCTCGCCGTCATCGGCACCATCGGCCTTGTCATCGCTTTGTTGTGGAGCGGCTGGCGCGCCTTCAAGATCGACAAAACGCTCGAAGGCGTGATGATGGAAACCGCAAAGGCCACGTCCCTCGTCTTCATCATCCTCTTGGGTGCTGCGATCCTGACAGCCGCCTTCCGCGCCTTCGGCGGCGAACACCTCGTCCGTGAATTCCTCGAAGGGTTGCCCGGCGGTTTCTGGACAAAATTCGCTGTGGTGATGCTCGTCATCTTCCTCTTGGGCTTCTTCCTCGACTTCATCGAAATCGCCGTGGTCGTGGTACCTATTGTGGCCCCAATCCTGCTCGCTGACCCGCAAGCCAACGTCACGGCCGTCTGGCTCGGCGTGATGATCGGCCTGAACATCCAGACCAGCTTCCTCACGCCGCCCTTCGGCTTCGCACTCTTCTACTTACGCGGGGTCGCCCCGGCGGTCGTGAAAACGATCAACATGTATAAGGGCGTGATCCCCTTCATCTGCCTGCAGATCGCGGCCATGGGCATCGTCGCCTACACGCCCGGGCTGGTGAACTACCTGCCGAACCGCGTGGCGCTGCTCTCCGAAAACGCACCACCCCCGCGCAACCCAAAGCTGGAATCCTGCCTCAAGGACTTCATCGCGGCTGACTTCGAAACGACGAAGCCGCTCCTGCTGCAAACAGCCGCGACAGCACAAAGCCTCGACCTCAGCGTTTTGCCTGACCGTATGGCCGACGACCTCACCGACGCCTTTGGGTCCGTGGAAGAGGCCGTGGCCTCCTTTGAGGAGGCCCGCGCAGCAGAAGCCATCGCGGCAGAAGCCGCCCTTACCTACCGCGCCGTCCACCGCAAGGTCCGCGCGATTGAGCGGGACATCCGCCTGATCGACGCCGATATTGAACATATCGAAGACGACATGGGCGACGCCGAAGGCGCGCGCCTGTCCCGGCTTGAAATGCGGATCGCGGAGTTGAACGAGGAACGCGATGCGCTCGCCGCCGACATCCCGGACGATTGGGATGACCAGTACAGCGCCTACGCGGAACTCAACCGCAACATCACCAACGCCGACCGCAGCTACAACAACGCAGCATCCGATGCCTATCTGCCGGTTGCGGAAATGCTCACCGTGCTGCGCGGTCAGGAAGGTTTCGAAGCGGTTGAAGACGCCCTGCGCGCCCTGCCCGATCAGCTTGCCAACGGCGCACCCGCGGACCTCGTGGAACCGCTCAACGCCCTCGCAGATCAGCTCGATCTGGTAGAAGGCACCAGCGACATCAAGTCGGCCCTGTCTTCCGCTCGCCGCGACCTCGACCGGGATGAACCCCGTATCGAAGACGCGACCGAAGAGATCGCGGATGCAATCGCAGAATACGATGCCCAGAAAGAATGGCGTGCCGGGGCGACGACCCTGATCCCTGCCCTGCAAGAGTATCGTGACGCCTTGGCACCGACTTTGGGCCTGCGCGAACAGGAACGTATGAGCGACGAACAAGCGCTCTTCGTCGCGGGCTGTCAGTCCTCGCACAAAGACGTGTCGCTGAACTTCTAGTTCAAACGCGGGGGGCGTTCCCCAAACGCCCCCTCCGACATCCGGTAACCAAAGCCCTGAAAACCTAACGCGCGTTCAACCGGTGTTAGGGCTGTGCCTGTTACGGTCTCGACAGGCAATCTGGGAAGACCGACCGATGGATCTCACAAACCTGCTCGAAAGT
Source organism: Paracoccaceae bacterium (assembly GCA_020628545.1). Taxonomy (GTDB): domain Bacteria; phylum Pseudomonadota; class Alphaproteobacteria; order Rhodobacterales; family Rhodobacteraceae; genus Yoonia. The sequence continues at coordinate 47,008 of JAHDEX010000018.1, read as the reverse complement.
GGGGCAGCAAGGAAAGTCGTCAGCGTCAGCCCCACAACCTCGCTGCGCGAAACCGCACAAATCCTGCTGCGCCACAAAATCGGCGCGGCCCTAGTGCTTGACGATGCCGACCATCTTCTTGGCATCGTCTCCGAACGTGATCTGGTCCCTGTCATCGCGAATTACACCGACGGCCTTGCAGATGCGCCTGTCTCAACCATCATGACGCACGAAGTCATCACCTGCGAACCCACGGATGAAGTCGCCTTTGTTCTGCAATTGATGCGCACCAAAGGCATCCGGCACATGCCCGTTGTCCAAAACGGCAAACTGCTCAGCATGCTCAGCATTCGTGCCCTGACCACCGCCTATGAGCATCTTCAGGTCGTGGCAAACACCGATCCGCTGACAGCCGTTTCCAACCGCCGCCCGTTCCTGAAAACGCTCCGACAGGAATTCGAGGCAGCCATCGCAATGGAAGAACCTTTCTCGCTCGCAATGCTCGACATCGACCACTTCAAAAAAGTCAACGACACCTATGGTCACGATGTCGGCGACCGCGTCCTCAAAGACATCTCAGCACTGCTGATCGACCAGTTCCGCTCGATTGACCTTGTCGGGCGCCTGGGTGGCGAAGAATTCGCGTTGGTCTTCCCCAAAACACCCCGATCTGGCGCAAAAGTCGCGTGTGAACGGTTGATGAACAGCATCCGCGACACACGCTTTGATGTTCAGGACGAAGCGGTGAAAATCACCGTCAGCATGGGCCTCGCAACACGGACGCCCGAGATCCCCTCCGATACCGCACTCCTGAAACGCGCCGATGTGGCGCTCTATCAGGCCAAGCGCACAGGCCGTGATCGGCTGATGACAGACCAGTGCTAACCGCGCCCCAGCATCTCCGCCACTTCAGCGATATGTCCGGCTGTAAGGGGTTTGTTGATATACTTGCGCACCACCGGAAACGATTTTGCCCGATCCTCATCGGCCGGGTTCAGTGACGTCGTCAACATCGCGACAACCAATTGTGTGAAATTTTCACCCAGTTTCTTGCCAGCTTCTTCGAGAAACTCAAAACCGTCCATCAGCGGCATATTGATATCAAGAAAGATCACATCAGGACGTGAAACGTCGTTTTCCGTCATGTAGGTCAGGGCCTGACTAGCAAGCTCGAAGCATTTGACCTCTTCAACGAGACCCGATCGCATCATGACGCGTTGATACATCCTCTGATCGATCAGTTCGTCGTCGATCAGGTAAGCCAGTTTGATGGGTTTGGTCACGCGTTTGCCTTTCCGGGAACATCAGTTCGAAGACCGACCCGCGGTCTTGGTTTGGGCGGACCGAAATTGTCCCGCCATGGTTTGTCATCACCCTGCGACAGATACCTAACCCAATCCCAGACCCAGTAAAGCGGGATCGACCATGCAATCGACTGAAGAGACCAAAGATCTTTTCAGCCTGCTTGTCCGCAATCCCGATCCCATTGTCAGTGATGGTGAGGAAGAAAGCCCCCTCCTCTGACCGTGCGCCGACATGGATCACCGGTTTCGCCGTATCGTCGTGGAACTTGATGGCGTTCGACAGCAGGTTTTGGAGCAAAACCCGAAGTTGGTTTGGCAAGCCGATGATGACCGGCAACGCATCCCGCGTGATCGTCGCACCTGTCTGCGCAATCTCACTTGCAAGGTCTGAGACCACATCTGCATAAACATCATTCAAAGCCAAAGGCTGGAACGTTTGGTCGTTATCCACGACCTCTGCATAATCCAAAACATCCGCAATCAAACTCGCCATACGCTTGTTCGTCGCAGACATATCAGCAAGAACATCATGGCCACCTTCACCAACCGCACCAAGCTGCTGCAGCTCATCAATAAGCATTCCCATCGTATTCGTCGGCGATTTCAAATCATGCGAGATCGCGTAAGTCAGTTCCTGCTGTTGCCGGTTTGCGGTCTCCAGGCTTGCAACGAGTTCTCGCAGAGAGTCACTATGGGTCCGTTCGCGCGCCAGGTCGCGCCCCTGCTGAATAAATTGGCTGCGCCGCCGCCGCTGCTCCTGCCAGAAAATCACTGCCAGAAGCGACAGAACGGTCAGGCCGACAACGAGTCCCAAAAGTCGAAGGCGCTCCCCTGTCCAGAACCGCAAAGCACCAAAATATTGCGCCTGCAGCTCCTGATAGCGGTCCGACAGGACATAGGCAGGCACGACCGCATTCAGGCGCACACGTTCCGCACCCAGACCAAAGCGCAGCGCCATCGTACCTTGCAAATCAAAAGCGGCGGCAATCGGCGCGTCGGTTTCAGCCAGGACCGCATCAAGGTCGTCAATCACCGCGTCAATCTCGCCGGAAATGAGTGCCGCAACCGTGGCCTCGCTGTCTGCGAAAGTCTTAATATCCGTCGCATCCATACCGTCCCGCGCGACAATCGGGGACAGGTTTGACCGCATCCCCAGATGTCCGCCAGGCAGATCTTCGGCACTGTCAATCGTTGTCCCGCCAGGCGCGTAGGCCGCGACAGAATAAGCCCGCAAGGGCTGCGTGACATCCGCATCCCGCTGAAACTCTGGCAAAGCCAGTACAAACGGGATCAAGTCAACGTCGCCACGCCGGACAGAAGACAAATACGCCTCGGGCGGCAGTACTTGATAGGCAAAGTCCAATCCAGCGCGCCCCGCAAGGTCTTCAAACGCTGAAATTGCAAAACCTGAGACACTGCCCGCCTCGACAATCATGTAGGGCGGCGCATGTGTCACGCCGACGGTCAGCACCTCTGGCGCCGCCGGGGGTGTCTGAAGGAAATACCGCCGTCGCAGGTCCTCCAAGCGGCCATCGGCCTCCATCCGCGCGATCGCTGCGTTCACCGCTGGCAACAAATCCGCGCGGCTTCTATCCAGCACGACAACCCGCTGAACCTGATCAAGAAGCGGTCCGACAAAAGCGATCCTGTCATCTATCTGTGCATCACGGCTCACATTCACTAACCCGGGGTTCGGAAACAGCACACCGTCAATCCGGCCCGACAGCAAATCCATCAACGCGGCGCGCGAGTTCTCAAATGCGACCATCTCGTTATCGCTTGCAAGTTTTGCGGCCTGGTCTGCGACCACCGGGGGCACGTTGCCGATCCGATAGCCCGCAATCGGCCCCCGCATCTGATCAGCCTTCGCTGTCAGCACCGCCAATTGCAACGTCTCGGTGGCTACCGGCGTAGAAAAGACGCCCGTCGTCTCAAAAAGCCCGGTGACAGACGCACCGGCAATCATTTGGGTCTCCCCCTCTGCCTGCGCTCTTAGAAACGCGGCCTGATCTGGCATCTCTTTGACGACAATCTCTACCCCGATCTCCTCACCTATGGCGCGCGCGAGATCGATGAAAAACCCGGTTTTCTGACCATCTGGCCCGACAACAAAGTAGGGACTTACCTGGAGGAACCCAACGACCAGTGGCTTTGATTGGTCCTCTTGCGCCGATGCCATTGAAGAATGCACCACAGCAACAACAACCATGACCTGCAGGATCGGCCGCATGAGCACGGCGATCGTCGTCGTTAGCCGCATTGCACCCCCACATTCCCTGGCTGGAACCGCAGGCCGGCACGGTTCCGCCTGCACACTAGCCGAAAAGGCTCTGCCTTGCGACCTATCGCTTTATCAAGGGCTTACTCTGCCGGGACCATCGTGCTGCCGGGGGCGAACCTTTTGGCTCGCCGCTCCGCCAGCATCAGCATGGCAGGTGTCACCAGCAAGGTCAGCACCGTGGCGAACACCAGCCCCCCGGCAATCGCACTCGACAACTCCGTCCACCACTGGGTCGACGGCGCGCCATAGACGATCTCGCGCGTGAAGAAGTTGATATTCAGCCCGATCACCATCGGCATCAGCCCCAGCGCGGTTGTGACGGATGTCAGCACAACAGGCCGCAAACGTTGCGCCCCGGTCCGCAAGGCCGCTTCCATAGATGACTGGCCAGAGGCTTTGAGGTCGTTGAACGTATCAATCAACACGATGTTGTTGTTCACCACGATCCCGGCCAGCGCAATCACCCCGATCCCGCCCATCACGATCCCAAAGGGCCGCCCGGTAATCATCAAGCCAAGGAGAACCCCCGCGATTGAGAACACAATCGCCGACATCACCACAAAAGCCTGCCAGAAGCTGTTGAACTGCGTCAGAAGGATCAGGAACATCAACCCAATGGCCGACGCAAACGCCCCCATCAGGAAGATCATCGCATCCTGCTGCTCTTCCGCCTCCCCACCAAAATCGACGCGTACGGTCGGCGGCAATTCCATCTCGGCAATCGCTTCCTGAATGGCGACGATTTGATCGTTCACCAGCAAGTCCGGCGCCACATCCGCCGTGATCTCCACTACACGCGCCTGATCAATGCGTGTGATCAACCCACTGCGCGGTGCGGGTTCAAACGACACGAAGTTTGAGATCGGCACGAGCCCCGCCGCCGTTGGCACCCGCAAGCTTTCCAACTCGGCCAGCGTCCGGTCCACCGCCGGGAAGCGCACGACAATATCCACCTCCCCTTCGGTATCGTCCGGCCGGTAGTTCGCCACGTTGATCCCTTGGGTCAGCAACTGCACGGCTTGACCCAGCAAAGCCACGTCGGCACCCGCGCGCGCGGCCTCAGACCGGTCCACGCTGATCTGCCATTCCACACCTGGCGAGGGCCGCGTCTCAACGACGTCGATAAAGCCACCCAGACGATCCATCTCATCAATGATCATCTGCACGCCCTGCGCCTGCTCGGCAGAGTTTTTGGAGAGCACGTTCATCGCAATCGGCTTACCGCCACCGGGGCCACCATCATCCGTCTGCACTTGCACCTGAATGCCCGGGATTTCTGCCATATCCGCACGAATGTCTTCGGCAATCTGCTTGATCGGACGGCGTGTATCCCACTCCGCCAGTTCCAGCTGGATCGACCCGATCGTATCACTCGTCGCGTCACCGCCGGTGCGGGAATAGATACTCGCGATTTCGTCATATTGGCTCAACCTGCCCTCGACCTGCCGCACAAGTGCGTCCTGCTCAAAGACCGAGAAGTTGTCTTTCGCCAGAATCTCAACCTGCGCATAATCCGGTTCCACCTCGGGGAAGAACGTCACGCCATTGCCGTACTGACCGTAGGCGAGGAATGAGGCGACAAGACCGGCCATCGCAAGGCTCAGCGTGGTCCAGGGCCGCAGGAGCGACCATTCCAGTACGCGGATGTAGCCGCCCATGAAACCCGTCATCCGGCGCGGATCACCCTTCTCGGATTCGTACATCTGCCGCTTCTGCTTGGCGCTCAGCTTTTGCTTGCGGCCAATGAAGCTGCCCAGCACGGGGATGAAAACAAGCGCCATGAACAGCGACGCCGCCAGCGTCATGATCACCGTAATTGGCAGGAACTTCATAAACTCCCCAATCGTGCCTTCCCAGAACAGCAGCGGAAAGAACACCGACAATGTCGTCGCGGTCGACGCGATGATCGGCCACGCCATCCGTTTCGCGGCAAGCGCATAGGCTTCCTTCGCAGGCTTGCCGTCCGCCAAATGCCGGTCCGCGAGTTCCACGGTCACAATGGCCCCGTCCACCAGCATACCAACCACAAGGATCAGCGAGAACAGCACCACGATGTTCATCGTGTAGCCAAGGAAATAAAGCCCCGCGACACCCGTCAGGAACGCCCCCGGAATAGCAAGGCCCACGAGGATCGAAGACCGCAGCCCCAGCGCATAAACCACCACGATCATCACAAGGATCACCGCTGCAATCACGTTGGCTTCCAGGTCGGTCAACATGTCCTGAACCTGTTCGCTTTCGTCGAGCGTAAAGCTCACCTCAACCGAATCCGGCCAATCGGCGCGGGCGATGTCAATCACCTCCCGCACTTCCGCGACGGTCTCAATGATGTTCGCTCCAACCCGCTTTTTGATCTCCAAAGCGAGCGCAGGTTGCCCATCGATCCGCGCAAAGCTGTTCGGGTCCACAAACGTCCGCCGCACCGTCGCGACATCCGCAAAGGTCACAACGGTCTGGTCGCGCACCAGAATCGGCAGCTCCATCACGTCTTCGAGGTTCTCAATCAAGCCGGGCACTTTCAGCACCAACCGCCCCGCTTGGTTCTCAATCGCCCCTGCCGCGATCAACTGATTGTTGCGCGTGATCGAATTGATCAGCTCATCAAAGCTAATGTTGTAGGTCTCAAACACCGTGGGGTCGATCAGCACCTCCAGCAGCTCTTCGCGCTTGCCGCCCACATCGACCTCAAGCACACCGCCGACAGCCTCAATGTCATCCTTCAGACTTTCGGTGATCGAATTCAGCGTTCGCTCCGGCACCGGACCAGACAGGATCACATTCAAGATCGGGAAAAGCGCAGTGTTAATCTCCGTCACCGTGATCTGCGCACCCGACGGCAGATCATTCTCGGCCCGGTCCGCCGCTTCCCGTACCTTGTCCAATGCCGCGTCAGAATCGAACCCCGGCTCAAACTCCAACTCAATCGACGCATGCCCTTCCGAGGCATAGGCCGTCATCTGTTTCAGCCCGGTCAGCGACGCAAACTCCGTCTCCATCGGCCCAAGCAGCGCGTCTTCACTGTCCTCCGGCGAAATCCCATCCACATCCGTGGACACATACATGACGGGGATCGGGATCTCCGGGTTACTCTCCTTCGGGATCGCGCTGTAGGACAACCCACCGACGATCAGCAGGAAGATCAGGATCAGCCCCGCAACCTTGTTGCGGTCAAAAGCGGCATCGATCAGGCGGTTCATTCTGTCACCTCCTCAGCCGGTGCCTCTTCACGCAGACGCGGATCAACCGCATCGCCCGTCGACACAAATCCTTGGCCCACAGTGATAATCTGTGCCGTCTCTTCAAGACCCGTCACCCAGATCCCATCGGTCTGCGCCCGCACGATCTCAACCGGCTTCCAATCAACGGTATTATCCGGCTCGACCGTTTTGATGCCCAGCTCACCACTTGGGTTCAGCGACAGGATCGCGGGCGAGATGAAATGTCCCCGCGCCATGCCTGTGGGAACGGCGACCCGCGCACTCAAACCCGCCGGCATCTCGCTTTCGGGGTTTGGCACTGCGATTTCCACCCGGAACGTCCGGGTTTGGCTGTCTGCATTCGATCCAATAAAGCCCACCGTACCCTTGCGCGTCTCACCAGTGATAAAGGCAACATCCGCCTCCATCCCCTTCTCAAGACGGCCCAAAGCCACCTGCGGCACCTGAATGACTACGGTCAGCGGGTCGTTGTCCAAGACCTCGGCCACCACATCACCGTCATTCAGAAACTCGCCTTCATCCAACGTCATCTCGTTCAGACGACCCGCAAAAGGCGCGCGCATGATAGTGTTTTCCAACTGCTCACGCGCGGCTGTGATGCTGGCTTCAGCACCCGCTTTCGCCGCCCGCGCTTGGGTCACCTGAGACTCCGTCCCGATCCCGCGTTCCAGCAAGGTTTCCGCCCGGTCCAAATCCTCGGTCGCCTGCGTCAGCGTCGCCTCGGCCTGCGTCAACTGCGCTTGAATGGTCTGACCATCAATGCGCCCAATCTCTTGTCCGGCCTCCACCAGATCACCGCGCGCAACGCTCACGCTCTCAATCTGGCCCGTGACCTTGGCCTGTACAGCGGCCGACCGATCCGGCGTCGCTTGGCCTTCAGCGGTCAGCACCAATGGCACCTCGCGCGCAGCGGAGTTCATGACCTCAACCGTCACAACCCGCGTGGTCTGGTCTTCTTCTGCAATCTCTTCGGCTTCGGTGGGGTAAATATACCCACTGCCCATCCATCCAATCAGGATCAAAGCCAGCAGCACAGCGATCCACTTGGACCATCCCGCGCCTTTATCAGTATCAAATGTGAGTTGTCCGGTCAGGTCGGCTGCAGTGTCTTTCGCCATTCTGACGTCCCCTTATAGATGCTGCGGCGCGTTTTCGCGCTCGCGATAATGTGAATGGCATACACATAGGTTACCAATTTTTTGATTACGAGGGGTCAGATCCGCAATTTTTCTGCGGGTCGGGTTTTCCTGACCTCACCAACGACAGCCGCCGCGACACCATACACACGCGAACCAGACCATTCGTCCTGCACCATATCAATCAGAAACTGCGCAAGCGCCTGTCGGGACACCGAAAATCCACGCGCTGGCAAAGCATCAGGTGCCGCGCAATAGGATGCATCATCCGCGTCGGTCAGAAACCCACACCGCGCAATCAAAACATCCAGATCAGCTTGCATCAACGCTGTTTCCATCCGCGCCGCACTTTGCACAACCGGAAACACCAGTCGCGCCAAGACCTTGTCGAACAATCGCTGCGGCGGAAACCGCAACGCGGTAGAGGTCACGGCAACACGCCGCACCACAGTCCTTGCCGTCGCTTTCACAAGCGCCTCAGCCGAACGCCAGGAAACCGATGTCGCCTTTCGGGTCGGCAATTTCCCACCCAAAGTCGAAATCACCGCATCCTGACCACGCATTGCACCCGCCAGAAACGCCTGATCACAGGGATCACCAATCGCGACAAAAAGGTTGTCATGCATCATCGGAGGCCGCTTTGCCTCAGACCGCACAACTGCCGTCACCGTCCAGCCCATACGCAATGCGATCGCCACAACATGCTGGCCGGTTCCGCCGTTGGCACCCAATACCACCAATTTCATCGTCTCGCTCCTCGGTTCGCCGGGCCCAAAAGGCACCGGGTCGTGGCAGCGACCTAACTATACGCATCTCATCGGTCCATTGCGAAAAACCGTTTATCATCCATGCAGAAATCGCATAGTCACGCGAAATGACCTTTGACTGGAACCTCGCAAAAACCTTTCTGGCCACCGTGGACGAAGGCTCGCTCTCTGCCGCCGCCCGCGTCTTGGGGCAAACCCAACCCACCGTGAGCCGCCAGATTGCGGCCCTCGAGGACGCTTTGGGTGTCACTCTCTTTGAGCGGACCGCCCGCTCTGTCGTCCTGACCCAGTCAGGTATGGAACTTCTCGATCACGTACGCACAATGGCCGACGGGGCCAACATGGTCTCGCTCAGCGCCTCTGGCCAATCCCAATCCATCGCGGGCCAGGTCCGCATTACAGCGTCAGAGTTGACTTCCGCCTACCTCCTGCCCCCGATCATCGCCGATCTGCGCAAACGCGCCCCTGCCCTCGACATCGACCTGATCGCCGACAGCGGCGTGAAAGACCTGGTCCGGCGCGAGGCTGACATCGCCATCCGCCACGTCCGCCCCGATCAACCCAACCTCGTGATGAAACGCCTGCGCGACGATCAAATGAACTTCTATGCCAGCCCCGCCTACCTTGCGGAGTACGGCGAACCGACGCCCGCAAAAATGGCTGGTCACCAGATCATCAGCTTTGTCGATGCCGACCAGATGCTGGGCTACCTCAGCCCCACGGCCCTTGATGTCACCCGCGACAACTTCCGCCTCACAACATCGTCCCTCCTTGTCGCCACGCATATGGCGCTCGATGGGCTGGGCATGATTGTCGCGCCACAATGGATCACGCAAACCCATCCGCGCCTCCAACAGATACTGGCAGAGATTCCCCCATTCCGCGTCCCGACCTGGCTCGTCACTCATAGCGAGCTCAACACCAGCCGCCGCATTCGCCTCGTCTTCGACCATATCAGCGATCACCTTTAGAGCAATTGGCCTCAAGACGCGGCAAACCGTCCTTCCCGGCCCCTTCCAGACGTGACCCCCATAGACAAAGCGCCCCTTCCGCCCCTAACCTTTCACCGGACTTTAGGACGAGGGAACCCGTCATGGACGCCAGCTTTTCACGCCGCAAACTTCTCGAGCCTGCAGAACTGCGCGAACTGAACCAACGCTCCGACGCGCGCGGCTGGATACAACTCGGCAGCCACCTCGGCGCGATTGCTGTCACAGCATTCCTACACGCCCAAGCCATGGGCACCGCTTGGGTTCTCATTACCGGCTTTGCCTTGGGCGTCCTGATCAACTTCCTCTATGCCGCCCAGCACGAACTTTCGCACGCAACGGTTTTCGCCACCCGCAAACTCAATGAGTTCTGGGGCCGCATCATCGGCTTCACCATGATCTTCCCCCGTGACTTCGACCAGATCATGCACTTCGCGCACCACCAGTGGACGCAGGACTGGGAACGTGATGGCGAGCTGGTCCGCGAGCCCTACACGCTCACCACCTACCTCCTTTGGCTCTCCGGCATCACCTACTGGCGCAACCGCGTGGTTGGCGTGATCCGCCGCGCCCGTGGCATCATCGTAGAACCCTACATCCGCAAAGATGAAGAGGCGAAGGTGATCCGCGAAAGCCAGATCCATGTCGCGCTCTATGCCGCCATTATCCTGATCTCGCTTGCCGCTGGCAGCTGGGCCTGGTTCACCTTCTGGATCCTGCCCATGGTGCTGACGAAACCCGTGCATCAGCTGCAAAACACCATCGAACACCTCGGCCTCAGCCATGAGAACGACATCCTCAACAACACCCGCAGCACCCGCGCCAACGCCTTTATCCGGTGGCTCTGCTGGCAGATGCCCTACCACACCGCCCACCACACCTTCCCCTCGGTACCGTTCTGGAAGCTCAAGGACCTCAATGCCAAAATCGAGGACAAAGCAGGCGAGGTCTGGCGCATGGGCTGGATCGAATTCCAGATCGAAGTGATCAAGAAGCTGAGCCAGAAAGACGAAAGCCAATACCCCATGAATGAAGTCTGGGTCATCCCGACCGGCCGCGGCGCAATCCGCGTCCCGGCGGAATGACGACCCCGAAAAAGACCAGCGGGCCAAAACCCTCAAACGCATGACCACCCCGGCTCAGACCTTCGCAGACAACGCCCGCACCGCGCCGCACCTTCTGATGTTTTGTGGCATCCTCGGCGTGATCGGCAGTCTGGCCCCTTGTGCGGCCATGGTCTGGGCGTCGCTGGTCACCGATCACAGCTTTCTCGCCGACACTGTCAGCGACCTCGGGCGCGGCCCGAACCGCTTCATCATGGACACCGGCTTTTACATCAACGCCGCCTCGCTCATCGCGCTGGCCATCGGGTCCACTCTGCTTCATCCCGGCTCAAAACGCTGGACCATCCTGGTCCTCTGCTTCACCTGCCTCGCGCTGCTTATCGTCGCGATCGGGCTGTGGGACGACTTCGGTCAGACCGCGCCGGATGGGGGGATGAGCGTGCATACCAAACTCACCTTCGGCCTTGGCCCGCTCTATCTCGGCGGCCCTCTCCTCGCCGCTTCCATCCTGCGTGACAGCGAACCCGGCAAGGCAAAGCTCTTTGTGGCCGCAGCAATCCTTTGGATCCTCTTTGCCGCTGCCTTCAAACTTGCCCCTGACGGGATCGACGGCGGGCTTGAAAAGATCGCCATCGCCGCAACCCTGCTCTGGACGGTCCCCTTCGCGTGGTGGATGCTCGCCCTCGCACGGCAGGAGGCCTAGAAGTACAATGCGCAACCTACACGTCTACACCTCCCTCTGGGCCATGCAGCCGCACGATCAGACCGGCGTGAAACTGCCCTATGATCAGGTGGTCGAGATGGTGGCAGAGGCGGGCTACCACGGCATGGCGCTTGATCTTGGGGCAGCGGACATCGCTGTGGTGGACGCGGTTGAACCTCTTATGGCGAAAGCAGGCCTCACGCCGCTCCTCGTCGCCTTCCCGAAAACCATCCCGGAACTGCGCGACGTCCTGAAACGCGCCAAAGACATCGGCGCCCCCTTTGTTGACGTCATCGGTCAGGTCACCCCCCTCACGGTCGAGGGCATGATCCCCGTGATCCGCCAATGGATCGAGATGTCCGAACAGGAAGGCGTCCCGATCCAGTTTGAGTCGCACCGCAACTGCATCACCAACGACCTTTACACGACGCTCACGCTCCTCGACGCGATCCCGGAAATGCGCATGTGCGCGGACCTTTCGCACTACGTCGTCGACCGCGAGTTCTGGTTTCCCCTGTCCGACCGCGACATGGGCCTGATCAGCCGCATCCTCGAAAGGTCCGACAGCTTTCAGGGCCGGGTGGCCTCCCGCCAGCAAATCCAGCTGCAACTGGACTTTCCGCAGCATCAAAAATGGGTCGACCTGTTCAAAGGCTGGTGGCGCGAGGGGCTGACCTCATGGACCACCCGCAACGCGTCGGGCGACTGCATCTTTCTGTGTGAACTGGGCCCGCCGGAATACGCGATGACGGGCCCCGATGGCAAAGAGATGTCCAATCGCTGGAACGAAGCGCTTCAGATCAAATCCTGGGTCGAAGACATCTGGCAGGACATCACCTAAGGCAGCACCTCTTCAACCGACAGCGCGCCTGCGCTCTGATCGATCAGCAACTGCATGGCTCCCATGGCCATCTCACCATTGCCAACGTAATAGCGCACTGGCACATCAATCTGCAGTCCCACTGCCGGATCATAGCTCGCGGTTACGCCGTCCAGATCGACCCAATTCACATAGCTGATTTCATCCCGGCTGCTGTAGACAAGCGTACAGCCCTCAAACAGGCCCGCGCCCGCCAGATCCCCCCGCATCGGTGACAAGACACCCAACACGGCCCCATTGGGCAGGTTCGGATCTGGGAAAACTTGGAAGACAGTCACTCCACCCGCGAACGTCCGACCAAAGGACACCGCCGTTTCAATATACGTCTCCGAAATCGGCCCGCCATCGCACTCATGCAGCTCCGCGGCAAAAGCCGGGCCGGTCGCCATCCCAACAACACAACCCAAAACTAGTCGCTTCATGAAAACCTCCCGCCTCGGCAGCACACCACACGAATGTTAGGCATTTTGCAGGTCCCCGGAAGGGTCACGCAAGACCCATGACGCGCCAGCCGGCTCTCCCGAGAGTAGCGCCACCACGCGCATAACGCGCAATAATGACACGCTTACGCAGGGTTAAGTGTCCCTACGTAAGTTTAGAACATGACTCAACGTTGACACTTCTGGGTGTCAATGAATACTCGACGCGTGGTGAAATGGGCAACGGGCGGCAATGGCGAACACGCAGACACCTCAGGATCTCGGAGCAGTCCTTTTGGCCTTCTACGAGTGTCTGACGGACCCAGGACAGCTCGAAACCCTGATGGAAATGCTCACCTCTTGGCTGGACGATGACGACGGTCAGCTCGTCTCGCCCAAACTCGACTATCATGCAGATCAGGCCTGGCGCCTGTTGGGCGAAATCGCAGAACCCGACCATGACACAACCGCCGACCTCGACGCGCTTGAAGTGACGCGTTTTGACTCCACCTGCGCCATCGAAGCAGCCATCAAAGACCAAATCCGCCTTGAAGACCGCGACCGCCTGCGCGACTGGCTTGCTGGTGAGACGGATGGGGCCTCGCTTCTGCTGCGTGTGATCGAAGACGATGCCACAGAGCTTGTGATCCTGTCGAAAGACCCCACCACCAACGCCATCCTGGCAAAAAGGACCGGTGCCGATTTCCAGGGCGTGATCTCAAAGTTTGTTGCGGACAGTTTTGAACTGACCCACGCGGAATTCACACTGGTGCAGGAACTGCTTATGGGCGGCACCCTGCGCGAGATCGCATCCCGCCTCGGCAAATCGTGGGAAACGACGCGCAGTCAGGTCAAAACACTGACCAACAAACTGGGCGTCAGCTCTCAGGCCGATATCCTGCGCATGGTCAATCAGGCGGCTACGCTGATGCCTGCAACGGCGACGAAGGTCCCTAAAAATACGGATGCGGCTCTGGGCCGACTGACCCGCCCTGACGGCCGCACAATCGTGTACGAGGTTGACGGCCCCCGGGCCGATAAGACACTCGTTTTTCTGCACGGGATGGTGCAGGGCCGCCATTGGCCGGAAAAGGCACGGGACTACGCCGTCTCACGCGGCTGGCGCATTGTCAGGATCAGCCGCGCAGGACGCGGACAATCAAGCGTAAACCCAAAGGAAGGCGACGCCCTTCTGCAGGACCATATCGACGACGTCATGGCGATCATGAACCATGAAGGGATCGACACCTTTTCAATCTTTGGCGCCGCGGACGGCTTTGCTGTCGGCTATCCACTGGCCCTGCAATACCCGGAACGTGTGCAAATGATCGTCGGGCTAGAGGTGATCCCGCCTATCGTGTCGCGCAAGGTCATTGACGGGTTCACAGGCAAGATGAAAACCTTTGGCCTGGCTTGCCTCTACGCGCCCAAAACCATCAAGTTCATGCTTGGCCTGGCGATGCACAAGCTTAGCCGCATGGAAGACCGATATGATGGCGTCCATCCGCTGATCGGGATTGAGATGGCGAAATTCGAAGATGCCGATGGCATCGCGGCAGATGACCGCAACTTCCGCGATCTTATGGTCCACCGCTCTGAAGGCATGTGGCGCGATGCCAGCTTCTCGTGCCACGATTGGTCTTTTGCACCGCCGCAGGCCAATGTCCGGCCCCGCGCAGCCCTCATCCACAGTGGCAATTCGATGATCAAATCACCCGGCTATTTTGATGAATTCGCCCAGCGGATCGGCGCACCCATCTACCGGATCGACTGCTACCTGCCTTACATTTCCGCTGCATTACCCACAGTCATCAACGCGCTTGAACAGGTCGAAACGCGGCAGGATGCCTGACGTTCGCGTCAATTTATTTCGCCCATTCTGCGTTTTTCACCCGTTCGGGTGATTGCCCCAAGCCCTTGTTTTCATTTAAATCGCACCTCGAACAATGCGCGATTCAAATCGCCAAGGCAGGCCATAACTCTAGGATTTTTCGGCGCATAACCCGCGCGACACAGACCCGACTCGTCCCAAGTCACCCTGTGTCGACATTTGTTAATGATCTCATTTTTAAAAGGTAGGCTGATGATGCGGGTGGCACGTTTCCCAGCGCTGATCGTGAGCGGCGCTGGGAAACTCTTGCCCCGAAACGCCGCCAACAAGCTGATCAACCCGTGAATGTGGCACTCAACCCATCAATCCGCGCGGCCTTCAGCTTGTCAAAATCCCAATCGATCCCGAGCCCCGCTACATCTGACGGATACCCCCGTCCGTCCTTCATCGTCATCGGTGCTGCAGTCAGACTGTCCAGCTGCGGAATATACTCCAGCCACGGCGCATTCGGGATCGCGCAGACAAGGCTTACATGCAGTTCCATCAGGAAATGCGGGCAGACCGGCACGTTGTGGGCTTCGGCCATATGCGCGACCTTCATCCAGGGGGTAATTCCCCCAATCCGCGCCACATCCACTTGGACAATGCTCGCCGCACCAGCCACCAGATAGTCCTTGAACTGCGACAGCGAATAAAGGCTCTCCCCAACCGCAATCGGCACCGACGTTGATGCCGCCAGCATCTGATGCCCCAGCACATCATCCGCTGGCATCGGCTCTTCAAACCAAGCCACCCCACAGTCTTCCAGAACCCGCGCCCGCCGCGTCGCTTCCGCACGCGTGAAGCACTGGTTGGCATCGGTCATGATCTCATATCCTGGCCCCACAGCTGCGCGCACTGCCTCCAGCCGTTCCCGGTCCTCGCTCAGATGCGGACGCCCGATCTTGATCTTGCTACCCGCAAAGCCCGCCTCCTGCGCAGCCACCGCATCAGCGACCAGATCCTCCGTCGCGATATGCAGCCATCCGCCTTCGGTCGTGTACATTGGAACCGAGTCCTTTGCCCCGCCGAGCATCCGCCACAGCGGCAGACCGGCGCGCTTGCACCGCAAATCCCATAGCGCCGTGTCAATCGCCGCAAGCGCCAGCGAGGTAATCGCCCCCACACTTGTGGCATGGGTCGAAAACAGCAGATCCCGCCAGATCCGCCCAATCTCTTCCGCCTCGCGCCCGATCAACTGCGGCAAAAGCGTCTCGCGCAGCAAAGAGACGACCGCAGGACCGCCTTGACCGATCGTGTAGCTGTACCCCAGCCCAACCACGCCATCGGCGTCTGTCACCCGCACAAACGGCGTCTCCTGACTGTCAAAAGATTGAATCGCATCCGTCCGCTTCACCTGCGGCACCAGGTTGGCCATGAAAACCTCAGCCCGTGTGATCAGCGCCATGGCCCCTCCCCCTCACGATCCCCCAACAACCGTCAGTCTCACCCGCTGCGCGCCCCGTGACAATGCCAATGGCCGTTTCGAGCCCAACCTGCCCATTGGTCAGAGTGCAGCGAAGGACCGGTTCACGCTTCAGCGTAGCGCTTTAGTCGTTCTTTCAAAGTGCCGCTGTGCAACTCAAACATATGGTTGTCGTAGTCATAGAAGTAGATCGAATGACCCTCACCCTCTACACGTGAGCGACCCTCGCGCACCTCCAGACCGAGCGCCTTTATACGCTGAAGTCTGTTGTCGTAGTCATCCGCTGCCATCTTGAATGCAACATGGTTGTAGGTCTTTTCTAGAAGGGGCTCGCCTTCCATCGTCGCTACCCAGATGCCTCCAATATCGAAGAAGCGTTCTTTGGAGAGCGAGTATGTCTTGTCGCCACTGTCATAGATCTTCTTGGCATCAAGGACTTTCGTAAGCATCTCTTCCATTTTGTCGAGATTGCTCACCATGAACGTCATATGACTTAAACCCTGAACCACTGCTTTGCCTCCGAGGTTCCCTTTCTCGGCACATTAGCAGACGTCCATATATTGTCAGTAAAGTCCCGCAAAGCTGCCCTCGCCAAACATCATCCAAGACGGCTTATCCTGCCACAAGGGCCGGCGGCGGACCGTGGGCTGACGAGGGCAACCCATCAGCGTGGCAGTTTATCCATCCACACATAAGCACACCTCACAAGCAAGTCACACGGGTGGCGTCATCGTCGGCCCGACGGGGCGGTCCGCCGATGGCCCGGCGCCTCCGGCTTGTCCCGGGCCTTTCAGTGGATCAAATGAATGGCAGCAATATCCGCCACCCCCCCTCATCCCAGAAACCGCTCATCCCAAGGATAGCGCGACATCACATCGGCGCCGGCTGCTGTCACCACAACCTGATCCTCCAGTTTTACCATGAAATCACCCCCGACCTCGCCCACCAGCGCTTCAACACACAGGCACATGTTCTCGGCAATCTCCGCATCAAACGCCCCCGGCACCAGCCGGTCCGGATAGGCAATCAAAGGCCACTCATCGCACAACCCAACACCGTGCAAAGGCGAGGAGTACTTCAAAGCGTCATAGCGCGGCTCTAACACATGCAACGACTGGGTCAGGTCTTCCATGTGCAACCCGGGCCGTAGCAGCGCCATGTTATGGCGGATATGCTCAACCCCGTGCTTATACGCCTCCCGCATCCGCTTGGGCGCCAGATCATCGCCAATCAACCATGTGCGCGACAGGTCGGCACACATGCCGTAAGGCCCGATCAGGTCCGTATCAAAGGCCAGGATCTCGCCTTCCGAAATCTCCCGCGGGCCACATTCCTGAAACCACGGGTTCGTGCGCGGCCCGGAGGTCAGCAGGCGCGTCTCAATCCACTCCCCACCCCGCTTGATATTCTCGGCGTGCAACACCGCCCAAACATCATCCTCCGTCACACCGCCGCCCGGGATCTCGGTGCGCGCGAAGTCCTCCATCGCCTGCATCGCCCGCTCACAGGCATGCACAGCACAGCGCATCGCCCGCAACTCATGCTCGCTCTTCACAGCGCGCGTCCGCTCCGTCACCTCTTCCCCGTCCCGGGTCTGCAAACCCGCCCGCCGCAATGCATCCAACCCATGCGGCTGGATCTTGTCGATGGCCAGTTGCGTCTCACCCGGCGCATGGACGGCCAGCAGGTCGGCCACCTCCGCCGCAAAAGCATCTGCGGCAGGCCCAATCCGATCACCCCGCGCGAAGTAGAACAGATCGGCCCCTGATCGTGCTTCCCGCACCAACGGGTTGAACGACGACAGAAACGGCGCGTTCTTGTAGTCCCAGATCACCATATAGCCGTCCGCGCACAACAACACCGCCCGAAACGGGTTGTGCACGTTCCACAGCTGCATATTGGTCGTGTCTGTCGCGTAACGGATGTTCAGCGGATCGAACATCAAAAGCCCGCCATACCCGCGCGCCACAATCGCCTCTGTCAGCCGCGCGTGCCGCGCCCTCCGCATCTCTTCAAGATCGGGCAGCTCCAGCCCAGCCTCGCGCCACTCCGCAAAGGCCAGCGGCGTGGGGCCAATCTCGATCCTATCGCCGTCGTTCAATGTGCCATCACCCAGCCGTCGCCCCTGACTGGGGTCGATCTTGCGGGTGTGACTGACGTAATCGTCCATTGCGATCTGTCCTCTGCTCTGAAGACCAGACTGCGGTACTGATGCAGGCCACGGCTGCGTCAAATCCGACCGCAAATGTCGCTTTAGGCCGCCACAAGACAAGGGGCACTCATCGGCAACCTGCCACTGACGCAACCGACGATCAGACTGGTTTTATATGCTGCGGCGCGGCACTTCGACTGCGGCTCCTAGCACAGTCCCCAGATCACCGCGTACCGCCTTATCCACCAATTGCGACAGATCGCTCATAATGAACGGCTTGGAATAAATACGCACCGGGCGCAGGTCTTCGGGCAACTCATTCTTGGCCGAGACGGTCACGATGACAAAAGGGACGCTCATTCGTTTCAAAACTGCGATGAGTTCGACGGCCGGCCCGTCCTCAAGCCGAAAGTCAACAATCGCAAGGGCGGGGCGCGTTTTTGCCAGAGAGCGGATCGCGTCGGACGCAGTACAGAACGGGCCGGATACGATGTGACCGGCAGAAAGCAATTGTTCTTGCAGATCAAGGGCGACGATCGCGTCGTCCTCGGCCACCAAGACAGCTCTAGGCATTGATTTCGACGTCCTCTGGAATATTGACCTTGGCCTGCGGCACATCCAGCGTCACCGTTGTGCCCTGCACATCGCCCGCGCTGACATCCAGCTTGCCATTCAAGCCGTTCACAAGGCTTCGTATGATCCGGCTACCCAGATTGCCCTCGGCAGGCCAATCCACGCCATCTGGGATCCCGATGCCATCATCTGACACCAGCAACCGGAAAACCCCGTTACTCAGCGTTTTGGCCTCGATCTCCAACAGCCCTTCTTCGCGCCCTTCAAAGGCGTGCTGCAACGCATTTGTCATCAATTCTGACAGGATCAATCCAAGCTGCGTTGCGGTGGTAAACGGCACGCGCAATTTTTCCGCATCGATGTTGACCCGCACGCCGCTGCGGCCATCCAAATGCGCAACCGCATTCGCCACACGCGACAGATAGGCACCAAGGGCGACGGTCTCGTCGCCCTGGTCCTCATCCGTTTCGTCCTGCCCGGACAGTTCTTCATAAAGCAGCTGAAGCGTCTCAACGCGACGCGCGAGCATATCAAAATCCTGCTGGGGATCGGGGCGGGATGCGTTCGATTGTAACCGGATCATCGACACCACCATCGCGAGATGGTTTTTGACCCGATGCTGAATCTCTTCCAACGCCCGCTGAACATCGCGGTCATGTGGGGTCGTTTGATCGCCCGGTGGCACTTCGATTTCCATCTGCAGACCAACGAAGTAAAGGACATCGCCATCCGCACCGCGCAAGGGTGAGATCATCAACCTGTTCCAGAACTGCTCTCCGTCGGGACGATAGTTCCGAATATCCACCACGACTTCTTCATCGTTTGCGATGGCATTCCGCAGCTTGTTGATCACGTCCTGATCGCGATCATCCTTTTGCAGAAAACGGCAGTTGCGCCCGATTGCAAAGTCCCGCGCGTAACCGGTGATCGTCTCAAACGTGTCGTTGACATACACAATCGGATTATCTTTGGCTCGCGGATCCGTCAGCACGATGGAAAATGGCGCCCGCGACAGCGCCTCCAACAAGCTCATCCCTGCGAACCCGATCGCTTTGGTGCGTTCTTGCTCAGCCATAGCAGTCTCCATCCTTCGAAATGCAGCAAAAGGGGCTTCTATGCCGGAATACTTATCTTGTTCCCCAGAGTGTCAACCTCTGATGACACTTAAGTGTCTTCTATAATTGACATACAACAAATGTTGCTGTGGTGAACAGAAATCTGTTGAGATTCACGTTACCAAACGAAGAAAACGACGGGACAGCCCGTCGTTTTCAATAATTCGCAATGAAAAAGGTGCTACTGGGTCCGCATTCCGAACATCAGACCACCGTCGCCTTCCCAGCCTTTCAGCGCATCAGGATAGTAACGCACGTCTTCGAGCTGCAGAATCTCCGACGCATAGAACCACGACAGCGCGCTCAGCTCACCGGTCTGGCACACACTGATCAGAAATCCGTCGCCCGGGTCAATCCCACGGTCTGTCAACTCAGCGATAAAGTCCGCCTGCCCTTCCGCTGTCAAACGGCTGGATGACATCGGGTTGGTGAACAGGCTCGCAGGCACATACTGCGCCATCGGCATGCTCATCATCGGCTCGCCGGTCTCAACGGACTTGCGCACCTGCGCATCAAGACGCGCATCCAGGATCGCCCCATCCACCTGACCAGAGGTCACGGCAAAGATATCCATCGCATCGGCCCACCACTCTTCGGTGTAGGTGATATCAACGCTCACAGGCGTCGGCGCAATCGGTGCCTCCGCCTCTGGGTATGACATGCCGGCCCAGGCCTTAAAGCCGCCGTTCAGGATCGCAAGGTCCTCGGCACCCGCCGACTTCAGGATCCAATACACAATCGCCGACCGTCCGGTCTGAACCGTCTTCGCCGCGTGGTTATAGATCACAATGGGCTTGTTCGGGTCGATGCCATTGGCACCCAACATCGCTTCAAGCTCTTCCTCGGTCGGTACCTGACCCGGCCGCTCCTTGTCACCGCGCCATTCCGGGAACGGAATCCAGACAGCACCAGGAATGATGCCGCGTTTGACGTACTTCGAACTCCGAATATCAATAATCTGAACCTCATCACCCGTTGCAATCCGCTCGCTCAGCGCGGCCGGCTCAAGATAGGCGGACCAACTGTCAGACTGGGCAGCCGCCAGATTGGGCGAAATCAATGCAAGGGGAACGAAGGCAACCGCTTTGAGCGTCATTGCTATATGGCGTGACATATAAGACCTCATAAATACACAACAAATCCGAATCGAATGATCGCGGACATGTGCACATAATTGATTCTTAATGTGTTGGGACTTAGCCAGAAGGCTGCCGAACTGCGGTGAATTCAAGGTATGTTGAAACGGATCCGCGATCACTGTGTTTCGCAAGCAAGAACAATCCGCCCCGCGCAAGCCGCCATCACAGCTTGGTAACTTGCAACCCCCGCCGCGCAAATCGCGCCGCCAGTGGAGCCAATGCCGCCGCCCGCGGATCTGTTGCCGTCCCCGCCCTGACCCGATCCGCGATCCCCACAAAGATCACCGCAAACCGATAAAGCGCAAAGGCCCGGTGAAACGCCGTCAGAGTGAAGGGCCGCCCCAATGCAGCCCCATAGGCCGCCAAAAACGCCGCCTCCTCCGGCAAGCCCAAAGCCCCCAAATCCCGGTCCAACAACCCGCCATATTCGTCCGAGGATGAATACCAGGCCATGCAGATGAACCCCAAATCCGCCATCGGATGCCCAATCGTCGACA
Organism: Paracoccaceae bacterium; assembly: GCA_020628545.1. GTDB lineage: Bacteria > Pseudomonadota > Alphaproteobacteria > Rhodobacterales > Rhodobacteraceae > Yoonia. The sequence goes on along the minus strand of JAHDEX010000018.1, from coordinate 25,496 downwards.
ACTCCCAATCCAGCACGGCAACCACCTTTGGCTCCGTCGGGTGATAAATCAGATTCCCAATCCGAAAGTCGCCGTGGCAGATCGCAGACACCCCATCGTCGTCCGGCATATGCGCGATCAGCCAGTCATAAAGTGCCTCAATCTCCGGGATCGGATCACCACTTGAGCCCCGATACTGGCGATCCCACAGCGCCACTTGCCGGTCAAAATATCCAGCGGGCCGCCCGAACCCGTCAAGCCCCACGGCCTGCCAATCCACCCGATGCATCTTGGCCAAGGTCTCAGCCGCCGCCATCCACATCGCATGGCGATCCGCGAAAGGCGCGTCCGTCGAAGCCGGGTCCGCAAACACGCGCCCCTCCACCCGCTCCATTAGGTAGAATGGCGTGCCAATCACGCTGGCATCCTCTTCGAGCAGCACCACCTCTGGCACCGGCACAGCACTCTCCTGCAAAGCCGCCAACACCCGATGCTCCCGTTCCACCGCATGCGCACCCTTCAAGACCACGCCGTTGGGCTTCTTGCGCAGCACCAGCCGCCGCACACCCCAGTCGAGGAAATAGGTCGGGTTCGACTGCCCACCGCCAATCCGCACCAACCGAAAGGGACCCGTTTGCGGTGGCAAGGCATCCTGTAAATAGGCACCTAAAGCACCCGGGTCGAAGTCGCAGTCGCCCACAACCTCCACTGTCACGGCGCCACATCCCAGGACCAGAAATCGCTCCCCAGCTCAGACAGATGGCGGTTGAGCAGCATCTTATGCACCTCGTCCGCCCCATCGACGAGCCGCGCTTGCCGCGCATAGCGGTAGATCCATTCAAGGACAGTATCCTTGGAGTACCCACGCGCCCCGTTGATCTGGATACCCGTATCCGCCGCATCATGCAGCAGGTTCGCTACATGCACCTTGGCCATGGAGATTTCTTTCTGCGCATAGCGCCCCTGGTCGATCTCCCAAGCGGCTTTCATGGTCAGCAACCGCCCCACTTCAATCCGCATCGCCAGATCACCCAGCTTCACCTGCACACTCTCCCGATCCGCAAGCCGGATGCCAAAGCCTTCACGCGCCGACGCATAATCGGTCGCGATCTCCACGCACCGCTTCGCCAGCCCCAGCCACCGCATGCAATGGGTTAACCGCGCTGGACCAAGCCGGGTCTGCGTGACCTTCAGCCCCCTGCCCTCCTCCAGCAGGATGTTCTCTTTCGGGATGCGGAGCCCGTCGAACTGCAACTCGCAATGCCCGCCATGTTCTTCCGGCCCCATGATCGGAATGCGCCGGATGATCGCCCAACCCGGGTCGTCTTTGTGAAACAGAAACGCTGTGTGCCCGCGTCGCGCGTCGTCAGAGGTCCGGGCGAGTAAAATGAAATGCGACGCCTCCCCCGCACCGGTGATGAACCACTTGCGGCCCGTGACGACGTAGTCATCGCCATCCTTCTCGGCCCGCGTCAGCATCATCCCCGGGTCGGAACCACCGCCCGGATGCGGCTCCGTCATCGCAAAGGCAGACCGCACCTCACCACGCACCAGCGGCGCGAGCCAACGGTCCTTCTGCGCCGCCGTCCCGAGCTTTTCCAGCACCATCATATTGCCATCATCGGGTGCTGCAGAGTTGAACACGACCGGACCAAAGATCGAGCGGTTCATCGCCTCATAGCAAACCGCCATCCCCTGCTTGTTCAGCCCCCTGCCCCCGGTCTCAGTCTGCAATTGCAGGCACCAAAGCCCTTCCGCCTTGGCCTTCGCGCGCATCTCTTCCAGCAGCGGCAGGCGAATGTTCTCATGATCGTCGTAGGAGGCCGGATCGCTTTCGAGCGGGATCAGGTTTTCATCCACGAAGGCGGCAATACCCTCCCGCAACGCATTGATTTCGCTCGATATCGTGAGATCCATTGTACTCTCCTACAACCCCGACACCAGATGCCCGCCATCCACTTCAAGCGTTGATCCCGTCATGAACCCACCTGCGTCAGAGGCGAGCAGCAAGAGCGGGCCGTCGAGGTCGCTTAGTTGCCCCAACCGCCGTTGCGGGATGCGTTTGATCAAGGCGTCTCCAGCCGGTGTCTTGAAGAAATCCGCGTTGATGGGTGTCGCGATATAGCCCGGACAAAGTGCATTGACCCGGATGCCATGGCGTGCCCATTCCAGCGCAAGCGCCTTGGTCAGTTGCACCACCCCGGCCTTCGAGCCCGCATAGGCCGCGACACCGCCGGACACGCGGTGGCCGAGGATCGACGCGATGTTGATAATCGACCCGCCCGTGTCTTTCATCGCTTTGGCGGCTTCACGCCCGACTGTGAAAACCCCGGTCAGGTTGGTCTGGATCACAGCGTTGAACTCGTCGGTCGTGGTATCCAATGCCGCGCCCGCACCACTGATCCCAGCGTTATTCACGACCACATCAAATGGGGTTTCATGGGCGAAAAAGGCAGCGACCATTGCCGGGTTGGTGACGTCAAGATCGGCGGATTTCGCAGCGAAATTCTGGGCGCGTAAGGCGTTGGCATTGGCCAAAACCTTCTCTTCCCGCCGCGCCGCCAGCACAACCTCCGCCCCGGCCCGGGCCAAAACACCGGCAAAGTGCTGGCCAAGCCCGCTCGACGCGCCCGTCACCAGCGCCCGTTTGCCATCCAATCGCAGCTCCACCGCGTCCTCCCCTGCCCGGTCCAGCGACCTTGCGCAAGTTTGGCTGCGGTTTCAACGCTTCACTGCGTGGTCGAGGCCCCTTCGAGAAACGCCCGTGCCCGTTCCGTCCAGCCATTTGGAAGCCCGTGACCACCATCATGAATGTCCAACCGGACCGGCGCACCGGCGCAGGAGGCGCTCCAGAGGCGCATACGGAAGTTCTCATCGCTTGTGATGGCATCCGGGTTAGTCCGGCAGCCATTGGCCTCTCTGGCGCGCCTGAGGGCCTCCCAGACGCTGCCTTGGTGCCAATCGCGGATCTGACGCCCTTCAAACGGCACTTGGCCATCAGCGAAGCCATGCACCTGCAGCACCGGCAATCCTGCCAGCCCCGCGCAGTCGGTCGGGTTCGGACGGCGCAGCGCGCCTGCGACGGAGACCATCCCTTTCAGCCGGTCGCCCGCCTCACAGGCCAGAAGCCAAGCCATCGACCCACCGGCAGAGAAGCCGCCGACGTAGAGGCGATCCATATCGAGGTCGGCACGTGCGCTCGCCGCTTCCAACGCGGCAAAGGTAAACGCCACATCGTTGCGTGGAGCGCCTTCGCGGGCCGGATAGGACCGTGGCCCGTCCGGGCTGCTTTGGTAGCCGTTGGGCGCAAGGAGCGCATAACCGTTGTTCAGGAAGTCCCGCTCCAAACCGCCGCCCCGGTGGATCGACGCGCCGTTGCCGCGGTGGCCGTGATACCAGATCAGCACCGGGTGCGGCCCCTCCCCTTCCGGCAAGCGCAGGTGGTAGCTGCCGCCTTCGATTTCACAAGGCGCGGTGGGACCGCAGTCTTGGGCAGACGCCGCAAATGGGGCGATGGCAAACAGAGCGGTGATGGCGAGGGAGAAGCGCATGGGAACCTTCAGTGTTGGATGACCGCACGCTGGGCCAGGCGGCCATTTTGGTCAATTGCCGCACCTTCACGATTTCGATATTGTTTAATATCAATATGTTACGCGACAACCCGCGCCTTTTCGCAGCGAAAATCAGCGCTTTTTGGGCTTATCCAGCAGGAACTGCATCTCGATCATCATGCTGTCGAGCAATTCACTGGTGATGTTCTTGCCCGAGATACGTACGAGGTAGCCATGACCGTCATGCTCTTTTCGCAGCGAAATCCCGGAGGCCAATGTGAGCGTGTCGCCATCCCATCCGGCGATGGGCGGCATCTTTGGACGGCCACGTTTTGGGGTGGTCTGCGGCTTCTCATCAAAGGCCATGATGATCGGCTCCAGCGCCTCCCACTCCTGCTGGGGATTGGCGAAGCCCCCCTGCTCTAACGCAGCACGGAGTTGTTGGACGCCGCCCATGCGGAGCGCACCGGCGAGACGGAGGCCACGGCGTTCGGACAGGTCCTCGGGGAACTTTAGCAGATCGCCAAGGTCGGCGAAGATTTCGGCAAACGACCGGACCTTGGAGCGCTTCGCAGGAGACGCCGAAGCAAAGAGCCCGTTGATCGCATCGTCGGTCGATTTGAACGCGCCCTGTTTTGCGGCAATCGCGGCGATACGGCCGCGTTCGTAGTGGCTGAGGTTAGAGCGGATCTCGTTTTCCTCGACCATTGCCTGGATCGCTTTCGGCGTGTCCTGCTTGGCGCGCACCAGCGCTTTGATGGTGAGATATTCGGTTGGGTAGCTGGCATTCAATTCACGTGTGGCCAGCAAGCGGCGGTAGCCGGAGATCAGGCCATAACCGTCGTCCGTTTTGTAGACCTCAATCGGCAGGCGCAGGCCATTGGCGATGAGCGAGACCTGCAGTTCTTTCATCTCGTCCGGATCGATGATCGACCGGTCGCGCACCATGGCAAGTTCGTTGATCTGACCGATGGGAATTTCTTCGATCAGACGGCCCTGCTCTTCCGCGTCGCGCAGGCGTTCGGCGTCGAGCCGGTTCAGCTTTTGCTGTGCAGGTTCGATGCTTGCGGTCTGCGCGGTTTCAGCGGCGACGCTCGCGATGGGTGCCGTGGCCGGGTTGGGCCGGACCCGATTTTCGCTGCGAAAATCAGCGTCGAGTTTCGCAAGGTCTTCGGCGCTGGGGGCCGTCAGTTTGGTGCGTTTTGCCATGGGGTTTCCCCTTTTTACTGCTCTGCCTTTTCGCTGCGAAAATCATCTTGCGTATTTTCGCAGCGAAAGTCTCAAGTGTCCTGCATCTGTGCGTCGCGCCACCAGGTGCCGAGTAAGACTTCTTTAACCTCAGCCCATGTACGGTCGAATGTTTCGCGCCCACGGATGTAAGTGTCACGGTTGAAGTCGCGGTAATCCGCCTCGTAGATACCGTTCACGTTCTCGCCGGCCTGTCCGACCATCGCGGTGACCTCTTGCCGGTAGGTTGTCATGAAGTCGCCGAAATAGGCTTGGATCACATTCGCCAGATCGGTCTGCTGCGAGGCGTCAAAGCGGGTGACAATCGCGCGCACGGCGTCCCATTCGAACTTCATCTCGGGCAAGCCTTCGCGGCGGCGCTGTGCGTTTTCACCGTCTTCGATGCTGGCGAAGGTGCTGTAGAGCATATCAAAGAACCGGCCTGTGCTGTCGAACTCCAGAAACGATGCGCCCAAAGGCACCAGCAGGATATCGGCGGCGGCAAGCGCGTTGATCGTCAGATACCCAAGGGCCGGGGGCGTATCGAGAAGGATGATATCATACTCCTCTAATATCCCTTCACCCGACAGTGCGTTGCTGAGCGCCTCCCACAACGGCCAGGACCGGTGCTGCATCCGCCAGACGGGGACCTGAAATTCGGCCCAGTAGAGGTTCAGTTGCGCGCCGATCAGGTCGATGTTGGGCCAATGGGTCGACTGGATGACGTCGCGGGCGTTCATTTTGCGCGCCTCAGTCAGTGTCTCATCGAGGGGCAGGGGGGTTTCGCGGGTACGGTTCGCGGCCTCGACATTGATCGCGTAGTCCTTGGCGAGCAGCGGGAAGGCGGTTTGCCATTCGTCCTGGACCTGCCCACCCATGATCGAGGTCATGGATCCTTGGCTGTCCAGATCAATCACAAGCACCTTATAGCCGTCGAGGGCGGCGGACATGGCCAGATGCGCGGCGGTCGAGGTCTTGCCAACGCCGCCTTTGAAGTTTGCCACGCTGATAATTTTTGCAGGAGCGCCTTCCGGCCGGTAGGGGAGGTACTCCTTCCCGGCGGACCCTTCCTTGGCGAGGTATTTTCGCAGCGAAATGATGTCGTCGAGTGTGAACCACTTTGTTCCGCCGTCGCCCGTGCCTTGCGGCAGGTCCGGGTTCTGCTTGAGGACACGCCGCAGGTGGGCAGGGGCCACGGGGATCATGTAGCGACAGACCTCCCACGTGGAGAACCGGCGCAGATGCTTGTGCCCATCTGGGGCATGGCCGCGCTTGGCGAGGTCTTCGCGCCCTTTGGCGGCAAAGGAGGCCGCCTTGGCAAAGCGGGTGGTGTCAATCGGAGGGGCCAGCTTCTCTGCCGCCTTTGCAGGGTCGATCTGCATGTAAGGGGGCAGGGGGGCCTTTTCGGAGGATGTCATGAAGTTGCCTGTATGTGCGCCGTTTGTTTTGATTTGGTCAAAACTATCGCACATGATTGGGCAAATGAGAATCAGGAAGTGGTCTGCTCGTGCAAAATCCCTCTATTCATAGTCTATATTGAAAGATCTTCGCAGCGAAGCTGTTTTAGAACTATCTATACTTTATAGACTTTGACCTTGGAAAAGCATTTTAGGCCAATGACTTACATCCTCTTGGGTCGCTCTTTCCGGGATAAAGGGTACCCGGATGCGGGATCAAGGGTGCGCGGTTTCGGGAGAAAAGGTGCCGATTCGCAGGTTTTCAATGGGTTAGACACTGAAGTTCGCATGTTAGAGCCTCACGCAGAAAGTTATCCCCAGGATGCTCCTGTATCCGGGTCCCTTTGAGCGACGCTGAGATGAGCGCATCAGTCTTAAAGGTATCCATCTACGGGACGCACCTTCATCCCGTAGATAGGTGCCCGTCAAATTATTGGCGTCGGGTGCCTTTTGCGGTAAGGTAGCGCGACTCTCCCACTCAAGAGGAGAGACGAGGAGCAGATGACAGATAACCATAAGCCGTTAACCGGCGCCCTCCGCCGTGCGACCGTCAAAAAGAACGTCGCGGCGATTCATGTGAGCGGGAAGCTCACGTTGTTGCAGCGCAAGTTGTCCAACGTTCTCTTGCTGAACGCCTATGACACGCTGATCCATCACCAGACCCACCGGATTGATGCGCGGACGCTGTGCACGATGATTGGGTATAACTCCAACGACATGGAGACGCTGAAGGCGTCGTTGCGTGGGTTGGTGGAGACCTTGGCTGAGTGGGACATGCTCGATGAGAACGGGCAGCAGGAGTGGGGGGTGTCGAGCCTTCTGGCTTATGCGAAGCTGAAAGGGGGCGTGTGTGAGTATGCCTATTCCGCGGCTTTGGCGGAGAAGCTGCATGACCCGAAGGTCTTCGCGTTGATCAACCTCAACATCCAGAAGCGGTTCACGAGCGGGCATGCGCTGGCGCTGTATGAAAACTGCTATCGGTTTGTGCGGACGGGCAGCACCGGGTGGTGGTCGCTGGAGCTGTTCCGGCGGCTGATGGGGGTCAATGACAGTGCCTATTACGAGACGTTCAAGCATCTGAACGCGAAGATCATCAAACCGGCGGTGGCGGAGGTGAACAAGACGTCGAACATCATCGTCACGCCAGAGACCCGGAAGATGGGACGGGCGGTGACGGATATTCGGTTTAAGATCGCGGAGAACCCGCAATTGGCGGTGCTGAACATCGATGATGGGGCAGGGGTGCGGAATACGGCTGTTTATGAGCGGCTGCGGGTATTGGGCGTAAGTGACCGGCTCGCGCGGCAGTGGATTGCGGAGCATGGGGAAGGCTATGTCGCCGAAAAGCTGGCCTATGTGGCGGGGCGGGACGATGTGCAGAACCCGGCGCGGTATTTGCAGGCGGCGATCAAGCCGGTGGAGGCGCAGGCCGTGGCGCCGCAGTCAGAGCGGGCGCGGAAGTTGGCTGTGGTGCGTGATCTGGTGGCAGGGCGGAGCCCGACGCAACGGGATGCGGATAAGCGGATCTTCCTTGCGCGGATCACGGAGGCCGCGGCACGGCAGGACTTTGAAATGCATGGGTGGATGTCGGCCCTAAACGCCGAGGCGATCTTTGCGTTTTGGGAGGACGTGGAGCCGGGCGTTTTCGCGGAACTGGAGGGGGTCTGAACTGAGCGCCGTCAAACTGTGGTACAGTCGTCTCATTCAGCAAAAGTCTATTTGGGGGGATCGGACATGGATTGGGATGAAATGGCGCGGCCGTGGTTGGAAGCGGCCGAGGAACTCGAAAAGACGCTGCGACCGGTGCAGGACACGTTGATGCAAGCCGCAGCGCTTGGGTCGGGTGAAGCGGTCCTTGACATTGGATGTGGCACTGGACCGACCCTGCGCGCGGCAGCGGAGGCCGTTGGGCCGGAGGGGCATGTGACGGGGGTGGATATCGCGCCGCCGTTGATCAAATTCGCGCGGGGCAGGGTGCCTGATACGGTCGATCTGATTGTGGCGGATGCGCAGACCCATGCTTTTGAACCTGAACGGTTTGATGCGGTCATTTCGAATTTCGGCACGATGTTCTTTGCCGATACGGCTGCGGCCTTTGCGAACCTGCGCCAAGCTGTCAAACCGGGAGGGCGTCTGGCCGCGACGGTTTGGGGGCCGCCATCGGCCAACCCCTATTTCGCAATTCCACGCCAGATCATCGACCGGCATGTTGCCGATGTCCCGCCGCCGGAGCCGGACACGCCCGGACCCATGCGTTTTGGCGAGCCGCGTGCATTGATGGCTGCCTTGGAGGCCTCTGGTTGGACGGTTGAGATTGCGACACGGGACGTCACCCTGACACCGCCGAATGTGGCGGAAGAGGTCGCGGAGATGTTGATGAAGGTAACGATTAGGATGATGCTGCGCGGAGTGGAGGTGGGTGCGCATCAATTAAGCGCAATAAAAGCGGACTTAATTGAGTTCTGCGACAGTTCTGCACTGAACGGAGCAATCGTATTTCCAGCGCAGATTCATGTTGTGACAGCGCATGCCACTTAGTGCGCCGCGCTGGTTTTCCCTAGTCGGGATCAGGGCGACAGAGAAAACGAGGGAGCAGATTGACCGCGACCTCTGTCCCTTGGTTTTCGGGACCGTCACTCGCGCTGACGGAGGAGGCGTAGATGACCGGTCCGCCGATCAGGCTGATGGGGTCAACGGGAAGCAAGAGGCCGTCTTTGGTGGCCGGGGCGCCGTCGATGTCAAACTCTGGCGCGCGCAGGTTGTGGACGAAGACGGGCAGGTCGCCGAGGTTTGAGCGAAAATCCAGCCCCGGTTGGTTTGCGGGTGTGATCGGCAGGTAGGGTGAATTCAGTACCATTTCCTGTGTTGTGCTGGGGCCCTGTTCGTAGTCGCCCAGATCTTGAATGTCCTCGATGTCGCCACGCGCCTGAAATTCGTATGCGTTCGGGGCGTCGGGGTCGTGAGAATGACCAATTGCGCTGATCGAGTTCACGCCTTCGTTGTCCCTCGCGATGAACCAGAAGCGAAGTTTGTCGCCGTCGGCTTTGTAGAAGTAGGTCTCATTAGCAAGGAAGGCCGCGTCCAGCGGAGGAATATAAGCGGTGTCGGTCTGCTCGAGGTGGGCCCGGACAAGCGCAGGCGTGGTGGATGTGCCCGGGGGGCAGCCACGCGGCAGGACCCGGTTCGGGTCGCTTGATGCGATGACAACAACATCAGGATCAAACATCGAGATGGTGAGTTCCGGGGGTGTATTGTCCTGATCCGGGACGATCACGTCGCAGGCGGGGAGGACGAGGCATAGGATTGGAAAAAGTTTTTTCATTCAAAATCTGTTGTTGCAAGTGGTTTTGGCCGCCCCGCGAAACGGCACGTTTGATGAGATGAACATGCCCACTCGCGCTTGTCACCCTAGGGTTGTCTGCATTGACAGAGTGGCCCCGTCCCGCACAGGGTGATGAGAAAGGCTTACTTAACGTCATGCTCAGATACATTTGTTTGTCGGATCAGCACGCGGGCGCGCTCACCAGTTTGCTGACACCTCTGACCGAGATCACCTTGGACGGGCAGAGCCCGGTGACGCGGGCATTGGGTGAGGCGTTTGATGCGTTTCTCGCGCAGCAGCAAGATCAGCCGCAGCTGATTGTTCTGGGCGACTTGCTTGATCTGCAGTTCTCGGACGGCGCGCGGGCGGCGCAGGCGGGGGTGGCGCATTTGAAGGCGCTTACCGCCGGGGGGCGGCTGGACAAAACGCTGATCGCAACGGCGGGCAACCATGATCATGCGCTTTGGACGGATGCGCGGCTTGGCCTGGAGGTCAAAGATCGTCTGAGCCCGACGCCCGGGCTGATCCATCGCAAGGCGACGCGGGCGTTTGACAGCGACGATCGCGTGCAAAGCCGGATGTTGACGGAAATTGCACATCTCGTCGGATTTGCTGACGTAGATATGCGGTATCCAAACATCGGGTTTGGCGATCGCAAGAAGGCGGTTTTTTTGCATCATGGACATTTTGTTGAGCGCCCGTATCGGCTGATGAGCGACCTGAAGGACTTTCTGGATGGTGCCCCGCGCCGGTGGCTCACGGTGGAAGAAATCGCGGCAGAGAATGCCGGGTGGCTCGACTTCTTTTGGGCCAGCCTGGGGGAGACGGGGATCGCGGATGAGGCCTATGACCTGTACCAGAGTCTGCTGACGGCGGCCGGGTTTCGAGCGAAGTCGGCCGATTGGACAGAGGTAGTTGCGGACAAGCTGTCAGAGGCTTTGCCGTTCAGTGGCAACCTCGCGCTGCGGGAGGCGTTGAAGCGGGCGACACGGGTTGGGTTTGATGCCTCGCTTGGTGCAATGCTGGATACGGAACGCCGGGCGGTGATTGATCCGCTGACCACGGAAGGGTGGGACGGGCTGCGCTGGTATATTGACGGCGTCGCGCGGTCGCAGATCGCTGCGGAACTGGACGGGGATGTGGAGGATCTGACCTTTGTCTTTGGGCATACGCATAAGCCCTTCGCGGACCGTGTGATCAGCCGTGCGAGCCCGAACCCGGTGCGGGTGTTCAATACGGGCGGCTGGACGTTGAACGGGCCACGGCATGATACGGCGGTGGGGGCGTCGATGGTACTGATTGATGATGCGCTGAATGTCGTAGCCGTGCGGCTTATGGGCACGCCGCAGCAGGGTAAGGTGCCGCGCGCCTATGTCGAACAGGTGGGCGAGGTCCGGCCCGGTGGAAACCAGTTTGCGATTGAGGTCGCGCGCTGGCTGGAGGGGTCGCAGGCGGCGTGGGAGAACCTCGCGCTGGTGGCGGAGGAGGCGTACCGCGTGCGGCAGAAGATGTTGTTGCGGATGACCAACCCGGATGAGGTGGCGTGATGCGGCGGGTGCGGATGTCAGTGGATTTTGCCGATGCGCCAGAGCACCACGAGGTGTTGGTGATCGGGTCAGGCTATGGTGGTGGTGTGGCCGCCTGCCGGTTGGCGCGGGCGGGGCTGCAGGTTAGCGTACTGGAGCGTGGACAGGAGTGGCTGTCAGGTGAGTTTCCCAACGACGTTGTCACGGGCATCGGTGAGTTTCAGACGACCCTTGGCCGGACGGGCGAGACCTATGGCAAGCCTTATGGGCTTTATGACATTCGGGTCAGTGACAATGTGAATTGCTTCATCGGCTGCGGATTGGGAGGTACTTCGCTGATCAACGCCAATGTGGCGATTGAGGCGGATGAGCGGTCGCTGGCGCGGTGGCCTGCGCCTTACAACGCATCGGGCGCATTGACGGACTACTATGCGCGGGCGCGGGAAATGCTGGGCTCAACCCCGTATCCGGCAGAAAAGACCTTGCCAAAACTGGAGGCGATGGCGGAAGTCGCGGAGGGCTTGGGCGTGCCGTTGGAGCGGCCCGATATCAACGTGACCTTCAAGGCCGGGGAGAACGCGGCGGGGGTTTGGCGCAACCCATGTGTTGACTGCGGCGATTGCTGTTCTGGGTGTAACCACGATGCGAAAAGCACCGTGGATGTGACCTATCTGGCGGATGCCTACGCGTGGCAGGCAGCGCTTTATGTGGGGGCGGATGTGCAGCAGGTCCTCCCGTCGGACACAGGGTGGTCCGTTTGGGTGAAGGACACCGCGTCGGGTGAGGTGCGGGTGTTGCAGGCCGCGCGGGTGGTGTTGGCTGCGGGAACTCTGGGGTCAACCGAGATCCTGTTGCGGAGCAAGAAAGCGGGGCTTTCGGTGTCGGATAAGCTGGGCGCGCAGTTTTCAAGCAACGGGGATGTCTGGGCTTTTGCCTATAACGCCAATCGGCCGGATGAGGATCGTGTTGGCGTCGAAGCACCGCGCAAGCCGGTTTATTGTGTGGGGGCAGGGGATGCACCCGACCCGGATCGCCCGAGCCGGAAGCCCGGGCCTTGCATCACCGGGGTGGTGAAGGTCGGGCATGAGTCTGACCGGTTGGACGAGCGGTTGATCATCGAAGAGGGCGCAATGCCCGGCGCCCTTGCCCCGATCTACGCGGGCTTTCTACCGATGCAGGATGTGCTGCAGGGGGACTACTTCCGGCAAGGGGATGTCGGTACGCGGATGCAGGATTTTGCGTGGCTGGGTGAGCAGTTCAAGGCCAACCCGACGGGATTTGCCGAGACGGCCTATACCGGCCCTGTGTCGCGGACGTTGCCGTTTCTTGTGATGAACCACGACACGGCCTCTGGCACTTTGGCGCTTGGCGCGAAGGACCGCGTGCGCGTGGACTGGAAAGGGGCGGGGCGTGACCCTGCCTTTGCACATAGTGATCGCGCGTTGCGGAAGGCCGCGGATGCGCTGAAGGCGGAATACCTGCCGATGCCGATGTGGGAGGACGCGTTTGACCGGCGGGTGACGGTGGTGCATCCGTTGGGCGGCTGTCCGATGGGGGCGGATGTGACAGCGGGCGTTGTGAACGCGGATTGTCAGGTGTTCGCTGCAAGCGGGGCATTGCACCCGGGGCTGTTTGTCATGGATGGGTCCGTGTTGCCCTCTGCCATTGGTGTGAACCCGCATTTGACGATCACCGCAGTAGCCGAGCGCGCGGTGGCGCGGATGGCAGAGGTTGAGGGGTGGGAGATCAAAGACGGGTCGCCACCGCCTGTGGATCGTATGGAGCCGACTAAGGAGGAGCCGGTCGATTTCACCGGGGCGCTGCAAGGCGCGTTGCGCTATCTGGAAGATTTGCATGACCGCCTGGGGCGGTGTCCAAAAGTTCTACTGCGGCGATACTTGCGGCAGTCGTGGGGACGGCTTTTGGAGGAATACGGGAAATTACCGGCGGATTTGCGTGCTCAATTTCCAATGCCCGGTGCCAAGCACTTTGTGAACTACATCGCCAAGGGTGATGGGATGCGCAGCGTTTTGCGGCCCATCGTGAAGCAGTGCATTGATGCGCTGAAGCCTGTCGTGACGCAGATGGAGACGGGCGATCCGATCAAGGCGGTGGAGCTGCTGGAAACGGCCATTGGTGCGTTCTCTCCACCGCTATCCTTTGATGAGCAGATGCGCGGGCATGTGTCAGATGTGGGGTTGGGGGACAGTGGACTGCGCCACGGCACCTATCAGTCCGCCGCGATGGGGGCGGAGAACTTTGTCTTTGATGCGCATATTTGGGCGGATCATGTGCAGGACCTGCTGCGCGAAGGTGGCAAGCAAGGGCACATTCAGGGGACGGCGACATGGACGGTGCGGAGTGAGACGCGTGTCTATGCCGTCGATGGGCAATTCAAATTCCTGATCCAGAACTTCGACGAAATCGAGTGTTGGAACATGGTCTATGAAGGCACCATGCGCAGCCCGGATGGGCGGGCGTTGCAATACAAGGGCGTAAAGACCTTGCAGTTACGCGAGGGATCACATTGGTGGACCGACCTGACAGAGTTGTATTTTGATATTTATGATCAAGAATTGGTCGTGGCGCGTGGTATCATCTCCATCGGATTGGAAGATGTGATCAAGCAGGCGAATGAGATTTCTGTGGCGTTCCCTGATGGCGCTTTGGAAGGCGGTTTGGAGAACGCCTATGGCGCGGTGAAACGCGTCGTGACGGAGGGGGATCGTGCGGCCCTCGTGGATGTTGTGAAGGACACAGGCTGGCGCACGGCGGCGCTTTTGGGGGCGCTGCATCTTGGGGACGCGCTTGGCAACAAAACCGGCAAGCGAACGGAGCAGCTTTATCAGGCGCAGGTGCTGGGCAAGTTTGGCGTGTTGATCGTGCGGGTTTATGGGCGGTTCCTGAGCTACATGGCGAACTTTCCGGCACATACGGAGCCACGGTCAGAGACAGAGACGATTTTACCCGACCCAGTTGTTTACACCACGCAGTCGGCTGATGGGATTGAGGTGAAACTGACCCGCTATGAGGGCGGCACTAAGGGACCGGTGCTTGTGGCGGCGGGTTTTGGTGCGATTTCCTCGACCTTTGCGACGCCGACTGTGAAGCGCAATCTGGTGCAAGAACTGTACGACGATGGCTTTGACATTTGGCTCTTTGACTACCGAGGCAGTGGTGATTTGCCGGCGAGCCTGACGACCTTTGATATGGATGATGTCATCAATGAGGACTTCCCGGCGGCGATCACAGAGATCTTGCGGGTGCGAACGGATGTGAAAGACGTGCAGGTTGTTGTGCACTGCGTTGGATCGCTCTTGATGTTCATGGCGATGCTGGCAGGCGAACAGCGGGTGCGGTCGGTTGTGTCGTCGCAACTGGGGCCACATACGCTGATCAACTGGTTCAAGTATGCGCAGGCCGATGGGCAGATGGCGGATTACGTGCGCAATGGCCTGCCCAAGAAGATGTGGCCGCTTGTTGAAATGATGGAGCTGGATGAGGCGTTGGAAGAGGCCATCAAGAAAGGGCTGAAGGTGGTTGATCCCTGTTCGGGGCCCGATCCGACGGCCCTTGATCAGGCGATTGACGGGTTGATCTGGCAGGTGCCGAACTTTGCGCCCGTGGTGTGTAACAACCCGACCTGTCATCGGATCAACTTCTACTTTGGGCCGACGTACCAGCATGAGAACCTTAATCAGGCCACGCATAACGCAATCGGGGACATGTTTGGCGCCATGTCGAGCGCGCCCTTTGCGCAGATCGCGCGGTGTTTTGCGACGGGACATGCGGTCTCAAACAGTCGGGACATTGACTACATGGCGCATCCTGAAAGGCTGCGGATGCCGATCTTCTTTATCGCAGGGGCCAAGAACCCGTTGATGATCCCTGAATGCAGCTTGCGCACGCTGGATTGGTTGCAGGATGAGAACGCGGATGTGGCAGAGCGGTATAGCCGGAAGGTTTATCAGGACTATGGCCATATTGATTGCTTCATAGGTCGCAATGCCGCGACGGATATTTTCCCGGACATTCTGGAACACCTAAACACCTACCATGACTTTGACCGGTCGGAGGACGTTGATGCAAGCGGGTGACAAACGCTGGGCGGCGTTGCTTGCGTTGGATGTGGTGGGGTTTTCAGGGCTGACGCAGAGCCTAGGGGAAGAGAAGGTCTATGCGCTGCTGCAAGAGGTGCTGCAGCTGGCGGAGCGGGCTGTGACGGCCCATGGCGGTCATGTGGTGGACACGGCGGGCGATGGCGTTCTGGCGGGCTTTGGCGCGCCACAGGCGGTTGAGAACGCGTCATTGCAGGCGTGTCGTGCCGCAGATCAGATCATGACGGACTTGGCGGGGCGATCTGACGCGCTGGCGCGGGTTTACGGCGTCGCGCCCGAAGTGCGGATCGGCTTGGCGGGCGGCATGGTGATGGTCGCGGCAGAGCCGGGGGCGGTGAAGCTGGTGGGTGATCCGGTGAACATGGCGGCGCGGTTACAGGCGCTGGCGGCCCCGAATACGACGCTGATGACCGATGCGGTGGCACGGGAGGTGGCGGGGTTTGTCGCGACGGAGGCCGGTGAGGCGGTCTCGCTGAAGGGGTTTGAGACGCCGGTTGCAGTGCATCGGTTGGGTGAGGTCATTGCCGTTGCGACCCGGTTTGACGGGCTGCGGGGCAGGGGGCTTGGCGCGTTTGTCAGTCGCGAGACAGAGGTAACCCGCGCTTTGGCGGTGTTTGCGCCCGGATTGGATGAGACGGCGCTGATGCTTTCGGGCGTGGCCGGGATCGGGAAGTCGCGGTTGCTGTATGAAGTTTCTCAGTCCCTCGCGGTTGTGCACGTTGGGCAATGTGGGCCGGACCTGACTGGGCGGCCGTTTGCGCCGGTCGAGCAGATCATCGCGGCGATTGCGGGTCTGGGTGAAGGTGCGACGCGGTCAGCGCAGTTTGCAGCAGTGCGGCAGGTGGTGCCTGACTGTTGCGATGAAGACGGGGTTGCTGCGTTCACGGCACCGCGTGCAGGTGAGCAAGACCCGGCCGGGCGGCTTCTGAACGATCGGGATTTCCTGCTGCGGTTTCTGACGCGAGTCGTTGCGGCGACGGGTGCGGTGCTGGTGGTGGAGGATACGCATTGGGCGGATCTTGCCACGCTGGACTTGCTGGAGGCGCTGATCGCCGAAGGTGTCGCGCTGATCCTGACGACGCGGGATGGGGGGCAATTTGCAAGCGTGCCGGGGCTTTTGCACCTTGCGTTGCAGCCGATGGGTGATGCCGAGATTGGTGCGATCTTTGCCGCACGGGCGACGGCGGCATTGTCGCCTGCTTTGGCGGCGCGGGTGGTGGACCAAGCAGAGGGTATTCCATTGGTGGCCGAGGAGATTGCTTATGCGATTGCGGCGGGGGATCAACTGGTTGAGACGCCCGAGGGTTTGGACCTAAAGGACCCGGATAGTCCGGTCTTTTCGGGCAACCTGCAGCAATTGGTGCTGAGCCGTGTTGACAGGTTGCCGCCGGAGGAAAAGCAGGCGCTGCAAGTCGCCTCTGCCATTGGGCGTGACTTTGGCTGGGATCTCTTAGAGCATGTATTGGGAGGCGCGGCACCACAGGTCGCACAGTTTGACGGGATCATTGAGGCGCGCGATGCGCGGACGGGACGGTTTTCACACGCGTTGATCCGGGAAGCGGTTTATAGCGGCCTGCTGAGCGGGCAGCGGATGGACATTCACGGGCGCATAGCGGATGGCCTCGCTGCAGAGACAGAGCCGCCGGGGGCGGCGGTGCTGGCGTATCACTATGTTGCCGCTGATCAGCGTGAGAAGGCCGCTCAGGCGCTGATCCGGGCCGCTGAGGAAGCCCTGCAGGTCTACGACATCGCGCAGGTGGATCGGCATACGCGCCAGGTGTTCGTGTTTCTGGATGATGATCCCGCGTTGATTGACGATGTGGCCTTTGCCGATGTGGCCCAGACCTGGATGCGGGCGAAGGCTGTTGGGGCGCATTACAAGGAAATCCTTGCGATGGCGGCGGATATCCTGCCGCGTCTTGCGGCGATGGAGTACGTGCCGCAGAGCGCCTTTGTGCGGGCAATTGTGGCGCTCGCGCATTCCGGGGCGCGGGAGTATGCGCAGGCGCGCGACCTGGCGCTGGAGACCATTGCAGAGGCGGAAGCGCATGGGGATGCGCATGGTGCGGGGTTTGTGAAGTCAACCTTAGCCCGCATCTATGAAGAAACGGGGTGGGCACCGCAGCAGGAGGTGCGTGCGCTGTGTCGGGATGCGATCGCGGCAGCTGATCATGCAGGAGACCGGCATTTGGGGATGACAGCCCGTTATATGACCGTCGCAAGTTTCCGAGACTGCGGACGTCGGCTGGAAGCCCTTGAGATGGCCAACGAGATTGAGGCCTTCGGTGATGTTCATCAGGACCGTCGTGCGCGGGGTTATGCAAACTGGGCGCGGGCGATTGTGCATGGGATCGGTGGCGATGCAGAAGCGGCGGGCGAAATCGCGCGGCGGGCGAAGCAGGATATCCTGCGGCAGAGCAGCGATAGTCTGGTGCTGGAAGGTGTGGAATGCTTTGCCCACGTCTACACGGGCGATCTTGCCGAGGTGCGGGCACGGCTGCAGGCCTTGCGGCAAATTTCGGCGGACAATTGGGATTACAACCTCGTGCATTCCGCTGATTGGATTGCGACGGTTCTGGAGTTACGGGCGGGCAACTTGGCGGCGGGCTGGAAGATGGCGGATGAGACGCTGGCCGCGTTCCGCAAGGCAGGGAATGTGAACATTGTCCGGCAGGCACTGATGATGCGGGGGGAGGTTGCCTTGGCCATCGCTGGGCTGATTGACCCGGATGCAGAGGCGCCGCCAGGGCGGCCAAAGCCTGTGCGTGGGAAGCCGACGATGGCGGATATTCTGACGTTTCTGAAGTTCAGGCTTTTTGGGATGCGCGGTGCTGAACGGGATTTGGCGGAAGCGGCGGAGATCGACCACGAGAAGCGCGGCGCGCATTACGCGCGCGTGCAAATCGGGTTGGGGCTGATCGCGCTCAAACGCCGGAAATGGGATCGCGCGCGTGATCATTTGGTGTGTGGGCTGGATCACGCGCGCGACGAGGGGGTCGAAGTATTGGTTGCTCGAGCCGAGGCTGGTTTAGCTGCCCTGTCGTGATGGTGTGACATAAAGGTTAACAAGACGTTAAGACGCCTTGACCGATAGCGTGGCCCTGCCCGACAAAGGGCCATGACCCGAACGATCCGCCCTTCTGATGACCGTGGGATTCTGCTGTCTGCCATGGACGCCGATGACATCGCCGCCATGTTCGCGGCGAGCCATCGCAAGACTTATCCGGCTGGCAGCACGATCTTTTCGGAGGGCGAGCCGGGCAGCACCGTCATTCTGATTGAAGAGGGCCGGGCCGAGATTTCGATGACCGCGTTGTCGGGGCGCAAGTCTGTGCTGGCGCATATGGGGCCGGGAGAGGTGCTGGGCGAGATCGCGGCGCTGGATGGCGGGTTGCGGACTGCGGATGCGGTGGCGGCGAGTGCTGTGACGGGGCGCGTGTTGTCGCGCGAGAATGTGATGGACTTTGTGAGCGCGCATCCTCCTGTTGCGCGGGCGGTGATCTCTGCCCTGTGCAGCAAGGTGCGCAATGCGACGGACATGTATGCGGTGCAGGCCGAGCCAGAGGGCAGCGCGCGGCTTGCGCGGGCAATGCTGCGGTTGTTTGACCAGTGGGGCGCGGCCAGCCACGACGGCGTCAGGCTGGCTGAGCGGTTTTCGCAGAGTGAGATTGGCGAGTTCTGTGGTCTTGCCCGTGAAAACGTGAACCGCCACGTCAAAGCCTGGGTGGCGAGCGAGGTGCTGCGCATTGACGGGCGGCAGCTGATCTTACTCGACCGTGGGGCGCTTGAGGTGCTTGCGGCGGGGTAGCCCGTTTCCGCTGCGTTAACTATTTTGCACCTTTGTGACGGGCGTCACTGTGTTGTGGGCGCTTTGCCGAAAAACTCCTTCCCAACAAGGAGATCGGCGATGACTTCAGTCAATTTGAAAACCGCAGACACAGGATGCGAATTTGGACAGCCTATGCGGCGCGGGCGGGTTGATCCGGCCAAGACACTTGGTTTGATCAAACGCATTCAGACCGCGAGTGGGGCGCTTCCCATGCCAACACCGCGGCCTCTTCCGATCGCGCGCGCCGGTTAAAGCGGTTCGATCCACCACGCCCCGGCGGTCATGACGATGTAGACGACCATCATCGAGCCGACCATGCGGAGGACCGGAGATGGCGGTGGTGTGAAGAAAGCGATGGCTTGGGCGATGAACATGGCACCGCCAAGCGCCCAGACTTTCCACGTTGCCAGATCGCCAAGCGTCGCTAGGAGGATTGTTCCAGCGGCAATCAGGCCGAGTTCGAGAGCGATGGACAGCGGGCGGTTGTTCCAGAGGCCAAGACCGATCTTGCGGCCAAGGGTGACGACGGGAATGTCGCGGACGTGCATGATCACGTCGATGATCCAGTGCGAGAAGCAGACGAGGGCAATCAGCCACAGGGCGCCTGTGTTGATGCCGGGAAGGAAGGCGGATGCGCCAAAGGCTGTGGCTGCGCTGATGACAATTCCAGCTTCCAGACTGTGCGAAAACGGCATGTAGATGGAGCGGATCGGGATGGTGGCAGAGGCCGTTGGGTCGATTTCGACCTTTTCGACTTTGGCCGCAACGAGGGCGCAGAAGATTACGTCGATGATTTGTGTGCTGATCATCAGTGCCACGAGCGGAACGTCGGGGGCGGTGGCTTTGGCCGCGAGTGCGACGCCGTAGTGGCCGATAAACATGGAACCCTCGCATCTGATGTGCGGGTGAGACTAGCAGATTACAGTTATGCTACCAGATGCGGCGGAAGTTGGGGTTCGTGAGGCTGTCGAACATCGTGTCGCTGGAAATCAATGCGGCTTGCGTCGTGATTGCAGTGGCCGCGAGGATGCGGTCGAAAGGGTCGCGGTGGTCCCAGTCGAGCGTTGCGGCAAGCAGTGCGATCTCATGCGTAAGGGGGGCTGAGACCGCGCCTTGATCGGCGAGGTAGGTCGGCAGGGCTGAAATGTGCGGCTCCATTTCTGGCCATTTGCCGATGCGGACTTTCTGACCGATTTCAAAGAACG
Organism: Paracoccaceae bacterium; assembly: GCA_020628545.1. Taxonomy (GTDB): domain Bacteria; phylum Pseudomonadota; class Alphaproteobacteria; order Rhodobacterales; family Rhodobacteraceae; genus Yoonia. The sequence goes on along the minus strand of JAHDEX010000018.1, from coordinate 5,282 downwards.
TGATGGGGCTGACGCGGACGGCGCTCGCCTGCGACAGGGCTTGCCTGGCGGGCTGTGACAGCAGGTGGCTTTGATCCAGCGTCCAGACCCACGTGTGGGTGTCCAAGAGGACGTCCACCTAGCGGCCTTCCCATGTGGCGAGGTCTGCGTCCTCCATCGGTTCAAGAAAGTCCGGGCCTGCGCCGATTTGACCGTTGAGGAGACCGAGTTTGAATGCGTTCTGCGCAACGGGGACGAGGCGCACGACGGGCTGAGAGCCGCGGGCGATCACGACCTCTTCGCCGTTCAGGGCGGCTTCGATCAGCTTTGACAGCTGCGTTTTGGCGGTGTGGACGGTGAATTGCATGGGGTCAATATATGGACTAAGTTTAGCTAAGTCAACGTTGCGGTACTGGGGTGAACCCCGGCCTACAGGTGCTGGGCGGGACGTGGTAGCGTTCCGGGAGGAGGACGCGCGATGTATGAGCCAACCGATCCGGTGAAGACACAGGCAGAGTTGATGAGCCTGTTTGTAGAGATGCATCCCAGTCAGGTGAACAAGGTGGTGGATCGGCTGGATGATCATCTGTGCGCCTGGATCGCGCGGACGACCTTTGTCAGTATCGCGAGTTGCGATGCGAAAGGGCATATGGATGTGTCCCCGAAGGGTGACCCTGCCGGGTTTATCAAGGTGCTGGATGACAAGACGCTTGTGGTGCCGGACAGGATTGGCAACCAGCGGGCGGACACGTTTCTCAACGTGCTGGAGAACCCGCGCGTGGGGATGATGCTTGTGGTTCCAAAGCGCAAGGAAGTGGTGCGGATCAATGGAACGGCGGTGATCGTGCGGGATCCGGAACTGCTCGACATGACCGTGTTGAACGGGCATCGCCCCGATCTTGCGTTGCTTGTGCGCGTGGAAGAGGCGTTCTTTCATTGCGGCAAGGCGATGATCCGGTCTGCGATGTGGCAGCCGGAGAAGTGGGGGTCCATTGAAGGACTGCCGACCTATGCGGAAGCGCTGAAAGACCACGGCGCGATGGAAACGCCGCTCGATGAAATCGAAGCGCGGATGGCGTATAACGAAAGTGACCGGCTTTACTGACGGCCTGCAAACTTCTGGATTGTGACGCCGTCGGCTTCGAGGGCGGCGCGGACGGACCGGGCGATGGCGATGGCCTCGGGCGTGTCACCATGCATGCAGATCGTGTCGATCTTCGCCGGAATGCGAGTGCCGTTTTCAGTGATGATGGCCCCTTCGCGGACCATGTTGGCGATGCGCGGTCCGGCACGTTCAGCGTCGTGGATGACTGCGCCGGGTTTGGAGCGGTCCACGAGTGTGGCGTCCTCGTTGTAGGCGCGGTCGGCGAAAATCTCGCCGGCCCAGGCGCAGCCGAGTTTTTCAACAGCTTGTTGTTGCGCGGTGCAGGCGAGGACCATGACAATCAGGTCAGGTGCGACAGAGAGCGCTGCCTCATAGGCGGCTTCGGCCATGTCGACGTCTTCAGAGCACATGTTGGCGAGGGCACCGTGGAGTTTGAGGTGACGGACTTCGTGACCAAAGGCTTTCGCCATGCCGACGTGAGCCGCGACCTGATAGCGGATCATGTTTTGTAGCGTGCCTTTGGGGAGGTGCATTTTGAAACGGCCAAAGCCTGCAATGTCCGCAAAGCCCGGATGTGCGCCGATGCCGACGCCGTTTTCGGACGCGAGCGCGAAGGTCTTTTCCATCACGTCCGGGTCGCCCGCGTGACCACCGCAAGCGATGTTGGCGGAGGTGATGATCTTCAACAGCTCTGCGTCGTTGCCCATTTTCCAGAGGCCAAAGCTTTCGCCCATGTCGGCGTTGAGGTCGATTGTGGTCATCTGGCGTCTCCTGCAAAAGGATCATCAGTGGCGCTGATCACGCCGCTGATGAGGGTGTAGGACAAAAGGTCGTTGATGTCGTGCGGGTCGCGAATGCGCGGTTGCACTTTGGAGGCAAGGCTGCGGCGGTCTGCTTCGGCGCGGGCCTCTCGGGCGATGGCGGCGTCGAGGTCGTAGAGTTTGAAGCGGATGTTCGCGCCAAGGGGCGCTTGGGCGACGCGGGCAAGGTCGGACGGCAGGACGGTCGCGATACGGGGGTAGCCGCCGGTGGACTGGCTTTCGCACATCAGCACATAGGGCGCACCGTCGCCGGTGATCTGAATGTCGCCGGGGACGATGACTTCTGAGACGACTTTAAGGCCGCCTTCGGCTGCGAAGCCGTCTCCGTCTGGGTTCATGCGGATGCCTTGACGGTTGGCGCGGGCATCGCGGGTGAAACTGGTGGTGGTGAAGCGGGCGAGGGCAGCGTCGCCAAAGAGGTGCGCTTGGAGCGAGGTGGTGATGCCGATCTCGCCGCCTTTGAAACGGTCCTCGGGGGGGAGCAGCATGTCGACCCGTCCACCTTTGTCTTTGCCCAAGGGGAGGGAGTCTCCGGCGGTGAGGGTTTCACCCAGCCCCGCGACAAGGTGCGCGGATTGCGCGCCCATGACCTGTGGTGTCGCGAGGCCGCCGCCAAAGCTGAGGTAACCGATGGCCCCGGCCTTTACGCCGCCGATCTTCAGAATGCTGCCAGCGGGGAGCTTGTGGGAGCCGTGCCAGTTGACCGGTGTGCCGTCGATGCTGGCGGTCATGGGGGCGCCGGTGAGCGCTACGCGGGTGTCGGTGTTGGCGCGGAAACTGCCGCCGAGGCCGATCATCTCAAGCCCTGTGGTCACAGGTTGGGCGAGGAGGGCTGCGGCTTCATAAAGTGCCTGGCGGTCCATTGCGCCCCCGCGGGTCAGGCCTTGGGCGATGTAGCCGGTGCGGCCCAGGTCTTGCAGGGTGACGGCAGGGCCCACGTCGAGGATGTCGAGGGTGGGGGTCATGCCAATGCCTCCCACTCCGCGCCGCCGAGGCTATCGCCGGTTTCGAGCTGTGCGAGTTCTGCTGGGGTGATCGGGGCGAAGCGGACTTCGTCGCCGGGGGTGAAGGCGACGGGCATCTCTCGGTTTGGGTCGAAGGGGCGGAAGGCGGTTTGGCCGATGTGACGCCATCCGGTTGGTGCCGTTGTGGCAAAGAGGACGAACTGCCGGATTGCGATGACGAGGGCACCGATGGGCACCTTGGGCGTGAGGTCGGCCTGGCGGGGGATGTCCCAGACTTCGGGCAGGAGGCCGAGGTAGGGCTGGCCGGGTGCAAAGCCCAGCGTGATGACCCGGGTGCGGGATTGGCCGAGTTGGGTGAGGGCGTCTTTTGGGCTGAGGCCCGCGGCCTGTGCGGCGTCGTCGAACTGAGGGGCGACTGCCGTGTCAAAACACATTGGCAGCGTCCAGAGCTTGCGGCCCGGCGGTAGCTTGGCCGCAGACCAGTCGCGGGTTGCGAGCAGGGTTTCGAGACGGTGGGTGATGTCGTCGTAGGCGGTGGTCGACAGGTCAACGGAGAGGAAGGTTGAGACGAGCGTGGAGGCGGTCTCCTGCACCTCGGGCCAGTCTTCGGCATCGACGGCTGCGCGGAAGGCGATGGCGGCACGGTTGGCATGGTCTGACAGGCTATCGCCAAAGGTGACGACAACGCCGCGCAGCCCGATGCGGGCGATTTTGGGAGTGTCAGTCATGTTCCGGGATGTTGCGATAGAGGCCGGGGAGGAGGAGTGGCGTCAGATACATCGGTAGTTGCCAGCAGGCAATGAAGATCATGATCGGTGCCATGACCTCTGCGGGGAGGGCCACCAGGAACAGGGCGATGTTGCGGTTGCCGGCGCAGAGGGCAAGGGGGCCTGCGACATGTGCGAGTTCGCTTTTGCCAAGGATCAGAATGGCGAGCGCTTGCAGTCCAAAGCTGAGCGCGAAGGCGGCGATTGTCCAGAGGAGTGCTGTTATGGGGTCGTTGCGCAGGGTGGGGCCGAGTGCCGTCATCAAGCCGATCACAATGATCGCGAAGAAGAGGACATTCGCACCGTCGATGGCTTTGGTCTGTGCGGGCGTCGGGTTGGGCAGCAGAATGTGTCGGGCAGTGAAGCCAATCGCAGATGCGATGACGATTGTGACAAGGGCGCGCAGGCCGACGGTTGCGAGCAGACCGGGCGTGTCGAGGACCGGGACCACTTTCAGGACCAGATAGACCGTGAGCGGGAAGGCGGCGGTGCCCAGGACGAGGATTTGCATCACGCGCGCCGGGTCTTGCCTGAGGATGATCGCCAGCGATGGGCCCCCCGAGATTGTTGGCGCGCATGTGGCGAGGATCAGGGCTAAAGCCAGTGGTGTTTGTAGCGCACCGATGGCCCAGAGCGGCGCTGCAATCACGATTGGTAGGGCGACCTGCAGGATAAGGACGGCAGGTAGGCTCCATCGCAGATCTGTTAGCGCGCCGAAGGCTTTGCGCGCCCCGATCCGGAAGGCGGTGAGGGCGAGCAGGATCGCAACCATCTCTGGCAGAAAGGGTGCCATGGCCGCGGCAAGGCCCGGCAGGGCGATGCCCAGCACAAGACCGAGCACCAGCAGGAGGCGCGAATGGTCGGCGCATGTCGAAAGCCCCCATATCACCTATCGGGTTTGCCGGATGTTCTCCGGCAACCATGTCGCGATTTCGGGCACGGCGATCAGGACAAAGACCATCAGCACCATAATGAGGAACATCGGCAGGGCGGCTTTGGTGATATAGCCCATTTCATGGTCCGTCATGCCTTGGAGCACGAAGAGGTTAAAACCAATGGGCGGCGTGATCTGGGCCATCTCAACCACGACCACCACAAAGATGCCGAACCAGATCAGGTCGATGCCCGCTTCGCGCACCATCGGTTCCACCACGGCCATGGTGAGGACGACCGCCGAGATGCCATCAAGGAACATGCCGAGGATGACGTAGAAGACGAGCAGGGCCATCAGAAGTTGGAAACGGGTCAGCTCGATCGCAGCTATCCAGTCGGCCAGTGCACGTGGGATACCGGTGAAGCCCATGGACTGCTTGAGGAAGGCCGCACCGGCGAGGATCAGTGCGATCATCGCAGAGGTCCGCATCGCGCCCATGAGGGACGCGGTGAAGCTGTTCCAGTTGAGCGACCGTTGCGCGGCGGCGAGGAGTAGCGCGCCGATCACGCCGATGGCGGAGGCTTCGGTTGCGGTGGCGTAACCAAGGTACATGGAGCCGATGACGGTGAGGATCAGCGCAAAGACAGGGATCAGGAAGCGGGAATTCTTTAGCTTTTCGCCAAACCCCATGTCTTTTTCGAGCGTTGGGTTCCAGTCCTTTGCGGTTTTGGAGACAACCGCGACGTAGGCCATGAACATCAGGGCGAGGAT
>JAHDEX010000080.1 GCA_020628545.1 Paracoccaceae bacterium | reverse complement strand
CGGTCAGACTTGCTTCCCGATACCTCTGGAACCCGATAGCAAACAGGTCTGGCTCATCAAATTCGGCTGACCACCAATCCTTAACGACTGAGTCTTGTCGGCAACGCCTCGCCGACGCGGGCAATGTATGCGCAAATTTGACGTGCATCTCTGGACACCTTCATCTTTAGTGAACCTGTTCCGCCCATACCGGCGGCGGTCCCCAAAACGGGGCTGGACGGAACCCGCAGCACCAGATGTGCAAAAAGCACACGCAGCGGCAGGAAGGAGAGCAGTCCGTGACCAAGGCAAAGGTGCCGGTCGAAATACGTCCTTTGCGTCCCGCGGACGCGGATGCCTGGCGGCATCTTTGGACAGCGTATCTGGCGTTTTACAAAACTGACCTCAGCGATGCGATCAAAGACGCCACTTTCGCGCGCCTGCTTGACCAATCAGTGCCGGATCTGAACGCCTTGGTCGCCGTGCAGGACGACAGACCCGTCGGGCTGGTCCACTACATTTTTCACCGCCACTGCTGGCGCATCGAAGACACCTGCTATCTGCAAGACCTTTATGTCGATCCCGCCCTGCGCGGCGCGGGCACAGGGCGTCGCTTGATCGAAGCGGTCTACGCCGCAGCGGATGCCGCCCAAGCGCCATCCGTTTACTGGATGACAGAGCATCACAATACCACCGGTCGCCAACTCTATGACCGGGTGGGCACGCTGACCGACTTCATCAAATACGCGAGGCCCGCGGCATGACCCGCCTCGGCGCCTACCTGCTTGCCTTTCTCGCGGCCTGCGCCCCGGCACCGCAAGAAGTTGCAAGCCGGGCCGTCCCGCTGAGCAGCAGCTTGCCCCCCATCAAGACCTTCGCAGCAGAGCCTGTCCGCACACCTGTGCGGGCCAATGCCGAAATCGCGCAGGACTTCCTCGATCTGACGTTCCGGTTGGAGAGCGGTCGTGAGGTCCCGACCCTGACCCGCTTTGAGGGCCCAATCCGGGTGCGCGTTCTCGGCGCCGCCACAGACCTGATGATCGCCGATCTCGACCAACTCTTGGACCGTCTGCGCAATGAAGCGTCAATCCCGATCAGCCTGACCGATGACGACACGGCGCAAATCACGGTCGAGGCCATCCCCCGCGCGACCCTCACCTCTGCCGTCCCGAATGCGGCGTGCTTTGTCGTCCCGCGCGTCAGCAGCTGGGCCGAATTCCAACGCGCCCGCCGCACCACGGCAGTGGATTGGACAACCCTGCGCACGCGAGAGCGTGCCACGATCTTCGTGCCCTCAGATGTGGCTCCGCAAGAGGTCCGCGATTGCCTGCATGAGGAACTGGCACAAGCTCTCGGCCCGCTCAATGACCTCTACCGTCTGCCTGACAGTGTGTTCAACGACGACAACATCCACAACGTGCTGACCAGCTTTGATATGCTGATCCTGCGTCTCACCTACGCGCCAGAGCTCGCCAATGGCATGGGCCGGCAAGAGGTCGGCGCCCGCCTGCCCGCCTTGCTGGCGCGGATGAACCCGGCAGGGCAACGCGCTGGCACACCGCGCGCGCCTGTGACCGATGGCCAATGGATTGCATCACTGCGCACCGCGCTATCCTCCGGCGAAAGCCCCCGGACGCGGCGAAGCGCCGCGCTCAACGCGGTCAGCCTGAGCAGCGCGCAGGGTTGGAACGACACGCGAGAGGCCTTTGCCAATTACGCCTACGGACGTCTGCAGGTCGGCCACGATTCTGCGACGGCGCTGTCCGCATTCCAACGCGCGGACGCGATTTACCGCACCAATCCCGCAACCCGGATCCACGCGGCTCATATTGCCGTGCAACGCGCGGCCTTCGCCCTTTCTGACGGCGATACCGCCACCACAATCGTCATTGTCGACGACGCCCTACCGCAAGCGCACAGCCACCAGAACGCGGCGCTTCTGGCGACACTCATGATGTTCAAGGCCGAAGCACTTGAAATGCAGGGGCAGACTGACGCGGCCAATGCCCTGCGGCTGGACAGTCTCGGGTGGGCGCGATACGGCTTCGGCTCAGATATTCTGGTGCAGACCCGCATGAGTGAGATTGCAGCGCTGCGCCCGTCCTAAAGGGTTGCAAACATGATCTTTCCTCTCGCTGGCATGCTCATCGGCGCAATCCTGGGCATCATTGGTGCCCGCCGCCGCGGTGGCAAAGTACTTGACCTCCTGCAATGGGGCGCGGTCCTGGCCATGATCGGCGGACTGATCGGTCTGTTCACGCTTGTCTTCATTGAGCGTGCGGCCATGGCCGTCTGATGTTTCTGCCATTCTTCGAAACCCTGCGACGTGCCGGTGTGCCTGTCACACTGCGCGAGTTTTTGGCGTTTCTGGAAGGCATGCAGGCCGGGCTCGCGACCTATGACGTCGACGCGTTCTATTATCTTGGACGGGCCGCACTCGTGAAGGACGAACGCCACCTCGACCGGTATGATCAGGCGTTCAGCCACACCTTCTCGGGGCTGGAAAACATCCCCGTTGAAGCGGTGATGGAGGCTGCGGACATTCCGGCAGACTGGCTGGAGAAGATGGCTGAAAAGCATCTTTCAGAGGCCGAAAAGAAAGAGATCGAAGCCCTCGGCGGGTTTGAAAAGTTGATGGAGACGCTCAAAAAGCGGCTTGAAGAACAAAAGGGCCGTCACCAGGGCGGCAACAAATGGGTCGGCACCGCAGGCACCTCTCCTTTCGGCGCTTACGGCTACAATCCCGAAGGTGTCCGCATCGGACAGAACGAAAGTCGCCATCAGCGTGCAGTGAAGGTTTGGGACAAACGCGAATTCCGCAATCTTGATGACACGGTGGAGCTCGAAACCCGCAATATCAAAGTCGCCCTCAAACGGCTGCGCCGCTGGGCGCGCGATGGTGCTGCTGAAGAGCTGGACCTGAACGGCACAATCCGTGCGACCGCCGAACACGGCTATCTTGATGTGAAAACCCGGCCCGAACGACGCAATGCGGTAAAGGTGCTCCTTTTTCTTGACGTTGGCGGCTCCATGGACCCACACGTCAAGACGGTCGAGGAGTTGTTCAGCGCAGCCACAGCAGAGTTCAAACACCTCAAACACTACTACTTCCACAACTGCATTTACGAAGGTCTCTGGGAAGATAACCGCCGCCGCTGGACCCAGCAGATCCCGACGCATGAGGTGCTGCGCACCTACGGCCCTGATTACACCTGCATCATTGTCGGCGATGCCAGCATGTCACCTTACGAGATCGCATACCCCGGGGGCGCCAACGAGCACTACAATCCCGAGGCAGGCCATGTCTGGCTGACCCGCCTGAAAGACCAATGGCCGAAACATCTCTGGATCAATCCTCTGCCTGAACGCTACTGGCCCTACACCCAGTCGATCCAGATGATTCAGGAAATCTTCGGCAAAGACCGGATGGTCCCAATGACAATCGCAGGTCTGACCGAAGGCATGAAGCAGCTATCCTGACAGCCTCAGGAAAGAAACAATTGAATTCAAATCGAAATTAACAGCTGTTAACTCGCACCACGGCAAGTTGGGGCCACCGCCAGTCCCCCTTCATCTGGCCAAAACAACTCAAAAGCACCATTGCCGCACCCGCTTGCCTCTGCGACGTGCAAACACCATATCTGCACTATGATCCGTCTCGCCCCAATCCTTCTTGCCGTCCTCTACGGCTACGCGCTCTACCGCTTTTCGGCTTGGCGCACCGCGCGGGAGTTGGATGCCAAATCCACCGAACTCGCCGACCCGATGCTGCGCCAGCTCTGCGATCAGATGGCAGAAGCGTTGGAGATCCCCCGCATCAAAGTGCACATCTACGAAATTGAGCCGGTCAACGGCCTCGCCGCCCCGGATGGGCGGATTTTCATCACGCGCGGGTTCTTCAACAAATACCGCGCGGGCGAAGTCTCGGCCGATGAAATGGCCAGCGTGATCGCGCATGAGTTGGGCCATGTGGCCTTGGGCCACGCCCGCCGCCGGATGATCGACTTCTCGGGCCAGAACGCCGCACGCACAGTGATTGCCATGCTACTCGGGCGGTTTCTGCCCTTTGGCATTGGGGCTTGGATCGCGGGGCAAGCGATGCGGTTGCTGGCGGCTGGCCTGTCGCGCAAGGATGAGTTTGAGGCCGACGCCTATGCCTCCGCCCTGCTCGTGAAAGCCGGGATCGGGACCGAACCGCAAAAGTCGCTCTTCCGGAAACTGGAATCACTCACCGGCGCACGGGGGGCATCTGTCCCGGCTTGGGTGCTCAGCCATCCCAAGACGCCGCAGCGCATCGCAGCGATTGAAGCCAACGAGACCAAGTGGCGGGCCTGAGCGAATTCTTCACAAGAATTCAGTCAATGCCTTCCCAAATCGCGGCAGACGCGCCTTCTTCATCAGCGCGCGCACCTGCCAGTCCTCACCCGACAACCGTCGCGCTTCATCCAGCACGGCCTGCGCGACCGGGACCACCTGATCCGGGGCGCGCTCTAGCTGCTGGACCAGATACCAATCCGGCTCAATCCGCGCCACGTCGTATTCACCAAGAACATCGCGCGGGAAGTCCTTCACGTTCACGGTCATCACCGCGTCACAGGACCCGATGACGGCTGCCGCAAGCACATGGACATCATCCGGATCGGGCAACCAGTACTGGCGCAGCTGATCTTCCGCATAGCCCACCACAGCACCCGGAAACCGCGCCGAGGTCGCGGCGATCTCACCGCGTGCCAACGTCTCTCCTTCCGGCCCGATCTTGCGGGCCGCGCGGGCCCATTCCTCCAGGATCCGTGCCGACCAGCGCACCTCGAACATCCCCGCTGCCGCACACCCCAGCACGACCTCCCGCATCACGGTTGGGTACAAAACACAGGTGTCGATCAGGACCCTCACAGCCGGAAGAAGACCGCCTTAAGATATCCGCTCTCCGCAAGCTGCGGCATCAGCGGATGGTCGGGCCCCGCGAATCCAGTGTGGATGATCTGCCCACGCCGGCCTGCCTTGCCGATCCCGCGCGCCGAAGCATTGCGGAACGACGTCAGGTCCGCAGCGTGGGAACAGGAACACAGGCCCAGATAGCCACCCTCCGCGACCAAAGGCGCCGCTAACCGCGCGACACGCTCATAGGCGCGCAATCCCTTTTCCGCGGCTGCTTTCGAAGGCGCAAAAGCCGGGGGATCGCAGATCACCACGTCGAACTTCTGCTTCTCAGCCGCCAAGGCGGTCAGCACATCAAACGCATCGCCCCTCCGCGTGGCAAAGCGATCGGCCACGCCCATCGCTGTCGCCCCTGCCTCCGCCAGGTCCAAAGCCGCTTGGGAGCCATCGACGGAAAGAACCTCAGACGCCCCGCCAGCCAAAGCAGCCAAGCCAAAGCCGCCCACATGGCTGAACATGTCGAGCACCCGCGCGCCGCGCGCGAGACCCGCCGCGAAGGCGTGGTTCGGCCGCTGATCAAAGAAAAGCCCCGTCTTCTGACCACCCATCACATCGGCCATGTAGGTCGCGCCGTTCATCACCACCGGGATCGGCGCTTTCGGGGCGGCGCCAAAGACGACCTCAGTCTTCTCGTCCAACCCCTCCAAGGTCCGCGTGCGGCCAGTGCCGTTCATCACGACAGACGTCACACCCGTCACCTCAACTAGGGCCCCCACCAGATGCCGCAGCAACCGGTCAGCCCAGGCCGCGTTGGGCTGGACCACGGCGCAATCGCCAAAGCGGTCAATGATCACGCCCGGCAACCCATCGGCTTCGGCATGCACCAAACGATAGAAGGGTTCCGCAAACAGCCGTTCCCGATGCACGAGCGCACGACGCAACCGTCCCACGAACCAGCCTTTGTCCACTTCAAGTTCCGGATCGCGGTCGAGTATCCGGCAGGCGATCTTGGAGGCTGGGTTCACCGCGACGGTGCCAATCGGCTCCCGATTGCTGTCTTGCAAGGTGGCGATCACACCGGGCTTCAATGCTTTTGTGCGCCGGTCCAGCACCATTTCGTTCGCGTAAATCCACGGAAACCCATGGCGAATGGCGCGAATATCGGCCTTGGGCAAGATACGGACGACAGGGCGCTTATCGGAAGAATTTGGATCAGTCATGGCGCGTCCTACATTGTTTCATGTGACCTTGAAAAGAGGTCACTCAGCATTCGCCAGTTTGATGTTGTTAGCGCTAACAGATATGATATAGCCGCCGCAACGCGCCCTTGATCCCAAGCGAGGACCCTATGGCCCTACATCCACAAATTGCCAAAGTCACCGACCGTATCCGCGCCCGCTCCGAACAGAAGCGTGGCGACTATGTTGCCCTGATGGAAAAGGCGGCCTCGCAAGGCCCACGCCGCGCACATCTGTCCTGCTCCGGTCAGGCCCATGCCTATGCCGCGATGGGTGAGATGAAAGGCGACCTTGCTGCAGGCAAAGTGCCCAACATCGGGATTATCACGGCTTACAATGATATGCTCTCGGCGCATCAGCCGTTTGAGACCTATCCAAACGTGATCAAAGCCGCAGCACGAGCGGTTGGTGCGACCGCGCAAGTGGCAGGTGGCGTGCCTGCAATGTGTGATGGCGTGACACAGGGTGAGACAGGGATGGAAATGTCCCTCTTCTCTCGCGATGTCATCGCGCTTGCCGCAGGCGTTGGCCTGTCGCACAACGTCTTTGATGCTGCCGTCTACCTTGGCGTCTGCGACAAGATCATCCCGGGCCTCGTGATGGCCGCAGCCACCTTCGGCTATATCCCGTCGGTCTTCCTGCCTGCTGGTCCGATGGTCTCTGGCCTGCCGAATGACGAAAAGGCCACCGTGCGCAAACGCTTTGCGACCGGCGATGCCACCCGCGAAGAGCTGATGGCGGCAGAGATGGCGGCTTATCATGGCCCCGGCACCTGCACGTTCTACGGCACCGCCAACACCAACCAGATGCTGATGGAGTTCATGGGGCTTCACCTGCCTGGCGCGTCATTCGTGAACCCGGGCACACCTTTGCGTGAGGCGCTGACGAAAGCAGGAACAGAGCGTGCGGTCCAGATCACCCATCAAGGCAATGAATTTACACCCGTTTATCAGGTTCTTGATGAGCGCGCCTTTGTGAACGGCCTCGTTGGCCTGATGGCTACCGGTGGGTCAACCAACCTGATCCTGCACCTGCCCGCGATGGCAAAGGCAGCGGGGATCATCCTTGACCTCGAAGACTTTGACGATCTGTCAAAGGTCGTCCCGCTGATGGCCAAGGTCTATCCAAATGGGCTGGCGGACGTGAACCACTTCCACGCGGCGGGTGGCCTGCAGTACATGATCTCCAACCTGCTCGACGCCGGGCTGTTGCATGACGACGTGACAACGGTAGCGGGTGAAGGCCTTGATCTTTATCGTCAGGAACCGATTCTTGAGGATGATGAGATCAAGTACCGCCCCGGTCCTGCAGAGTCATTGAATGACAAGATCCTGCGCCCGGCGAGCGATCCATTCCAGAAGACCGGTGGGCTGGTCCAACTTGCAGGCAACCTCGGGCGCGGTGTCATGAAAGCTTCTGCCGTGAAACCAGAGCACCATATTGTCGAAGCCCCTGCGCGCGTGTTCCACACCCAGGAAGCTGTTAAAGCGGCGTTCCAGGCGGGTGAGTTGAACGAGGACACCATTGTTGTGGTTCGCTTCCAGGGGCCGAAATCAAACGGGATGCCAGAACTGCACGGGCTGACGCCGATCCTGTCGGTGATGCTCGACCGGGGTCAGAAGGTCGCGCTGGTCACCGATGGCCGCATGTCCGGCGCATCCGGCAAAGTCCCTTCCGCCATTCACGTCTGTCCCGAAGCTGCCGATGGTGGCCCGATCAGCAAAGTGCAAGACGGCGACATCGTCCGCCTTGATGCCACAACCGGCGTGATCGAAGTTGTCGGAGCAGACCTTGAGGCGCGCCCGGTTGCTGAGGCCGACCTGACTGGTAACGGCAACGGCGTGGGACGCGAATTGTTTGAGGTCTTCCGCCAGCAGGTTGGCCGCTCTACAGAAGGGGCAGCGGTGGTCGTCTGATCACTCGCCCGCAATACAGAAAGAAATTGATATGACCCCTCAAGTTGCCTCCGCCGAAGCTGCCAAGGTCTGTGCCCTGGCCCCTGTTGTTCCCGTCTTGGTGGTCGATGACGCGAGCACCGCACGAGACTTGGCGCAGGCGCTGGTCGATGGCGGCTTGCCCGCGTTGGAAGTCACGCTGCGCACCGAAGCCGCACTCGACGTGATCCGGGAGATGGCTCAGGTAGAAGGTGGTGTCGTGGGGGCTGGTACGCTTTTGACCCCGGCAGACGTGGAAGCCGCAAAAGAGGCCGGTGCCACTTTTGGTGTCTCTCCGGGTGCAACCGATTTGCTGCTCGACGCCTGCGAAGCGAACGACCTGCCGCTCTTGCCGGGGGCCGCAACATCGTCCGAGGCGATGCGCCTGCTGGAACGTGGCTATACGGTGCAGAAGTTTTTCCCAGCCGAAGCCAACGGCGGCGCGCCAGCGCTCAAGGCTATCGGCTCACCCCTGCCGCAAATCAAGTTCTGCCCAACCGGTGGGATCTCGATGAAGAACGTCGCGGACTATCTGGGCTTGTCGAACACGCTTTGCGTGGGTGGCAGCTGGGTTGCACCCAAGGGTTTGGTTGACGCGCAGGATTGGGCCGGGATCACCGCATTGGCGAAAGAAGCAGCGGCCCTACCCCGCTAGTCGCGCTGCGCGACCCCCACGGCGCTTGGCAACGGGTGCCTCTGCCAATGCGGCGGTCAGGGTCTGCGTCATCGGGTGGTCCGGCGCTTCGCTACCATAATCGACAAGCAACATCTGGATCGTCTGCTTGGGATCCTCGCCAGTTGCGCTAAGCGCCCAATCGAGGAAGATGGACCGGCATTCGCCCGATGTGATCCCATCAATGCGATAGGACTCTCGGATCAAACCCTTTGGGTCTCTTGGATCAATCTCTCTCATTGATTGCGTCCTCCAGTTTGCGCGTCATGATCTGCGCCACGTCTTCAGCCGCACTTTCAAGCGCGGCGGCCAGTGCGTCAAGCGATGAGGTCTCGGTCTCGCGTAACATCATCGCGATGGCGCCCGCTCCTGCAGCATCTGGATCAAAGACGCCGCCCGTCAAGAGCCGCGCCGTCGCCTGCACCTGCCAGAACAGCCGATGGGCCGCTGTGAGGGCGTCCGCTTCGCCCGACGAGAGCCACCCGGATTTGACACCCAAGGCGATCTGGTCGGGTGTGCTGGTGGCCCCGCCGCTTGCGCGCAGACAGGCTGCTTGCGTGAGCAACTCCAGCTCTTGCAGGCGTCCGGGGCCAAGTTTCACGTCCCAATGACTGTCTGGCGCCTTGGCGTCCGCAAGTCTGTCGCGCATTTCGGCCAAGTCAGGAAGGACACGCGCATCGGCAGCATGCGCAATCAGAACCTGCTCGATGGTCTGTTCCACATCCGTCATCAGCCGCGCCGGGCCGGTGATGATGCGGGCCCGGGTCAGTGCCAGATGTTCCCACGTCCAGGCTTCATCCTGCTGGTAGCTTGCAAATGACTGTAACGACGTTGCCACAGGGCCTTTGCGACCCGAGGGGCGCAGGCGCATGTCGACCTCGTACAGGCGCCCTTCGGACATGGCCGCGGACAGACCAGTCACCAGCGCCTGTGTGAGACGCGCATAGTAAGGCCGGACCGCCAGAGGACGTTTGCCGGTTGAGGTATCTTCGCCAGCCGGATCGTAGATCATGATCAAATCAAGATCGCTGACCGCGTTCATGCGCGCAGCCCCAAGCGAGCCCATTCCCAAGATCACCGCGCCGCGCCCGGGTGGCGGTCCGTGTTTCTTGGCAAATTCCGCCTGCACGGCAGGCCAGAGTGCAATCAGTGTCGCCTGCGCAAGCTCTGCATATTGCCGCCCTGCCGCCATGGCATCGCTAAGGCCACGCAGATGATGTACGCCAATTCTAAAGTGCCATTCCTTGGCCCAGCGGCGCAGCGAGATCAGCTGTGCTTCGTAATCGGCAGCGGCCACAAGCGTATCCTTGGCCTCAGAAACCAAGGCCGCTGGTCCGGGCCACGGGTCAAAGAATGACCCGCCGATGACAGCATCAAAGACCCCCGCGTTACCTGAAAGGTATTGCGCGAGCGCGGGTGAGGTTGCGGCGATGTCGGCAATCAACTGGGTGAGTTGCGGGTTCGCCTCAAACAGCGAGAAGAGCTGGACACCAGCAGGAAGGCCCGCAAGGAAACGGTCGAATTGCGTGAGCGCCTCTTCAGGTTTCGCGGCAGCGGCGAGGCGCTCCATGATCACAGGTTTCAACCGCTCGAAGATCGCACTGGCCCGATCAGACCGAAGTGCGGGATAAGTTGGCCAGCGCTGGGTGATCTCATCCCCCCAGGCGGCTTCGGGACTTGGCGCAGCGGTGCCGGGTGCAAAGAACCCTTCGGTCAGGTGATGCACTTCATCCAATCGGGCGGTCAGTTCGCCCCGCAGGTCGCCGACCTCGCGGTCCATCATCGCCGCCAACCGAGCGAAGCCTTCATCGTTTGTCGGCATCGTGTGTGTCTGCGCGTCGTTGATCATTTGCAGCCGGTGTTCGACCTCTCGATGCGCGCGGTAATGGGCGGTCAACGTTGACGCCGTGTCATCCGCCACCCAACCCGCGGCCACCAAACGGGCAAGGCCATCGACCGTGCCGCGCACGCGCAACGACGGGTCACGGCCACCGGCGATCAACTGTCGCGTTTGGGTGAAAAACTCGATCTCACGAATGCCACCGCGCCCGAGCTTCATGTTGTGGCCTTCGAGCGCCTGCGGACCGCCGAGGCCCTTGTGCTGCTTGATCCGCAACCGCATGTCATGGGCGTCCTGAATGGCGGCGAAGTCGAGGTGTTTGCGCCAAACGAAAGGTATCAGTGTCTTGAGGAACCGGTTCCCTGCCGCGATGTCGCCCGCGCAGGCCCGCGCCTTGATATAGGCCGCCCGTTCCCACGTGCGCCCTACGCTTTCGTAATAGCGCTCTGCCGCTTCCATCGACAGACAGACAGGCGTGACTGATGCATCGGGGCGCAGGCGCAGGTCCGTGCGGAAGACGTAGCCGCCTTGGGTCACATCTGTCAGGATCGCGGTCATTTTGCGCGTGACGCGAATGAAGCTGGCACGGGCGTCGTGATAGTCGCTGGGGTCAAAGCGGGTTTCGTCAAACAGGCAAATCAGGTCGATGTCGGAGGAATAGTTCAATTCTCCCGCACCCATTTTGCCCATGGCGAGGGCGACCATCCCTGCCCCAGTCTGCGCGTCCTCTGGCGCGGCACCCGGCAGTTTGCCACGTGAGATTTCCTGCCCGATCAGGCCGGTCAGGCATTGCTGAACCGCCGCATCGGCCAGATCGGTCAGCATTTGTGTGACCGTCTCAAGCGGCCAGACCCCGGCGAGATCGGCCAATCCGGTGAGCAGCGCGATGCGGCGCTTCGCCTCTCGCAAGCCTGTCGATAACGCATCGGGAGTGAGGGCGCGGACGTCGGCAAAAACGCCAGACGTCGCCGCATCTGGGTCATCGAGGGCTGTCGGCAGCCAGACCGCTTCCTGTTTTATCAAGCTGGTAAGGTAAGGACTGCACCCGGCAGTCCCCTTGATCAGAGGCGCATAGGCGTCCGGAAGCGCTGCCAGAGCCGCCCATGCCTCCTCCCCCTGATCAGGATTGAAAGCACGCGGCAGGCGCTTGATCTGACTGAGAAATTGCGTCACCAGTTTGCCTTGCGTTGGACGACCGTGTGTCTGGACGTTTCGCGTGGAACGTCGCACAACCTGAGACGCACGCTAGGCAAGGAGAAGCACATGAGCAAGAGCCTGAAACGTGTCGCGGCCGCCATCGACACGGCGGGTGTCACCACCGACATTATGACGATGTCCGGCCAGACACGCACCGCGCAACAGGCAGCGGATGAGGCCGGGTGCCACCTCGATCAGATCGCAAAATCAGTGATTTTCGCGGCGCATGAGGGTGACACGCTTCTGTTGTTCATTACGGCCGGTGGCAATCAGGTGGATGCAGCGAAGGCCACGGAGGTGGCGGGCGAACCGCTCGGCAAAGCTGACGCAGCCGCAATTCGCAAGCAAACAGGCTTTGCGATCGGCGGCGTCTCACCCGTGGGGCACTTGAACCCGATCCGGGCCTTCATCGACCCACGATTGCTGGAGTTCGACGTCGTTTATGCCGCGGCAGGCACCCCGAACCATCCCGATCGAGCCTGCCACATTGGTTGCAATCACAGAGGCCGAGGTCCGCGATTTCGTCAGCTGAAACGAGAAAGGGCGGCCCGAAGACCGCCCTTTGTATTCAATGATTTAGACTTAGAAGCTATCGTAAACGATCAGCTCAATCTCTTCCACGGATTGCACCGACAAATTGAATGAGCTGAATTTGAAGCTGTCGCCGCCGTTCTTCGTGAGGTCATAGTTCTTCTTCGCGAAGGCCTCAAACGCTGCGATGTCGGCCACGATATTGGAGGCATCGATCTCATCCTGGGTCATGAAGATCGACAGTGTGTCGAACCCGGATGAACCCTGGTAGCGGTCCTCTTTGCCGACGTTGTCGGCCGCCACGTAGATCAGCTGGTCGTTGCCTGCACCGGCTTTGACGAAGTCATTACCGCTGCCGCCTGCCACAACGTCACTGCCACCGCGGGTAACAATGGTGTCGTTACCGCCCGCGCCCGTGTAGCTGTCGCCGTCACTGTCGCCGTTGAACCGGTAACCTTTGTCGCCGCCGACTTTCGCGAAATCAGGCAGTTCGCCATTATCTGCGTCCACCGGGGCCGCCGCTGGTTGGCCAGACCCACCGCCGCTTGACGCCGTTGGTGTTGTCGTCGTCGGAGTATCGCCGTCGGTGACCACCAGCTTCAGCTCTTCAATCGCTTTCACTGTGAGACCTAAGCTTTTGAAGTTGAAAGCGTTTCCGCCTGCTGCGGATGTGTCGGAATTCTCGGACAGGAATTTGCGGAATGCGGCCAGATCGGACTGGACGTCCCCGCGTGCCGCTTCGGCTTGCGTCAGGTACAGGACCAAAGTGTCTTTGCCCTGTGAACCGACATAGATGTCGCGCGAGCCTTTGTTGTCTGCCGCGACATAGACCAGGTCATCGTCACCCGCACCGCCCCAGACGCGGTCATTGCCGCTGCCGCCCGAGAGCGTGTCGTCAGAGCCGCGCCCCACGACGCGGTCGTTACCGCCACCGCCGTTGATCTTATCGATGCCTGTGGTGCCGATCAGGTTATCGTGCCAATTGGTTCCGACACGGGCGTAGTCAAGATCAGAGACCTTGCCAGCGTCGTACTGCGCGGGGGCTTCCCGCACTTCGGCTTCTGGCGCAGCTTCCTGCTTTGGCGCCTCTTGCTTTGGTGCTTCCTGCTTTTCTTCTTCGACGACAATTGGCGCCTGAGTCGGGCCAAGATCCGCCTTTGTTGGCTCGGGGATACTGCCCCCCTTACCCAGGCTTTTCGCATCAGGGTGATCCCAGGACCAGTATTTGATGCTGTCGTAAACGGCGCTCGTTTCCTTGAAATCGCTGTCGGTGCGGCCCATCCATTCCGGCACACCGGCCCAGATGTTCATGTACATCTTGCCCGGATGCTCTGGGATACCGATGTCTTTGCCCGTCATGCCTTTGGGCGGCACAACTTCGCGCAGCAGTTTACCGTCAGCGTACCAGCGGATGGAGTCAGGCTTCCATTCGATCCGGTAGGTGTGCATGCCTTTGGATGCATCAAAGCCCAGATCCACCCATTCACCGCGCTGGCCGACTGGACCGTTCTTGCCGAACCCATTGGCAACGGGGGAGTGATAGGATGTCCAGACTTTGGTGGGGTCCTTGCCCAGAAACTCAAAGTCGATTTCGTTCTTTGGTTTGCCGTCCACTTCACCCGTATAGGTAAAGAAGTTGGAGTTCACGCCGTCCTCGCCAGACGCCTTCATGCGGACTTCGAAAACACCGTAGTGGAAGAAATCGCGGGTCTGCACCTCACCACCGGTATAGTCTTTACCGCGGTCATTGCGGTCATCAAGGGTGAGGGTCAGCGTGTCATTCTGCGCATTGTGATCGACGTTTTCAGCGCGCCATGATGTATACAGCCATTGAGAGCCCTGGCTGCTCCAGGTGGAGGTGAGCCAATCGTTGCGGTCGTAGGTCTTGAAGTCTTCTTCAAAATACATCGTCATCGTCGATTTGATCCGTCCTGAGTAAGGGCGAGCCACGCGGAGTGGCCTGAGGCAACGCCCCTTGGTTTAGGTTCAGCCGTTGGACTACTGGCTCTCGATCGTGGTCCCCCAACCATCAATCAGTCACCCGTGGCAGCATTTCGGCCCGTCGTGGAAACAATTCGCTAAGTACGTCCCGGGGCCGAAATAAGGCAGTAATGCAACGCGCAGGGGATTCACACGGCCCGGTTCCGCCTTATTTTGAAGGGTTGGTGGATTCCCGCCGATCGTTTCCATCAAAAGGGCGAAAACTTGCGAAATTGTTAAGCTGTCGCGGTTTCGGCAACGATGCTTGACAGCAGGTAAAGATGCCCAAGTTGACAACTCGCCCGCCGAACAGGCGATTTGCAAAGATGTCACGCAACCGGAGTGCGTGTCCTGAAAGGCCTATCGGTTGACGATTCGGAAAGTTTAGCCACCATAGGTTGTATGTCTGCCCGACCTGTGCTGCATAAACAGGAATACTTCCGGTCCGGAGCTGGAACTTTCCGGGCGTTTCCGGTCGGCATTCACCTCAGGTGCCTACTCATCTGCAGAGACGTGGCTTGTTATGCCATTGAAACGA
>JAHDEX010000017.1:18768-68955 GCA_020628545.1 Paracoccaceae bacterium | reverse complement strand
AGCGATTGCGCCTGAGCGTCGCTTCGGACCCTGTCGCACTGTCGAGGTATTCCCAAACGAAATGCGGGATGCGTTTGCGGGCGGCGGCCTTGAGGTCGCTGATGGCGGGATAGCGGGCGTGGCTCATGGTGTTGATAAACACCGAGGTGAGGGTTTGATGCAAGTGACGGGATGCCTGCGGCGCGAGTTGTTTTGGCCAGATGAAGAGAATCAATCCTTTGCCTTTGGGGAAACAAAGGGCGAACATGAGGGTTTTCCCGCTTGGGGTTTCAAGCTAGATTAGGCACATGAGCAGTTTTTCTGAAGATGACGCCTTTGAAGCGGCGAGCGTGCCTTTGTCCCAGCGGGCGATGGCGGCGCAGGGGGCACCCTACCTTGATGGTTTGAACCCCGCGCAGCGTGAGGCGGTCGAGACGTTGCAGGGTCCGGTGCTGATGCTGGCAGGTGCAGGCACGGGCAAGACGAAGGCGCTGACCTCGCGCATTGCCCATTTGCTGATGACGGGCACCGCGCGGCCGCATGAGATTTTGGCCGTGACCTTCACCAACAAGGCCGCGCGCGAGATGAAATCGCGGATCGGCGGGATGCTGGGTGAGGCAGTTGAAGGCATGCCGTGGCTGGGCACGTTCCACGCGGTCTGTGTGAAGTTGCTGCGGCGCCATGCGGAACTGGTGGGACTGAAATCGAACTTTACGATCCTAGATACGGATGATCAGATACGTCTGCTCAAGCAGCTCATTGTCGCCGCCGATATTGATGAAAAGCGTTGGCCGCCGCGCATGTTGTCGCACATCATCGATGGCTGGAAGAACAAGGCTTATACGCCAGACAAGGTGCCAGTCGCCGACAGCGGTGCGTTCGACCACAAAGGTGTGGAGCTTTATGCGCAATACCAGCAGCGCCTCAAAGACCTGAACGCCGTCGATTTTGGCGACATCCTGTTGCACATGGTGGTGATCTTTCAGATCCATCAGGACATTCTGCAACAGTATCAGCGCTGGTTCCGATTCATCCTCGTCGATGAGTATCAGGATACCAACGTGGCCCAATATCTGTGGCTGCGGTTGCTGGCTGGGGGCCACAAGAACATCTGTTGCGTCGGCGACGATGACCAGTCCATCTACGGCTGGCGCGGGGCTGAGGTGGGCAATATTCTGAAGTTTGAGAAGGACTTCCCCGGCGCCGTTGTTGTGCGGTTGGAGCAGAATTATCGCTCCACGCCGCATATTCTGGCCGCCGCCTCGGGCGTGATTGCGGGCAATAAGGGCCGTCTGGGCAAGGAGCTGTGGACGGCTGCGGAAGAGGGCGAAAAGGTCCGCTTGATTGGCCATTGGGATGGTGAGGAAGAGGCCCGCTGGATTGGCGAGGAGGTCGAGGCGATGCAACGGGGCACCCGTGGCATGGACCCGATGAGCCTTGATCATATGGCGATCCTCGTCCGGGCCTCTCATCAGATGCGGGCGTTTGAGGATCGGTTTCTGACGATCGGTTTGCCCTATCGCGTCATCGGCGGCCCGCGGTTTTATGAGCGGATGGAGATCCGCGATGCGATGGCTTATTTCCGCTTGGCCGTCAGCCAAGATGACGATCTCGCGTTTGAGCGGATCGTGAATACGCCGAAGCGTGGGCTTGGCGACAAAGCGGTGCAAACCATCCAGCGCACGGCGCGGGACAACGGCGTGAATCTCGTTGAAGGGGCGCGGATTTGTGTGCAGTCGGGATTTGTGAAGGGCAAGGGCGGCAAGGAGCTTTCGATACTTGTTGACGGTCTTGACCGCTGGCACGCCCAAGTGATGGCCGAAGCCGACACCCATGTTGAGCTCGCCGAGATGATCCTTGATGAATCCGGCTACACCGGCCACTGGCAAAACGACAAAACGCCCGAAGCGCCAGGGCGGCTGGAAAACCTCAAGGAACTGGTCAAGGCGCTTGAGAACTTCGAGAACCTGCAAGGATTTCTCGAACACGTCAGCCTGATCATGGACAATGAGCAGGAAGAGCAGGGCGAGAAGGTCTCGATCATGACCCTGCACGCCGCCAAAGGGTTGGAGTTCCCTGCGGTGTTTCTGCCCGGCTGGGAAGACGGGTTGTTCCCGTCGCAGCGGTCGATGGATGAAAGCGGTCTCAAGGGCCTCGAAGAAGAACGGCGGTTGGCTTACGTCGGGATCACGCGGGCGGAGGAGGTTTGCACCATCTCTTTCGCGGCGAACCGCCGGGTGTACGGCCAATGGCAGTCTGCAATGCCGTCGCGGTTTATCGATGAACTGCCAGAGGCGCATGTGGAGGTGCTGACGCCGCCGGGGCTTTACGGTGGTGGCTATGGGGCCGCTGGCATGTCGGCGAGTGCTTCACCTGCGGCGCAGGCGGCCATGGGGTCAGACTTGCACGAGAAAGCGTCGCGTGCGGATGTCTACAATTCACCGGGCTGGAGGCGCTTGCAGGCGCGGGGCCAGCAACGCGGCATGTCGATGCCGTCCGAGGCACGCAACATGACGATTGATCTGGACGCGGTGAGTGCGTTTACCGTCGGCGATCGCGTGTTCCACCAGAAGTTCGGCTATGGCGAGGTCATGGGGATCGAAGGCGATAAGCTGGAGATAGAGTTCGACAAGGCCGGGTCGAAACATGTCGTTGCGCGGTTTGTGGTCAACGCAGCTGCGGCGGACGATGTGCCGTTTTAGTTACCCGACTTTGCAATAATCTCTACCCTGCGATTTGCGGCGCGACCGTCGTCGGTGTCATTGCTCGCCACCGGCTCACTCTCACCGGCGCCGCGCGTTGTAACGGTCGCGTCACGCAGCACGGTTTCGGTCGTCAGGTAGTCGCGCACTGCACTTGCGCGATCCGCGGACAAGGTCAGATTGGCGGCGTCGTCGCCCACCGCATCGGTGTGGCCCACCACTTCAAATGCAGTGATCCCAGCTGCCGCGATCTCGGTGGCCAGCTCATCCAAGGCTTGCAGGGCAGGCGGTGCGAGTGCGGCACTGCCTGTGTCGAAAAGGACTGTGCCATCCAGCACAAAGACCTGTGCTGAACCGATCGCCGCTACCGCATCGACGTCTGCACCGGGAAAGTTGCCGCTACAGTCTGCGCCGTCGTCCGTGAGGCGAACAAATCGATAGGAGACGCCCGCCTGCGCCGCGCCTGCGATGTCAACCTCGGACCGGCCTCCTTCGATCCCGCCCACATCGATCCAGTCTAAACCGTCCACGGAGATCGCGAGTTCCATGGCTTCCACGTCCGGGCCGACCTCAAAAACATAAAGATCCGGGCCTGAAAGATCGACCAGCACATTGTCGGTGAATTGCAGCGTCAGCGCGCCGCCACAGCCAAGCGTCGCAAAGCTGCCATCGCTGGTCCGGCCACTATAGTTGGGCGGTCCCAAGGCGGGCTCTGGCGATTGTGCGGAGGCCTTAATTCTGCTGTCGTTGGTGTCAGAGGTGACCACGCGATCCGCGAATGACAAATCGCCTTGGGGCAAAGTCACCTCACCGCGCTTTCCGTCGCTGTAGGTCTGTGGTGTTTGGGCGGTGAGTGGTGCGGCGAGAGTAATGGCCGCGAGCGCGATGGGAATGGCCTTAATCACGAGAGTCTCCTGTAACTGCAGCAAGGAAGACAGTGTCTCGTCTGATTGTCCAGTTGCCACGGGTATCTTGCCACTTTCGCTCAAATTGCGGCGCCTGATGAAGACCTCTGCGCGCGGTTGTCGATAGTGCCTTTTGGCCTAACTCTCGGGCATGACCAAAACCACCAACCTTCCCCCAGACCATATCAGTGAGGTCATACAGATGGCGCTGTCGGACCACGTCAGCTTTGCCGACATCGAAACTGAATACGGTTTGTCAGAGAAAGAGGTAAAGGCGCTGATGCGCGACACGCTCAAGCCCGGAAGCTACCGCGCGTGGCGTAAACGGGTGCGCACATTCGGCGACCGGCGCGAGCACTACAAGTGACGCTAGCCCAATAGCAGGGGATAGAGCGACGCGACCAACAGAACCGCCATGGTGATATTGAAGACACGCAGCCGCTGTGGTGTGCCGAGTAGACGGCGCACCTGCACCCCGAGCCATGCCCAGACGGATACGGACGGGAAGTTTGTGGCCGCGAAAACTAAGGCCACAATCAGCGCACCCATAAATACACCGCGGTCCTGCGGCGCATAGGCCGTGATGGCGGTGATGGCCATGTACCATGCTTTTGGGTTGACCCATTGAAAGGCTGCGGCCTGCAAGAAAGTGAAAGGTTTGCCGGTCACGGCTTTTGCCTCTGGTGCAACCGCGGTGGCGATTTTCCAGGCGAGCCAGAGCATGTAAGCAGCGCTCAGCACTTTCAAAACCGTGTTCAGAACCGGATATAGCTCAAACACGCGCAACAAGATCAGGCCCACCATCGTCACCATAAAGGCATGGCCCAGCGAAATACCCAACATATGCGGGATCGTCCGGCGGAAGCCGTAATTCGCGCCGGACGCCATAAGCATCAGGTTGTTCGGGCCTGGGGTGATGGAGCTGACGAATGCGAAGGTGATCAGCGCGAGAAGGATTTCAGGTGACATATCGCGGACCCTAGGCGGCACGGTGTCCGGATCGCAAGCGGTTCTCTTTATGTTGGCGGTTAAGCGAAACGAAACCTCCCTCTGCCATGCCTAGGCGCATTGGCGAAAAGGGAAACGGCGCATGTTTGGACGAGGCGGAAAACCAAAAGTTTCAGATGATCTGCATGACCTGAAAGAGTTGGCGGATGCATTGAACGCCGTGCAAGCGGTGATCTGGTTCGCCCCGGACGGCACGATTGAAAAGGCAAACGCCAACTTTTGCGAGACGATGGGCTACCGAGAAACGGAACTGATCGGCAAAAACCACCGCATGTTCATTGCCGAAGGGGCAGCGGGGACCGCACATTATGAGGCTTTGTGGTCTGATTTGCGCAAAGGCATCGCGTTTTCAAGTGATGTCGAACGCGTGACAGCAGAGGGGCGGGTGATCCGGCTCGCCGCGGTGTATCTGCCGATGAAGGATCAGACCGGCAAGGTGGCCAAGGTGGTCAAGCTCGCCAGCAACATTTCGGTGCGGCGGGATGCCCTCGTCAAACTGGCGGACGGGCTGTCGGACCTTTCACAGGGTGATCTGACCATACGATTGCCGCGCTCTGATGATGCGGATTTTGGACCGATTTTTGATGGTTTCAACCAAACCGCCGATTCGCTCGGACGCATGCTTGATACCATCAACCAACTGGCATTGACGCTCGCGCGGGAAGCGGCGGAGATTACGGGGCATGCAAAGGACCTCGCGTCCCGCGGTGAATCGCAGGCGGCAACACTGGAAGAGACGGCGGCCTCGCTCGAAGAACTATCCTCTGCCGTGGCCGGAACGGCAGAGAACGCGCAGGCGGCCTTTGGCGGGGCGCAGACGGCGTCCCAAAACGCAAATGATGGCACCTCGGTGGTATCCGATGCGATCAATGCCATGCAGGATATCAAGAATGGATCCAGTGAAATTGGCAAAATCATTGAGGTGATCGATTCGATCTCATTTCAGACCAACCTGCTTGCCCTCAACGCAGGGATTGAGGCCGCGCGAGCAGGCGACGCCGGGCGCGGTTTTGCCGTTGTGGCGAGTGAAATCAGGGCGCTGGCCCAGCGGACAGCAGAAGCGGCGAAGGATATCTCGGACCTGATTGTGAATAGCAACGCCAGTGTCGCGAAGGGTGCAGAGTTGGTGGACCAGACAGGCGAGGCATTGAGCCGGATTGTCGGAGAAATTACCTCGGTCGTTGGCAATATCGAAGATATCTCAAGCGCGTCGCGCGAGCAGGCGGATGGGATTACGTCAGTGACACAGGCAACGTCTCAGATGGACATTGCCACGCAACAGAACGCGGTGCTCGCAGAGCAAAGCGCGCAGAGCGCGGAAAAACTAGCAGAAAGTGCAGCGCAGTTGCGCGATCTGGTGGCGCAGTTCTCTATTGGGCAGAAGAAGTCTAACGCACAGAGGGGCGCTCAAGAGATGCGCTGGGCAGGGTGAGAGTGAAGGGTTGGAGGCGGTGATTTTGGAGCTCTTCACCCGCGCGAATGGCTCTCCCTGAGGCTCGGGTAGTGTGCAACCGCTCGACTTCGAGGTTTGCGAGAAGGACAGCGACCTTTGCAACAAAAACGGCGGGGTGATCGGAAGGCTGGCGCTTGGTTCGACCTGTTGGCGGTAAATACGCTGACCGTCGTTTTAGGTTGGAACAACAAAGTGCGGCGCAAGGCGCATGCGGGGGATAGAGTGCATGCGGTGGAATAAAGTGCATGCGGTGGGGTAAAGCGCATGCGATGGGATAATGTGCATGCGGTGGGACAAGGTGCATCCGATGGGACAAGGTGCATCCGATGGGATAAAGTGCATGCGGTGGGATAAAGTGTATGCGATGGAATAAAGCGTACGCGATGAGACATAGTGCATGGGGTGGGACAAAGTGCATGGGGTGGGACAAAGTGCCTGCCGTGAGATCATCAGTTCCTCCATATGGTCTGACGCTCAGGTCGCTACGCTCAACTGTCTTCAAACAAACATGACGGGAATGAGCCTGCGCTGGACCATGTCCATCGGTGACGGATATCGCGGTGGAGACTCAGCGAAACACGGAATTCGTTGACCCATCACGCCATTCTGCCTCATCGAGACATGCAAATTGGTGGCACATCACACGGTCGCGCTTTGGCTGGGTATCAAAAAACCGGTGGGATAACACAACGGCGCGCTTCAGCCACAGATGCGATTTGGTAGCGCATGCCGAGGGCACGCCGCTCCCAATCATTCCATGCGGCGCATCAATCCAAAGGCGCAGCTGGTTTCATTATTGCCCGGCACACCCCCAAAAACAAAAAAACGGCAGTGCCCGGGAGGAGGTGGGCACTGCCGCTCTATTTGCGCATTGACCGCGGGAGGAGGTGCGATCTTTGCGGGGCGTGCAGTTGTCCGGGAGGAGGTGGACCGCTGCGCGTCTAACGATCATCCGGGAGGAGGTGGACGACCGAAACTGGTGTAAGTGCCGGCAACATCGAGGGAGGAGGGATGTTGCCGGCGCTTCTTGATGTCGGCCCCGAAAAGGGAGGAGAGAGGCCGACCTCTCAGAACCATCAATGAAAGGGAGGAGGAGATGGTTCCGAAATTTTTTATCCGAGGTCTGCTGCCTCGCGGGCGACCGCGCGGATCATGCCGCGGGTCAGGCCGATATCAGCCAATTCAGCGCCAGACAGGCTGCTGAGTTCAGCTACGGTTCGATTGTAGATCTTGCGCTTCGCGCGCGCTGCTTTGTAAGCCTCCAGCGCCGCTTCGATGCGGGCGGTGACGTTAAATCCAACTGCGCGATTGTCAGATGCAAATGCCATGACAGTCATACTTTCGTTGATGTAAGCGGCGGGGGGGAGGATTGTGCCGCTCTTCTTGTGATCCATATTTGGATTTTTTCTGCGGTTGCACAATATCGATTACGGAAATGCTGCTATGCAGCAAGCGCATGGGAAAAGCACGATTTGGGTCTTGATTGACCATTCTGCCTTCCTAGACGGCCAAGGCTGCTTGTGATTTATGCGCTTTTGAGAAACGAGGCGTACTGAAACACTTGCAATCGACGGACACATCATGGCCCTGAAAGACGATATTCTTGCTGCACTGCAGTCCATCACGCTGCCCGGCGGCGGGTCGCTGATCGATAAGGATATGGTGCGGGCGCTGAGCGTCGAAGGCGGTGCTGTAAAATTTGTCATCGAGGCGCCTACACCAGAGGCCGCCGCTCAAATGGGCGGTGTCCGGCAGGCGGCAGAGACCGTTGTGTCCCGGCTGCCGGGTGTCGAAACCGTCTCGGTCATCCTGACCGCGCATGGTCCAGCACCCAAACCCGCACAAGAACCGCCATCACTGAAGGTCGGACGTCACCCAACGCCGCAGGCCGGTCCGGCACCTGTCGCTGGTGTTGATCGTATCCTGGCGATCGGGTCCGGGAAGGGTGGGGTCGGCAAATCGACCGTATCGTCCAACCTCGCGGTCGCATTGGCGCGCGAGGGACGCCGGGTTGGACTGCTCGATGCAGATATATACGGTCCAAGTCAGCCGCGCATGATGGGTGTCAGCCAAAGACCGGGATCACCGGATGGGAAGACCATCATTCCTCTCAAGGCCCATGGAGTCACCATGATGTCGATCGGTCTGATGGTTGATCCTGACAAGGCTGTCGTCTGGCGCGGGCCGATGCTGATGGGCGCGTTGCAACAAATGCTCGGGCAGGTGGAATGGGGTGAATTGGACGTTTTGATCGTTGATCTGCCGCCAGGGACGGGCGACGTGCAATTGACGCTGTGTCAGAAAACCCATCTGACCGGTGCGGTCGTGGTGAGCACGCCGCAGGACGTGGCCTTGCTGGATGCGCGCAAAGCACTTGATATGTTCAAGTCGCTGAATACGCCGGTGCTGGGGCTGATTGAGAACATGTCGACGTTTCATTGTCCGAATTGCGGGCATGAGGCGCATATCTTTGGACATGGTGGCGTAGCGGCGGAAGCGGAGAAGATCGGCGTGCCCTTGCTGGGTGCTTTGCCGATTGACCTCGAGACGCGGCTTGCCGGTGATGCGGGGACGCCGATTGCTGCGGGCGAGGGCGATATGGCGCAGGCCTATCGCGTTCTGGCGCGGCGTTTCATTGACGGCGGGATGGCCTAGCCACTTTACGGACACCCTTTGAATCCTATGCCGGTCGCAGGATATGCGGCCGGCTTTTGCGTTTAGCGCCGTCGCCCGGGGCAAAGGGGCTATTGGGAAACCTGTGAATCGATGTGAATCATGCCGGGATCGCTGTGAAATGTCGGTGGGAATGCCTGGTATTCGGATGGAAATCAGGCGGCGTCAGTCGCAATAGCGGCAAAATTGCCGAAGTATGGGAATTTTATGTACCACAATATATGCCTTTTTTCTGTACTATGATAAACAGAATTATCGAGTAATTTCAGTTATACTGTTTCTCAAATAGCTACATGGGATACTATATGTTGATTGTGAACAACCTTCAGAACAGCATGTGGTTCCATAAATTCCCAAAAAAGTATTGATCGGTGAGCCGACTTGGGTCACAACTGTCTCACGGTGATGACGAGCACATCAAAAAACACCGGGGCGCAAAGAACCCCAACCGGCAGAAAGTCAGGTTTCATACAGGCCTCGCCATTACCGAACGAAGAGATCCGGCGCGCGAGCGAGCAGACATCCCCCCAGGTGGCGCGCGCAGCTGGACCACGCCCGAACGGGCCGAAGGTGGCGAATTGAGCAGTGGCAGCAGCTCAATTCGCCATTTTCACATCTAGAGGGATTTTGCGGGGGAAGAGGGACGACCGGGCAAGTGGCCTTAAGCTTTACAGGCGAACACACCCAAAAGGTGGACAGCAAGGGACGCATGTCGATCCCGGCTGATTTTCGTCGTGTGCTTGAGGCGGGCGATCCGCAGTGGTCCCCGGGCCAGTCGCCCCGCATGTACCTGCTTTACGGCGATCACCTGAAGAACCAGTTGCACGGCTATACCGTGGATGAGTTTGCCGTGGTTGTGGATCAGATCAATGCGCTTCCGCGTGGGTCGAAAGATAAAAAGAACCTGTCGCGACTGATCATCGGCCAATCCATCAAGTTGGATGTTGATAAGGACGGTCGCACCGTGATGCCGATCCGGCAGCGCCAGAAGTTGGGTATCACCGATGGAGAGCTCTATTTCAGCGGCGTCGGCGACCACTTTGAGATCTGGAAGAAAGACACCTTTACCGAAGAAGTCGCCGATGATCTGCAGGATTGGCTGGCGGATCAGGGCGAGGACTTCGACCCGCTCAGCCTGTTGGACGGATAACCATGATGACGTCAGCTGCCGCGGACATGAACCAACCTCACATCCCCGTCTTGATCCGGCCGCTTATCGCAGCGGTGTCCCCCGTGTCGGGGGTTTGGCTCGACGGGACGTTTGGTGCCGGGGGTTACACCAAGGCACTGCTTGAGGCCGGAGCAGACAAGGTGATCGGGGTGGACCGTGATCCGCTCGCCTTTGAGATGGCGGCAGAGTGGGTGGGTGACTTTGGCGACCGGATTGAATTGGCGCAGGGTGTGTTTTCGAAGTTGGATGATGCGGCGACGGGCCTTGATGGCGTCGTGTTGGATTTGGGCGTGTCGTCCATGCAGCTTGACCTCGCCGAACGTGGTTTTTCGTTCATGCGCGATGGGCCGCTCGATATGCGCATGTCGCAGGATGGGCCGACGGCGGCTGATCTTTGTAACACGGCTGAGGAAAGCGAACTCGCTGATATCATTTTCCTTTACGGGGAGGAGCGCGCCTCGCGCCGGATCGCCAAAGCGATCGTCGCCGCTCGGCCTCTGACCACAACAGCTCAACTCGCAAAGGTCGTTGAAGGCTGCCTGCCCCGCCCGAAGCCCGGCCAATCGCATCCGGCGACGCGCACGTTTCAGGCGCTGCGGATTGCGGTGAATAACGAATATGGTGAACTGGCCGACGGGCTGATGGCGGCAGAGCGGGCTTTGAAGCCCGGCGGGCAACTGGCTGTCGTGACTTTCCATTCGGTTGAGGACCGGATGGTCAAACGTTTCTTCCAACTGCGTGGCGGCGGGCAGGCGAATGCCAACCGCTATGCGCCCGCGACAGAGGAGACGCCGGCGGCTTTCAAAGTGACAAAACGCAAGGCCATTGGGCCCGACGACGACGAGCTGGCAGAAAACCCAAGATCACGTTCCGCGAAACTGCGCGTGGCCACCCGGACAGATGTTCCGGCGGCGGACATTGATCCAGCGGACTTGGGGATGCCGATGAAAAAGAAAAAGAGGGGGCGGTGATGCGGGGGATATTGCTGTTTTTCGGCGCGTTGATGGTGATGGGGCTGGGGTTCTGGTCCTATCAGGAGAACTACAAGACGCGGGATGCGATTGCTGAGGTGCGTCAGATGCACCGCGACATTGGTGCGGCACATGAACGTCTGAGCCGCTTGCGTGCGGAATGGGCTTATTTGAACCGTCCGGACCGGCTGCGCGACCTTGCCGACCTGAATTATGAACGGCTCGGCCTACTTCCACTGACGCCAGAGGCCTACGGCGACGTGAACCAGGTCATCTATCCGCTACCGGATATTCTACCGATCACCAATCCGATTGATGTGCGCAGCTATGTGCCTGCCGACAACGGGGAGGATCCGCTATGATCCGCACGCCCCTCCGCCCTCTTGCCACGATCCTGAAAGCCCGCGCGCGCGGTGAGGATACAAAGGCGATCGAGCATGAGAATATCCGCAGGCGGCATGAGGATATGGCCGATCAGGCGCGGATGCGCGCTGAGGGGCGCTTGTTGGTGCTGGGGGCAGCGTTCTTTCTGGCGTTCATGACTATCGGCATGCGGATGGGCACACTGGCGCATGCGGTGCCCGAAGAGCCTATTGCAATTGCGCAAGGCAACCCGATCATTGGTCAACGGTCTGATATCGTTGATCGCAACGGACGTATTCTTGCGACGAACCTAGAGACTCATTCCCTTTATGCGCATCCGCAGGACATGATTGATCCGCAGCACGCAGCGCAGGAACTGGTGAAAATCTTCCCTGAGCTTGATGCAGAACGTGTGCTGAAAGACCTGACGGGTGAGCGTAAATTTGTCTGGATCCGCAAGCAGATCAGCCCCGAGCAGATGCAACGGGTGCATGATATCGGATCTCCCGGGTTGCTATTTGGGCCGCGTGAAATGCGGCTTTACCCGAATGGCCCGATCCTGGCGCATGTGTTGGGTGGGGCGTCGTATGGCCGGGAAGGCGTGGCAAGTGCTGAAGTCATCGGCGTCGCCGGTGTGGAGCGGCAGTTCGACGGCTTTCTGCGCGATCCGGCCAGCGAAGGTGCCCCGCTAGAGTTGTCAATCGATCTGACGGTGCAGGCGACTACGGAAGAGGTGCTTGCCGGTGGCATGAACCTGATGAACGCCAAGGGCGCGGCGTCGATCCTGATGGATATCCACACCGGTGAGATCATCGCGATGGCATCCTTGCCCGACTTTGATCCGAACAATCGCCCGCAGGTGCTGACCGAGGGCGATCAATCCGACAGCCCGTTGTTTAACCGCGCGGTGCAGGGGGTTTATGAGCTTGGGTCGACCTTCAAGATTTTCGCTGCAGCACAGGCGATGGATCTTGGGATCATGAATCCGAATACGCTGATCAACACGGAAAGCCCGCTGAAATGGGGCAAGCACCGTATTCGCGACTTCTCGCGCAATCCTGACATCATGTCTGTCACCGATGTGATTGTGAAATCGTCGAACATCGGCACTGCGAGAATTGCAAAGGATATTGGCGTCGGTCGCCAGCAAGAGTTTCTCCGCAACCTTGGATTTCTGGACGCCACGCCGGTTGAGTTGAGCGAAGCACCATCCGGGCGCCCCCTGTTGCCGCCGAATTGGTCGGAGATTTCGACGATGACGATCTCCTTCGGGCACGGGTTGTCGACATCGCCGCTGCATCTGGCGACCGGCTATGCCAGCCTGTTGAATGGTGGAACAAAAGTCACTCCGACTTTGTTGCGGCAGGTCGATCCGGTTCCGGGTGAGCGGGTGGTGAGCGAGGCTGTCTCACGGTCCGCCCGTGAGATGTTGCGCGGCGTGGTTGAGCGCGGTTCGGCGTCGCTGGCGCAGGTGGAAGGGTATAGCGTTGCGGGTAAAACCGGGACGGCGGACAAGCCGCGTGGCAACGGGGCTGGGTACTACGAAGACAAGGTCATCGCGACTTTCGCTAGCGTCTTTCCTGCACATGATCCGCAATACGTGCTGGTGGTCACGCTGGACGAACCCGTTGAAACCTCGGGCGAAAAGCCGCGTCGGTCAGCCGGGTGGACGGCTGTGCCGGTTGCCGCAGAGATGATCCGCCGGGTGGCCCCCTTGCTGGGCTTGCGTCCGGCGATTGAAACCATGCGGCCGGTTGGTGTAACACTGACAAGTAATTAGGGGCGCAATCGCCCCACGATAGTTGGGGACGCATATGGCCGAGCAGCCAGAAAAGCATTCGTCATTGGCGGGCCTTGGGTTGCACGCGATTGGTGGGCGCGAGGCGCGGATCACATCCATCGCTGTTGATAGCCGTGCTGTAAAGCCGGGTGCGCTTTTTGCGGCCTTGCCCGGCTCTGCCACGCACGGGGCAGCCTTTATCGGAAAGGCAATCGCTTCTGGTGCGGTTGCTGTTCTCACGGATGCAGAGGGCGCGGACCTTGCAAGGAACGATCTGGACGGATCGGGCGTTGCCGTCGTCGTCGCCCAGGACCCGCGTCAGACGCTCGCGCAGACAGCCTCGCTCTGGTCCGGGGCCCATCCCGGAATTGTCGTTGCGGTCACAGGGACGAACGGGAAGACCTCGATCTCGACGTTCTGTCGGCAGATCTGGGAGGCGATGGGCCTTAAGGCGATTAATCTCGGCACGACGGGTGTGGAAGGCGGGTGGAGCTATCCACTGTCGCATACAACGCCTGAGCCGGTGACCTTGCATCGCGTTTTGGCAGAGGCCGCGCGAGAGGGCGTGTCGCACTGCGCGATGGAAGCGTCTTCACACGGTCTGGACCAGCGGCGGCTGGACGGAGTGCTTTTGTCTGCGGCAGGGTTTGCGAATTTCACGCAGGATCACCTCGACTATCACAAGACATTCGAAGCCTACTTTGAGGCCAAGATGGGGTTGTTCACCCGTGTCCTGGCCGAAGATGGCGTGGCTGTGGTGAACCTTGACGACCCAAAAGGGGACGAGGTTGCAAGCCTTTGTACCGTCCGGGGGCAAGAGGTGATTGGGGTGGGGCGCCATCCGGACGCGACACTACAGATTGTTGGACAGCGCTATGACGCGCAGGGGCAAGACCTGTTGTTCCGTTGGCAGGGCAAACGCTATCAGGCGCGGCTGAACCTGATCGGGGGGTTCCAGGCGGAAAACGTGATGCTCGCTGCGGGTCTTTGCATCGGTGCGGGTGCTGCAGCCTCTGACGTGATCGAAGCGTTACCAGAGCTCACGACCGTGCGTGGACGCATGGAACTGGCGGCGACCCGCGACAATGGTGCGACGGTGTTTGTCGATTACGCCCACACGCCTGATGCAATTGCGACGGCCCTGCGGGCGATGCGGCCCCATGTGATGGGGCGCATCATCGTTATCGTCGGCGCGGGCGGCGACAGGGACACGACAAAGCGGCCTTTGATGGGGGCTGCTGCGGCGGAACACGCGGATGTTGTGATCGTCACTGACGACAACCCCCGCTCTGAAGACCCGGCGAGCATTCGTGCGGCGGTGATGGCCGGTGCGCTGAACGGGATTGGGACGCCATCGGTGACCGAGGTGGGCGACAGGGCAGAGGCGATCTTGCGCGGCGTTGATATGTTGGGGGCGGGAGATGCCCTACTGATCGCAGGCAAGGGCCATGAAAGTGGCCAAACCGTTGGTGATACAGTGCTGCCCTTTGACGATGTCGAACAGGCGAGCGTTGCTGTGGCAGCGCTCGAGGGTAAGATATGAGCCTCTGGACCGCGGCGGAGGCGGTTGCGGCGACCGGTGGGAGAAGTACCGCTGAGTGGAGTGCGACAGGCGTGTCGATCGACACGCGGACGATTGAACCCGGTGATCTTTTTGTTGCGCTCAAAGATGTGCGCGATGGGCACGCGTTCGTTGCGACGGCCTTTGAGAAAGGCGCTGCGGCAGCATTGGTCACGCACCGACCCAAGGGCGTGCCAGCCAGCGCGCCGCTCTTGATCGTGGACGATGTGTTGGCGGGGCTGGAGGCTTTGGGCCTTGCTGCACGGGCCAGAACCGCGGCAAAGGTTATCGGCATCACGGGCTCTGTCGGGAAAACATCGACCAAGGAAATGTTGCGAACTGTCTTGGCGTTACAGGGCAAAACGCATGCGTCCGTTGCATCCTACAACAATCACTGGGGCGTGCCGCTGACGCTTGCACGGATGCCCACCGACACGGAATTCGCGATCATTGAGATTGGGATGAGTAATCCGGGTGAGATCGCGCCATTGGCCAAGATGGCCGCACCTGATGTGGGCATGGTCACGACCGTCGCGGCGGCGCATCTTGCGGCGTTTGGGGCGCTCGCAGGCATTGCGCATGAGAAGGGCAGCATCTTGACCGGCGTGAAAGACGGCGGCGTCGCGATCCTGAATGGTGATATCGAAACGGCTCCGATCCTTGCGGAATACGCTAACCGTCAGACCGTTCAATGGTTTGGTCATGGCGCAGATTTCGATTGGCGGATCAAAGATGTACGGGTCGTTTCTGATGCAACGATTATTCGGCTGCACGGACTAACCGAAGACTATCTGATGCGGCTTTCTGTGCCGGGGCGACATTTTGCGATGAACGCCGTGGGTGTGCTGGCAGCGGTGCAGGCGCTTGGCGGAGATCCGGCAACGGCGGCGCGCGACATTGTTGAGTGGCGGCCACCGTCGGGACGTGGCCAGCGTGAGGTTATCACGCTGGACGATGCATTTGAGGAAGGCCGTCTTGATCTGATCGACGACGCCTTTAATGCCAACCCCACATCGATGGCTGCCGCACTAGAAGTGCTTGCGGCCACCAAGCCAATTGATGGGATTGGGCGGATCCGCAAAGGCCGGCGCATCGCGATCCTTGGTGACATGCTGGAATTGGGGCCAACGGAACTGGCCGATCACCGGGACCTCAACATCAACGACCACATGCAAGCCATTGATATCGTGCATTGTGCGGGTCCTTTGATGCGTCACCTTTGGGAGGCGCTGCCCGAAGAGCGGCGGGGCTTGCACTGTGAAACAGCCGAAGACTTGGCCGCGAAAGCGGGCCGCATTGTCGATGCCGGTGATGTCGTTCTCGTCAAAGGATCAAAGGGCAGCAAAGTCTCTCTCGTCGTTGACGCCATCCGCAAACTGGGGCATCGCAGCGCGCACACCCCGTCTGAAGCGCTATCTGAATAGGACCCGTCCGCATGTTATATTGGCTCACCGCGCTGTCTGACGGAGGCGATTTCTTCAACCTCTTCCGCTACATCACATTCCGTGCGGGCGGTGCGTTTCTGACGGCGCTGACATTTGGCTTCATTTTCGGCAAGCCACTGATCAACGTGCTACGGCGCAAGCAGGGCAAAGGGCAGCCCATACGCGATGACGGACCTGAAGGGCATTTCGTCAAGGCAGGCACGCCGACCATGGGCGGTTTGCTGATTGTTGGGGCCCTTCTAACGTCGAGCCTTTTGTGGGCGCGCTGGGATAATCCCTACATCTGGATGGTACTGTTTGTGACCTTGGCCTACGCGGTAATCGGCTTTGCGGATGACTATGCGAAGGTGTCCAAGCAGAACACCAAAGGCGTGTCTGGCCGGGTGCGTCTGGGGCTTGGCTTCGCGATTGCCGCGGTGGCGGGCATGTGGGCAAGCTTTGTGCATCCTGATGATCTGACGTTCCAACTGGCTGTGCCGGTATTCAAGGACGTCTTGTTCAACATGAGTTACCTATTCATTCCATTCGCGATGATCGTGATCGTTGGCGCTGCGAACGCGGTGAATTTGACGGATGGTCTGGATGGCTTGGCCATCATGCCGGTGATGATTGCGGCGGGGACCTTTGGGATCATCGCGTATTTCGTGGGACGGGTCGATTTCTCTGCATCCTTGGGGCTGCACTATGTGCCGGATTCAGGTGAAATCCTGATCTTCGCTGCGGGCCTTATTGGCGGCGGTCTGGGTTTTTTGTGGTATAACGCACCCCCCGCGGCCGTCTTTATGGGCGACACCGGGTCGCTCGCGCTCGGCGGTGCCTTGGGGGCGATTGCAGTGGCGACAAAGCACGAGATTGTTTTGGCCGTGGTCGGTGGACTGTTTGTGGTTGAAGCGCTGTCGGTGATCATTCAGGTGGCCTACTTCAAAATGACAGGCAAGCGTGTCTTCCTGATGGCCCCGATCCACCACCACTACGAGAAAAAGGGCTGGGCAGAGAGCACGATTGTGATCCGTTTTTGGATTATCAGCTTGATACTCGCGATGATCGGTTTGGCGACGCTGAAGGTGCGGTAGCGGGAGTCGGGGTAAACCCCGACCTACGTCTGCATCGCGAAAAGTGCCACGCACTGCGCTTAAACTTGGCTGGCTTGCCATCGACGCTCCATCTGTCGTCCATTTTACAACCACATTTGCCTCTTACGCAGAAAATGCAATTTAGAGGTGTATTCAAATGCCAGTTATTATCTTGATCCTCTCCGCGGTAGGCGGTGCCATTTGGTGGTGGGTGCGGAGCAATCCTGACAAGGCGGTTTATGCGGCACAAGACGCAGTGACGGTCGCCCGCAATGCCCCGCGCAAACTCGCCTTCCGTAAGCAACTGAACGCGCATCCCGTCGAAGGGATCGATGACGCACGGATTGCAATCTGTGCTTTAGCCCAAGCGTTTATCGAATTGGATGACTTGCCGACCAAGGAACAACGCGAGCGCTTGCACTTCCTCGTTCGGACAAAGCTGCGGACCAGCGAGGAAGAAGGCGAAGAGATGGAAGTCCTTGGCCGTTGGCTGATCGGACAGTGCAATGATGCGAGTAGTGCCGTGACCCGGCTGGCGCGGCGACTGAAGATCATTGATGGCACGGCATCATGGGACCTGTTGCAAGAGATCCTGATGGATCTTGTGAACGGCGACCTGTCCGAAGGCCAGGTGGGCGCAATCGATGACATGAAACGCGCTTTGCGGATCTAGCCTTTGTCCGTGATGCGCGTGTGTCGCACCCTGATGAGGGTTGCGATGGGCATCGCGCGCAGGCACTTTGCCCCAAAACGGGGGCAGGGATGATTCCAGTACAGGGCTATCAGGGCCGGAAGGTTGCGGTGTTGGGGCTTGGGCGCTCTGGCATGACGGCGGCAAAGGCGTTGCGCGAAGGTGGCGCGGTGCCCATCGTGTGGGATGATGGGCAGGCGGGGCGCGAGGCGGCCGAGGGCGCCGGGTTTGATCTTGTTGATCTGACGAAGACCGGCGCGTTTGACGACGTGGCTGCGTTGATTGTCTCACCCGGCATTCCGCATCTCTACCCCAAGCCCCATCCGGTGATTGCAGCGGCCTGGGATGCGGGCGTGCCGGTCGACAATGATATCGGGCTTTTCTTCCGGTCTTACGCCACACAGGACTGGGACAGTTTTGATGTTGTGCCGCGTGTCGTTGCGGTGACGGGGTCGAATGGCAAATCAACGACCTCTGCGTTGATCCACCATATCCTTGTTGAAAACGGCAAAAGCGCGCAACTGGCGGGTAATATCGGGCGCGGGGTGCTGGATATCGAACCGGGGCATGATGGTGACGTGGTGGTGTTAGAACTGTCCTCCTATCAGACAGATCTTGCACGGGCGATGACGCCCGACATTGCTGTGCTGACGAACCTTAGCGCCGACCACCTTGATCGGCACGCTGGGCCGGGCGGGTATTTTGCCGCCAAACGTCGGTTGTTTGCCGAAGGCGGACCGGACCGCGCGATCATTGGTGTGGATGAAGACGAGGGGCGCTATCTGGCGAACCAGTTGGGCAGCGATCTGGCGGATGACCGGGTGATCCGGGTGTCAGCAGGGCGGAAGCTTGATCAGGGCGGATGGACCGTGTTCGCGCGCAAGGGCTTCTTGTCGGAGTACCGCAAGGGGCGGCAAGTCGGGTCGATTGACCTGCGCGGCATCGCGGGCTTGCCTGGGGCGCATAACCATCAAAACGCCTGTGCGGCTTATGCTGTCTGCCGATCTCTCGGGTTGGGGCCGCGCGGGATTGAATCAGCGATGCGGTCTTATCCGGGGTTGCCGCATCGGTCTCAGGTCATTGCAGAGCGTGATGGTGTGACCTTTGTGAACGATAGCAAAGCTACGAATGTGGACAGTGCCGCAAAGGCGCTCGCGGCCTTCAAGAAGGTGCGTTGGATCTGTGGCGGCCTGCAGAAAGACGGCGGGTTGGACGGGCTGCACCATGCCTTGGGCTCTGTAGTGAAAGCCTATGTGATTGGGCGCGAGGCAGAGGCCTTTGCACGCGATCTGCCGGGTGTGGAGGCCGCAATTTGCACCACGATGTCGGCTGCGGTGACGCAGGCCGCGGCAGAGGCGGACGCGGGCGAGATTGTTTTGCTCGCCCCGGCGGCGGCGTCGTTTGATCAATACGATAGCTTTGAAAAACGGGGCGATGATTTCGTCAGTTGTGTGGACGCCGTGCTACAAGCGTGACCTTCTCATCAACGCGCTGAATGCGCCGCTCTTCACTGCTCCGGGGTGGACCGCGCCAAGGACCACGGTGACTTCTGGCAAATCCAGAAGTTGGGCAATTGCGAGCCTGTGAAAGCCCTGGTTGCCGAACAGTAGCGTACCGTTGCGATCAACATGGACCAGGATGCCGGTCACCGGAGACGTGCCTTTTGCGGTGCCGTGCGGCAGGCTGCCGTTGGCCTTGGTCTTCTCCCAGAGATCATCAAGGCGGGCGTAACGTGCCATCAGATCAGCTTCCGTGCGGCATTCGTCGTATTTGCCTTGCCGGGCGATGCGTTTCAGTCCGTAGGGGATCGCCCGCGTTTTGCGCCATGGAACGCCCTTGAGAAAGTGTTTTCGGCAGGAATCGAATTTCACCGAAGTCCCGAACTCTCGGATGCAGATGTCCCAATCGCCGGGCAGAACGCGGCCAGTGTGCCAGTGCCCGATGCGCTTATTGTTGTTTTGAGCAGGGTGGTAGCGCTGGGTCACCTCTTTTGGCGCGATGGAGAAAAGCGTGCGCGGACGCGGTGCGCCTCTGCCAAACCTTGCGAGGTTCATCGCGTAGGTGACCCCAACAAGGTGGTTGGCGGAAAACCATGCTCGTTCAGCGAATACTGCAGGTTCGCGGATCATCCTTGTTTGGCCTTGATCGCTTGCCCGGCGGCCCAGCCCGACGACCACGCCCATTGAAAATTGTAGCCCCCCAACCAGCCGGTGACGTCCACGGCTTCGCCGATGACGTAAAGACCCGGCACGGCTTTGGCTTCCATCGTTTTGGAGGACAGCCCGTCCGTGTCGATGCCACCGAGTGTGACCTCTGCCGTTCGATACCCTTCGGAACCGGAAGGAAGGAGGGGCCAGTGGCTGAGAGCGTCACAGATGGCTGCCAAGCGCGCATCGCTTTGGTCGGCGATGTTGCCGCTTAGCCCTAAGTCGTCCTTGAGAAAATCGACGAGGCGGGCGGGTAAGTATTGGCTGAGGATGCTTGTTACCGCCTTGCGCCCATCCGTTGTCCGGGCCGATTTGAGGTGGTCGAGCAGCGTATTGGCAGGGGTCAGGTTGACCGTGATCGGCTCGCCTTCGTGCCAATAGCTTGAGGCTTGTAAGACGGCCGGACCGGACAGGCCGCGATGGGTAAAAAGCAGTGCTTCGTCGAAGCTGGTGTTGTTGGCGCTGACGCGCGCCGATGTGCTGACACCCGCCAGCGTTTTGAATTTGTCGTCCGAGAAGGTGAGGGGGACGAGGCCGGGGCGGGTTTCAAAGGTCTTAAGCCCAAACTGGACCGCGATCTGATAGGACAACCCTGTCGCACCCATCTTGGGGATCGATTTGCCCCCTGTGGCAAGAATCAGATTGATCGCGGTGACCGCGCGAGTTTTGCCCTCGCGGGAGAGGCGGACGTGAAAACGGGTGCCGTCATGGGTCACGTCCTCAACACTCGTTTGCAGCCAAAGCCGCGCGCCCGCCTTGTCCATCTCCGCGCGCAGCATCGCAATAATGTCCTTGGCGCTATTGTCGCAGAATAGTTGGCCCAGCGTTTTTTCGTGCCAAGGAATGCCGTGATCCGACACGAGCGAGACGAAGTCCCACTGGGAGTAGCGGCTCAGAGCAGATTTCGCGAAGTGCGGGTTCTGGCTGATAAATTGCGCGGGTGTTGTGCCCATGTTCGTGAAATTGCACCGCCCGCCGCCGGAGATGCGGATCTTCTCGCCTGGGGCTTTCGCGTGGTCGATCACCAGCACGTCTGGCCCTGCATGGGCGGCGGCCATCATGCCAGCGGCACCGGCGCCGAGGATCAGGGTGTTGACGTGCATGAGGCTCAGGTGGCTTGTCGGGCGAGAATGGTCAAGAGGGCGAATGGCTCTTGAAGAAGTCGATGATGAGCGGCCACGTGCGGCGCAGTTTCCCATTGTGCCCGCCGCCCATGCGACAGTCGAGGACGGGCGGCAGAGCCGTGCTGGACGGCGCGGCGCAGTGGCTGCGGCAATCAAAGCGCCAGCCGCCAAAGTCAACGGATGCGGCGGGCTGGGTGATGTCGCAGGCATGGGCGGTAGACCAGCTTTGTGTGATGCCTGTTGCGCTGCTGTAGTAGTATTCTGTATCGTCCGTAGATGTCGTGAAGCTGGGATCGTCCCATGCGCCGGACGGCACAGTTGCGTCGTCCTCAGCCGTGATGACAAGGGCTGGCAGGGCGTGATCGGGTGGGGCGTCGTAACCGCGATGGGGCAGTCCGATCAACGCGGCGATGGCGGTCAGGCGGGGTGCGATGCCGGGGTCTTGTCCAAGACCCCAGACGAACATGCCGCCGTTGGATGCACCCATTGCAAAGACGCGGTCAGTGTCGATGCAAAGTTGCGTTTCAAGTTCGGTGAGAAGCGCTGCGGCGAAGGCGGTATCATCCGCTTGGCAGTGTGTCCAAGAGCAGATGTTTTGTGCCGTGCCAGAGCCGATGGGGCCGCAGGACGGATAAGTCTCGTCAGCCATCACGTTGGGATTGCAGGTTAAGGCCGTATCGCCTGGGACAGATTGGTTCACACCGTCGCCGTCCAGACCTGTCGCTGAGCCCGGAAACGTCCAGGCATTGGGGCGATCTTCTGTTGCGCCAAGGCCCCGTGGGGCGGCAACGATCATACCGGCCTGATTGGCCAGTCGTCGCACAGCGCGCGTATCGAGGATTGAGTTTTCGTCACCTCCCCAACCGTGAAAGGCGAGGATCAACGGAGTTGGTGTCGCCGGATCAAGGGCGCGTGGGAGGTGCAGCCGGTAAGTGCGGTCGAGGCCTGCGTGGTTGATCGCTTGAACGCCACTCTCCAAGATTGAACCTCCGCAGCCCGCGCTGGCCGTTTGGGCACTGGTGTGGTTCGCCAGACCTGACGCAAAGCAAACGGTAAGAAGCATACGCAAAAACATCGTTGCAGCTTGCCTGCATTCTCGCTTTGGTCAAGTGGGGTGAATGACGGGGCGCATGTGACGGCGATTAATCAAGATACTGACAGCCTACAGTTTCGTGTCGCGCGAAAGTCAGACCTCGCCGCCATTGTGGCACTCTTGGCTGAGGGCAGTGTGCGGCCGACGGACGCGCCAAGTCTTGCGGCGGCGGAAGATCAGTTTGATCGGTTGACGACATCAGGCGTGAATCACTTGATCGTGGGAGAGATAAATCAAGTCGTTGTCGCATGTTATCAGATGACGCTCATCCACGGATTGTCCCTCAGTGCCGCCAGTCGAGCGCATATTGAGGGCGTGCGTGTCGCAGCCGCGTTGCGTGGACGCGGATTTGGTGCCGCACTGATGGCAGATGTTGAGGCGCGTGCGACGGCCAGCGGTGCTGTCCTGATCCAGTTCATGTCGCACAACAGTCGAGCGGGCGCGCATCGGTTCTATAGGCGACTGGGGTATGAGCCGTCTCACACAGGGTTCAAGAAAAGCCTCCCGACTGCGGAGTGACCGTCGTGCTTCTGCGCGAGGACCCGCCGGAATATTTCCTGCGCAAAAATCAGTAGAATCACCGCAACTTTCGCGCTACACCTTGTCCACAGACCCGGAAAACGGGCGGACAAAGGCAGTGAGCGGTAACCCATGACTGAGATGGTCTATGGCACGGTCCCGGTGCAAACCGGCGACCCAATTCTTCCCCGTTGGTGGCGCACGATTGATCGGTGGAGCATGTGCTGCATCCTGATCCTGTTTGGGATCGGTTTGATGCTGGGCCTTGCCTCTTCACCGCCGCTTGCCGCCAAAAACAACCTTGCCCCGTTCCACTATGTGACGCGGCAGGCGATCTACGGCTTCATGGCGATGGGTTGCATGGTTGCGGTCTCGATGATGACGCCGCAGATGGTGCGACGTCTGGCAGTCATGGGGTTTGCTGCCGCCTTTGCCGCACTGGCGTTATTGCCGCTGTTTGGCACCGACTTTGGAAAAGGGGCGGTGCGGTGGTATTCGCTTGGTTTCGCATCGCTCCAGCCTTCAGAATTTCTGAAGCCTTTGTTTGTTGTCACGGCGGCCTGGATGCTGGCTGCGGGTCAGCAGATCGGTGGCCCTCCTGGGCGGCTTTATTCCTTCGCTTTGACGGTCACGATTTGCCTTTTCCTCGCGTTTCAACCTGACTTTGGACAGGCGAGCCTGATCCTCTTTGCCTGGTCGGTCATGTATTTTGTGGGCGGCGCACCGATGACGCTGCTCTTGAGTATCGCGATCCTTGTCGTGGCAGCAGGCACGGTGGCTTACGGCAACTCAGAGCATTTTGCGCGCCGGATTGACGGCTTCCTGTCACCCGAGGTCGATCCGACCACGCAACTTGGCTACGCGACCAACGCGATCCGTGAAGGTGGCCTGTTTGGCGTGGGTGTGGGCGAGGGGCAGGTGAAATGGTCGCTGCCCGATGCGCACACGGATTTCATCATCGCTGTTGCGGCAGAGGAATACGGGCTGATCTGTGTGCTGCTGATCATCGCGCTTTATGCCGTGATCGTGGTGCGCTCGCTGACCCGGCTGATGAAGGAACGTGACCCGTTCATCCGGCTGGCCGGGACGGGCCTGACCTGTGCCTTTGGCATTCAGGCCTTTATCAACATGGGTGTGGCTGTACGGCTGTTGCCCGCGAAGGGGATGACGCTGCCGTTTGTGTCTTACGGTGGTTCGTCGTTGATCGCGGGGGGCATTGCATTGGGCATGCTCTTCGCGCTGACCCGGAGCAGGCCGCAGACGGAACTCAGTGACGTACTTGGGCGGCGGAGCTTCTAATGGCGCCGCTCGCCATCATCGCGGCAGGCGGCACGGGCGGGCACATGTTTCCGGCGCAGGCTTTGGCAGAGGCCTTGCTGGCAAAGGGCTGGCGGGTGCGTCTGTCCACAGATGCGCGCGGGGCGCGGTATGCGGGTGGGTTTCCCGATGCGGTCGAGATTGTAGAGGTGTCCTCGGCAACTTTCGCGCGAGGCGGGATTGCCGCGAAGCTGCAAGTGCCGTTTCAGATTATGGCAGGCGTCATGCAGGCGCGCGCGCGGATGAAGCAAGAACAGCCTGCGATTGTCGTGGGCTTTGGCGGCTATCCTGCGATCCCGGCGATGGCAGCGGCTTGGCTTTTGAAACTGCCTCGAATGATCC
The DNA here is from genome assembly GCA_020628545.1 of Paracoccaceae bacterium. Classification (GTDB taxonomy): domain Bacteria; phylum Pseudomonadota; class Alphaproteobacteria; order Rhodobacterales; family Rhodobacteraceae; genus Yoonia. The sequence continues at coordinate 44,578 of JAHDEX010000017.1, read as the reverse complement.
ACGAACAGAATGGTGTGCTGGGGCGGGTGAACCAGCTGTTTGCCAAACGCGTTGACAAGATCGCCTGCGGGACGTGGCCGACGGAATTGCCGGCAGGTGTCGTGGGCGAACATGTCGGTAACCCCGTGCGACAGGTCATACTGGACCGCGCAGCTGCGCCTTACATTCCGCCAGGCGACTACCCGATGTCGATTGTGGTGATGGGCGGGTCGCAAGGCGCGCGGATCCTTTCAGATGTGGTGCCAGCGGCGATTGCCCAGCTGCCCAACGAGGTGCGCAAGAATATCCGCATGGTGCAGCAGGCCCGTGAGGAAGATCAGGCCCGGGTCGCGGCGTTTTATGATGAGGCGGGCATATCAGCGGATGTGATGCCTTTCATTCATGACGTCCCCGACAGGCTGGCGGAGGCGCAGTTGTTTATCGGGCGATCCGGCGCTTCAACGGTTGCTGACGTGAGCATCATCGGGCGGCCTGCGATCTGGGTGCCGTTGAAAATTGCGATCCGGGATGAGCAGACCGCGAACGCGCGCCAGCTGGTCGAAGCTGGGGCGGCGACGTTGATGCCCGAGGATACATTCACCCCCGAGAACCTGGCCACTGAAATCTCGCGCATCCTGACAAACCCGACAGGCGCCACGCAAATGGCCAATGCCGCGGTCAATGTCAGCGTGCCAGACGCCACATCCCGCCTTGTCTCTTTAGTCGAAAATCTGGCAAACGCCCCGGAGGTCACGAAATGATGGATGGAAGTCCCGTTATGAACGCCGCAACCAAACTGCCGCTCGACGTTGGTCCGATCCACTTTGTGGGGATTGGGGGCATTGGCATGTCGGGCATCGCCGAGGTGCTGATCGAACATGGCTATCAGGTACAGGGGTCTGACCTTAAGGCCTCTAAGATTACCGACCGGCTGAAAGGCATGGGGGCTGTGATTTTTGAAGGGCAGCGGGCAGAGAATCTAGAAGGCGCGGAAGTAGTTGTGATCTCCTCTGCGATCAAACCGGGTAACCCAGAGCTGGATGCAGCGCGCGCCGCCGGTCTGCCCGCGGTGCGGCGTGCGGAGATGCTGGCGGAGCTGATGCGTCTTAAGTCGAACATTGCGGTTGCGGGAACGCATGGGAAGACGACGACCACCACGATGGTTGCGGCGCTTCTGGACGAAGGCGGCATTGATCCGACCGTCATTAATGGTGGGATCATCCACGCCTATGGTTCCAACGCCCGCATGGGGCAGGGCGAATGGATGGTGGTGGAGGCCGACGAGAGCGACGGCACGTTCAATCGCCTGCCTGCGACCATCGCGATTGTCACCAACATCGACCCTGAGCATATGGAGCATTGGGGTACGATTGAGAACTTGCGCCAGGGGTTCCTCGACTTCACGTCGAACATTCCGTTCTACGGCCTTGCCGTATGCTGCACTGACCATCCGGAGGTGCAATCGCTCGTGGGTAAAATCCGCGATCGGCGGGTGACGACCTTTGGCTTCAACGCACAAGCCGACGTGCGGGCGATCAACTTGACCTACTCTGGCGGCTCAGCCTTTTTTGATGTCGCGCTTCAGGCCGAAGACGACGTGATCGAAGGGTGCACCTTGCCAATGCCGGGGGACCACAACGTTTCCAACGCCTTGGCGGCGGTGGCGGTGGCGCGGCATCTGGGGATGCGGAAGGCCGAGATCAAAGCAGCTTTGGAAGGCTTCGGTGGCGTCAACCGGCGCTTTACGAAAGTGGCGGAGATTGATGGGGTGACCATCATCGACGACTACGGCCACCATCCGGTAGAAATTGCAGCCGTACTCAAAGCAGCACGGCAGGCCACGAATGGTCGGGTGATCGCTGTGCATCAGCCGCACCGGTATACGCGGCTTTCGCACCACTTCGAGGAGTTCTGCTCCTGCTTCAACGACGCGGATGTGGTGGGGATTTCGGATATCTTCGCCGCAGGAGAAGACCCGATTCCGGGCGCGGGGCGTGATGATCTGGTTCACGGGCTGATCGCCCACGGGCATCGGCATGCGCGGGCGGTGGAGAGCGAGGATGATCTGGTACGCCTGATCCGCGAGCAAGCCCGCCCGGGGGATATGGTGGTGTGTTTGGGAGCCGGGACGATTTCGGCTTGGGCAAACGCTTTGCCGGAGAAGATGAAAACTTGACCCTTTCTGCGATCATCGCCTGCCCTTGGGTCCTCGCCTCGGCCATCACAGCCATGCTCCCGATGCAGCGGCAGTACACACCCGGGGTGGCGCTGCTGATTGCGGCTCCGGTTCTGATCGTTTGGCTCGCCTATGACTACGGGTGGTGGTTTGGTGTGATTGGGTTGTTTGCATTCGTGTCGATGTTTCGTAATCCGCTGAAGTATTTTCTGGCAAAGGCGCGGGGGCAGGAGCCTGCGTTGCCGGATGAATTGAAGAAAGAAGTACCCGAATGACACTCTCGCTTGCATGTGCGGCGCTGTGGTTGATCGTGGCGAATGTACTGGCCATGATCCCCTCGAACGATAACCACTGGCGGCGGGCTTATTTCCTGATCGCTGTCGGTGTGCCGCTGCTCGGCTGGGTGACTTATCAGAACGGGCCTTGGATTGCTCTGGTGGTCTTGGCGGCGGGCATGTCGGTCCTGCGGTGGCCGGTGATTTATCTGAGCCGCTGGATCAAACAGCAGTTTGCGCGGAACTAGTGGGATGGCGGACTTTCTTGTCCTTGCTCTTATGGTCACATCAGCCCTAGTTCCCTTTGCGCTTTGCACGATGTGGATGCAGCGCGGGAAGGTAGGGTATCCGCTAACATTGTTCAGTGTTTTCGCCGCTTTGCTGGCCTTTGGCATGTTTGCCGCAACACGGTGGATTGGCGTGGATCCGGTAGGGGCCATGTCGGGGACGATGCTGGTGTTTTTGCCCGGCACGCTTGGCTGTATCGCCGGTGGGCTTTTGGGGTGGTTGATCTACCGGCGGCGGCATGGAGGATACGATTCCTAAGCGCCTTTGACCTAACGTCAGAAAATCAATTATTGAACGACGTTCATTTCTTGCTATATGAAAATGAACAATGTTCAAGAAAGGTGTTCTGATATGGAAATTGTGGCATTTCTTCTCCTTCTCGCGCTTTTTGCGGGTGCGATCGCCGGGTCATACTATGTCGCGCGTTACTTTCACGGCGTGGCGCTCTTTGGATTGTGGGCGGTTCTGGGAGTTTTTTCGCTTACTATGGGCGGGTTGGAGGCGGACGCGCCGGGCCTCGAGTCGATTACGTATACCGTCGTTCTGCTTTTCGTCTGCTTGCCCACGGCTGTTGCATTCGCGATTGGAAGTTGCGTCGGTTTGTACAAGGCTAAGGCTGATCGGGAAGGGTGACAGTCGGCCTGTGCCGCTGTAACAGGCGGCATGGATTTTGAATTGCCCGAAGTGCGCGGTATGCTGACCGCTGATCGTCCGCTCAATGACCTCACGTGGTTGCGCGTGGGTGGGCCTGCGGACGTCTTGTTCCAGCCAGCTGACGTAGATGATCTTTCTGCCTTTCTCGCGGCCTTGGACCCCGACGTCCCGGTTTTCCCGATGGGGGTGGGATCGAACCTGATCGTGCGGGATGGTGGCATCCGCGGTGTGGTGATCCGGTTGGGTCGTGGCTTTAACGGGATTGAGGTTGGTGATGATGTTGTGGCGGGTGCTGCGGCACTTGATGCGCATGTGGCGCGCAAGGCGGCGGATGCGGGACTGGACCTGACGTTTCTGCGCACGATCCCGGGAAGTATCGGTGGTGCGGTGCGGATGAACGCCGGATGCTACGGCACCTATATGGCGGATGTGCTGGCGTCAGTGGATGTTGTGTATCGCGATGGGTCGCGGGGCACAGTGCAAGCGGCTGATCTGGATTTGCAGTACCGGCAGAGCGCGTTGCCGGAGGGCGCGGTGATTGTGGCGGCAAGACTGACTCCTCCTGCCGGTGACGCGGCGGCCCTCAAGCAGCGGATGGACGATCAGCTTGCCAAGCGGGATGAGACGCAGCCGACGAAGGATCGTACGGCCGGGTCAACATTTCGGAACCCGGCAGGATTTTCCTCAACCGGGCAGGCCGATGACACCCACGAGCTGAAGGCCTGGAAGGTCATTGAAGACGCGGGGATGCGGGGTGCGACGCTGGGTGGTGCTGTGATGAACGAGATGCACGCGAACTTCCTGACAAATGCGGGCGGGGCGAGCGCGGCGGACCTTGAAGATCTGGGCGAGGCGGTTCGGAAAAAGGTTTACGATCACGCGGGCATCACGTTAGAGTGGGAAATCAAACGGGTCGGTGAGCGGACAGTCAGCTAGGCCCGAAACCAAAGCCCAAAAACGGGCAAGAATGACGGGGCACAAGCCCCGCGAAAGTGGCGGTGGGTATGTCGAGCAGGGCAAACCCGAAAGTTGTGGTCCTGATGGGCGGTCCCTCGGCTGAGCGCGAGGTGTCGTTGTCGTCAGGTGCGGAGTGCGCAGCAGCTTTGCGGGTCGCGGGATGTGAGGTGATCGAGGTCGACGCAGGTCAGCAGACCAGCGCGGCGCTTGCCGTTCAACTTCAGGAAATCAAACCAGACGTTGTCTTCAACGCGCTGCATGGGCGGTGGGGCGAAGACGGTTGTATTCAGGGGATGCTGGAGTGGCTGAAAATCCCCTATACCCACTCGGGCGTGCTCGCGTCCGCGCTGACGATGAACAAGTTGCGGACGAAGGACGTCTATCGCGCGGCTGGGTTGCCGTGCGCGCCATCACAGATCGCAACTGCAGAGGAAGTGTCAGCCGATCACGTGATGAAGCCGCCTTACGTGGTGAAGCCCTATAACGAAGGGTCGTCCGTCGGAATATATATTGTCGGCGAAAACCCAAACGGCCCGCCGCAGCTTGCGAGCGATATGCCAGATGAAGTGATGGTGGAAGCCTACGTGCCAGGCCGGGAACTGACCTGCACGGTGCTGGGTGATCGGGCGCTGACGGTAACCGACATTATTACCGACAGCTGGTACGACTATCATGCGAAGTATGCCGATGGCGGATCGCGGCACGTGATCCCGGCGGAGGTTCCAACTGAGATTTTCAATGCCTGTAAGGACTACGCCTTACGGGCGCATCAGGCATTGGGGTGCCGGGGCATGAGCCGGACAGACTTTCGCTGGGATGAGGCGGCGGGCCTGCCAGGGCTGATGCTGCTTGAGACGAATACGCAGCCGGGGATGACGCCAACGTCGCTCGCGCCAGAGCAGGCGGCGCATGTGGGCATAGACTTTCCGGCCTTGTGCCGCTGGCTGGTGGAGGATGCGTCATGCGATCGTTGATCAAGCGTCATCCCTATGAACGTGCCGCCCGCAAGACGTTGAAGCGCGCCCCGCGCGATCCCGCGCCGTCAAAGTGGCGCTACCGTTGGCAACGCTGGATGCTGACGCGTGGCGTCAGGACGACGCTGCGGATCGGAACTCCGCTCTTGCTAGTGGGGATCATCGCCGGGGTCTGGACATCCAAGCCTGAAAACCGGGCGCTTGTGACGGGCAAGATCGCTGAGGTGCAGGAGGCGTTCCAGAACCGGCCTGAGTTCACCTTGACCAGCCTCGACGTCATCGGCGCTGATGAGCAGACGGTTGCTGATGTTCAGACAATGCTCCCGATCGAATTCCCCGTCTCGTCTTTCGACCTTGATCTGGAAGAGATGCGGGCGACGGTTGAGGACCTTTACGCCGTCAAGCACGCCAGTGTGCGGGTCGGCGATGGCGGTGTGTTGGAAGTTGATATCGTGCCCCGCGTTCCGGTCGCGGTCTGGCGCGAGAACGAAACACTACGGCTGATCGACGAAGACAAGGTCGTCTCAGGCATCATCGAAACACGCGCTGCGCGACGGGATCTGCCGTTGATTGCGGGCAAGGGGGCCTATGCCCATCTGGAGGAAGCGCTGGCGCTGTTCCGGACGGCAAACCCGATCAAGGAAGACGTGCGCGCGTTGGTGCGCATGGGGGAACGGCGGTGGGACGTCGTTCTTGAAGGCAACATCCGGTTGATGCTGCCAGAGGAGAACCCGGTTGCGGCACTCGACCGGATGATCGTCATCAATGACACAAAAGACATGCTAAGCCGCGATATTGCCGCGGTGGATATGCGCAATCCGATGAGGCCGGTTTTGCGCATGTCGTCTGACGCAGCCAACGCACTGCGCCGGGCGAGTGGTAGAGGGGACATCAATTAATGCGGGACTTGTACGAAAGCCAAAGGGCCATGCGCCAAATGCGCAAAGCGGCGATGCAACGGGGTGTTGTGGCTGTGCTGGATGTGGGGACATCCAAGATTGCCTGTCTAGTGCTGCGTTTCGATGGCGCGGCGGTGATCGAGGCCGAAGGGATCGGGTCAATGGCTGGGCAATCGTCGTTCCGGGTGATCGGGGCGGCGACCACGCGGTCGCGCGGGGTTCGTTTCGGCGAAGTGAACGCGATGCAAGAGACGGAGCGTGCGATACGGACTGCCGTGCAGGCGGCGCAGAAGATGGCGCAGGTCCGTGTGGATCATGTCCTAGTCTGTTTCTCCGGTGCGCACCCCCGGTCTTACGGGTTGGACGGGTCGCTTGATCTGGACGGTACGGCGGTGACGGAATCTGATGTCGCACAGGTGATGGCGTCATGTGACGTACCCGACTACGGCGAAGACCGGGAGGTGCTGCATGCGCAGCCCGTGAACTTTGCGATTGATCATCGCTCCGGCCTTGCGGATCCGCGCGGGCAGGTGGGCAACACGCTTGCCACTGACATGCATATGCTGACGGTGGATGCCTTGGCGATCCAGAACCTGTTCTTCTGCATTCGCCGGTGTGATCTGGAGGTCGCGGGGCTGGCGTCGTCGGCTTACGTCTCGGCGATGGCATCGCTGGTCGAGGATGAGCAGGAGCTGGGCGCGGCTTGTATTGATCTGGGCGGCGGCTCTGCCGGGATTTCCGTCTTCATGCGGAAGCACATGATCTATGGTGATGCGGTGCGGATGGGCGGTGACCATGTGACATCTGACATTTCCATGGGGCTGCAAGTGCCAACAGCGACTGCAGAACGAATCAAAACGTTCTACGGCGGCGTTGTTGCGACGGGCATGGATGACCGGGAGATGATCGAGATCGGTGGCGACACCGGCGATTGGGAACATGACCGGCGCACAGTGAGTCGGGCAGAGCTGATCGGGATTATGCGGCCGCGAGTCGAAGAGATACTTGAAGAGGTGCGGATCAGGCTGGATGCGGCCGGTTTTGAACACCTGCCTTCGCAACAGATCGTGTTGACAGGCGGCGGTAGCCAGATCCCCGGACTTGACGGTCTGGCATCCAAGGTTCTCGGCCAGCAAGTGCGCCTTGGGAGACCACTCCGCGTGCAGGGGCTTCCGCAGGCGGCGACAGGACCGGCGTTCTCGGCTGCTGTTGGCATGACGCTTTTTGCGGCCAATCCGCAGGACGAGTGGTGGGACTTTGAGATCCCAACGGACCGCGATCCGTCGAAATCATTTCGGCGCGCGGTGAAGTGGTTCAAGGAAAACTGGTAGGGCTGGTCAGCCCTCTGACAGAGTGTTAACAAATACCGAACCGACAGCAAAATGTCGGAGAGGCACACCGGACGAGCAGTTGTCCACAGAATCAAAAGTTAACGCGCAAGCCTGCGCGCACCTTTAGGTTGTGCCTATATCTATGTGTTCCCGGGTCAAAGTCGGCAACATGTCGGTGGGCAGGCAAAATCACGCCGGAAACGCGAAAAACGACGCTACATTTTGTGTCATTTTCGCGATTTTCCCGTGACCTTCATGGGGCCTGACGTTAATGTCGCCCCAATTGGACAGACTGCCCGATCGACGGGCCATGAAAAACACAGGCGGATTGGACATGACATTGAACCTCTCAATTCCAGGACATGAAGAATTGAAGCCACGCATCACTGTTTTTGGTGTTGGTGGGGCCGGGGGCAATGCCGTCAACAACATGATCGAGCAGCAGTTGGACGGGGTTGAGTTCGTTGTTGCGAACACTGACGCGCAGGCGCTTCAGCAATCCCGTTCCGACGCCAAAATCCAGATGGGTGTGAAAGTCACCGAAGGTCTGGGCGCTGGGGCGCGCGCGACAGTTGGTGCGGCTGCCGCTGAAGAATCGATTGAGCAGATCGTGGATCACCTAGCAGGTGCGCACATGTGCTTCATTACGGCCGGGATGGGCGGTGGCACTGGGACAGGTGCCGCGCCAATCATCGCCCAAGCTGCGCGAGAGATGGGAGTCCTGACCGTTGGTGTTGTAACCAAGCCGTTCCAGTTCGAAGGCGGCAAGCGGATGAAGCAGGCCGACGATGGGATCGAGGCACTGCAGAAGGTGGTCGATACGCTGATCATCATCCCGAACCAGAACCTGTTCCGTTTGGCGACTGAAAACACCACGTTTACTGAGGCGTTCGCGCTGGCAGACGATGTTCTGTACCAAGGTGTCAAAGGTGTGACCGACCTGATGGTCCGTCCTGGCCTGATCAACCTCGACTTTGCTGACGTGCGCGCCGTGATGGACGAGATGGGCAAGGCGATGATGGGCACAGGCGAAGCCGATGGTGAGGCCCGCGCGGTTGAAGCGGCGGAGAAAGCCATCGCGAATCCGCTTCTGGACGAGATCAGCCTCGAAGGCGCGAAGGGCGTGTTGATCAACATCACAGGCGGCTACGACCTGACGCTTTTCGAACTCGACGAAGCTGCGAACAAGATCCGCGAGAAGGTGGACCCGGAAGCAAACATTATCGTGGGGTCTACACTCGACACCGGTATGGAAGGCCGGATGCGTGTGTCCGTGGTTGCGACCGGCATCGACGCCATCGCCAGCAACGCCGAAACACCACTGCCGCGCCGGTCGATGGCAGAACCTTTGACCCAGCAGCCGCAAGTCGAAGTTGCAGCGACCCAAGCGCCTGTTGCGCCGGCCGCGACCGTTGCTCCGGCAGCGGCGGTTCACGCCCCGGCGGCCGCACCGGCACCTGCCGCGTCTGCACCAGTTGCAGCGCCCGCGCCGGTCGCAGCGCAACCCGCACCGCAGCCAACACGTGAGCCAAACCTGTTCACAGAAGCCGCTGACGACGACGGTTTGCCACCACCAGCATACCAGCCTGCGCCTGCACCTGAGGTCTCTGTCGAGGCACCACTCAGCGCCGATGGGCGCGCGGCGCCGGGCACGCCAACTCCCGAAGCCATGGCGCGTTTGCATGCCGCCGTAAATCGGATGCCCGGTGACAACGGTGCCCCGGTGCAGCGGCCCGCCGCGGCTGCGGCCCCGCAAGCTGAGGAAAAATCCCGTTTTGGCATCAATTCGCTGATTAACCGGATGACCGGCTCTGACGCGCAGCCTGCGCCGCGTCGCACGCCTGAAGTGACAAGCATTCGCGAACAGGACGCCCAGGATGGCGACCAGGAACGTATCGAAATTCCGGCGTTTTTGCGTCGTCAGGCCAACTAAACCGGTGCTGATTTGATAAATGATATGATGTGACGTGTCGTCATAATCACAAGAATGGGCCGCCGCCGGGCGGCCTTTTTCTTTTGAGATCAGCGGTTTGTCGCCGGAACTAATTTTTTTCTGCGGCGCAGAAACATGATGTTTCAGACAGTTGCAAATGGTGAATTGAGACGGGCGGTCTCAGTCCCTAGGTTACAGCCAGTTGAAAGACCCAATTGTGGAACCCGGACGTGCAAGCAACGCTGAAAACATCTGTGACCTTCGAAGGGACTGGCCTGCACAGCGGCATGCCAGTGCGTTTGGTCGTGTCGCCAGCGAAGGCGAACACCGGGATCGTGTTCCGCCGGACGGATGTGCCACGGGATGTGGCTGATCTGCCTGCGCGCTGGGATCATGTTGAAGTGTCTCCGTTGAACACGCGGTTGAAGAATGACGCAGGTGTCACTGTCTCTACCATAGAGCATGTCATGGCTGCGCTGTTTGGCTGTGGAATCCATAATGCGGTTGTGGCGTTGGACGGTCCGGAAGTGCCAATTCTTGACGGGTCTTCGGCAGAGTTTGTCCGTGGATTTGTACGTGCGGGTCTTGACCGACAGGCGGCCACCTTGCGTGCGATTGAGGTGTTGCGTGATGTCGTTGTGGAAGAGGGTGACGCCTACGCGCGTCTGACACCAGCCACGACATTGCAAATCGCGTTTGATATCGCCTTTGCCGATGCGGCAATCGGCGTCCAAAGCAAAGCCCTCAACATGGCGAACGGTGCCTTTGTGCGCGAACTCTGCGATAGCCGGACGTTTTGCCGGGCGGCGGATGTAGATGCGATGCGCGCAAATGGTTTGGCCCTTGGTGGGACGATGGACAACGCTGTTGTCGTCGATGGGGACAAGGTTCTCAGCCCCGGAGGATTGCGTCACGCCGATGAAGCTGTGCGCCATAAGATGCTGGATGCATTGGGGGATTTGTTTACCGCCGGGGCACCGATCTTGGGTCGGTATGAGGGCCATAAAGCAGGACACAACCTGACCAATAAGCTGCTTCACGCGCTTTTCGCTGATCAGCGCAACTGGCGATGGGTTGACTGTGACCCGGCAACGGCTGCGCGCCTGCCTGGTGTCGGCGTGTCTGTCGCCGACCTCGAAGCGGTCGCCTAGCCATTTGCTGATCACATCCTACGCGGAAGTGATCATGCGCTGTCGAAAGACGTTTTGCCCCCGATTTTTATGTGCTAAACCCGTGCGAAACGGCCCAAAAGGGCTTCTGCGGTAGTTGCGTCGTACGAGGACAGGCATGTCAGGCACAAGCAAGATCAGCAAAACCGGTTTTCGGGCGATCCCGGCTGCTTTGGCATTCAGTGTCCTTGCTGGTTGCAGCTTTTTTGGCGGCGACGAAACGGTTGCGTTCGAAGACCTGACCGCGCAGCAGATTTTCTCGAAGGGTGAGTTGCAGCTGGAACAGGGGCAACCCGACGATGCTGCGGTGACATTTGGTGAGATTGAGCGCCTTTATCCCTATTCCGACTTCGCGCAGCGTGCGCTGATCATGCAGGCCTTTTCGTATCACAAAGACGAAGACTACCCGAATAGTCGCGCCGCCGCGCAACGCTACATTGATTTCTATCCGGTAGAGCAGGACGCGGCCTACGCGCATTATTTGCTCGCCTTATCTTACTACGATCAGATTGATGAAATTGGTCGCGATCAGGGCTTGACGTTTCAGGCATTACAAGCGCTGCGGACTGTGATTGAGCAGTACCCGGGTACTGAATATGCCACTGCGTCGATCCCGAAGTTTGACCTCGCGTTCAGCCATCTCGCTGCAAAAGAGATGGAAATTGGCCGTTACTACCTCAAGCGTGGGTTCTATGCGGCGTCTGTGAACCGGTTCCGGATAGTTGTGGAAGACTTCCAGACCACAACACATACTGCGGAAGCTCTGCACCGTTTGGTTGAGGCTTATCTGTCGCTTGGCCTGACGGCCGAAGCACAAACGGCGGGGGCCATTTTGGGTCACAACTACCAGAACACGGAATGGTATGCCGAAAGCTATGCCTTGTTGACAGGTCAAGGCTTGCAACCTGCGTCGACAGGGGACAACTGGCTTTCCTCGATTTATCGGCAAGTCCTGCTAGGTGAGTGGTTGTAGGCAGATCACGGGCTTTGCCCAGGCGTTGGGGGCGCTCTGACAGATGCTGCGCGGCCTGGACATTCGCGACATGCTCATCATCGAACGGTTGGACCTGACGTTCCAAGCGGGACTGAATGTGCTGACCGGTGAGACCGGCGCGGGAAAGTCCATCCTTTTGGATTCCTTGGGGTTTGTTCTGGGCTGGCGTGGCCGCGCAGAGTTGGTCCGCGCTGGTGCTGAGCAGGGCGAAGTGACAGCGGTTTTCGATTTGCCAGATGGGCATCCGGGGTACGCCGTTCTCGCAGAAGCAGGGATCGGTGCCGAAGACGGCGAAGTGATCCTGCGACGCGTGAACACTGCTGACGGACGCAAGACAGCTTGGATCAATGATCGTCGTGTCAGTGGTGAAGTTTTGCGGCAGCTATCGGAAACGTTGGTGGAACTGCACGGGCAGCATGATGACCGCGGGTTGTTAAATCCGCGCGGCCACCGGTTGCTTCTGGATGACTATGCGGGTCTGGCACCGGATGTTGCCAAGGTCCGTACTGCGTGGCGTGCGCTCGCGGAAGCGCGAAAGCGGTTGGCGGAAACGCAAGTACAGATCGCAGCGGCGCAGGCCGACGAAGAGTATTTGCGCCATGCGGTGTCTGAGATTGATGCGCTTGATCCTCAGCCGGGCGAAGAGGCGACGCTCGACGCGCAACGCCGTTTGATGCAGGCGGCTGAAAAAATCCGCGAGGATATCGCAAAGGCCGGTGAGGCGGTCAGCTTGTCAGGCGCCGAGGGGATGGTTTCGGATGCATCACGCTGGCTCATTGGCGTCTCAGACAAGGCAGATGGTCAGCTTGATGATCCATTGGCGGCGCTGGAACGCGCGGCTTTGGCCCTTGATGAGGCGCAGCAAGGGATCGAGGCTTGTCTGAACGCGTTATCCTTCAATCCCGCAGAGTTGGAAGAGGCCGAGGAACGGCTTTTTGCGATCCGGGGCCTTGCCAGGAAACATCAGGTGCTTGCGGATGATTTGGCAGACCTCGGGTCCGAGCTTCGGGCGCGATTGGCTGTTGTGGATGAGGGGGCGGGCGACCTCGCACGTTGTGAGGGAGACGTCAAAACCGCTGAGGCCGCCTACAGAACTGCAGCGGAGCGGTTGACGGCAAAGCGGGTGAAGGCGGCAAAATCGCTCGATAAGGCAATGGCAGCAGAGCTTGCGCCGCTGAAGATGGAGCGGGCAGTTTTTACCACTGACGTATCCGCGACCGACCCCGGCCCGGACGGCCAAGATGTGGTCGCGTTTCAGGTCGCAACAAACCCTGGCGCGCCCGCTGGCCCACTGAACAAAATCGCGTCGGGCGGCGAACTCTCGCGCTTTCTGTTGGCGTTGAAAGTCTGCCTGACGCAGGCCGAAAGCGGCGGGCTGACAATGATTTTCGATGAGATTGATCGCGGGGTGGGCGGTGCCACAGCCGATGCGGTTGGGCGTCGTCTGGCAAGCTTGTCAGAGGGCGGTCAGGTTTTGGTCGTTACGCACTCCCCGCAGGTTGCCGCGTTGGGGCAGCACCATTGGCGTGTCGAAAAGCGGCAGACCAAATCGCAAACACTCTCAACCGTGGTCCCTTTGAAACCGGACGAACGGATTGATGAAATCGCGCGCATGTTGTCGGGCGATACCGTCACAGATGCAGCGCGGGCGGCGGCAAAGGCGCTCATGGATCCGGAGATCGCATAGTGATGCATTGCGAAGGCACAGTGTTTTCGCTTACAGATAAAGGCGTTACACGCCCTTGTTACAGCGGGGCGCTCCGGCTGGTCAGAAAGCCCTGAAATGCGACAGACGGCTTCCAATTTCATCACACGCGCCTATCGCAGAGGCCGCAGCGTTATGTACCGCGGCGTCTACACGATCAAGCGCGATGGGCCGAGCCCGCTGCAATTCTGGTTCATCGCCATGCTGGTGGGGATCGGTGCGGGCTTTGCGGCACTTGGGTTTCGTCTGAGCATCGATTGGCTGCAAGCAACGCTGTATCAGGCAGAAGACGTCACCCGCCTGCACACGCTCGCAACCATGTTGACGTGGTACCACATTGTGCTGATCCCCACGATTGGGGGACTGATTGTTGGGATCATTCTGCATGTCTTTACGCCCGACGGGCGCGCGCGGTCGGTTGCTGACGTGATCGAGGGGGCGGCGCTGAAAGAAGGGCGGGTCTCAACAAAAACGGGGATAGCCTCGGCCCTCGCCAGCCTGATCACCTTGTCCTCGGGAGGGTCTTCGGGCCGAGAAGGACCAGTCGTGCACATGGCCGGTGTCATTTCAACCGTCGTCGCGCGCTTCATCCGCGCGGACGGGATCACCGGCCGTGATCTTTTGGGCTGCGCAGTGGCCGCTGCCGTGTCCGCGAGCTTTAACGCACCGATCGCAGGGGCGCTTTTTGCGTTGGAGGTCGTGCTGCGCCACTTTGCGATGCACTCCTTTGCGCCGATTGTGATCGCCTCTGTTGCAGGCACGATCATCAACCGCCTCGCGTTTGGCGATGTGACCGAATTTGTATTGCCCGCGCAAAACGCGTTGAACTTCTACATCGAGCTTCCGGCATTTCTGCTCCTCGGCCTTGTTTGTGGCATGGTGGCGGTTGTGCTCATGCGCTCGATTTTCTGGGCGGAGGATTTTGGCACCGCCGTGCAAACCCGGTTCGGGATACCGCGATATGTCCGCCCCGCGATGTCGGGGTTCCTGCTCGGGCTGATTGCAACGCAATTCCCGCAGATCATTGGTGTCGGGTATGAGACGACGGTGCGCGCCCTTTCAGGGGATCTGACACTGACTTTTGCGATTACAATCGCAGTGGTCAAAGTCATTGCGGTCGCGATTACGATGGGCGGGCGCATGGGGGGCGGGGTCTTCTCGCCGGCACTTATGGTTGGCGCGCTGACCGGGCTGGCCTACGGGATTATCGCGACCAGCGTGTTCCCAGACGTATCGGGCGAGTACTCTCTCTACGCCTTGGCAGGCATGGGAGCGGTGGCGGCGGCCGTGTTGGGGGCGCCGATCTCAACCACATTGATTGTTTTTGAATTGACGGGCGACTGGCAAACCGGTTTGGCGGTGATGGTCGCGGTCTCCACCTCCAGCGCGCTTTCGGCCACGATGGTGGATCGATCATTCTTTCTGACGCAACTTGAACGGCGCAATGTGCACCTTGCTGCAGGTCCCCAGACATACCTCCTTGCCACCTTCCGAGTTGCAAATGTGATGCGCAGTACGGGAAAACCCAATGCCGCAGACCCTGATGCGTGCTGGGATCTGATCCGGGACGGGATCTACATCGACGGAAACGCAACGCTCGAACAGGCAATGCCGTTGTTCGAAAAGGGAAATCATGCGTATGTGCCCGTGGTGACTTTGGGCGATGAAGATGCGCCGCCGGAACTATGGGGCGCACTCTTTCAAGTTGATGCGCTCAAGGTGATGAACAAAGCCCTTGCTGCGACGGCCGCCGAAGAACACTCCTAAGCGCGATCAAGCGCACCAGCATCTTCTTCTTGCCAAAAATACCTCCCCGCCGGAGGCGTCCCGCACTCACCTCGCGCGTGCCGTCTGCGGGATCAAACCTGTTCGACAGCGACTTTGTCGCCTTGGAAAGCCAGCATGCCTGCAATCTCTTTCACGCCATCGATCGGGTCTTCATAGGACCACACCGCATCCGGCAACGTTCCGCTTTTGGCCTCGACGGAGAAGTAGCTGGCGGTCCCTTTCTTCGGACAAACGGTTGTCTTGTCGGAAGGTTCGAGAAAGGCCATCGCGATATCGTCGCGCGGGAAATAGATGACCTCATCGTATCCGTTCTCCTTCAGTGACATCGCCTTTGTGCTTTCCCCCAGCACGGCGCCGGCAATCCGCACAACCCAGGTGCCCGCAGCCGGAGTAATTACGATATCTGCAGCCATGATGGCATCCTTTCCAATGTCATGGGCCAGGTCAGCGTTATTTACAGCGCGCATATGACACGCGTGTGATGTCACATCTGTCAAAGAGGTGCGCAAGCCGCCGTGAGCCAGGCTTTTGTGGAACCCTCAACATGAGGGGAAATCCGGGTGAGCGTATCTGCATGATACTGATTGATCCAGACCCGTTCTTCATCGGTCAAATCGTCGGTTTTGATAAGCCGCCGATCAAAAGGAACGGTCGTGAGTGTCTCAAACGTGTACATCTCGCGGGCATCAGCGTGAGGTAACGTCGGGGCTGGCACCACAACGATCAGGTTTTCGATCCGAATGCCAAATGCCCCCTCGCGGTAATAACCGGGTTCATTCGACAGGATCATACCCGGCTCGAAGGGGACGGCTGACCTGCGCGAAAGGCTTTGCGGTCCTTCATGCACGCAAAGATAGCTGCCAACACCATGGCCAGTTCCATGATCATAATCGCGCCCTGCCTGCCAAAGCGGCGTCCGCGCCAAGGCATCGAGATGCGCGCCGCCAACGCCCTTCGGAAACCGGGCAACCGATATGGCGATCATGCCGCGCAGCACTTGCGTATAGCAGGTGCAATGCTCATCTGTTGGTGTGCCGATACTGATGGTCCGCGTGATGTCAGTGGTGCCGTCGTCATATTGGCCACCGGAATCGACGAGCAAAAGTTCCCCCACTTTCACCTCCCGGTTCGTATTTTCATCGACGCGGTAATGGACGATTGCGCCATTGGGGCCAGCTCCCGCGATTGTGTCGAAAGAGATGTCCCGCAAGGCATTTGATCCGCGGCGGAAGCCTTCAAGTTGTGTGACCACGTCAATCTCGGTCAGTTTGCCCTTCAGTGCGTGTTCATCAAGCCAGGCCAGAAACTGAACCATCGCAATGGCATCGCGGTGGTGGGCGGCTTTGGTGCCTGCAATTTCGGTTGCGTTCTTGCGCGCCTTTGGCAGGGCACAAGGATCCGTCTGCCGCTTCAAACGTTCTGGTGCGATCAGATCCCGGATCGCAACGGGGCACGCGCCAGGCGCGATCTGCACCGATCCCGGCAAGTCGCGCACTGCTTCGGACAATTGATCCCACCCCGAAAGCGTCACATCCGCCCCAAGATGGTCCGCCACCGGCTCCGCCTGACCAGTGCGCGCAAAAAGTTGCAGGGCGCCATCGCGGCCAAGGATGGCGCAGGAGTGGGGCACTGGGTTGCGCTCGATGTCGCTGCCGCGGATGTTGAGCAACCACGCAATCGAGTCCGGTGCCGTGATTACGCAATGGTCGGCTTTCAATGAGGCACCGATCCGCTTGCGCTTCTCATCGTGCGGTTCACCTGCGAATTCAAGCGGTTGGACCCGGAATGGCGCGGCGGGGTGCGGCGGACGGTCAGACCAGATATCATCTATTGCGTTCGCGATGGGCGAGAGTTTGATATCGGTCTCTTCCAATGCATCGGTCAGCTTTTCAATTTCGGCCACTGTATGCAGCCATGGATCGAAGCCGATCGTCCCGCCGGTGGGCAGGTGCTCTGTCAGCCAATCCGCAAGACCAACCTCAGGCCAATTGACAGGTGTGAAGACCTCGGCCACCTGCGCGCGCACTTGAACACGGTAGCGGCCGTCAACGAAGACCCCTGCAATGTCCGGCAGAACCGCACAGAACCCGGCGGACCCCGAAAACCCTGTTAGCCATTGCAGTCTTGCGTCGCACGGTGCGACGTATTCACCCTGATGAAGATCCGCACGCGGAATCAGAAATCCGTCAACCTCACGCTCTTTCAGAGCCGCACGCAAAGCGGACAAGCGACCTGGTCCGGTACTCGGGTCAGAGGCAACATCAAAGGTCTGAAACATGCGCAACACCTTGTTTTCTTTTAAATAGAATATTTGGGGGCCTGCAGGGCGGGGGCGGCGCCCCTCTGAGCTTACGATCACAAGCGATCATCAGCGATGCGGGCAAATTTTTTCTTCAAGAAATTTACCCCGCTTTACGCATGCCAAGCACACGGGCGCGTTTACGTGGATCGGCATCAAAGAGGCTCGCCAATTGTTCGGTCATCGCGCCCGCCAGTTGTTCGACGTCCGTGATGGTCACCGCGCGTTCATAATATCGGGTGACGTCATGGCCGATGCCGACTGCGATCAGTTCGACCGCTTTTTGCTTTTCAACCATCGCGATCACGTCGCGGAGATGCTTTTCAAGATAATTGGCCGGGTTTACCGACAAGGTGCTGTCATCCACCGGGGCCCCATCGGAAATCACCATCAGGATCTTGCGCTGCTCGTGGCGGGCAAGCATCCGGCGGTGCGCCCATTCGAGCGCTTCGCCGTCGATGTTTTCCTTCAGTAGCCCCTCTTTCATCATCAGCCCGAGGTTCGGGCGAGCGCGGCGCCAGGGGGCGTCGGCCCCTTTGTAGATGATATGGCGCAGGTCATTGAGGCGGCCTGGCGTGGCCGGGCGGCCCTCGTTCAACCACTTCTCGCGCGCCTGACCGCCTTTCCAGGCTTTGGTGGTGAAGCCGAGGATTTCGACCTTCACCTGGCAGCGTTCGAGGGTCCGAGCGAGCACGTCGGCGCAGATCGCAGCGATGGAGATCGGGCGGCCACGCATGGAGCCGGAATTGTCGAGGAGGAGTGTCACGCAGGTATCGCGGAACTCCGTATCCTTCTCCTGCTTGAATGACAGCGGGGTCGTCGGGTTCGCCACGATCCGGGCAAGACGGCCGGCGTCGAGCGTGCCTTCCTCAAGATCAAATTCCCATGACCGGTTTTGCTGGGCCTGCAAGCGGCGCTGCAGCTTATTGGCGAGGCGCGACACAGCACCTTTCAGCGGTTCCAATTGTTGATCAAGGTAGGCGCGCAGGCGTTCCAGTTCGACAGGTTCTGCGAGATCTTCGGCGCGGATTTCTTCGTCTTCGTCGGATGAGAAGACGCGGTAGTCCGGGTCCGCGTCGGAGATCGGTTGCGGGGCAGGCGGCTCCAGCGGGGCTTCGCCGTCAGGCATTTCCGTCTCTTCGCCCATCTCGGCATCGGCCTGATCGTCCATCGAGACTTCGGCCTGAGACGCGTCTTGCTGCTCCTCCTGACTTTGCTCAGGCGATGCTTCGGTGTCTTCGCTGTCGTCTTCGTCGTTGCCGGTGCTGTCCGGTTCTTCCTGGTCGTCGTCCTGACCTTCTTCGGCCTCGTCTTCCTGATCGTCGTCCAGATTGTCTGGGTCGTCACCCAATTGGTCGCCGTAGCCGAGGTCTTTGATCATGTCGCGGGCGAATTTTGCGAAGGCCTGCTGGTCCTCGAGGATATCCGTCAGTCGCTCCAACGTGCCGCCGCATTGGTCTTCGATGAAACCACGCCACATCTCCATTACGTTTTCCGCGCCTTTGGGTAGATCGCGACCGGTGGCGAGGTGGCGGATCAGGTAGCCCGCGGCGGTCGATAACGGGGCCTCTTCCGTTGATTTGATCTGATCGTAGCCCTTGCGCAGGGCGTCATTGCCGATCTTGACATCGATGTTGCCAGCGGTGCCTGGCATGTGCTTGGCGCCCACGGCTTCGACCCGCGCGGTTTCCATTGCGTCATAAAGGTCCCGCGCCATCTGGCCTTGCGGCAAGTAACGAGCGTTGGTTTTGGCGTCGTGGTATTTGTGGCGCAACGCAAAAGCGTCTGCCGTGCCTCGCGCAAGCAGGACCTCTTCCCGGGTCATCCGACGGCTGACCTGTGGAAGACGGATCGTTTCGGCCGTTTGTCCAGCCGGATCAACTGAGTAGCTGACGGCGAGGTCCGGGTCGTCCGCCATGACCTTGGTCGCTTCAGCGAGCGCCTTTTTGAAAGGGTCGGCTGGATTGTCGTTGGGTTTGCTCATCGCGTACACTTTGCTGTCGTCTGGTCACCGGGATACCGGATTCCAGATGATAGCGCCATGGGGCGCGAAGGCTATTCTGCGTTGCTGCCCAGCAGGACGCTTGTGCATTCCTGCAAGAGTGCATCAGCCCGCGCTTGCGCCCATTCCGCATCCCCGACGTCGCGATTGAGGGTTGCGCGTGCCAGAAGTTGCGCTTGGGCATGTTTGGCCGACACCCGGATGTTCAGAACCGCACGTCCATCTTCGTCTGGCATGACCGCGGATACGAGATTGATCATCTCGGAGCGTTGGGCGGTTGTTGCATCGACTGCAGACAGATTGTGGATCCACTGGTGCTCCATCGTGGCTGACAGACGACCCGCACAGGTCGCGAAGAATGTCAGCTGATCATCAGCGGTCGACGTCAAGGCGCTGGCCGGAGCGGCCGCGACGCAGACTAGCAGAGAAAGTGTTTTCATCATGCTCATGAAAACAACTTTGGCATCAAAATGCTGCCAATCAATTAATCAGTTTTTAAACTTTGTGTGAAATTGCAACTATGCAACACTTTAACCTATTGTTTAATAATAGGTATTCACGCGCCCCTCAGATCAGGAGGGGCGGGCGGTGTGCATCCGACAAAAAGGGCGCAATCGCCCCTATTCGTCGTATTCGGGCGCCTCGAAAGTGATCTTGGCCTCAGGGGCGAGATCAAAAGGATCGTCCGCAAGCTCATTCATGGTCTCAAGATCCGCCGCACCGGGCAGCGCCTCACCAGCATCGTTGATGAACGCCATGCGCGGGCGATAGACTCTGCCGCCCATGTGGATTTCACCTTCGTCGAAAAGATAGGCCAATTCAGTGACAATCCCCTGAACATTGGCCTTGGCCATTTCCTCGGTCATGTTTTCAGAAAACAGGGGCAAAAGCGTGTGCGCGATCAATGTCGCGGACGCTGCGGCAAGGTCGTCGTGCGATGGGGCGTATCCCTCTGGCAGCTCTGCACCGATCTTCATTTTCATTTCTGTCACCTATCTTGCAAGAGGCCCGTCTGACGCGGGTCTTCGGATCGTTGGACAAAATCCAAACAGCAAAAAGTGACCTGAGTGGCGTCAAGTTTTGCCTTTTTGGTGGCAAAACGAAAAAACCGCCCTTTGACGGGGCGGTTTTGTTTCCAATTCTAAGCTATTTCTTAGCCGAGCGACATGCTCGCCGCACTTTCGGGAAGTTCTTCATCGAAACAACGCTGATAGAATTCTGCGACTGTTTGACGTTCGAGCTCATCGCATTTGTTGAGGAAGGACAGACGGAAAGCGTAGCCAACGTTCTGGAAAATCCGCGCGTTTTCAGCCCAGGACAAGACGGTCCGGGGTGACATCACGGTCGACAGATCGCCGTTCATGAAGGCCGTCCGGGTGAGGTCCGCAACTGTCACCATCTGGCTGATGGTCTTACGGCCGTTTTCCGTGTTGAAGTGCGGGGACTTCGACAGAACAATTGCCGTTTCCGCGTCATGGCTGAGGTAGTTCAGCGTTGCAACGAGCGACCAACGGTCCATCTGCGCTTGGTTGATTTGCTGGGTGCCGTGGTACAGCCCCGTCGTATCGCCAAGGCCGACGGTGTTGGCAGTCGCGAAAAGACGGAAGGACGGGTGGGGTGTGATGATGGTATTTTGATCCATCAAAGTCAGTTTCCCGTCCGTTTCCAGCACGCGCTGGATCACGAACATGACGTCCGCGCGGCCCGCATCATATTCGTCAAAGACGATTGCGACAGGGTTCCGCAGCGCCCAAGGCAGAATACCTTCATGGAACTCAGTGACTTGCACGCCATCACGCAGTTTAATCGCGTCTTTCCCGATCAGGTCGATCCGCGAAATGTGGCTGTCAAGGTTTACGCGCACTGAAGGCCAGTTCAGACGGGCGGCAACCTGTTCGATGTGTGTGGATTTACCGGTACCGTGGTAACCTTGGATCATCACACGGCGATTGTAGCCAAAGCCCGCGAGGATCGCGAGGGTGGTGTCCGGGTCGAACTTATAGGTGCTGTCGATGTCAGGAACGCGGTCGCTACGTTCGGCGAAGGCTTTGACTTTCATGTCAGATTCGATGCCAAACACTTCGCGCACAGAAATTTCTTCTGTTGGCTTCGCGGGTGCTTCGACTGTTCCATCGGCCATGAGAATTGCCTTCTTTCACTAACGTATTCGCTGGGTGTCGGTCTGCTACATATTGCGATCCGCTGCAAGGGGAAGGGCAGGCGGGATTACGCATAGTTGTCGCACCCCACAAAGGCATTCCGACAAATTTTTGTCGTCTTTTTCGCAAATGCCACGATCCCGCCACAATTCATCGATTAAACAAGAATCGTAGTTTGCGGAGATAGTGTTTTGTTTGCGTTCCGACCGCGCGGCCGCCTGACGGACGGCGAAAAGAATTTCTTGACTGCCTTGTTTGGAATCACCGCGCTCAGCGCGATGTTGGCCTATGTGACAATCCTGCGATTTACGCAGGCGACATTTGCTTTGAGTGATCTTGACCCGCTTACGGTTTGGACAGTGGCCGCAGGGGGCATCGGTGGGTTCTGCGCTTTCTTCAGCTGTCACCGCACGTATTTGGGGTTTCCGGGGCTTGTGGGCTGGATCTGGGCAGGTTTTGGCGCAGTGATGATCACCGCTGTTGCTGCCGTGATCGGAGGAACGCTGATCCTGCCGTACTACGGAACTATGTTCGCGCCATTTCAGGTCGTAGTGGCAATGATCGAGTTTCCATACTTGGCGGCGGCATGGATTGCGATGCTCGTTTGTGCCCACAAGCTCTTGCAGCCATGGCGGCGCGAGCGCGACAGCATTTTCGCCGAGAAAGAACCGATCGTCTGATCAGTCCTTATCGCGGAAGTTGCGGCTGTCCTTGATTTGATCCCAAGCCCAGACCACCTCTGCCAGCTGTTCTTCCTGACTACGATCACCGCCATTCATGTCGGGGTGCAACACTTTGATCAGGGATTTGTACTGCTTGCGGATCTCAGGCTTTGACATCGTGTCCTTGGCTTCAAGGATCTCAATCGCGCGCCGCTCAGTCGGGGGCAGGCGGCGTGTGCTGCCCGAATGCGGGTTCCGTCCCGGGTTTTGCGTTGCATTTGCACCAAGGACCTGATGAGGATCGTCGACACCCAGGCGCGCCCAGGCTTTTTCTTCCACGGACCTCTTGAAAGGCTTCGTGGGCCGCTCCCAGACTTTGTCTTTGGCCATCTGAGCCATCAACTCGGCCTCAGAGGTGCCGTCAAAGAAGTTCCACTTCAGATTGTATTCGCGCACATGCTCCTGACAGAACCAGAAGAAATCGTCGAGGATATCGGGCGATTTCGGTGCACGGAACTTACCCGCTTCCTGACAACCTTCGTGATCGCAAACACGTGTCGACGTTTCGGAGGCCCCGGACATGCCGCGCCGCCCCCGGGGGTTCTTTTTCTTCGCCGATGAGACAGACATATCAAAACCGAAGGGGTCATCTTTTTTCATGTCGGGCGTCTCCTTGTCGACTCAGGGGCATGAGAATAAACCACTCGCCACAGGATTGAAGAGGGCGGAGTGAAAATAATGGGGCTTGCGGACGAAATTAAGGCTGCCATCGTACAAGGTTTGGACCCGACGTCACTTGAGGTGATCAACGAGAGCCATAAACACGCCGGTCATGCGGGTGACGATGGGTCAGGCGAAAGCCATTGGCAGGTGGTGATTGAGGCACCTGACCTTGCTGACAAGTCCCGTTTGGCGCGTCACCGCGCAGTGCACGATGCGCTTGGCCCCGAGATCATTGGGCGCATCCACGCGCTGGCGATTACGTTCAAATAATCAGTCGTTGCGGAACTTCGGGTCCGCCACCAACGGGTCAACGTCGTTGGCCGCCGTGCGATCCTCACGCGCCGAGAAAGTTGCTATGGGCGGCACATCGTCTTCGATTTCCGGGTCCGGTTTGGGGGCTTCCAGTAGCGCCTTGGGTGCCTCTGCGACGGCAGCGACGGGACGGCGAAATACCATCATATTCTGATAGACCGTCTTGGACCCGGTGAGCCCGGTGCGTTCTTCGGCGGGGAGGGTGTCTGTGCGCACGTATTCCCAGCCGTCTGCACCTTTTTCGTTCATGATCGTCTCAAGCGCATTCGCGAAGCGATCTTCGGTGGACCGCACGCCCTTGGCTTTCAGGCCCTTTTTGGGGGCGGGAACGACGGAATATTCAAATGCCTGCATCGGGTCACCTCTGTGTTCGGGCGGTGATAGCAAACCTACACGGCCTGTCAAAGCCGTGTTTCAAAGTCCAAGGCACTTGGCGAGAACCAGCGGAGTCGGGGCGAACCCCGACTTACAATCCAAGTTTGGCAGTGACCAATTGGTTCACGGCTGCAGGGTTGGCTTTGCCGCCTGTGGCCTTCATCACCTGACCCACGAACCAGCCCGCAAGCTTCGGGTTCTGCTTGGCCTTTTCGACCTGCGCAGGGTTGGCAGCGATGATTTCGTCCACCGCTGCCTCGATGGCCCCGGTGTCGGTGACCTGTTTCATGCCGCGCTCTTCCACGATCTGCGCGGGGTTGCCGCCTTCGGTGTAGACGATCTCAAATAGCTCTTTTGCAATCTTGCCAGAGATGTCGCCGGATTTGATCAAGGTGACGATCCCGCCAAGCTGGTCTGCCGAAACAGGGCTTTCGGTGATGTCTTTGTCGTCTTTCTTCAGACGGCCGAAAAGCTCGTTGATGACCCAGTTGGCCGACATTTTGCCATCACGGCCTTCCGCGACTTTCTCAAAAAAAGCGGCATTTTCCACGTCGGCGGTCAGCACGCTCGCGTCATAGTCTGACAGGCCAAAGTCCCCCATGAATCGGGCTTTCTTGGCGTCGGGCAGTTCGGGAAGGCCGCTGGCGATGTCATCGACCCATGCCTGCTCAATTTCGAGCGGGAGAAGGTCAGGGTCTGGGAAGTAGCGGTAGTCGTGCGCTTCCTCTTTGGACCGCATCGACCGGGTTTCGTTCTTGTCGGGGTCGTAGAGGCGGGTTTCCTGCACAACCGCTTTGCCATCTTCGACGAGCGCGATCTGACGGCGGGCCTCAACCTCAATCGCTTGCTGGATAAAGCGCATTGAGTTCATGTTCTTGATCTCACAGCGCGTGCCAAGGTGAGAGAAGTCCTGCGTTTCTTGATATTTCTCATAGTCACCCGGACGACAGATCGAGACGTTCACGTCAGCCCGAAGGTTGCCGTTTTGCATGTTGCCGTCACAGGTGCCGAGGTAGCGCATGATCTGGCGCAGCTTGCCCACGTAGGCCGCCGCCTCTTCCGGGCCACGGATGTCAGGGCGGCTGACGATCTCCATCAGTGCAACGCCGGTGCGGTTGAGGTCCACGAAAGACATGTTCGGGTCCATGTCGTGCACGGATTTGCCTGCGTCCTGTTCGAGGTGAATGCGTTCAATGCGCACAGTGCGCGCAGTGCCGTCGCCAAGTTCCACAAGCACTTCCCCTTCGCCGACAATCGGATGGTAGAGCTGCGAAATCTGGTACCCCTGAGGCAGGTCCGGGTAGAAATAGTTCTTCCGGTCGAAGGCGCTGACAAGGTTGATGTCTGCCTTGAGGCCGAGGCCTGTTCGCACCGCCTGCGCCACACATTCTTCGTTGATCACTGGCAACATGCCCGGCATGCCTGCGTCAACGAAGGCCACGTTGCTGTTGGGTTCCGCGCCAAAAAGGGTCGATGCGCCTGAGAATAATTTTGCGTTGGTCGCGACCTGAGCATGCACTTCAAGGCCGATGACCAATTCCCAATCGTATTTTGCCCCCGCAATCACTTTCGGGGCGGGCGCGTCGTAGGTCAGATCCAGCATCGATAGGCTCCATCACAGGTGTCGTCTGCGTTCTAAGTGAGCAGAAAGCCGGGAACAAGAGCCGCCGTGGCCGGTTTTCTCAGCAACATAATCAAAGTGAAGGAGAGATAAATGCCACGCATTTCAGACGCCAAGATCCTCATCATCTCAGACAACGGGTTTGAGCAGTCCGAACTTTGCACGCCGCGCGATGAGTTGCGCGCAAAAGGAGCGACCGTACATGTGGCCACTCCGGATGGCCAAGCCGTGAAGGGCTGGGACGGAGACGATTGGGGCGACGATGCCGCCGCCGACCTGAAAATCGCAGACGCGAAGATTGATGATTATGACGCTCTGGTCCTGCCAGGCGGTCAGATCAATCCGGATCTGCTGCGTGTGAACCAAGACGCACTAGATCTGATCAAGGGCTTTGTCACGGGAAACAAGATCGTCGCCGCAATTTGCCACGCGCCATGGCTGTTGGTGGAAACCGGTGTGGCCGAGGGGCGCGAGATGACCTCCTACCACTCTATCAAGACCGACCTGATCAATGCTGGCGCCAACTGGGTGGACC
>JAHDEX010000017.1:0-18758 GCA_020628545.1 Paracoccaceae bacterium | reverse complement strand
GAAGATTTGGAGGCTTTTGTCGCGAAGATCGTCGAAGAGGTCGAAGAAGGTGAACACAAGCGTGAAGCCGCTTGATGATCATCGCGCCCGGCGCAAGTTGTCGCCGGGCGTTTTATTTTTCCTTGATCAAGCAGCGCTTTGCGCGGCAATGTCTGCGCCATGACTGCTATGAAGACCATTCTGGGGGGACTTCTGGCACTCGCCATGGGGGCGGCCGCTGCGGCTGATCCGGGCATTCGTCCGTTTTCCCGTGCTGATGCCATTGCCCGATCCCAAGCCATCGAGACTGACCGCCTGGCCGCATTTCGTGCAGAGGCGCGTCCAACCTATATGATCCGGTATCCGGTCACGATCGAAACGCGTGAACCGGAAGTGCGCCCGGTCGCACGGCGCGGGGCGCTGCCACAGACCCGTTGGGCGCATAAGCGTGGGTCGGACATTTGGACGCGTGCTGCAATGGTGTCGGTCGCAAGCTATGGCAAGGGCCTCGATTCAATTGTGCCACGCGATATCGACCGCTGGTGTCCGGCGTACCGCGAGAATGCACCTCGCGACCGACGCGCTTTTTGGGTTGGCATGATGTCCGCCTTGGCAAAGCACGAAAGCACTTACAACCCGCGCGCCGTGGGTGGCGGTGATCTGTGGTACGGACTTCTGCAGATTTATCCTGATACGGCGCAGCGCTATGGCTGCCGCGCGCGTACGGGCGAGGCGCTGAAGAACCCCACAGAGAATCTGAGCTGTGCAGCACGGATCATGAATGTCACCGTCCTGCGCGACAATGCGGTGGCGGTGCACGATGGTCGTTGGCGCGGTGTGGCGGCGGATTGGGGTCCGATGTCAAACCGCGGTAAGATTGCTGAAATGTCAGCGTGGACGGCAGCGCAGCCTTATTGCCAACCGCAAGTGCGCACACGTCCTGAGGCACGACCTGCGTTTTTCGCGGCCGCCGACGTGCAAGTCACGCGCGCATTGCCAACGTCAAACTAGGACCAGGTCAGTAAGCTTTCCGCGAGTGGGAAGCGTGCGTGTGACGGAGCCCTGTCGCGTCCAAGCGCGAGGGTCGCCTCTTTAAGGATAGCGATCCCTTCATCCGCGTTGCGTGGCAGGTCGCCACCCGCAATTGGCGTGCCGACCGTCACATTGAAGGGCTGACCGTCCTTGTTCAGCGTCTCATGAAACAAGGTGATGTCCCGCAGGGTGGGGTGGATCAGGTCGAACAGATAGAACAGCAGAGAATTGCGCGCTTGAATGTTCACTGGCACAACCGGCAATTCAAATTTGCGCGCCAACATCGCAGCTGACGACATCCATGGCCGCTCGATCAGGTTCAAACCGCGTCGCTTCGCAAGGCGACCGGATGGAAAGATCAAACCAAGCCGGCCGTCGTCCTTTGCTTTGCGAACGTAATGCATGGTTTCCCGCGCGCTGGCATGGGTACGCTTTTCCATGCGCCACTCTACCGGGCAGATCATGTCTTCCATCTGCGGCAACAGGCGCAGGATGTCTTTGTTGGCCATTGCATAGACATCCGGGCGCTTGCGCGAGACCAAGTGGTAAAGAATGATCCCGTCTGCAATGCCGGTCGGGTGATTGGCAACAACAAGGGCCGGGCCTGTGGCAGGCAGGTGTCCAAGGCCTGTGACATCTACCTGCTTGGACAGCATCTCACCCATGCGGCGCATGATGGCCGCAGCGCTGTCATCGCGTAGCGCTTCGGCCAGGCAAACGGTGCGGTTATAGCCGAGCATGCGGTTAAGCATCCGACGCGCCGTGCGCGCCGTTGCAGTGCGCCCGTCAAGCCAAGGCGCGCGTTCAAAAATCAAATCGTCGATACGGTCTTTCATGAACCACCAATGCCCCCCAAAGCGTAACGGTTCTATGACACTTATGTTCCCCCCAAAATGCGGGTGACCATTTCTGTCGTGTCACGAGAAAGATCGGGTGTCGCGGCGATCCGTTCAAGGGCCGTGCGCATCCCAGCCTGTCTGTCGGCGTCATACCGCTGCAATCCGTCAAAAGCGGTGACCATCCGCGCAGTGGTTTGTGGGTTCAGTGGGTCGAGTTTAATGAGCCACTCCGACAAAAGCTGATATCCGCTGTGATCCGCTTTGTGGAAACCCGCATGGTTGCGGGCGAACGATCCAAAGACCGCGCGGAACCGATTGGGGTTCGTGTGGGTGAAAGCGGCGTGTTTGGTTAACCTGGTGGTCGTGGCAACCGCGTTTTCCGGCGCGGCGGTGCTGACTTGCAAGCCGAACCATTTATCCATGACAAGGCGATCATCGGACCACTGCTTTTCAAATGCTCGCAGTTCGTCTTCGCCAAAGCCGTTCACGCAAAGCGCACCCAGTGCTGCAATCTGTAAGGTCATATTGTCGGCTTCGGCAAATTGCGCCTTAGCTTGCTTGCCGCCGTCAAGCCGTGTGATCAGCCCAAGCATTGCATTGGCGAGGCTGCGTTTCCCAGCTGCGTCCGCGTCAGGAGTGTAGGGGCCAGTGACCTGCATGGCGGCGTAGGTCGCTGACAGGTGGTCTTGCAACCGCTCTGCCTTCGCCTGCTGTAGTGTTTCATGGGCCAGATGGATCGCGTCGGGATCAGCCGTGTGGCCAGCAGCATGAAGATCGATCGCGGTGTCGACCTCTGTGGGTGATCGAAGCAAAAGCGCGCGGTAGGCGGGGTCAAGTCTGTCGTTGCGCAAACTCGCGCTCAACCCGTCAAGGTAGCCTGCGTCTGGCGTTGCGCCATCGCGCACCATCCGCCGCAGCACACCGTTGACCAGTTTCTCGCCCGCGTCCCATCTGTTGAACGGGTCGGTATCGTGGGCCAGAAGGGCGGCGAGATCGCTGTCCGACTGATCCTGATGAATGACCACAGGGGCTGAGAAATTGCGGTTTACTGAGACAAGCGGGCGCTCTGCCAAGTCATCGAAGGTGAGGGTGATTTCTGCCTCAGTCAGCGTAACCAGTTGCTCTGACGAAACCTCACCACCGTCACGTCCGATCAATGCGGTGCGCAGCGGGATGACCCGCACGGGCCAGCTTTTGCCAAGCGCTTCGGTTTTTTGACTAATGGTGACGGTGAGGGTTCCCTCAGACCATTCCTCTTGCACGGTCACATGTGGCGTTCCCGGATCCGTCCACCAGCGCGAGAACTGGGTCAGGTCGGCATCCGTCGCCTTTTCAAAACAGGCGCGAAAGTCTTCGATGGTGGCGGCTTCCCCGTCATGGCGATCAAAGTAGAGGTCGAGCGCTTTTTCATAACCGTTGTCACCTGAGAGCGTGCGCAGCATCCCCACGATTTCCGCACCTTTCTCGTAAACTGTCACGGTATAGAAGTTGTTGATCTCCACAAAGCTGGAAGGGCGCGGTGGGTGCGCAAGCGGGCCTGCGTCCTCTCGGAATTGGTGTGCGCGCAACATGATCGCGTCTTCGATGCGTTTGACCGAGTCAGAGCGGACATCGGATGTGAATTGCTGGTCGCGGTAAACGGTCAGCCCTTCTTTCAGGCAAAGCTGGAACCAATCGCGGCAGGTGATCCGATTGCCTGTCCAGTTGTGAAAATACTCATGAGCGATGATCGCTTCGATCCGCTCGAAGTCCGCATCGGTGGACGTCCCAGGCGAGGCCAGAACGCAGCTTGAGTTGAAAATGTTCAACCCTTTGTTCTCCATCGCGCCCATATTGAAGTCGTCGACGGCCACAATGTTGAAAATGTCGAGGTCGTATTCGCGGCCATAGACCTCTTCATCCCAACGCATAGTACGTTTGAGGGCATCCATACCAAAGGCGCACTTTGCCTCATCGGGTCCGGGGCGAACATAGATGTTTAGCGCAACATCTTTGCCGGACATCGTTGTGAACTGGCCAGTGTGTGCAACGAGATCGCCTGCGACAAGTGCGAAAAGGTAAGCGGGCTTTGGCCATGGGTCATGCCACTCCGCCCATGCGTCGCCGCTGCCTTTCGGGTTTCCGTTGCAGAGCAACACCGGGTACGCGCCGTTGATCCGCACGGTGAATGTTGCCATCACATCGGGGCGGTCAGGATAAAAAGTGATCTTGCGAAAGCCCTCTGCCTCGCACTGGGTGCAATACATGCCGTTCGACATGTAAAGCCCTTCGAGGGCTGTGTTCGTTTCAGGCGAGATTTCCACTTCAGCCTCCCACACGAAGCGGCCTTCGGGAACAGGGCAGGTCAGCCCCTCGCTGCTCAGGGATGGCGAAACCACAGCGCCGTCAATCTTGGCGGAGATCAGTTTCAAGTCTTGCCCGTGCAAAAAGAACGTGTGGTTTGTGGCATCCGGGTTGGGACGGAATGCGATGCGGCTTTTCACGCGTGTGGCGGTTGGATGGAGATCGAACGTCAGGTCCACATGGTCGATCAGGAAGCCAAAGGGTGTGTAATCCGACAGATAGATCGTTTGAGGAGCGGCATCTTTCATGAGGGCACTTTCTTGATTTGCGGCCCGGTTCATGCCGCGCAACGTTGGCCGTAGTTTTGAGCAGCGCAGGCGGAAATCGCAAGTGGACCAGGGTTGCCTTCACAAAAGCTTAACCCATTTCCCAGATCAAAGGAGAGCGGCCATGAAGATGCGTAGGAAAGGGGATCTGCCACAGAAAACCTGCGCAGTTTGCCGAAAGCCGTTCACGTGGCGCAAGAAATGGGCGGCCGTCTGGGACGAGGTTCGCTACTGCTCTGACCGGTGTCGCAGGCAAAAGGGCAAAATTGGTCAGAAAATCTAACCACCGTGTTGCCTATAGGAAACTTATGTTCTAGTCAGTGCACATCTGAATACCGCGCACGTCCTGTGCCTGAACGAATGAGGTGCCACAATGCCAGACTATGTTGACCGTCATGGACTGCAAGTCGATCCAGTCCTCGCGGATTTCATCGATGTGAAAGCCTTGCCTGGGACCGATGTGACAGCGGACGCCTTCTGGAACGGGTTTTCCGACCTCGTGCATGCCATGGGCCCCAAAAACCGAGAGCTTTTGAAGAAGCGCGAGGAAATTCAGGGACAGATTGATGCGTGGCACGTGGCGAACCGCGGGCAGGCGTTTGATGCGCAAGCCTACAAGGCGTTTCTGACCGAGATCGGGTATCTGGTGCCGGAAGGACCGGATTTTACCATAGAGACAGCGAACGTTGATCCTGAGATCGCGTCTGTGCCGGGGCCACAGCTGGTGGTGCCGATTATGAATGCGCGCTTTGCGCTCAACGCGGCAAATGCTCGCTGGGGAAGCCTTTACGATGCGCTTTATGGTACGGATGCGCTTGGCAGCTTACCTTCTGGCGGTGGCTATGATGCAATGCGTGGTGCAGAGGTGATTGCGTGGGGGCGTGCGCATCTTGATGCTGTTGCGCCCCTGGCAAGCGGGTCATGGGCGGATGTCGATGGGTTGTCTGTCGTGGACGGAACGCTGACGCCTTCGTTGAAGGATGTTTCGCAGTTTGTCGGACATAATGACGGCGCTGACGGGCTGGCAGAGGTGTTCCTTAAGGCAAACGGCCTGCTCATCAAACTTGTGATCGACGCGAGCTCTGCCATTGGAGGTGCTGATAAGGCTGGCATTTCTGACATTGTTCTAGAATCAGCGCTTTCGACCATCATGGACTGCGAAGACTCTGTCGCGGCCGTCGATGGGGAAGACAAAGTCCTGGCCTATTGCAACTGGTTAGGCCTGATGAAGGGTGACCTTACGGAGGAGGTCTCAAAGGGCGGCAAGACCTTTACGCGCAAGTTGAACGACGATGTCTCTTTCGTTGGCGTTGACGGAACAAGCGTCACGCACAAAGGCCGGTCGTTGATGCTGGTGCGGAACGTCGGTCATCTGATGACGAACCCCGCCGTTCTTGACAAAGACGGCAATGAAGCGGGCGAGGGTCTAATGGATGCGATGATCACAACGTTGATCGC
The DNA here is from genome assembly GCA_020628545.1 of Paracoccaceae bacterium. GTDB lineage: Bacteria > Pseudomonadota > Alphaproteobacteria > Rhodobacterales > Rhodobacteraceae > Yoonia. The sequence goes on along the minus strand of JAHDEX010000017.1, from coordinate 12,841 downwards.
CATCCACGACCTGAAACGCGAGAGCGGGAATTCCGTCAAAGGGTCGGTTTATGTCGTGAAGCCTAAGATGCATGGGCCCGCGGAAGTGGCCTTCGCGGATGAGATTTTCACCCATGTTGAAAAGGCGCTGGGCCTGCCGCAGAACACTGTGAAGCTCGGGATTATGGATGAGGAACGCCGGACGTCGGCGAACCTCAAGGAGTGTATCCGCGCAGCCAAATCGCGGGTGGCATTCATCAACACTGGCTTCCTTGATCGGACTGGTGATGAGATCCACACCTCTATGGAAGCAGGACCGATGATCCCGAAAGGGGAAATGAAGTCAGCAAAGTGGATCAGCGCCTACGAAGACCGTAACGTCGACATCGGGCTCGCGTGCGGTTTGCAGGGAAAGGCGCAGATCGGCAAGGGGATGTGGGCCATGCCCGACCGCATGGCAGAGATGTTGGAGGCCAAGGTGGGCCATCCAAAGTCAGGTGCTAACTGCGCGTGGGTCCCGTCACCCACGGCAGCGACCTTGCACGCGACCCACTACCACAAGATCGACGTGCTGGACCGGCAGGCTGAGATCAAATCAGGCGGGCCGCGTGGCACGCTGGACGACCTGCTGACGATCCCGGTGGCGCAAGGAACAAACTGGTCGGAGGAGGATATCACGCGCGAGATTGAAAATAACGCGCAAGGGATTCTCGGCTACGTGGTGCGTTGGGTTGATGCTGGCGTTGGGTGCTCAAAAGTGCCCGACATCAATGATGTGGGTCTGATGGAAGACCGCGCGACGTGTCGCATTTCTTCGCAGGCGCTGGCCAACTGGTTACATCATGATGTCGTCAGCCAGCCGAAGGTCATGGAAGCGATGCGCAAGATGGCTGCCGTTGTTGACCGCCAAAACGAAGGTGATGCAGGCTACGTGCCGATGGCACCGGACTACGATGGGGTGGCATTCCAAGCCGCTTGCGATCTGGTGTTTCAAGGCCGGGTGCAGCCTTCAGGTTATACAGAGCCGGTGTTGCACCGCCGTCGTCAGGAATACAAAGCAACGGCCTGACGGGCCGTTTGCAGTCTCAGATCAGTCGAGGATAAATCAGTGGCCGATATCTCTATCTCCAAAGCCCGCACCATCATTCGCAAGACGCTTGCCAAAGGACGCGACATGGACCTGAAGCCATTGTCCGTTGTTGTGCTTGATGCCGGTGGACATGTGAAGGCCTTTGAACGTGAGGATGGCGCGTCGCCGGGGCGTTTCGCGATTGCTCAGGGCAAAGCCTATGGCGCAGTGATGCTGGGCATGGGCGGAACGGCGCAAATGGCGCGTGCAGAACAACAGGCCTATTTCATGAACGCCATGAACGGCGCTTTCGGTGGGCAGGTTGTGCCTGTTCCGGGTGGCATTCTTGTGCGCGATAAGCGTGGCGTTGTGGTCGGCGCGGTTGGTGTGACCGGCGATACAAGCGACAACGATTTGATTGCTGGGCTGGCGGGAATTGAGGCGGCCGGTCTGGAAGGCGACGGCTAATTTTTCGGCGGCTGTGCCGTCGGGCACGGTTTCTTTAGCTTTTGTGACGATACTGGACGACCTTCCGGGTTCCCACCGGGGGCCCGGCGGATTATTAACCTGCCAAATAGAAATAGTTTGGAAGGCTTGGTATGTCGCGACCAGTGATCGGCGTTCTTGCGAATAGCCATCTGATTAACGACGACTATTGGGTGCAGGGTGCGGGTGCGATCAACCTGCAAGCCGTGCGCGAAGCGGCCGACGGTGTACCGCTGATTGTACCGGCCAACCCGGATCTATTCAGTATTGATGAATTGCGCGCGTCCTGCGACGGCTTTGTCTTCACCGGCGGTCGTCCGAATGTGCATCCTGAAGAATACGGTGAGGAAGAGACCGAGGCGCACGGCACGTTCGACCGCGACCGGGACAGGCTAGTTTTGCCGCTAATCCGTGCCTGTGTCGATGCGGGACAGCCGATTTTGGGTATCTGCCGTGGGTTTCAGGAGGTGAATGTCGCCTTCGGTGGGACACTTCATCCTGAAATCAGAGATCTTCCGGGCCGCGATAATCACCGTATGCCGCCTGATGGGACGCTCGAAGAAAAATTCGCGATGCGGCACGAGATCACGTTTACGGAGAGTGGACCCTTCACCAAACTGATGGGTCAAAAGAAAGTGATGACGAATTCCTTGCACGGTCAGGGCATCAAGGTACCCGGCGAACGGATTGTGATTGATGGGCATGCACCCGATGGCACGCCCGAGGCAATTTTTGTAAGCGACGCACCCGGTTTTTGCCTTTCAGTTCAGTGGCATCCGGAGTGGAACGCAAGTAAGGATCCGGTGTCGCGGCCGCTCTTCCACGCCTTTGGGGATGCATGCCGCGCCTGGGCCGCCAAGCGGGCGCAGGGACTGAAATCATCAGCGTAACTTTAGGTTGAGGGGACTCCACGGCGTTTTTCCCTCTACAGTTTCAGCGAAATAAATGGCCATATATGACCGTATCGGCGCCGCGTGATGAGTAGGCTGACAGCAGATGTGTATTGGCGCCGGTACACCGTTTCTCCAGATCGCTCTTGTCGTAACAAGTTTCGGTGGGCAGACAGTTTCCAGGTGATTTGGAGGCCCCTATGAAACGTTCCCGCATCAATGAAATCATGGCCGAAGCGGATGAGATGATCCGGTCGCATGGCTTTACTTTGCCACCGTTTGCCTACTGGACGCCGGAAGAGTTCAAAGCCAACAAGGACAAGGCGCAGGCTGTCATTGACGCGCGTTGCGGCTGGGACATCACAGACTATGGCGCGGAACGCTATGATGAGATGGGCCTGTTCCTTTTCACCCTGCGCAACGGGCGCCAGGAGGACCTGAAACGCGGAGGCGGCATGTGCTACGCGGAGAAGCTGTTGATCTCAAAGCAGGATCAGTTGTCGCCGATGCACACGCATGTGCTGAAAGCAGAAGACATCATCAACCGAGGTGGCGCGACGATGGTGATTGAGCTTTACGGGTCAGATGCAGATGGCAATTTTGACGAGACTGCTGGCGGGACGGTCTACTGCGACGGCATAAGGCGCGAATACGGACCCGGCGAAAAGCTGAGGTTTGCCCCTGGTGAAAGCGTGACGCTGATGCCCGGCGACTGGCACGCGTTTTGGGGCGAGGGGGGCGACGTGCTGATCGGTGAAGTCAGCACTGTCAACGACGACGAGACCGACAACATCTTCCGTGAACCGATCGGGCGGTTTTCTAACGTCGAAGAGGATGTGTCGCCGACCCATCTTTTGGTCAGCGACTATCAGACCTGGTTGGCTTAGCCCTTCAGTTTAGCCAACACGGAGCATATGGGCTTCGTGTTTCTTCAGACAACGACGAGCAGTTGTGCCGTAACCCATTGGGTTACTGCGCAATTCCGGGAAGAGTGAGAAGAGTTCTTCCCGCGCCGCAACAGTGATGCCGCCAAGCCCTTCTTCACCAGGATGGAAGCTTTCTGACGCCGCACCGTCCGCGTAGATGACCTCATGATTGTCGAACATCATGTGGATGTAGGTCACTTCTCCGCCAAACTCACGCGTGACAAGCTTGTCATCGACGAGGTGGATTGCGGGCATCAGAACCTCGCGCTCCCCGAACAGCAGCTCTGACCGGTAACCCGTGAAAAGCATCCGGTGCTGCGGGGAAACGAGAAGGTCTTTTTCAAGGCCGGTCACAGCGCCAGGACGGATGCGCACGGGCGCGAAGCGATCTTCTGCCTTCACCGTGCGCGACTGGATCCAGCGGATAGGCTGCAGGCCATGGTCGCGTGTCACGACAAGATCACCAACCTGAAGCGTCTCAATCGGTCGCGCGCCTTGTGGTGTGGCGATTGTGGTGCCGGGCGTGAAGCAGATGATCCGCTCGATGTCGCTGAACGTCAGGATCGACCCGTTGTCGAGTGTAACCGTACCGGACAAGCTGCCGTCAGGAGCAGTTGTCGTGCTCAGCGTGCTGAGGTCAGCGAAGTCGCCAAGTTGCAGGGTGTCGCCATCACCAAGGAGCGCGCCGCCGCCGTCGCGGTCTTCGTCTCCGCCGTCGATTGTGATGTCACCTGTCTCATCACCTGTCAGGATGAAAAGGTCGTCGTTGTCACCCGTGCTGATGTCGTCACCGCCGCTGAAGGTAACTTGGTCTGCACCAGCGCCTGTCGAAACTGTGTCAGAGCCCGCGCCGCCGGTGACGGTGTCATCTCCGGAACCGGTGTTGATTTCTTCAATTTCAGAGAATGTGGCGGTGTCGGGGCCGTTTGTCACCGTTCCGGCTTCGGGGCCGGAAAGGTTCACAACCACATCTTCGGTTAGTGCAGAGCCATCAAGGACGTCAACGGTCGTTCCGTTTTCGCCACCGGCGATGGTGTCATTCCCGAAGCTGTCTTCGAGGATGATCGTATCGCTGCCATTCCCACCATTGATGCTGTCGTCACCGATGCCGCCAGACAAGACGTCATTGCCGTTGCCGCCGTCAATCGTATCGTCACCGGATCCGCCAAAGACCGTATCACGGCCAGCGCCTGCATTGATGCTGTCGTTGTCAGCACCGCCGTCAATGGTGTCGTTGCCGCCGCCAGCGTCAAAGGTGTCGTTACCAGCGCCACCACTGATTGTGTCGGCCCCTTGACCTGTCGAGACGACATCGTCCCCAACGTCACCAAGAACAGTGTCGTTGCCAGAACCAGTGAAAATCTCTTCGATCTCGACAAAGCTGAGCGTGTCAGCGCCGTTCGTGACTGTTCCGGTTTCGGCTGCAGTAAAGTCAACTGTGACCCCCTGCGTCAGGGCGGATCCGTCGAGGATATCGCCAGTTCCATCGGCGGTCGCGCCGCCATCGATGGTGTCGTTGCCGAAATCGTTGTTGATCACGATGTCGTCCTGACCGGCACCGCCAGCGATGCTGTCATCGCCTGTGTCGCTTGTGACGACATCGTCTCCCGCACCGGACTCAACCGTCATACCGCCGGTGTCGCCGGTCAGGTCGACGTTGTCGGCGTTATCGGTGCCGACGATGCGCTCGATTTCCGAGAAGGTTCCGTCGGAGCCAGTGCCGCCAACTTGGTAAGTACCTTGTTCGTCGGCCGAGAGGCTAACGGTGACACCATCTCCATTGCCCACACTGTCGAAGCTGAGCGTGTCGATATCCGCACCGCCGACGTCTTCGCCACCGGTGATCGTGTCAGTATCGTCGGCCTCTGCAACGTTGAACGTGTCGCTGCCGTCGCCGCCAAAGAGCGTGTCATCGCCAGCGCCGCCGGTGATGATGTCGTCGCCGGTTACTGCGCGCAGACCGCTGTATGTGGCAAGGTCCGTCGACGCGCCGCTTGTATCGGGACCAGAGATCGTGGCGGTCAGCTGGTTGCCACCGTTGTTTTCGAAATAGATGATCTCGATAACATGCTCGCCAGCTGACAGCGTAACGGGTGCGCCGGTGACCGTGACGAGCCCGTGCAGCCCATCGTTGTTGACCACCTCAACGCCGTCGATAAACAGCTTTGATCCGTCGTCTGACGAGGTTGAGAACGTGTAGTCGCCTGCAGTCGTGACGTTCAGGACAGTAGTGAACTTCAGCGCGTAATCGTCAGCGCCGTCAATTGCAGCCGGGTCTAGCGTGTCGGTATAACCGATGTCTGTTGGGATGCCATCAAAGTCTGATCCACCGCCCGTAAACCCAGCGGCTTCCAGATTGGACGGCTCACCAGTTGGATCAAGATCGTAGTATTCGTAATACCAAGCACCATCGGGCGTATCGCCATAGACGGTATCATTCCCGGCGCCCGCGTCGATAGTATCGGAGCCGTCGCCGCCGTAGATGTCATCATCGCCCGCACCCGAAGTAATGCTATCGTCGCCACCTTGCGCAACAATGATGTCGTCGTCAGTGCCTTCTCCTGCAAGGAGCTCATCACCCGCATCAATGCGGTCGCCATCAGGATCGCCAAGGTAGCTTGCGTCAATCGTATCTGCGCCCTGGGTGCCGGTGACGATTCCATCGGGCAGGGGAATGCCAATCGCGTTGAGGTAAAGCGGGTTGTCAGCATCAACAGGATCAATGCCGAGCAGCGTGAGTGTCTCGCCGTTCGGGAAGGTCAGCACGGCATTGCCGGACCCGTCGTTGCCGACGGTTACGTCATGTGTATTCACAGGTGACCCGGTGAGGTCGGTCAGGTTTGTCACGTCGAGCGTATCAATGCCTGTGAATGTGCCGTCACCGTCGTCTGTGGGCGCGTCAAAGTTGCTGACGATATCGTTGCCGAACCCATCTTCGAGAATGATGACATCGGGATCCTGATCCGGGTTGCCCGGGCTGACTTCGCCCAGATCAATCGTATCGTTGCCGCCGCCCGCATTGATTGTGTCTGCACCCTGGCCAAGATCAACAACGTCGTCACCGCTGGAGCCTGTGACGCTGTCATCGCCAGAGCCAAGAACAAATTCCTCAACTTCGGTGAACGACGCGGTATCGCCGCTGGATGCAATCGTGCCGGTCTCTGGGCTGGTGATGTTCAGCGTGATGTCGGTTGTTACGGCAGAGGCGTCGAGCGTATCGGTTTCTGTGTTGCCGGCATCTTCGCCTGCGGCGATTGTATCATTGCCAAATCCGTTACTCAGAACGACGGTATCGCTGCCGGTTCCGGCAGTGATGCTATCGTCGCCGGTGCCACCGTCGATTGTGTCGTCGTCCGCGCCAGCGTCAAAGACGTCATCGCCCGCCCCGCCGCTGAGCGTATCAACGCCTGCGCCGGTTGAGACAGTGTCGTTGCCGACGTCGCCAAGAACGGTGTCGTCGCCTGCGCCGGTGATAATTTCTTCAATTTCGGAATAGCTGGCCGTGTCGACGCCATTGGTTATCGTACCGGTTTCAGCAGCGCTGTAGTCAACGGTGACAGACTGTGTCAGCGGCCCCCCGTCGATGACGTCGACGTCGCCATTCCCGATGTCCTCACCACCTTCGATCACGTCGTTGCCGAAGTTGTCGCTTAGGCCAATCGTGTCATTGCCGGTTTGGCCGAAGATCGTGTCGTCGCCAAAGCCACCTTCAAGACTGTCGTCGCCACCACCTGCGCTGTCATCAATAGCGATGGAATCAAACGTCAGATCGCCAATGTTGATGGAGTGATTGCCGAAGGCTGGGTCGGTGTTGTTGTAATCAATCTCGATCCGGGCAACCGGACCGGCGATATCAACCTGCAGGAAAGAATCAACGCTGTTGACGGCAGTCGAACCACCGTTTGACGTGGCGGTGCCGACGCCGTCGCCGTCCACGCTGGTTGTCATTGTGGCCGCATTGCCCGGGGTCAACGTGACGGGGATCAGGTTGCCTTCAAGATCATATGCGCGAATGATGACCTGGTCCTGGAACTGTCCGCTGAGTGCGTCAATGTCGTGGATGCCAAAAGTGACATTTTCGACGCCATCGAAGTAACCTGCATTGGCCGCAGAAAAATCGATGATTGCCGTTGAAGCGTCACCACTAGTCGTGGCTGTCCCGCCGCGCAACTGAATCGAGGAATTGTCGTTCAGACCGTTATAGTCGTAGAGAGCGTCAGATGTTTCCATCTGAGCATAGGTGAAGTTCTCTTCCTCGATGACCGAGAAAGTGACGTTCACATCGCCATTTGCACTCGTCCCTGTGACGCCACCACTGACATCCGCGCCGTCGCCGAGGCCGAGGGACAGCCAGCTAAATGATGTGCTTTCGCTGACAGCGCCGGTGTCACCAAAAGTGTCGCCGTAAATTGTGTCGTTGCCCGCACCACCAGTGATGGTGTCGTCGCCATTAGAGTCCGGAGACTGGTCCCCGACCAAAAGATCATTGTCGTTGCCACCGTCAATCGTGTCGTTGCCGGTGCCGCCATAAACCTCATCATCACCTTCGCCAGCAGAGATGCTATCGTTTCCGGCATAGCCGAAGATCAGGTCATCATTGCCGGTGTCGCCCGGCAGAATGGCGTCGCTGTTATCAACATAATCAGCGTTTGGATCGCCCGTGTAGGCGCCATCAATGACATCGTCACCAGCTGTGCCCTCGACCGTACCGTCGCGTTCTACGGTGTTTGTAAATGAGAGCGACTCAACGTTGATCACGCCGTTGTCGTTGCTTGTGGTGTTTCCGTCCTCGTAGAAGATCGAGAATGACCCAACCGGACCTGCAATGCTGATGACAATCGAGGATTGGTCATCTCCGCCCGCATCGATGTTAGAGGCTTCGATCTGAAGCTCGCCGTTTGATCCGTCCACTTCGGCGATATGTCCGGTACCGTTCGTCGTGTAGGTGATCGGGATGGGGTTTCCTGCAGGATCGTAGGCAAGAATGCGTATTTGGTCGTCCCAGCTGCCCGCCGCTTCATCAAGATCGAAGATCGTAAAGGAGACGTCCTCAACCGGTTCACTGAAATCGACAGTCAGTGCCGCTTCACCAAACGGGTCGTAATTGCTGCCGCGCAAGCCGACGCCGGATCTGCTGAAGAATGCAGGTTCAAGGGCGTTCGCCGTGAAGGTCGCAACGGTTTGGACGCCATTGTCGCCGGTCAACGTTTGCGATTGGCTTGTGGTCGGAATTGTAACGTTAGGCATGTTTTACTCGTCTGAAAACGTCAGGCACAAAGCGTTTGCTTTGGCCACCTGTTCAGCACGCTCCTTTCGAGGTTAGGAACGGGCATGATGCGGAACTGGCAAGATCCAGCAGCGGATACAGGTCGCGCTGTTTTCGCCGTGGAGCACAACTTTCGCGTGAGTTGCGCGTACTCAGTGCATTTTGTGGAGCGTCGAAGAATGAGATACCCGACAAGCCCAAAGCCATGCCGCACCAATCCAGGTTGGACATATTTTCCGGTACGACGCCGAAAAACGATGTCGCCGGACGTGCCAGACTAATTTGGTGTGTTCCCACCATTTTTTCTCTCACCTCGTTTTGCACTTACCAACAAACACTGGGCCTTCGCCCCGCTGGTGCGCACGGATCAACCGCACGTCACGCTTCAACGATTTGGTAACTATCAACGAGGGGTGGCGAGAGTGGGTGAAGGGGGAGGCAGAAATGAGATTAATTACGGCGGAATTGTGTCAACAACTGAGAATTTTTGCGTCACTCTTCCAAAATTTTTCCCCGTAAATTTTCGGGTTAGGCGCTGCTCCGCAGGCCGCGACGCAACTTATGAGAGACGCGACTGATCTACGAAACCGCCTGCAGCTCGCGCAGGAGCGCAGGTATGTTTTCTTTGAATTTGAAGAAGCCTTTTGTTGCGTGAGGCCAAGCAGTTAGGTCGAATTTACGTATACATTGTGACAGAGTAATTCCGGCATCTGAAAGGGCCTGACGTTCCGCATGCAAAGCATCAGCCGTGGGCCCTACAGGTGCGTAGCTTGTGACAATATGGTCAAGGTCGTGCCGCTTTGCCCACGCCACGATGTCGTCAGTCCATTCCGTTGGACCCATGTGGGATACAAACCGGGATTCGCACGCTGTGAGAGCGTCTTTGACGAACGCGTTCACGGCAGGCGCGATCCGTAAGGGGCTGCGTTTTTCGGTGGCTTGATAAATCGCTGTTGCTGTCGGTTTCAGGTCTTTCAAAAGCCAGCCAGGCGACATGTCCTCTTCTGTCAGAACGAACCCGATGTTTCCGGACGTCGGGAGGGGGGCAGTGACCGGCGCCGGGCCAGGACGCGGGTGTGGGGCGCTGTCAAGCGGGACGGCGTGGCTGGCCAATCCTTTTGGTGCGAAGCGAGCTTCGGTGTACTTCGCAATGTTGTCTGGCCGTGCGAGATAAGTCTTGCCCATTGTTTGTATGCCGCCGACCCACCGCCAGGACAGCGTGTTACTTGCCGGGTCGCCGTCGAGAAGATGTCGCAAGAAGAAATCCGCCCCCAGGACCCACGGCAACTGCAGTGTAAAGATCCAAATCGACGCAAACCACATGCGGGCGTGATTGTGCAAATAACCGGTTTCGACAAGCTCTTGCGCCCAATAGTCAAAGCAGTCGATCCCGGTTTCGCCTTTGCAGGCGGCCTCCCAGTCCGCGCTCAGTCCGCTTTCAGTTTGCACCCGATTAAGCGCTGCGGCCACATCTGCCTTGTATTGGCTCCAGACACTTGGCCGCATCTCAAGCCAGCCCTTCCAGTAAGTGCGCCAGTAGACCTCTTGCACAAATTTTTCGGCGGCACTGGGTGAGTGCCGCGCGAGGGTTGCACGAAGGACGTCCACTTCCGAGATGATCCGGTGGCGGATGTAGGGGGAGAGAACCGACACGTTGGCGTGACCCGGACGGTCGTAGTTTCGGGTTGACGCGTAGGTCTTCCCCGCGTGAGGAATGAAGGCGTTCAGGCGCTGTAGCGCAGCGATATAGGTCGGCTCAAACATGCGTTGCGACCTATTGCGCAACGCTGACGGATCAAGGGTTTAGGCGGTTACCAACTTTGGCTTGGCAGCAAAGCAATAGCTTCCCAAAACAAGGTCCCAGCCAATGAGATAAGATGTGCTGACTGCATCTGCGGCATCACCGAGAACTTCAGAGTCGCCGTGGGTCAGCTCAAGCCGTGTTCCAATATCGGTGCGGTGGAATGAGACGGCGACGACGGTGGCGTCCTCTTCATTGTCTTCGGGGAACCACGTGAATGCGAGATACTTCCCCGGTTCCCACGCGATGATACGTCCCCAAAGGTTCTCAGTCCCATCCGGCCCGACTTCGGTGATTTTACCGCTCTTTCGTGCCTCGACGACGAGTTTTGCGTCAGGACCAAGCGTTGCGTGACTGTCTTTTGGCCACCACGTATCGAGACCCTCAAGAAACAAATCAAAGGCGTCTTGTGGCGAAAGGGGCACCTGTGTCGTTTTATGAATAGGGGTCATTTGGTGTCCTTTCGTTTCGCCTTTTCTCTTGCGGCGCGGGTGTAGGCGGCCAACGCAACGTCCCACACGCTGTCAAGATAAGCACGCAAATCGTCTGCGCCATGGGGGTCGATCGCATAAAGCCTGCGCGTGCCTTGTGTCTGAACTGTCAGAAGGCCTGCGTCAGTCAAAATTTTCAGATGTTGGCTGACTGCGGGACGACTGACTGGAAGCCTTTCCGCAACAGCGCCAACGGGCAGAGGGCCTGCGCGCAAAGTGTCCAGCACCATACGGCGGGTCGGGTCTGCAAGTGCCGCTATTGTTATTTCGTAAGCCATGACTTACCGTAAGTGACGGCTTACGGATTCGTCAAGGAAAGTTTGCCGCCCTTGAAGCCCCTGTCAGGCCCCACTAAGACTCTGGCAGGAAATTGAGAGTAACGATGGCGATGACCATCCCGGAATGAGGCGCAGCCGATGCAAGACCCTGTTGAAACATATATGAATCTCGTCCCGATGGTGGTCGAACAGACCGCCCGTGGCGAGCGCGCCTACGATATTTTCTCGCGCCTGCTGAAAGAGCGGATCGTTTTTGTGAACGGCCCGATCCACGACGGGATGAGCCAGCTTGTCGTCGCCCAGCTGCTGCATCTTGAGGCTGAAAACCCCAAGAAAGAGATCAGCATGTATATCAACAGCCCTGGCGGGGCTGTGCATTCGGGGATGAGCATCTATGACACGATGCAGTACATCCGCCCGAAGGTCAGCACGCTGATCTGCGGTATGGCCGCATCCATGGGATCTGTGATCGCCGTAGGTGGCGAAAAGGGGATGCGTTTTGCATTGCCCAACTCCGAAGTGATGGTGCACCAGCCGTCTGGTGGGGCGCAGGGGATGGCATCGGACATCCTGATCCGCGCGAACCATATCGAACAGACGCGCGAGCGGATGTACAAGCTTTACATGAAGCACACCGGCCAGACGAAGAAAGAGGTCGAAAAGGCGCTCGATCGCGACAAGTGGATGACGCCGGAAGAAGCCAAGGACTGGGGTCACATCGACGAAATCGTGGCAAATCGTCCGAAAGGCGAAGATACGGACGAATAATTCAACCAATCGTGCGATTGTAGGGTGAATTGTTAACACTTGGTTGACACCATCGGACTGGGGGCATTTTGACATTGTGGCTCAGCCGATGGTGGCCTAGATTGGCCATAATTGAGCAGTGGTAGATGTGCGCGGCCTCTCAGGCCTAGGGGAACGACATGGCGAATTCGTCGACAAACGACAGCAAAAACACTCTTTACTGCAGTTTTTGTGGAAAAAGTCAGCATGAGGTTCGCAAGCTGATTGCGGGCCCCACGGTATTCATTTGCGATGAATGCGTTGAACTATGCATGGACATCATCCGCGAAGAGACGAAGTCGGCTGGGTTGAAAGCGGGCGACGGCGTGCCGACGCCGACCGAGATTTGCGGTGTCTTGGACGATTACGTGATCGGACAGCTTCATGCGAAGCGCGTATTGTCTGTTGCTGTTCATAACCACTACAAACGCCTGAACCATGCGGACAAGTCCGATATCGAGTTAGCCAAATCGAACATTATGCTTATCGGACCAACTGGGTGCGGTAAGACGTTGCTCGCGCAGACGCTGGCGCGGATTCTCGATGTCCCCTTCACGATGGCTGATGCGACCACACTGACCGAAGCGGGTTATGTGGGCGAGGATGTTGAAAATATCATCCTGAAATTGCTGCAGGCATCTGAGTACAATGTTGAACGCGCGCAGCGCGGGATCGTCTATATCGACGAGGTCGATAAGATCACGCGAAAGTCTGATAACCCGTCGATCACACGCGACGTGTCGGGGGAAGGTGTGCAGCAAGCACTGTTGAAGATTATGGAAGGCACTGTCGCCTCTGTTCCACCGCAAGGTGGACGCAAGCATCCGCAGCAGGAATTCCTGCAAGTGGATACGACGAACATCCTGTTC
>JAHDEX010000016.1:14815-69444 GCA_020628545.1 Paracoccaceae bacterium | reverse complement strand
CCGTTGCTTTCGAACACGAAGGAGCGTGGCATACCCTCGGGCATCGCGGCCTGCACATTGGCGGGCAATGGCGGCAGGATCGGGTTGCCGTCTTCGTCGACTTGCTGAATGTCCGCGCAAGCAGCCAGAGCGGCCAGCAGGATCAGGGGTTTGAAAGCGTTCATTTTCATCTCACTTGGATTGGACTTTCCCCGGTGATGCCATGTCTGCCCAGCCCTGCCTAGGATCAGCTCACGATTTCTGCGGTTTCGATCACCGCGTGGAAGAGCACGTCCGCACCGGCCGTCGCCCATTCCTGGCTGATCTCTTCCGCCTCATTGTGGCTCAGCCCGTCAACGCAAGGGCACATGACCATCGCGGTTGGGGCCACGTCGTTAATCCAGCAGGCATCGTGCCCCGCACCAGAGACGATATCCATGTGGCTGTAACCCAGCCGCTCCGCCGCGTCGCGTACCGCCTTCACGCAACTCTCATCAAAGGCGGGCGGGTCAAATTGGCCGACGATCTCGCAGGAAAACTGCGTCTCGATCTCTTCACAGAGCTTCGGTGCTTTCTCCATAAACTCATCCACCATCGCGTTAAGCTTATCGAGGAGATGGGTGCGCATATCGACGGTGAAGACGACCTTGCCGGGTATGATGTTGCGGCTGTTGGGATAGACGTCGATGTGACCGATGGCGCCAACTGCGTTGGGCTGGTTCTTCATCGCAATCTCGTGGACGAGTTCTGTCACACGCGCCAACCCGCGGCCCGCGTTTTTGCGCATGTTCATCGGCGTAGAGCCGGTGTGGCTTTCCTTTCCCGTCACTGTGCATTCGATCCAGCGGAGGCCTTGGCCGTGGGTCACGACGCCGATGTCCTTGCCCTCGGCTTCCAAAATAGGGCCCTGTTCGATGTGCAGCTCAAAGAACGCATGCATCTTGCGGTCGCCGACGGGTTCAGACCCCTTCCAGCCGATCCGTTCCAGCTCATCGCCAAACTTCAGCCCGTTTGCGTCTTCGCGGTCGTAGGCCCATTGCTGGTCATGCTTACCAATGAACACACCGGACGCGAGCATGGCCGGAGCGAAACGAGTCCCCTCCTCGTTCGTCCAATTGGTCACCACAATCGGATGTTTCGTCTTGATGTCGAGGTCGTTCATCGTGCGGATGATCTCAAGTCCACCAAGGACACCCAGAACGCCATCGTACTTGCCACCGGTCGGTTGCGTATCGAGGTGCGAACCCACGTAAACCGGCAGCGCATCCGGGTCCGTCCCCTCACGCCGGGCAAACATATTGCCCATAGTATCGACGCCCATAGTGCAGCCTGCGTCATCACACCACTTCTGGAACAGATGCCGGCCTTCGCTGTCTTCGTCTGTGACTGTTTGGCGGTTGTTGCCTCCGGCGATACCCGGCCCGATCTTGGCCATTTCCATCAGGCTGTCCCAGAGACGGGCGCCGTTGATCTTCAGGTTCTCACCGGGTGCTGGCATGTGGTACCCCCAAGGCAGCGACTGCTTGCATTTGTTTTTGACCAATTGGTAAAAGGAACGCTAACAGACAACAGGTGTCAGTCAAGGACATTGCAGGACCCGCTCAGCTTTCTCCGTCAACGCCAGTCCTGCGCGCCAATCAATGCGGGAGTGCCTCAAAAATCAGCGAAACGCGCATGACAAAACCTCGGACCCGCATTCAGCAAAAGAACCATGCCGTGATCATGGCAGCAGGGCTGGAGGTTTTTTCGCAATATGGGTTTCGCGGCTCAACCCTGGATCAGGTGGCTGAGGCTGCAGGTCTATCGAAACCGAACCTGCTTTACTACTTCCCGTCAAAGGAAGCGATCTATCAGGGGTTGCTTGTTGAACTCTTGGAGAACTGGTTAGAGCCGCTGCATCAGCTCAACCCGAACGGCAACCCGGTTGAAGAACTGCTTGGCTACGCCCAGCGCAAGCTGGCCATGAGCCGCGATTATCCGCGCGAGAGCCGCCTTTTTGCGACAGAGATCCTGCAGGGTGCCCCGGAGATCAAACCTGTCCTCGAAGGCGAACTGCGGACGCTGGTGAAGGAGAAATGCAAGGTAATCGAAGGATGGATCGCCGCGGGTCAGATCCGCAAGGTGGATCCTGTTCACCTCATCTTCTCGATCTGGTCATTGACGCAGCACTACGCCGATTTCGACGTGCAAGTGCGGGCGATCATGGGAGAACGGGATCCGTTCGCTTCAGCTGCTGTCCATCTGGAAGACCTTTTCCGGCAAATGCTGACCCCAACCTGAGCAACTTTTTGGGAACATTGGCTCGGTTTCGCGATTGCTTCTTGCAAAGGAGGCATACGCAATGACGCATCGTTTGACACTGCAGGGGATCGCGCCCCTGACACATGACACCTATCACCTCATCTTCAATAAGCCCGAAGATTTCGACTTTGAGCCTGGCCAGGCCGCCGAGCTGACACTTGATGAAAAAGGCTGGCGTGACGAAGATCGTCCGTTCACGATGACGTCGCTACCGCAGGACAATACCCTTGATTTTGTCATTAAGTCTTACCCCGATCATGGCGGCGTCACCGCACAGATACCGGAGATGGAGCCGGGGTATCAGGTGTTCCTGGATGGTCCTTTTGGCGCGATCAAAGACTATGGCGTAGGCACCTTTATTGCGGGCGGAGCGGGCGTGACTCCGTTCATCGCCATCCTCAAAAAGCAAGCCGCTGCGGGTGAGCATGGCTCTCACCTGATTTTCGCCAATGACACGAAGGCCGACATCATCCTGAAAGGCCTCTGGGATTCCCTGAAGGGCCTCGAAACCACCTTTGTCGTGAATGAGGACGATCCCAACATGCGGTCAGGCGAGGTGGACAAGGCGTTGTTGTCTGACGTGGTGACCGACCTGGATCAGCCCTTCTATATCTGTGGGCCCGGAAAAATGGTGGATAGCGTACGTGACGTGCTAACGGAGATGGGCGTCAAGAAGGACAACATCATCACCGAAGATGGATGGTAAGATCACATTGGGTCACCGCGGCGCGCGAGTAGTTCGCTGACACTCACGAATATATATCCCTCTGCCTGCAGTCCCGCGATAATCAGCGGGATCGCAGCACGGGTGGACGCGCCGCTGTCAAACATTGGATGGAGGATGATAATAGATCCCGGACGTACTTGCGCAATTGTCCGGGCCGCCAACGCCCCAGCCGGTTCATCCAGGTTGCCCCAATCTTCTGGCGCGACATCCCAAGTCACTGTGACACGCTCCATGCGAGAGAGAACCCACGGCAAAACAACCAGCTTCGCGCCATAAGGTGGGCGGAATGTGATGGGACCATCATAGCCCGACGCGCGAATTGCGGCATCGGTTTGGGTAATCCCCCGCCGCGCGCGCCACGGAGTGATCAAGACCAACCGGTCGTGGTGCCAGGCGTGATTGCCGATCTCATGACCCGCCGTGACAATTGCTTTTAGCGTCTCGGGTTCTTGTGACGCGGGTTGTCCGTTCAAATAAAAAGTGGCGGTCACATCTGCTTTCGATAACGCGTCCAGCACCGCAGGCGTGTGACGCGCTGTGGGGCCGTCATCGAAAGTGAGGGCAACAACACGCTCCGACACTTCAACGCGCGGCACCAACGTTCCAAAGGTTTGATAGGTCTCAGATTTGCTAAGCGCCCGCCCCGCGATGAGGGCAGCCAACAGTGCAACGCCAGCAACAAGCAAGAAGAAATTCTTCATTAGAGTCCCGAAGATTCGCGGCAATAATGCCTGTCACTGGGACTATACGAGCGGCACGGGTACGTAGCGATAGCCTTCGCCGAGACGCATGATCCGACCCACGCCGGGGAACGGAAAGTGGTAACCGGCAACCAACAACTGCTCGTCCACTGCCTGCCCAAGGAGGCGCTTGCGGGTGGCCACAGCCGTTGGTTTGTCGATGTCAGCCCCAACCGTCCATTCAGGATGTTCGAGCCCTGCAAGGTAATGGACAGCCGTATCCACCAGATGCAACATCCGCTCGCCCTTGCTTTCCAGCATCACGGCGTAATGCCCATGCGTGTGCCCGGGGGCAGCAACGGTTTTGACGCCGGGAGCAATTTCATCGCCATCGCTATAGCTGCGCAAGCCATGGGAGATCGGCAGAAGGTGACGACGACATTCCTCGATCATTTGTTTCAACCCACCCGGCGCTCGGTCGGGCGATTGGGTCCAGAATTTGAACTCTACATCGGGCAGAAAATGAGTGGAGGCCGGAAAGACGCGTTCCCCCTCAACTGTCAAACCGCCAACGTGGTCGGGATGTCCGTGGGTTAGCAAGACGATGTCAATGTCAGACGGGGTCAGGCCTAGCACCTCAAGCGATTTCACCAGCCGCCCATTGTCAGCGCTATTTCCATGAAACGTGGTGTCGCCCATGCCGGTGTCGATCAGCACGCGGACGCCTTCGGTTTCTACGAGCATTACTTGCAACGGCATCTCGGCCTTGTCGCGGCCTAACCCGTAGCTTTCGAGCAAGTCACCCACCATGGCCTTGCCGACGTTCGCGCCAAACATGCCGACGCCCATGGAAAAACTGCCATCATCGATGACGCTGATCCGCATATCGCCCAAGCTGAACTGGCGGATGGCGCGCATTGGCATGAAGCCCTCTGCGCTCAGGGGACCTGAAGCGCTTAGCAATAAGCCAGCAGAAAGACTGCCGATGATTGCATCGCGACGGTTCATTAAGTGGGACATGGGACGGCCTTTGTTCTGTCGTCGACAGCTTGCGACCGCAAGTGCGTGAAGGCCAGCCCAACGACCGCCCTTCACGCCAATGTGTTATTCAGCGGCAACCGCGCCGGGATTGTTGGGATGTGTTGTCCAGTTCGCGTATTCTGGCTCCACAACCTTGCCGGTACGCGGATCGACTGTGCCCGGCGTCTGTTTCACCATCGTGATGCAGCCTTCAACCGGGCAGACTTCAACGCAAAGGTTGCAAGCCACGCATTCTTCATCCTTGACCGAGAATGTTCGATCTTCGGACATCGCGATTGCTTGGTGAGAGGTGTCTTCACAAGCCACATAGCAGCGCCCGCAGGAGATGCAGGCGTCCTGATCAATTGACGCTTTGGTGACGTAGTTGAGGTTCAGATACTGCCAGTCGGTCGTATTCGGCACCGCAGCGCCCATGAAGTCCTGAATGCTGGTGTGTCCCTTTTCGTCCATCCATTGCGACAGACCACTGATCATCTCTTGCACAACTTTGAAGCCATAGGTCATCGCAGCAGTGCAGACCTGTACGTTGCCGCAGCCCAGCGTGATGAACTCTGCCGCGTCGCGCCACGTGGTGATGCCACCAATGCCAGAGATTGGCAGACCATGTGTTTCAGGGTTCCGCGCAATCTCGGACACCATCGACATCGCGATGGGTTTCACTGCAGGACCACAATAGCCTCCGTGGCTTCCCTTACCGTCAATCGAGGGCTCGGGCGACATCGTGTCGAGGTTCACAGACACAATGGAATTGATCGTGTTGATCAAGCTCACCGCATCCGCGCCGCCGCGTTTGGCTGCCGCCGCAGGCTTGCGAATATCGGTGATGTTGGGGGTCAGTTTCACGATGACGGGTTTGGAATAATACTGCTTACACCAGCGCGTCACCATTTCGATGTATTCCGGCACCTGACCCACGGCAGAGCCCATGCCGCGTTCGGACATGCCGTGCGGGCAGCCAAAGTTGAGCTCAATCCCATCGGCACCGGTCGCTTCGACTTTCGGCAGAATGTCTTTCCACGCCTGTTCTTCGCAAGGCACCATGATCGAGACGACAACCGCGCGATCCGGGTAGTCCTTCTTGACCCGTGTAATCTCATCCAGGTTCGTCTGCAGGTCACGGTCCGTGATCAACTCGATGTTATTCAGCCCTAAAACCTTGCGATCGGGTCCGTGGATCACGCCGTAGCGCGGTCCGTTTACGTTGACGACGGGCGGTCCTTCTGAGCCGAGGGTTTTCCACACAACACCGCCCCACCCCGCCTCGAATGCGCGGCGCACGTTGTATTCTTTATCTGTTGGCGGCGCGGATGCGAGCCAGAAGGGGTTCGGACTTTTTATGCCAAGGAAATCTGTCGTGAGGTCAGCCATGTGAAGTTTCCTTCTCTTTCTGTCTCTTTACGTCAATCAGATGGATCGTGTCGCTGGGCGCGGCGATCCAAAAACCGTCAAAGCCTGGCGGCAAGGCTTCAACTTCATCGCAGATCGTCACGCCGTTCTTCGTCAGATGCTGGCGTGCCGCTGCCGTGTCATCAGTGCAAACTTCAAGCCAGATGTCCGTCTGGCTTTGATGTGGCACCCGGTCGAGGTTGAGGCGCATCTTACCAAATGCGAAAACGGCACCGTCTTCGTTCTGTTCAAGCAGGTCGAAGCCTAGCACATCTCTGTAGAACCCAACCGTCTGGGCATAACTGCGTTCGGGCAGTTTCATTGCGATGTTCTTGCCGGCCGAAAAGCTTGGCATCAGCTGCCTCCGATCAGGGTCGCGTGAATGTCCATTGCAGCATCGCGCCCTTCGGCCACCGCTGTCACGGTCAGATCATCGCCGCCAGCGGCACAATCACCGCCAGCCCAAATGCCTGAGCGGCTTGTGCGCCCAGCGCCGGTTACAGCGATCTTGCGACCCGCCAGTTCGAGGCCACCGTCTGTTGTCAGCGTCTGGCCGATGGCCCGGAAAACCTGATCGGCGGGCAGCCGTGTTGTCTCTCCAGTGCCCACCAGCTTGCCGTCTTGCGTCGCGGTATACTCAACTTCAATTTCAACAACGGCACCATTGCCATGGACCGCAACGGGCTGGACGTTGAACAGCAGTTTGACACCATGTGAGGCCGCGAGGTCCTGTTCATACCTGCTTGCACTCATCGCGTCGCGTCCGCGGCGATAAGCGATCGTGACGCTCTCAGCACCAAGAAGCTTCGACTGCACAGCGGCGTCAACGGCAGTCATGCCGCCGCCGATCACCACCACATTGCGACCAACCGGGAGGGTTGTCAGGTCGCCGGACTGTCTCAGAGATTCGATAAATTCGACGGCATCAGCCACGCCATCTTTGTCGTCGCCGGAGATGCCCAATGCGTTGACACCGCCAAGACCAACGCCAAGAAAGACCGCATCGAAGCTGTCGGCAAGACCATCAAGGGTCAGATCCTGACCAAGCGTTGTGCCGTTCTTGATCGTGATCCCACCAATCTGGCAAAGCCAGTCAACTTCCTTTGCGGCAAAATTGTCCGTCGATTTGTAAGCCGCGATGCCGTATTCGTTCAGGCCACCTGCCTTCGGCATTGCATCATAGACAGTGACGTCATGCCCAAGCATCGCAAGACGGTGAGCGCATGCCAGACCTGCCGGACCCGCGCCAACGACAGCGACCGTCTTGCCCGTCGCAGCCGCGCGGTCGTACGGATGAACACCTGCGGCCATCACCGTATCTGTCGCAAAGCGCTGCAGGCGGCCGATTTCAACAGGTTTGCCTTCGGCCATCTCGCGCACGCAGGCCTGCTCGCACAAATCCTCAGTCGGACAGACCCTGGCGCACATGCCGCCCAAGATGTTCTGATCAAAGATCGTCTTCGCCGCTGCTTCTGGCGTGCCTGTGCTGATCTGGCGAATGAACAGCGGAATGTCGATGTCCGTCGGGCAGGCCGTCACACATGGGGCGTCATGGCAGAAATAGCACCGGTCAGCGGCCACTGCCGCCTCATGTCCGGTCAATGGCGCATGCAGGTCGGCAAAGTTGGTTTCGATCTCGTCAACCGGAAGGCGGCCTGCTGCAATACCGGGTGTGAATGGGGTGGCCATCAGCAACTCTCTGTCTGTCCTCGAATGACCGTTAGCTTTGCACAGAAAATTTTTTTATCAAATGGTAAATTTTAGGCAGCTGGAAAACTGCAGCTTTCCGCAAAACCGCGGCTATGCTTCCCCGAACACAGATTTTTGGCGGATCAGGTTGTCTTCCAGGTGCGATAGCACCTGCCGCAGCTTGGGCGTCACCGGGTGGTCGCTGGGGTGACCCACCCAAATCGGCACGGCAATATCGGGCATCAGATCTGCGATCCGGACCAGCCGACTGTCGCCATCCCCGACAAAGCGGGGCAAGATTGCAATTTCGTCTCCTTGAACCGCCAATTCCTTCAGCGTCAAAAAACTGTCTGCGGCCAGGAACATATCCTGATCCCGCACGCGATCCGCAATCCAACGTGCTGCGACTGAGCGTGACAAGGGACCGGCCAATGCCAACCAACGCGTGGCGTCAGGACGGGTCGCATAGGCACCAAAGTGAAGATTGACGGCGCGCTTTCCCACAAATTCGTCAGACAGCGTCAAGGCCGGACGCACAACGATATCAGCCTGTTCCTGCATCAGATTGATGGGAAAATTGCTACTGACGAGCGTCACATGCACATCGGGATGGGCGGCACGCAGGTTTGCAACAAATTGCGGCAAGATCAACGCGCATAGCGTATCTGTCGACGCGATCTTGATGGCAAGCTTCGCATTCACCTGGCCACCACTGGCCAGGCGTCCAACTTCACGCATTGCGGTTTGCGCCTCGCGTGCGGCTTCAATGATATGCGCGCGCCCTTGCAAGAGGCGATAACCGCGCGCCGTCTTTTCAAAGACTTTCGTGCCGTGTCTTTCTTCAAAGGCTGCGACATGACGCAACACCGTTGCGTGGTTTACACCAAGTTCCTTTGCCGCACGAAGAACAGATCCGGTTTTCGCCACGGTCAAGACATACCGCAGATCATCCCAATTCTCGTTGTGCAAGAATACGCACCCTCTCACGCAAAATTGCTGATTGTTTCTATATTTTTGAACAGCTAACCTAGAGTCAACATGCATCAAAATCATGCGGGGAGAACATCATGCGTAAGACCCTAGTTGTCACACTGGCCACTGTTGCCATTTCAGTTGCCGCACTTGCGGGCGCGGATGGCCACGCCGACCCAAAACAGATTGAGGCCGCAGTGAAAGCCCGCCAGGCGCACATGCAGCTCTATTCATTCCATCTCGCGACGCTCGGTGGCATGGCAAAAGGCGAGATCGCCTATGATGCAGAGGCGGCGGGATCTGCGGCTGATGCACTGGTATCGCTCGTTCAACTGCCGCAGGGCGGTTATTGGCTCCCCGGAAGCGACAACGCGAGCATCGAGAACACCAGGGCCCTGCCCGCCATCTGGGCCGCTGACAGCAAGGTCGGCGAAGCGGCAGGCGCGATGGTCGAGGCCGCAATGGCGATGCAAGCAGCAGCCGGCACTGACCTTGCCGCGCTGCAAGGTGCAATCGGCGCTGTAGGTGAGGCGTGCGGCGGATGCCATAAACCATACCGTGCCTCTGCCAATTGATCAGCGTCTCGGGTGAGACGCATCATCACACGAACGCTTCTGGCAATCATTGCGCTGATTGCCATCGGCCTGTGGGTGACCCGCCCACAGGCTTTAGCGCCTGGCACTTTGTCTGGAATTGAAGGCGATGTAGCACGTGGGGAGATCATCTACGCCGCGATGGGCTGCGCCAGTTGCCACATGGCCCCCGGATCAGAAGACCGGCTTGTGTTATCGGGTGGCAAATCGTTTCCTTCTGACTTTGGCACATTCTACGCACCCAACATCTCAACCGATCCTGACCATGGGATTGGCAATTGGTCGGACGCCGAAATTGCATCGGCCGTGCTGAAAGGCACCTCTCCGGCCGGACAACACTACTACCCGGCGTTTCCATATGCCTCATACGGGCGCGCAGAGGTTGGCGATGTCGTCGACCTGATTGCCTACCTACGCACGTTGCCCGCGGATCAAAGCCCCAGTCGGCCTCATGATGTTGGATTTCCATTCAACATCCGAGCAAGCCTTGGAGGATGGAAACTTCTTTTTAGTGGATCTGATTGGGTTGTAACGGGCACCCTGACTGACGACCAAATCCGCGGTCGCATGCTGGTCGAAGGGCTGGGCCATTGCGGCGAGTGTCACACACCGCGCAATGCGCTTGGTGGCATGGATACGGCACAATGGCTTGCCGGTGCACCGATCCCCGGCAAAGACAATGAACGGACACCCGATATCCGCGCGCCATCGCTTGATTGGTCCGCGCCAGATATCGTCGCCTACCTCAAGACTGGTTTAACGCCGGAATTCGACTCGGCGGGCGGCGAAATGGTCGACGTCATCGCGAACATGAAGCAACTGCCGGACGACGACCTGAACGCAATCGCGGCCTATCTGCTCATTGTTGGAACCGACACGCCTTAAAATTCAAATGGATCGGTGACCACTCGTTTGCCCAGCGTGAACGCATCCGATACTTGCACCATTGGGCGGAGGTCAACGTCCGAGATTCCGCGATCTACAAGCGACTTCATTTGCTTATAAAGATGCGGGTATTCTCCCAGATCGCCCGTGTCCTGCGTTTCACCATCAACAAGCATGACCGTCCCACCGTCCTTGACCTCAAGCACACCGGCATCGGTTTCAACCCGGATGTCCCAGCTTTGCGGGCCGGTTTGGCGCCAGTCAAATTCTGCCGTCACGTTGTCTGCCCACGTCAGATCAGCCGCAATCGGCGTGTCGCGATTGGACGGATAGGTCAGCGTTGCCGCTTTCAAGCGCATTTCAAACGGCAAGATTTCAGTGATGATGGACAGGGCATTGATGCCCGGGTCAAACACACCCATGCCACCAGGCTCGAACACCCAGTCCTGCCCGGGGTGCCATTTGCGCACGTCTTCCTTCCAAGTGATATGCGCCTTTGTCACTGTCTTATCGGCGAGCCACGCTTTCGCGGGCTGGACGGCCTTCGCAGCGCGGCTGTGCCACGTCGCAAAGAGTGACACACCCGCCTCTGCCGCCATCGCTTCGAGGGCATGAACTTCGGCCAAGGTGGCCCCCGGAGGCTTTTCAAGCATGACATGACGACCTGCCGCAACTGCCTTGGCTGCGTAGGCGAAACGCGGCACCGGCGGCAGACAGAGGGATATCACGGGAATGTCCTGACGCTCGGCAAGCATCGTGTCAAAATCTGTGAAGGATTGGATTCCTTCCACTGTTCCCGACCGGCTTACCGTTGCAGCCAGGGTCCAATCGTCCGATCCATTGATCGCTGGAACGTGTTGATCCACAGCGATCTTTCCGATGCCGACAAGACAGATATTGGTAGCCATAACCGTTTTCCCCTTTTCCAGCTTGGTGGGGTAAGACAAACTCGGTCATGACACAAGAACCGATGGGGGCATGGCTGTGCGCAATATTCACGATCACTGGGAGGCCCGCGTTGATCTTGCTGCGTCTTTTCGCTGGACCGCACGGCTCAACCTGCACGAAGGGGTCGCGAACCACTTTTCCTACGCCATCAATGACGATGGCACACGGTTTCTGATGAACCCCAACCAGATGCACTTTGCCCGGATCAAAGCGTCCGATCTGATCGTCGTTGACGCAAATGACCCCGACACGCTTGAAGGACCTGACGCGCCAGACCCGACCGCATGGGGTTTGCACGGCGGCTTGCATCGTCTTGTCCCGCATGCCCGTTGCGCGATGCACGTCCATTCGATTTTCGCAACTGTCCTGGCGAGCCTGAAGGACAGCCGCCTTCCACCGATCGACCAGAACTGCTGCACCTTCTACAACCGTATCATCATCGACGATGGTTATGGAGGTTTGGCCTTTGAAGACGAAGGTGAACGGTGCGCGGCACAGTTCGTTGACCCCAAGCAGAAGGTCATGGTGATGGGCAACCACGGCATTCTGGTCATCGGTGAGACGATCGCCGAAACCTTCAATCGCCTTTACTACTTCGAACGGTCTTGCGAGACCTACATCCGCGCTTTGCAAACAGGCCAGCCGTTGCGCGTGCTGTCGGATGAGATTGCCGAGAAGACGGCGCGGGAACTGGAAGCATATCCCGAACAGGACATCCGTCACTTGGCAGAGTTGAAAGCGATCCTTGATGAAGAAGGGTCGACCTACGCGACCTAACGCGACTTAACGCGACCGGAAAATCAGCAGACGCGCGATGTCCTGCTGATGCGCCTCATCCGCGCGCCCGTCATAGATCCGCACGTCTTTCAGCCGCAGATCGGTGATGGGCCCTGCCATTTCATCCAGAAAAGCCGCGAACCCTGCGCTTTCGAAATGCTGCGCGTTCACGGAAATCACAAACAACGTGCCGGGCGCTGCGCCGTCCAAGAGCGCTCTGATGCCTCCGGGCCCAACATGGCCCAGCGTGAACGTGCCCGCGCTGACAATGCCTGCGTAGCGCGGCGCACCTGGCAAAGGTTGCGTGATATCCGCCTCGAACAATTTGCCATATAGGCCTTTGGCTTTTGCCACTGCCAACATCTCTGGTGAGAGATCGACCGCATCAATCGGATCAATACCGAGCCCCCGCAATTCCTCCGCAACAAGGCCCGTGCCCGCCCCCACATCAAGAACCGGGCCACGCCCTCCGTTTTCCGCATATGCCGTCGCAACCTCTTTCGGCAGTTGATAGCCTTGATCGGCGGCGAAACCGGTATCATAGGTGTCAGCCCAAGCCTCATAAAGGTCTTTCACATCTGCATTGCCCTGCAGAGCGTAAGCGGCCTTGAGTGAAGGTTCGTCGTTCATGATCATGACGTTAGCACACCCTTGCAGTTCCAGCGCAAGTCCCTCACCTAGAGAGCATGACAAACACGCTTCTTTCCTTCGGACACGGTTACTCGGCAAAAGCTCTTGGGCGCATCCTGCTGCAACGCGACTGGCGGGTGATTGGCACCAGCCGGTCTGAAGACAAAGCCGCGCAACTGATGGCGATTGGCGTTGAGCCCCGCATCTGGCCGGGGGCGGATATGATCCCGGCACTTGATGCTGCGACACACCTTCTGCTTTCCGCAGCGCCGGATGAGGACGGTGATCCGGTTTTGCGGGAATTACGCGATGAAATCGCCGGGCGCGCGGATCAGTTTCAATGGGTGGGTTATTTGTCCACGACAGGCGTTTACGGCGACCATCAGGGTGATTGGGTTGATGAGGACACGCCCCTGACCCCGGCCACCAAACGTGGCATCGCACGGATGAAGGCAGAGGCCGATTGGGCCAGCATCCCCGGTTTGCCGCTTCACATCTTCCGTCTTGCGGGCATCTATGGCCCAGGGCGTGGGCCGTTTTCCAAAGTGCGGAGCGGCACCGCGCGTCGGATCATCAAAGAAGGTCAGGTTTTCAGCCGCACGCATGTGGCTGACATCGCGCAGGTCCTGGATACCTCCATCCGCAAACCAAACCCCGGCGCGACCTATAACGTCTGTGACGATGACCCGGTCCCGCCAGAAGACGTGATCGCCTATGCTGCCGAATTGCTTGGGCTTCCAGTCCCACCAGCCGAGGACTTTGAAACGGCAGAGATGACGCCAATGGCACGCAGCTTTTATGCCGAATCCAAGAAGGTGCGAAACGACCGTATCAAGGACGAACTTGGTGTTAAGCTGCTTTATCCTGATTTTCGCGCAGGCCTTCAGGCGCTGTATGCGGCAGAGGTGAGCGACGGATAAGCCACGCTATCCCTGCATAAACGAGGATCAGCACAATCCCGATCCCCACATTCGATCCGTAGAAAACCATCCTTTCCGACAGCTCCAGGCTGTTGAGAAAAGGGTAAGGGAGCCCCGTTGTGACTGATCCTATCGGGCTGTCATTGAAGGGCTGCACGAGCCTTTCAGCCCAAATGACATAGAGCGCGATCACACCCACCAGCCAACCGGTCGCGGCTAAAGGGCGTCTGTGACTGCGGTGAATGAAAAGACTATCGATCACCTGCAAAGCCGGACCCAACCCGTGCAAATACATCTCAAGATAAAACTGGCCAAGTTGGCCATCGCGCGTCACAGACGTGGGATCTGCGAAAAAGAGCCGCCAATACAGAAAAACGACCATAGTGTTGAGCACGGCCGTCATTGCCACAAAGCCGTCCCAACGCCTTTGGCTGCGCCCCTCTTCAAGCGCCATCATCCGGCTTGCCGCGAAGAATGAACAAAACAGCGCCCACACTGTCAGAAAGCGGAAGGGACCACCAAAACTGTCCCAATCGCTGAAAAAAATCATCCGGAGGCAGTAAAAGGCGGCCAAAAGAAAGACAATCCAGCGAAAGGCAAGGCGGGCAGATATCATGCCCCTACCCAACCGCAGCATTCGAAATACGTCCAGTATGACGCTACGCAAACACGGAAGCTTGAGGTTTTGATGTCACCGTCCCATATGACCTGCGACAGAACTGAGGGCTTAAGATGACACTTCGCGCACGCACCGCCGCCTTTCTGGATCGCCCCATTGTTGGGAGCGTAATCCTTGGTGTTATCCTCTTTAATGCGGTGATCCTTGGGCTTGAGACGTCCAAGACAGCGATGGCAAGTTTCGGCCCATTGATCTTGATGTTGGACCGGATCTGCCTTGCGATCTTCACCATCGAGATTCTTCTGAAGCTCTTTGCACATGGCGGGAAGTTCTTCCGCAATGGATGGAACCTTTTCGACTTTGTTGTCGTGGGCATCTCTCTCATCCCGGCAACCGGCCCACTCTCAGTTCTGCGGGCGTTGCGCATTTTGCGGGTCCTGCGGGTTATCTCCGTTGCGCCGTCCTTACGCCGCGTGGTTGAGGGGCTGGTGAACGCTTTGCCGGGCATGGCGTCTGTCTTCTTGATGATGGCGATCCTGTTTTACATTGGCGCCGTTGTCGCAACGAAGCTTTTCGGTGGCGGCTGCGTGGCGTGTGATGCTACACAGGCCGCCGAAATGGACCAATGGTTCGGCACATTGGGCCGGTCGCTTTATACACTCTTCCAGATCATGACACTGGAAAGTTGGTCAATGGGCATCGTTCGCCCGGTGATGGAGGTCTATCCCTACGCGTGGATGTTCTTCGTGCCATTCATCCTTGTGACGACATTTGCAGTGGTGAACTTGTTGGTCGGTCTGATCGTGAATTCCATGCAGGACGCGCATGCCGAAGAAGGCAATGCGGCGACCGATGCCTACCGGGATGAGGTTCTGGCGAAACTGGTCGCGATTGAGGCGCGTTTAGACGCGCAAAGCAGGAAGGAAGACGCTTAGGTGTCTTTGCCGTCTGCGGTGATCGCGGCCAACGCGGCCTTCAGCACCTCCATTCGCTCTGGACCAATCAATGCGCGATAGTGCGCTTCGATTTCTCTTTTGACATCGTTTGCGACCGTAAACAGCGCCTCACCCTGCGCCGTCAGCATGACGATCTTTTTGCGCGCATCATCTGGGTCAGGTTCCCGCGTGACATAGCCATCGGCGCCAAGATCATCGATCTGCTGCTGCACGGCCTGTTTTGAGATCCCGGCTTTCCTGGCGAGCATGGCCTGAGAAATCCCGTCCGCGCCTATGTGGCGGATCAAACTGCCGCGCGCTTCGCCATAGACCGGGTATCCGCGCGCGGCCATCTTACTGGTTAGTTGACCTTTCCATGCTTGTGTCGCCTGCCACAGGTCCCACCCGATATGTTCAATCAATTCGCGATCCGACATGGTTCAGCTCATATTAGTCAAGTTGCTTGACGAATCGGTGTGGGAATACATATCGTCAAGTAACTTGACTATATCTTGATTCCAGATAGCAAAACAGTCTTTTCGTGGGAAATGGTCGATGAAAGCTTTCACCGAACAGTCCAAGCAACGATCCCTGATCGCCCTCTACGACACCGCCAGCACAAAGTGGCAGGACGCAATTGATCGGCTTGGCTACCCCGGGGCCTATGCCGAACTGATCTGCGCGGTTCACGCAACAGGCCTCCCTTTTCGGTCCAACGGTCTGAAGGTGCTGGACGTCGGAACCGGCACAGGCGCGCTCGCAAAGACCTTCGCCGAAAGTGAGACGAACATCCAAACTCTAGATCTTCTCGACCCTTCACAAAATATGCTCGATATCGCCGCGCAAGCGCTGCGCACCCGTCCCGTGCGCCCGGTACATGGCGCGATTGGCAAAAGACAGCTGCCAGAGGCCGAATACGACGTGATCCTTTGCGCACACACAATCGAACACCTGTCAGCGCCGGACGCGGCTTTCGCGTGGTTTCAGTCTCTTCTCGCCCCGGACGGGCTGCTTGTGATGTCAATCAGCAAGCCGCACTGGTGCACCAGCCTGATCCGCTGGCGATGGGGCCACAAAGCTTATCGGCCACGAGACGTGCACCAAGCGCTGAGGGCCGCCCAACTGGACCACGTCACGGACGTTTTGTTCAGCCAAGGACCGCCGAGCCGCACAAGCGTCGGTTACATTGCCAAAAATTGACCTTTGCCCGCATGGCCATCCGCGCTAGCAAGTCGGCAACGCGACAAAGTCACGAGCAGAACATGGCCATCGTCATACATCACAATCCCGCCTGCGGCACATCTCGGAACGTCCTTACCATAATTGAGGCGTCGGGCGCGTCGCCCACCGTGATCGAATACCTCGACACCGGCTGGACGCGCCCTCAACTTCTGGCACTTTTTGCCGCCGCCGACATCACCCCGCGGGAGGATTTACGGACGTCGAAGTCGCCTGCAGAAGAACTTGGCCTCCTCGACCCATCTGTCAGCGACGACGCTCTGCTTGATGCAATGCTTGAACACCCTGTCTTGGTGAACCGCCCCATTGTGTGTTCATCCAAAGGCGTGAAGCTGTGCCGTCCCAGCGAACTCGTCCTGGACCTGCTCGATCAACTTCCACCGGGGCCACTTGCGAAAGAAGACGGCGAGCTAATCATCGATGCGGACGGTAACCGTGTCTGACGGATTCTTCGACGCCAAGGTTGCAGCAACTTACGACGAACGGCACGCAACCCCGGAAGCGGACATCGCG
Source organism: Paracoccaceae bacterium (assembly GCA_020628545.1). GTDB lineage: Bacteria > Pseudomonadota > Alphaproteobacteria > Rhodobacterales > Rhodobacteraceae > Yoonia. Next base: position 52,610 of record JAHDEX010000016.1, on the reverse strand, counting down.
CAAACGGTGGCCAAACTGACAGAGCTTGCAGACGGGGGCGCTACGCTTGAATTTGCGATTGGCACAGGTCGCATCGCGCTACCGCTGGCCGTCGCTGGTGTTCCTGTAAAAGGCATCGAACTCAGCCAATCCATGATTGACGAGATGCGCAAAAAGCCAGGCGGCATGGACATCGAAACCGTCACCGGGGACATGACGACGGCCAGGGTCGAAGGCGACTTCAGCCTTGTCTTTCTTGTCTACAACACCATCGACAACCTCACGACGCAGGATGCGCAAGTTGCTTGTTTTCAAAACGCAGCGGACCACCTCGTGCCCGGCGGTCGGTTCCTAGTCGAAACGCTCGTCCCGCCAGTCCGGCATCTGCCACCCGGCGCACCGCGCCTGGCCTTTGACCAATCCGACACCCACTGGGGCATCGACAGCTTTGACCTGGTCGCGCAGACCTACACGTCGAACCACCTTTGGATCGACAATGGTGAGACGACGATGTTCTCGGCCCCGTTTCGCTATGCCTGGCCAGCCGAAATGGACCTGATGGCCCGGCTGGCGGGGATGACCTTGGAAAGCCGCTGGGAAGACTGGAATGGATCGCCCTTCACGGGCGAAAGCCGCACGCATGTGTCAGTTTGGCGCAAGAACGACGCCTGACAGGCTTGCAATCAATTGCGCTGATCATATCTCCCGCATCAAAGAACGCAGGAGGCCAAGATGATCCGTCATCTCGTCAGCGCTGTCTTCTTTTTGGTGGCAGCAGTGCCCGTGAATGCCCAACAACTCACCGCCCCGGAAGAGCGGCTGATCGGGCTTTTTGAGCAATCAAAATCGAGCGTTGTTGCCATAACAACCGGCCAACAAGTGATTGACCGCTTCAGCCGCCGAACAGAAATCGTGCCAAGCGGAACAGGCTCCGGCTTCTTTTGGGACGTTGAAGGCCACATCGTCACCAATGCCCATGTGATTCGGGGGGCAAGCCGTGCTGACATCAGCCTTGCTGACGGACGCGTCGTGCCGGCGCGGCTGGTTGGCGTCGCACCCAAGTACGACCTCGCCGTTTTGTCCATTGATCTCGCCAGCGACAGTCCTGCCGCCATGCCCACCGGCGACAGTGACGCTTTGCGTGTCGGGCAAAGCGTGCTGGCCATTGGCAACCCGTTTGGTCTCGACTGGACGCTGACAACCGGCATCGTCTCTGCTTTGAACCGTGAGATCCCAACCGACTTCGGCACGATCGAAGGGTTGGTGCAGACAGATGCGGCGATCAATCCGGGCAACTCCGGCGGGCCACTCTTGGACAGTTCTGGCCGGGTCATCGGCGTAAACACCGCGATCTACAGCGCCTCAGGCTCCAGCGCCGGGATCGGTTTTGCCGTCCCCATCGACACGGTCGCACGTGTCGTCCCGCAACTGATCGCAAAGGGTGAGTACCGCCCTCCCATCCTTGGCATCCGGTTCGACCCGCGCATGGATGCGATTGCCCAACGGAATGGCCTGAACGGAGTTGTTGTGCTGGACGTCGAACCGGGTGGTCCGGCGGAGGCGAGCGGCATGATCCCCGCCCGCCGCGCGCGTGACGGAGCCTTTATTCCCGGCGACATCATTCAGACTTTAGGCGGTCGCAACGTGAATGATGGCGACGATCTGCAAGCCGCATTGGACGATTTTGAACCGGGGGATGAGGTGACGCTTGACGTGTTGCGCGGCAGCGAAACGCGCGAGCTTACTTTACGCCTCGCATCGCCATTCGAACCGTAGGACGGGGTCGCCCTAACTCCCTTAGCCGAGCAACTCGCGCACCTTCGCTGCAATGCTCGCTGCGTCCAGCCCAGCGGTGCGGTACATGTCATCTGGCGACGCCTGATCGATGAAGACATCCGGCAAGAACATCGACCGGAATTTTAAAGGTCCATCCAACACACCTACGTCCGTCAACAACTGCGCGACGTGCGATCCGAATCCACCGATGGCACCTTCTTCGATGGTCAGAAGCGCCTCGTGCTCTGCCGCCAATCGCAAAATCAGATCGCTGTCGAGGGGTTTCGCAAACCGCGCATCCGCTACAGTCGGCGATATCCCTTCGGCGGTAAGCACATCACAAGCCGCTTCAACTTCCTGCAACCGCGTCCCAAACGACAGGATTGCCACCCGCGCCCCGTCCCGCACTACACGACCTTTGCCAATCTTCAAAGGTGTCGCTTCCGAGATCTCAACTCCGACGCCTTCGCCACGCGGGAACCGGAATGCAATTGGCCCGTCGTCATGGGCCGCCGCCGTCGCCACCATTCGCGCCAGCTCCGCTTCATCACTTGCGGCCATCACAACGAACCCGGGAAGGTTCGCTAAGAACGCCACATCAAACGCTCCCGCATGGGTCGCGCCATCGGCTCCCACGAGCCCGGCCCGGTCAATCGCAAAGCGCACTGGCAAGCCTTGTATCGCGACATCATGCACCACCTGATCGTATCCGCGCTGCAGGAAGGTCGAATAGATTGCGCAGAACGGCTTCATCCCTGCCGCCGCCAGCCCAGCCGCAAATGTCACCGCATGCTGCTCCGCAATGCCCACGTCAAAACAGCGGTCGGCAAAGTGTGCCGCGAACGCCTTCAAGCCCGTCCCATCCGGCATCGCCGCTGTGATTGCACAGATCCTGTCGTCCCGATTTGCCGCTCGGATCAACTGATCCGCAAATACTGACGTATAGCTCGGCGCATTCGATACCGCTTGCGCCTGCTCACCCGTGACCGCATCAAACTTGCCACGCGCATGGGCCTTATCCGGCGCACGCTCGGCAGGCCCAAACCCCTTCCCTTTTTTTGTGCGCACATGGATCAGGACCGGACCACGTGCCTCTGCCTGCACCCCACGCAGTGTTCCAAGCAGCACATCCATGTCATGGCCATCCACAGGCCCAACATAGTCAAACCCAAGCTGTGCAAAAAACCCACGAGCATCATCGCCCGACAGATAGGACGCCATCGCTCCGACTGGCTGCGCAATCGACATTCCATTGTCGTTGAGAATCACAATCAGTCTGGTCTGCAACTGACCTGCGTTGTTGAGTGCCTCATATGCCATGCCCGCCGAGAGCGCCCCATCACCAATCACAGCAATCGCGTCGCCACCCTCACCCGTCTGCTCCTGTGCGACGGCAAAGCCCAAAGCCGCCGAAATCGACGTGCTCGAATGACCCGCCCCAAACGGGTCAAACGCACTCTCCGCCCGTTTCGTGAATCCGGACAAGCCACCTTTCGCCCGCAATGTGCGAATACGCTCCCGCCGTCCGGTCAGGATCTTGTGCGGATAGGTCTGATGCGAGACGTCCCAGATAATTGTGTCGTTTGGCGCGTCAAAGACCGCATGCAGAGCCACCGTCAGTTCAACAACACCAAGCCCAGCACCCAGATGTCCACCGGTGACCGAGACGGCAGAGATCACCTCGGCCCGCACTTCATCCGCCAGCGCGCGCAGGTCTGCGTCACTGAACCGTTTCAGATCATCAGGACCGGAGACCTGATCCAAAAGCGGTGTCAGGGGGCGGTCGGCCATCCATGCACCTATTTGTTACGCGTGACGACAAAGCGCGCGGCGGCGCGCAGCACATCCACGTCCGCACCGTATGGGTCAAGCGCCGCGCAAGCTTCATCCACCAGTTCCGCTGCCCGCACCTTCGCGGCATCGAGCCCAAGCAGGGACACAAACGTCGCCTTGCCCGCATCCGCATCCTTTTGTGTGGCCTTGCCGACAGTGGCGGCATCACCTTCCACGTCGAGAATGTCATCGGCAATCTGAAACGCGAGACCTAGCGCGTCGCCATATGTCTTCATCGCAGCGGTATCGGCCCCCGCCATGCGCGGCCCCGCCATTGCCGACCAGGTGATCAGGGCACCGGTCTTACCCGCCTGCAATTTTGTGATCTCATCCAGACTCAACGGCACCTCTGCCGTCTCCGCGGCAATATCCATCGCTTGGCCGCCGACCATGCCATGTGCTCCAGCTGCCATAGCCAGACTGTGGGTAAGTCGCAATATCGCTCTCGGTTCTCCCGGCGTTTCAGCAACTAACCGAAAAGCCTCAGTCAGCAGTGCATCGCCAGCAAGTACAGCCGTCGCCTCATCCCACTTCACATGAACTGTCGGCTGTCCACGCCTTTCGTCATCGTCATCCATGCAAGGAAGATCATCATGGACAAGAGAATATGCGTGCAGACACTCAATGGCCTCGGCCGGCCTCGAAGCCCTCGCTTCTGGAATACCGTGAATATTGGCGGACGCGAGCACAAGAAAGCCACGTAATCCCTTCCCGCCAGCTACAGCATAGCGCATAGCCGTGGTGAGCTCGGCGCTATAGTTGCTGTACAGGCGGTCTTCCAAGCCCGATTGTATGAGGTCGTTGCTACGCCGCAGCGCAGCTTCGAAATTCTCAAGCATCCAGCGGCGCCGTACCTGTCGGCTCACCACCGGCGCCCAGCGTAATCTTCGCGACCTTCTCTTCCGCCTCTTTCAACTTGGCCTCACACCGCGCCTTCAGCGCCGCCCCACGCTCGTACAAAGCAATGGAATCGTCCAGCGCCACGTCGCCACGCTCAAGCTGGCCCACAACAGTTTCCAGTTCTTTCATCGCCTCTTCAAAAGACATTTGATCCACAGGATCGCTCATCGGCTTCTTTCCTCCAACGCGGCCACATGGGCCGCTGCACTTTCCCCTAACGCGGCCAAGTCATAGCCACCTTCCAGCGCAGATACCACGCGCCCCTGACAATGACGATCCGCCAGATCGCAGATCACGTTGGTGACCCAAACAAAGTCCGCTGTCTCCAGCATCATCCCCGCAAGCGGGTCGGCCTTATGTGCATCAAACCCGGCGGAAATGATGATCAACTCCGGCTTAAAGGCATCCACACGCGGCAAGACCTGCCGCTCCCAAGCCGCACGAAACGCGGCTGAGCCTGTGCCATCGGGCAGCGGTACATTCAGCACATTGCCCACACCGGTTTCATGCGCCGCACCCGTCCCCGGATACAGAGGAGACTGATGAGAGGAGCAGAACAGAATGCGCGCATCCTCCTCTACCAAATCCTGCGTACCGTTGCCGTGATGGACATCGAAGTCGAGGATCGCGACACGCTTCAGCCCATGGTGGTCCAGCGCATATTTCGCCGCAATCGCGACATTCCCGAAGAAGCAGAAGCCCATCGCGGTCTCCCGCTCTGCATGGTGCCCAGGAGGGCGTGTCGCGCAAAAGGCATTCCCCGCCTCACCGGACATCACCAGATCTACCGCTTTCACGGCAGCCCCTGCCGCACGATAGGCCGCACCTAGGGTTCCGGCAGACATGTGCGTGTCGGTATCCAAAGACCGCCAGCCCTCTGACGGAGCTGCAGCCTTGATCGCATCAACATGGCTCTTTGGATGCACGCGCAAGAGATCATCCTCCGCGGCCATTGGCGCGGTCACATGCGCCACATCTAGCCCCTCCAAAGCCCCACGCACGGCATCAAGCCGCGCCACTTGTTCGGGATGTCCAGGAGGTGTGACATGCTCCAAACACTCATCGTGGGAAATCACTGCCGTCCCCATACGCACTCCATCTCTGGCTTCTTTGATCCAAAACCCGGCCGCCGGAGGCATCCAACAGCGCGTCATCCACACCATAGATTGCAGACGACGACAGAAAGTCCAGCGGAACAGAAAATATGACGTGCGGCGCAGCCGCGCAATCAGGTCACGCCTGATCAGGTGCCAGCATATAGCCTGCCCCACGCACCGTTTGCAGGTAGCGGGGCTGCTTGGGGTCTTCTTCTATCTTTCTGCGCAGGCGCGTGATCTGCACGTCCACCGCGCGTTCCTGGGTCTGCCCACCAGAGCGGCTCAATTCTTCGACCAGCTTCGCGCGGGTGACAGCCTCGCCCGGCACGCCCGAGAAGATCCGCATCAGCTGACTTTCCGTCGAGGTCAGCCTCACCAGATCCTCACCACGCCACATCTCGCCCCGCTCGATATCGTAACGGATCGGCCCAAGGTTCAGTACCTTTGGTGTTAATGCCGCTGGTTCCGCCTGCGGCACACGACGGAGGATCGCGTTGATCCGCAGCAGCAATTCCTTGGGTTCAAAAGGCTTTGCGAGATAATCATCCGCCCCCGCTTCAAGCCCGGTGATGCGGTCGTCTGTATCTGACTTGGCCGTGAGCAGCAGGATCGGCGTTTCCATCTCCGACCGCAAATCACGGCACAATGACAACCCGTCTTCGCCTGGCATCATCACATCGAGCACGATCATATCAAATTCCAGCCCGCTTAAGATACGTCGTGCATGTGCTGCATCTTTTGCGGCACTGACAAGAAAACCATTGCGCATAAGGAACTTCTTCAAAAGCCCCCGGATGCGTTCATCGTCATCAACAATCAACAGGTGCGCGTCATCTGCATTCATTCGTTCTTGTCCTTCAACGCCTCGTATTGGTGGCGCATATCTTCGTCCATCATCGCCTCAAGCACCTGCCGAAACCCCGCAACGGCCTCTGCACCTGCCGCCTTGTATGCGGTACGCATTCGATCACGCTGCGCATTCGACAGACTTTGCTCCAATGCAACACCTGCGTCAGTCAAATGCAAATGACGTTCGCGTTTGTCCTTTTGCCCAACATGGCTGGAAACCAGTCCGTCGGCAATAAGTGTGCGCAACACGCGGTTGAGGGACTGTTTTGTGACACCGAGAATGTTCAATAGATTATTTACGGTCGTGCCCGGACTGCGATGAATGAAGTGGACGGCCCGGTGATGCGCACGGCCGTAGCCACGGTCCGCCAGAATGCGGTCAGGATCGGCGGTGAACCCCCGATAGGCGAAGAACATCGCCTCCGTCCCTTTGCGCAATTGTTCGTCTGTCAGAAAGAGTTGGTTGGCGACAGACTTCGGCTGCGTATTTTGGGTCATAGGGGCCTCTTCACTTCGGCTCAGAATACGTCAGCCTTGTTGACATTCCAAGAATCAATTGGTAGCGATTTGCATATTTTGCGCAATAAAAAGTCCGTACCGGACCTACCTGCGCAATAAATGCAAATATCAGGAGGCCGCTATGGCAGGTGCATACGATGATCGCGACGGCAAAATCTGGTTCGACGGGAAGCTCGTCGACTGGCGGGCAGCGAACGTACACGTGCTAACGCATGCTATGCACTATGCCTCCTCTGTCTTTGAAGGAGAGCGTGCTTACAACGGCAAAATCTTCCTCAGCAGGAAACACTCTGAACGCCTTCACTTCTCGGCTGGCGAACTCGACTTTGAGATCCCTTACACTGTTGATGAAATCGAAGCGGCAAAAGCGCTGGTGCTGACCGAAAACGGACTGACAGACGCTTACGTGCGCGCGGTTGCGTGGCGCGGGGCAGGCGAAGACATGGGTGTCGCGTCAGCACGCAACCCGGTGCACTTGGCCATTGCGGCTTGGGAATGGGGTAACTATTACGGTGACGCCAAGACCAAAGGCGCGAAAATCGACATCGCGAAGTGGAAGCGCCCCTCGCCCGAAACGATCCCGGTGCACGCCAAAGCGGCAGGTCTTTATATGATCTGCACCACGTCGAAACACGCGGCAGAGGCCAAAGGCTGTTCAGACGCGCTGTTCATGGATTGGCGCGGCTATGTCGCCGAATGCACCGGTGCCAACATTTTCTTCGTCAAAGACGGCGAAGTGCACACGCCACTGGCCGACTGCTTCCTCAACGGCCTGACCCGCCAGACGGTGATCAGCGAGTTGGAGAAGAAGCAGATCAAGGTGCATCAGCGCGTGATCATGCCGGGTGAGTTGGAAGACTTCCAACAATGCTGGCTGACCGGTACTGCGGCAGAGGTCACACCAGTTGGCCAGATCGGCGACTATAACTTTGAGGTCGGCGCGCTGACGCAGGACATCGCCGCCCACTATGAACAGCTGGTGCGAAGCTAGGGGCCGGACATGTCAGACCATGGATATGCCAGCGGCCGGTTGAACCTTCCTTTCGTTGGCATCTCCACCTTCGGCAAGGCCCCGTACCAAGGCGACTGGGACGCGATTGACGCCGACGTCGCGATCCTTGGCGCGCCTTTCGATTTTGGCACCCAGTGGCGCCCCGGCGCGCGGTTTGGTCCGCGTGCGGTGCGGGAGGCGTCAACGCTGTTCAGCTTCGGCCACGCCGGGGCCTATGACCACGAAGACGACGCGACATACCTTGAGGGTGTCCGTATCGTGGATATCGGCGACGCGGATATCATCCACACCAAGACCGATGAGAGCCACGCGAATATCGCGCTCGGCGTGCGCAAGATCCTCGACGCGGGCGCATTGCCGGTCACCATCGGCGGCGATCATTCGATCAACATTCCCTGCATCAATGCGTTTGCGGGGGAAGAGCCGTTCCACGTCGTGCAAATCGACGCCCATCTGGACTTTGTCGATGAACGCCATGGGGTGACAGCCGGTCATGGCAATCCGATGCGACGGGCGATTGAAAAAGACTACGTCTCAGGCATGACCCAGCTGGGCATCCGCAACGTCTCATCGACAGCGAAGGAAGGGTATCAGGACGCGCGCGCGCGGGGGTCTGACATCTTGTCGGTCCGGCAGGTGCGTAAGCTCGGCACCGAAGCGGTGCTGGATCGTATCCCCAAAGGCGAACGGGTTTACGTTACCATCGACATCGACGCCTTCTGCCCCTCGATCGCCGCAGGTACCGGGACGCCCAGCCACGGTGGGTTCCTCTACTACGATGTGCTGGAAATCCTGCAGGGTCTGGCACATCGCAATGAGGTCGTGGGGATTGATCTGGTTGAGGTCGCCCCGGCCTATGACCCGACCGAGTCCACACAGATTCTTGCGGCGCAATTGTTGCTCAATTTCATCGGTTTCATCTTTCACGCAAAGCACGCCTAACGCACCAACCGGCGATTTTTTCAAAGAAATCGGACCGAAATCTTCAAAAGATTTCGGGACGCCTCACGCAGGCGACATTCCCCGCAACCGCTCAGACCGCCGCCGCAAGAGCTCAATCGTCGTCAGCAAAGCGATGGAAATCACCACGAGGATTGTCGCAACAGCCAAGATCGTCGGGCTGATTTGCTCCCGCAGCCCAGTGAACATCTGCCACGGCAAAGTCTTTTGACTGGCCGATCCGACAAATAGCACCACCACAACCTCGTCAAACGAAGTGATGAAGGCGAACAACCCGCCAGATATTACTCCCGGCAGGATCAACGGCATTTGCACCTTAAAGAACGTCGTCACCGGATCTGCGCCCATATTTGCCGCCGCCCGGGTGAGGGACCGATCGAAGCCCACAAGCGTCGCCGTCACAGTGATGATCACAAAGGGTACGCCCAACACGGCGTGCGCGAGGATGACCTTGATGTACCCGACAAGGTTTTTGCTCATCCCGACCGTGCCTTCGAGGAAGTTCCCAATCTGGCTATAGAAGAAGAACATGCCAGTGGCCGAGATAATCAGTGGCACAATCATCGGCGAAATCAGCATCGCCATGATCGCGCGTTTGCCCGGCACGTGGCTTTGGCTTAACCCAATGGCCGCCAGCGTGCCCAATGACACAGAGATCAGGGTCGCAATCGGCGCGATGATCAGCGAATTCTGGAAGCTGCGCTGCCATTCGTTGTTGGTGAAGAAATCCTCATAGTGTTTGAGGCTATACCCCGCCGGATCAAATCGCAGCATTTCTGGCGTGAAAGTGAAGAAGTCCTGCGCATTGAAGCTGAGCGGGATCACCACAAGGATCGGTGTGATGAGAAACACAAAAATCGCGCCGCAGATGACCCGGAACGCGTAGTGCCAGAAAACCTGACCGCTCGTCAGATAGGGCTGCAAGTGGCCGCGATAGCGTCCTTCGAACAGCCAAAAGATGAACCAACCAAAGAACCACCCAGCCAAAAGACCAAGGATTAGCCCCGGGATTGATCCCAGCAAGAAGCCCAGCGCGCCGAGCAAGGCGACAACGCTCCACCGTGACGCGCTTTCGTTGCCCCATAGCGTGGTCAGGGCGAAGGCCAGCGCGCCCATCAAGGCCGCGCCAATCACAACGCCCATTAGGCCAGATCCGTTCGCCGTGCCCACAAACAGGCCAAGAAACGCACCCGCCACCGCGACGGTTGGCACGACCATCGACAAGGGTTTGCGGGAGATTGGGGTTGTCATCGCCATGTCCTCAGCCCCCCAACTTCACGTTGTCGATCCCAACGATCCGGTCGTAGGCCCAATAAAGGATCAGTACAGCCGCCAGCAGAATTGTCCCCAGCGCCGCAGCTAGACCCCAGTTGAGCGAGCTTGAGATGTGATAGGCAATCCGGTTCGAGATGAAGACACCCTTAGTGCCGCCCACGATCTCAGGCGTGATGTAGTAGCCGATCGCGAGGATAAAGACGAGGATCGACCCCGCTCCGATCCCGGGCACAGATTGCGGGAAGTAGACCCGCCAGAAGGCCGTCCAATTCGTGGCCCCCAGCGACTTTGCCGCGCGGGTGTAACTCGGCGGGATGGTCTGCATCACCGAATACATCGGCAAGATCATGAAGGGCAGCAAGATATGTGTCATCGCAATGATTGTGCCAATCTGGTTGTTGATGATGACCAATCGCGCGGCATCATCGACCAGCCCCAGCCACACCAGCGTGTCGTTGATCACGCCCTGCTGCTGCAACATCACCTTCCACGCGGACGTCCTTACAAGAAGCGACGTCCAGAATGGCAATAACACGAGGATCATCAGCAAGTTCGCGGTGCGCATTCGCAAGTTCGCCAAAAGCCAGGCAATGGGGTAGCCAAGCAGAATGCAGGCCCCGGTAATGATCAGCGACATCTGCAATGTGCGACCAAACAACGTGATCAGGATTTGTTTGCTTTCGGGCTGCGCTTGCGCGCCATCCACGGTGCGCTGCATGTCGACAGCGTTGAGGAAGTATCCATTGGTAAGCGGCACCGCATGGGTCTTGATGGTTTGCCAAGTCCCCACTTCACCCCAGCCATCGTGGATATCGATCAATGCTTCTTTAAACGGCGCGTCTTCGACCGGGTCGAGGCGCCCAATCGCGCGACCAGATCGGCGGAACATCGACGACATGCCCGTCTCTTCGTAGTTCAAACGACTGCCGAGACGTGTGTGTTCCTTATTGTCGACTGCGATGATCATGTCGCGGATGAAGGCCGCGTAAACTTCTTCGTCCGGCAGTTCGCCGCTCTGTTCATCCCATTGCTGTAACGCTGCGACTGTCTCAGGGAGCGTGTCTTGCACGATCCCATTTTCTACCGACCGGAACAGCATGCTCGCAATCGGGAAGATGAAAGACAGCAGGACAAACACTAGCAACGGCGCAATCAGCATGAGTGCGCGCATCTTCTGACGACGCAGCGATCTGGCGAGGCTTTGCTTGAGCGGCGTGCCATCAGCAGCAAGGACGGGGCCATTCGCGGTGGTGTCAGCCATAATGCGGTTTTCCTGTTTCGACCGTCGATAGTGACGCGTCAGGCAAGCTGTCGTTCGTGAGGTGGGCAAGGCGGGATGAAACCCCGCCCTACCGCAGTTTTGATCCGTCGAGCGGGGTCTAACCCGCCGCATCCGGCCTTATTGTGCGAGCCACGCCTGGAACTTCGCGTCGATATCGTCGCGGTAGTCTGCCCAGAACTCGTAGTTATAGAGGAACGTGTTCGCGGCGTTCGCTGGGTCTGTTGGCATATGTGGTGCCATCTCGATCCCCAGTTCAGCATGTGTACCGACCAGCGGTGCGGACGACAGGCGTGCCGGACCGTAGGAGATGTACTTGGCCTGATCTGCCAGACGCTGCGTGTCTGTGGCGAACATGATATAGTCCAGCGCGCGTGCTTCACGCTCTGGGCTCAGACCGGTTGGGATGATCCATCCATCAAGGTCAAACACCTGCGCGTCCCACATGATGGCAACAGGCTGGTTCTGCTCCTCGATGACCGAGAAAAGACGCCCGTTGTAGGTGGAGCCCATGAAGATCTCGCCATCCGCCAGAAGCTGGGGTGTGTCCGCACCGGCCGACCACCAAATTACGTCGCCCTTGATGGTGTCGAGTTTGGCGAGGGCCTGATCCTGGCCCTCTTCTGTTTCCAGAACATCATAGACGTCTTCCTTGGCAACACCGTCACACAGCAGCGCCCATTCCATGTTGTTGATCGGGCGCTTTTCCAGCGCGCGCTTGCCAGGATATGTTTCCAGATCGAAGACGGAGCAGATCTCGGACGGCGGCTCGACGCCATCTGGCACCATGTCGGTGCGGTAGCCGAATGTGGTGGAATAGACGATCTGCGGAATGAAGCAGTCAGAGACGATCAGGTCGCCAAAGTCTTCGGAGGCTGGCGTGCCGTCGGGCGCTGCGGCCAGCTGTGTGTCAGCATCGATTTCCAGTGCCAGACCTTCGTCGCACAGGCGGATCGCGTCAGCGGCAACTACGTCAACCACGTCCCATGTCACGTTCCCTGCTTCGTTCATCGCGCGCAGCTTGGCCACAGCTTCGGCTGAGCTGTCATCGTTAATGATCGTAACGCCAGTCTTCTCAGAATAGGGCTCATGATATGCCTTCAATTGAGAGTTTGAATACGCACCGCCCCATGACACGATGGTCATTTCTTCAGCGATAGCAGACCCTGCAACGGTCATGGCCGTGGCAGACATCAACAGTGTTGTTAGTTTCATTGTGTTCTCCCGTTTGGTCCATTTTGTGTGGATGCCTGGCCCGGACCGCCTCCAGACATCTGAGTGAACCCCGCCGCAGTCTAGCCGTCAGCGGGATAGTGTTCAGGCGTCAAGCGCCCGACAGTCGGCAGCAAGCCAACCGATTTCAATCGTCTCACCCGGTGTCAGTTTCACCGCGTCAGGCGCATTGCGTGTTTTCACGATAAAGTCGTCATTGCCCGCGACCGACAGACGGAAGCGGAAGATGTCACCCATGTAGATGAACTCTTTCACCTGGGCTTTGATCGTATGCGCGTTTGGGTTCAGACGATCCTTGTTGAACTCAACCCGCTCGGGCCGGATCGACACCTTCGTGCGCTCACCCGGCTGCGAGACGTTGACGGGCTTCGCGTCAATCTCTTCTCCGCTATCCAGGGTAATAACACACGCATCTCCGCTCACGGATTTCACCACACCCGTCAGCGTATTGTTCTCACCGATGAACTGCGCCACGAAACTGTTTTCCGGCTCCTCATACAACTGATCCGGGGGCGCCAATTGCTGGATGCGGCCATCATCAAAGACGGCGACACGGTCGGACATCGTCAGAGCTTCTGTCTGGTCGTGGGTCACGTAGACGGTGGTGATCCCGAGGTCGTGGGCCAGGCGCGTAATTTCAAACTGCATGTGTTCGCGCAACTGCTTGTCGAGCGCGCCAAGGGGTTCGTCCATCAGCACCAGCTCCGGTTCGAATACAAGCGCGCGTGCAAGCGCGATCCGCTGCTGCTGACCGCCAGACAATTGCGCAGGGCGCCGTCCGCCGAAGTCCCCCATCTGAACCATGTCGAGCGCGCGTTTCACTTTCGCCTCCCGATCCGACTTGCCCATCTTCCGCACTTCGAGCGGAAACGACAGGTTCTCTGCCACCGTCATATGCGGGAAGAGGGCGTAGTTCTGGAAGACCATCCCGATGCCGCGCTTGTGCGGCGGGATGTTGTTGATCGACGTACCATTCAGCAGGATGTCGCCGTGGGTCGCCGTTTCAAACCCTGCCAGCATCATCAGGCAGGTTGTCTTGCCAGAGCCCGACGGCCCGAGCATCGTCAGAAACTCTCCCTTCGGCATAGACAGGTTCAAGTCTTTCACGACAAGCGTTTCGCCGTCATAGGACTTCTGTACGCGATCGAATTGTACGAAAGCGGACTCGCTGGTTGGATTGACCACAGAGGCTCCCCGAGTGTTGTCGTGTCACCTCTCTTGGGCGACTTTCCGGACGATATTAGACGGCGTGTCCGCCCATGAAGCAACCAATAATCTCTCGAAACACTAGGTGATTAGCCTAAATTTGCCCATCATTTAGGCCAACGAGATGTCGGATATGCGACGCGAGAACCGAATTGCTTGAGAACACCGGTTTTCCAAGGCGCGCGCGAATCTCCGGGATCGCCGCTTGGGTGCGCAAATTGGTGCAACTTAGGAAGACTGCATCGGCCTCATTCGACTGCCCAAGCATCACCGCTGCGTCGACAATCGACTGCGTTGAGATCCGCACCACATTGGCCTCTTCGGCTTCGTTGAAACTTCCAAAGACCTCAGTGCTGATCCCATCGCGCGCAAAGGCATCGCGCAGCGAGGTGTTCACCTCTTCCACATAGGGCGACAGGAGCGCGAAGCGGTTCAGGCCAAGCCGCCCGGCTTCGAACACTGCAGCGCGTAGTGGGTTCGTGACAGTTTCCACGGAAACCACCGACCGGACCAAGGCTTCCACCTTGGCGGATCCGATGTGCGCACTTGCTGAGGTGCAACCGTACCCGATAACCGGAAAATGCCGGGCTGACGGCAACAAGGCTGCGGCATCTGCTAATTCAGTTTGCATCGCACCAAGCGTCTCGGGCGTCACAGCCGCGCCACTTGGAATGCGTGTGACATAAAGCGGGTTGGGGGCATCCGCGAAGCTTTGTTTGAACTCAACCTCCAGCGTCTCGTCCGCTTGCAAAACGATCAGCCCGATCGGCGCGACAAGATCGACGCTCGGATCAAGGGTATAGGGCAGCGCGGTCATATCACGCTGATCTCCGCAGCTGCGGGTGTTGATAGCCACCGCGCACCCGTCTCTGTAATCGCGATATTCTCCTCGTGCACCAATACGCCGCCAGCTGTGGCAATTCCCGGCTCCAAGGTCAGTACCATGCCGTCGACAAGCGGGGTGTGGTCGGTCGGGATCAGCGAAGGCCATTCGGTAAGCGACATTCCCAAACCATGGCCCAGCCGACCTGCGCCGGTTTCTTCCCCTAGGAATGGTGCCATCACAGCATGCAATTGGGATGCTGTTACACCCGGCTTTGCCATCTCAAATGCTGCCTCGGTCGCCGCGATCAATCTTTCATGACCGTCGGTGACGCTGTCGCTTGCAGTCGAAACCGCCCAATTGCGGTCGAAGTCGCAGAAATAACCGTCCCAGATCAGCCCCGTGTCCAGCATCAGAACATCGCCAGATTGCAACGGCGTTTCACTGGCCGGAGAGATCACATCGTCATACCCGCCAGCCCCGGCGCCGCCAGCAAGGTAGGGCACAAAATCTGCGCCTTCCTCAAGACAGAGCATCTGAAAGCGTCGGAAGACCTCTTCAAGCGGCACACCTTCACGGGCAATCTCTGGCACACGCGCAAATGCACGATCTGCGATGCTGCATGCTTTTGCGATTTTGGCGATCTCAGCGGCGCTTTTGACCATTCTCAGTTGCCGGATGATTCCGCTGTCGCCTGCAACCACACAACCATCAAGCTCACGGCGCAAGCGCTCTAGATCAGCCAGCGGCATGCGCACATGCGTTTCATGTCCGTCCGGCAGGCCTATGCGGCCACTTGCCGGAACAACCTCACGCAGGGATTCCCCGAGCAGCGTGACGCCGTCATCCTCCAGATCCGGGGATGTCCAGGTGCGGATATCTTCGACCCATGTCTTGCCCATCAGGTCTGCACCAATAGATGGAATCACCGCGATGGGCTTGCCATTAGCAGGCAAGATCAAGAACCAAGGCCGCGTCGGGCTTTCCCAGAAGCGAGTCAGGTAACCGGTGAAGTATCGCACCTCGGGCTCTGTCGTCAGCAAAAGTGCGGCGAGTTCATGATCGGCCATAAGCGCCTGCGCGCGAGCAGTCCGCTCTACGAACTCAGCTTCGGCAAAGCCCCTCATGCAGGTCCCTCGGATAAAAAACAGAGAACAACGGCCTCCGCATCCAACCCAACAGCAACGCGGACGTCATCGTGCATTGCGCCCGCAATGCCCGCCCCACCCGACGCAGATGTCTCCATTCCCGCTTGCGTCATTTCGGGCAAGAGCGCTGCCACTTCATTGTCACGCAGGGTCAGAAAATCATCTGCGTCTCGCGCAAGGCCGTTCAGAGCAATCAATGACGGCTCCTTACAATCTAGGCGCCCCATGATGCTATCAGGTCCATCCGCGAAAACGCAGCGCCCTGCGGTGATACTGGCCTGCAAAGCCGGCGCCGCCGCCGGTTCCACGACAATGATACGGGGGGTGTCACCATGGACTCGCCGCACATAGGCTGCGACCGCGCCGGCCAATCCGCCCACACCCGCTTGCAAAAACACATGGGTCGGCGCGCTTGGCACCTGGTCCAACGCCTCTTTCGCCATGCGCAGATACCCTTCCATCAAGCGATGCGGAAGGTCGGTATATCCGTCCCAGGAACTGTCGGATAACAACGTCCAACCGTTTTCCTCTGCCGACTTTGCAGCCGCTTCCATCGACGCAGCATAATCTGCGCCTGATCGAACAACGCGCGCGCCGTAACTGCGCAGCCGCTCCGCAAAGCTTTCCGGCACGGTTTCGGCGATGTAGACAACTGCCTTCGCGCCAAAAACACGGGCACCAGCCGCAACGCTGAGCCCGTGGTTTCCTGCACTCGCCGTCACAAAGGTCCGTCCCCGTAATGTCTCAGACCCCGGCGTGGCATCCTTCGCGGAGGCATCGGTCGCGATCACGTAGGCCGCACCCAGAGCCTTGAAAGATCCGAGGCCCATCCGTCCCCTCTCATCTTTCACCCAAAGCTTTCCAGCAGGAACGACATCAGATGCATCGACCAAAGGCGTGACGTCCGCCATCGGGCACTGTCCAAGCAAGTCATCCACATGCGCGGCATCAACGGACGGATAAGGGGCTTCTGGCGCCAGTTTCGTCCCACCGCGGTGGGGATTTGCGATCAGCTTCATAGGTCACCCCGACCATGTGAGCGATCATAAGCGTTTAGGTCTGGCTGCACATGCCGCGCGCGGACCTCGGCGCCAGGATCAAAGACCTCGATCACCAAAGGATAACACGCCGCCTCATCCGACGAGTGTTCGGACGAACAATCGCCGCCCGGGCAGGCGGATAGCCCGACCAACAGATCAATTTCAGCATAGAACTCCAGATAGTCCCCCGGCCGCACAGGACTGCCCTTCATGAAGTATTGCCCGGTCTGGCGGTCAAATCCCGTGCACATGAAGACATTTAGCACGTCATGCACCAGTGGCTCTGCCTCCCGCAACGGGACTCCGGCCCAATCGGCCAAGGCGCGGGTCAGATTTGAGTGGCAGCAGTAGTGATAGTCGCCACCGGACAGTAACCGCCCGGTGTAAGGATCGCAGCGCGTCCCGATGACATCGTGGACCGACCCACCAAATTCATCGAACCCATACCAGTCCAGCGTATCATCCGTGATCGTCGCCATCGCGCGCATCGCCGGGAACGACGACCACATCCGATCCCCCGTCGACAGGTGTGTGCCGTGCAAGGCGCGGGTCTTCCCCGAATAGAACCGCTCGCTCAAATCATGCAGATTCCAGAGGTTCAGATCTCCGACCTGGCTCCCCTCGACTGAAGAAATCCGGAAGAACGCGCCCGCAGGCACCGCAATACACCCGGCGTTTCGTGGTGCGACGGTGATATGATCCGTCCGGACCGCATTACCACGGACGGCTGTCAGAGCGTCGAGATCAACGGGCGGTAGAGTTTCAGGCGGATAACAAATGACGGGTTCAACCGATTTGCGCACGCGCGCATCCGCAGGTGCCGCATGCTGCGGTTCATTGAGTTTCATCGCGCACCTCCACAGCTCATGTCGTTGATTTGACAGGCTACTTTTCATCTTCCCAGGTGGTTCAATTCGCGCTAGCGAGTGACGTCACCAAAAGGGAGTAAGACCATGGCCAAGACAGTGGTCAATAGCTGGAATGAGTGGGATCCGCTGAAACACGTCATTGTTGGCCGCGCCGACAACTGCCATATCCCCCCCGAAGAGCCTGCGCTGGATGCCAAAGTGCCCGAAGACAGTGACATGCGGGGCCAATGGGGTAAGCGCCCGCAGGAGACGATTGATCGCGCCAATGAATTGCTCGACACCTTCGCGGGCCAGTTGGAGGCGCGGGGCATCCGCGTGGACCGCCCCACGCCGATTGACCACGCCTTGCCTGCGACAACACCGGATTTCCACACCGATAGCCAGTTTGGCTGTATGCCGCCGCGTGATGTGCTGCTGACAGTTGGGTCGGAGATCTTAGAGGCGACGATGTCGTATCGCTGCCGCTGGTTTGAATACCTCAACTACCGGCCCCTGATGCAGCAATACTGGGACGAAGACCCCAATTTCCGGCATGAGGCGGCACCAAAGCCGCGTCTGACGGATGCGGACTATCACCCCGATTACCTGTCCGACAAAATCGGCGTCGAAAAACGCCTGCAATGGGCGGCAGAAAAATTCTTTGTCACGACCGAAGAAGAGCCGCTTTTTGACGCTGCAGACGTCCTGCGCTTTGGCCGTGATCTGGTGGTGCAGCATGGGTTCACGACGAACCTGAAAGGCATCGCATGGCTCGCCCGTCACTTCCCCGATCACCGGGTGCATACTGTGAACTTCCCCGGCGACCCCTACCCGATCCACATCGACGCGACCTTCACGCCGCTGCGCCCCGGTTTGATCCTGAACAACCCGCAACGTCGTTTGCCCGACGACCAGCGCGGGATGTTTGAAAAGAACGGGTGGGAGATTGTGGATGCTGCCCAACCAGCGCACAACGCGCCACCGCCGCTGTGTTATTCCTCTGTCTGGCTTAGCATGAACGTGTTGGTGCTCGACCCGAAAACCGTCTGTGTGGAGAAGTCAGAGGTCTATCAGGCCGAACAGATGGATAAGCTGGGTATGGAAGTGGTCGAGGTAGAGCTGCGCGACGCTTATGCCTTTGGCGGCGGGCTGCACTGCTGCACCGCTGACGTTTACCGCGAAGGCGGGTGCGAGGATTACTTCCCGCACCTGTAGCTGGCTAAACGCCGACGTAACGCTCAGAAATATCAGGGGTGAGGCCCGCCATCGGGCCTGCCCATACCGTCGTGCCACGCTCGAGTAGGACCGCGCTGTCGCAAACTGCGGATAGTTCCTTCAGAGACTTGTCGACCACAAGGATCGCCACGCCGGTCTCTGCTTTCAGCCGCGCCAGAGCCGCCCAAATCTCTTGCCGAATGATCGGGGCCAGCCCCTCAGTCGCCTCGTCCAGCACCAATAGCCGTGGGTTCGTCATCAATGCCCGCCCGATGGCGAGCATCTGCTGCTCTCCCCCGGATAAAGACGCCGCCCGCTGACCTGCACGCTCCCCCAAACGCGGAAATAGCGCGCTCACCTTGGCAAAGTCCCACTCGCCGGGCCTTGCCGCGGCGATCAAATTCTCCCGCACGGTCAAATCCTTGAAACACCGCCGCCCCTCCGGCACCAGCCCGACACCCAGACGAGCCACCTTATGGCTCGGCAGCGCGTGCAGGTCCTGCCCGTCAAAGGTCAGCACCCCTTCCGACCGGATCATCCGGCAAATCGTCTTCACGGTCGTGGACTTGCCCATCCCATTCCGCCCCATCAGCGCGGTCACCTCACCGGGCGCAACGGACAGATCAACACCAAACAGCGTCTGGCTATCGCCGTAAGACGCGCTAACGCCTTCCAAGATCAAGAGGCTCATGCCTCCTCCCCCAGATAGGCGTCGCGCACGGCGGCACTTGCGCGGATCTCATCCGCCGTGCCGGTCGCGATGATCTTGCCGTAAACGAGCACGCTGATCCGGTCCGCGAGCGCAAACACCGCATCCATGTCGTGTTCCACGAGCAGGATGGGTGCCTCAGACCGCAAGCCATCCAGAAACGCGGTCATCTCCTTTGAGCCTTCCGCGCCGAGGCCCGCCATCGGCTCATCCATTACAAAGGCCTTGGGTTCCAGCGTCAGCGCAACGGCCACCTCCAACTGCCGCCGCTGCCCATGGGACAAGTTTGCGCAGCGTACCTCTCGCTGGTCCGCCAACCCAACCCGTGCCAAAGCCGCTTCTGCCCGCGCGACCAGACCCTCCGTCCGCAACGCCCCGCGCCAGCACCGCCAGGACGCCCCTTGCGCGCCAATCGCACCCAGCACCGCGTTCTCCAACACGCCGTCTTCCATGCAGAGCGCCGAGATCTGAAACGTCCGCCCCAGCCCGGCCTGCGCCCGCGCCGCCGTCGACAGCCCCGATACATCGCGCCCCTGCAAAAACACCTGCCCCACATCGGGCACCAACCCACCGCATATCTGCTGGATCAGCGTCGACTTGCCCGCGCCATTCGGCCCAATCACCGCGTGAATCTCGCCCGTGCGCAGGTCGATCGACACGTCATCCGTCGCCGTCAGCGCGCCAAAGCGTTTCACCAGCCCCCTGGTTTCCAGCACGACGTCAGACATGCGCACCCTCCTGCCCGGTCAGCAGGCCAATGATGCCACCGCGCCCGAACAGCACGATGCAGAGGAGGATGACGCCAAGATAGACGTGCCAAAAATCGGTCAACCCGCCGAGAAAATGCTCCAACGTAACAAACACACTGGCGCCGATCACCGGCCCTATCAAACGGCCCACGCCGCCGATGATGATCAGCACGATCAACTCTCCTGACAGCTGCCAGGAAAACATCGAGGGGGAGACGAACCGGTTGAGGTCCGCAAACAGCGCCCCGGCCAACCCGGTCACCGCACCCGAGATGACAAAGGCCAGCAGCTTGAGCCGCATCGGGTTCAGGCCCACCGCCTGCGCCCGCGCTTCTGACTGTCGTGTCCCGTTGAGGGCCAGCCCGAATGGGGAGGCTTGCAATTGCGCCACCAGAAACAGCACGACGCAAAGCAGCACAAAACACACCCCAAAGAACTGGATCGGCACAAGCGTGTTCAGCCCCGGAAAGCTGTTGCGGACATAGATCGACACGCCATCCTCACCGCCGTACTGCGCCCAGGAGATCGCGAAGTAGAAAAACATCTGCCCGAAGGCGAGGGTGATCATGATGAAATAGACCCCGCTTGTGCGCAGCGACAGCACGCCAATGAGCAGCGCGACCACCGCCGACACCACCATCGCGACCAGCCAGATCACCGGCATCATCTTCGTGCCACCGGTGGTGAAAAGCCCGAGGTCCAACACGGTGAACGTCTGTGCGTGATAGGCGAGGATGCCCATCGCGTAGCCGCCGATGCCGAAGAACACCGCATGGCCAAAGCTGACCATCCCGCCGATGCCCAGCACGATGTTCAACCCCACCGCCGCGAGTGCCAGGATCACCGCACGGGTGACCAGCGTGATCGTAAACGGCTCATCCACCGCCAGTGCGTAGAGCGGCAGTGCCAGTAGTCCTGCAATGACGACCGTATTGATCATCCGCTCATCAACCCTCATGCCCGCGCCCCAAAGAGGCCCGTGGGTCGCCAGATCAGCACGAGGCCCATGAGGATATAGATGCCCATGGACGCAATGGCTGACCCGCTTTTCTGCGCGGCCCCTGTTTCCATGAACAGTTTGAACAGCTCCGGGAGGAACACCCCGCCCAACGTGTCCGTAAGACCCACCAGCAGCGCGCCAATGAACGCACCACGGATCGACCCTATCCCACCGATGACAATCACCACGAAGGCGAGGATCAACACCGGCTCCCCCATGCCAACCTGCACCGACTGTATGGCGCCAACCAACGCGCCTGCTAGTCCCGCTAGTGCTGCGCCCAGCGCAAAGATCAGGGTATAGAGCTTGGAAATGTTGACACCGAGCGCTGCAATCATCTCCCTGTCATTCTCGCCTGCGCGGATTTGTACGCCGATCCGAGTCTTCTCGATCAGCGCCCAAAGGCCAATCGCAACCGCTAAGCCGATCCCAATCAGCGTCAGCCGATACAGCGGATACTGGATGCCCCCCGGCAAGGTCACCGGCCCGGAAAGCGAATCGGGAATATCCAGAAACAGTGGAAACGAGCCGTAAAGCCAGCGCGTCCCTTCCGAGAAGATCAGGATCAACGCGAATGTCGCCAGAACCTGATCGAGATGCGCCGCTGCGTAGAGCCTGCGGATAACCACCATTTCGACAACCGCGCCCGCAAAAGCCGCTGCGGCCAATGCCGCGATGAGGCCTAGAAAAAAAGATCCGGTTGCGCCCGCGACAGCCGCCGCAGCGAAGGCCCCAACCATGTAGAGCGACCCATGCGCGAGGTTGATCAGCCCCATCACCCCGAAGATCAGCGTCAGGCCAGCGGCCATCAGGAACAGCATCACGCCGAACTGCAGACCGTTCAGCACCTGCTCGATAATCAGGGGTGTTGTCATGATGTACGTGTCAGAAGTGGCTGAGGGGGTGAATTATTTGAAAGAATTCAGTCCGATTTCTTTCAAAGAAATCGGTGGCCCGCCCCTGGAAAGGAACGGGCCAGATTCACATCACATCTTGCAGTCAACCGCATAGGCATCTGCATGGTTTTCCAGCGCTGTGCCGATAATCTTGTTGGTGAAAACATCACCTTCCTTAATCACCTCCCGGGCATAGATTGTCTGCACCGGGTGGTGGTTCGGCCCGAAGGCAAAATCGCCACGTGTGCTGTCAAACTCCGCAGCGCGCAGTGCTGCGCGGAATGCATCCGCGTCGGATGGGTCAGCCTTCTCCAAAGCCGAAAGCAGCAGGTTCGCGGTGTCGAACCCCTGACTGGCATAGAGCGACGGCAACCGCCCGTACTCGGCCTGGAAGCTTTCGACAAAGGCCGCGTTGGTCGGGTTGTCGATGTCCTTGTTCCATTGCGACGTGTTCACGACTCCCAGCGCGGCATCACCAACGGCCTGCAGGATCCCCTGATCAAAGCTGAATGCAGGGCCGATCACCGGCTTGTCGATGCCGCTGTCAGCATATTGCTTCAGGAACGAAATCCCCATGCCGCCCGGTAGGAAGAAGAACACACTGTCCGCATCACTCGCCCGGATTTGCGCAATTTCAGCGGCGTAGTCTGTCTGGCCCAGTTGGGTGTAAACTTCTGCCGCGAGATCCCCTTCGAAGAAGCGCTTGTACCCAGTCAGCGCATCCGTGCCTGCTGGATAGTTCGGCGCCATGATGAAGCTGTTGGTGTAGCCAGCTCCGTTCGCGTAGGCGCCTGCGGCTTCGTGCAGGTTGTCGTTCTGCCACGCGACGTTGAAGTAATTCTGATGGCAGCCCTGGCCTGCCAAAGGCGACGGTCCGGCATTCGGCGACAGGTAGAACACGTTCTGGTTCACCGCTGCTGGCACCACGGCCATCGCGAGGTTCGACCAGATAATTCCCGTCATCACGTCAACACGTTCGGACTGGATCATCTTGTCGGACAGCTGCACCGCGATGTCTGGCTTGCGCTGGTCGTCCTCGATCACGACCTCAATGTCGTCCCGGCCAGACTGACCAATCGCCAGCATGAACCCGTCACGCACGTCGATCCCCAGACCAGCGCCCCCGCCAGACAGAGTGGTGATCATTCCCACTTTGACCTCGGCCAGAGCCGATGTCGCACACAAAGCTGTGGCCGCAGCGGCCATGAGCATCTTTTTCATGATTATCTCCCTCGTCGTTTGACATACCGTGCCTCAACTCAGGCCGATATGTAAACGCATGATCGGGAGGGAATGCTCTTAGTCGTCCAGCGAATAAGGCGGCATGCTTTGTACCGCATCGCGCAGCGCGTCGCTCCACCCGGCCGACAACTCTGAGAAATAAGGATCTGACTCTTCAATACGTCTGAGGAGCCCCGTCTTCAGGCTCCCTGCCCGATAGACATGCAGATCAAGCGGAAGCCCGACAGACAAATTGGCCTTCAGCGTCGAATCGAAGCTGAGCATCATGACCTTGATGGCATCCTCAAAGCTCATTTCGGGCGAGAACGCGCGCACGATGATCGGCTTGCCGTATTTCGTTTCACCGATTTGAAAGAACGGCGTTTCTTCCCCGGCTTCGACAAAGTTGCCTTCGGGATAGACCATAAACAGTCGCGGATCGCCGCCTTTCACCTGCCCGCCAACCATCAGGGTCGCGGAGAACTGCGCTTCGGCTTCTGGCCCGCTTTCCCCCGCCTGCTCGCGAATGACTTCGCGCAAGGTTTCCCCGACCAGCTTCGCCACTTGGTACATTGAGGATGCTTCGAGGATGGACGGTGAACCTCGCTCCGCAGCAGGCAAGGCGCGCTCGTTCAGCAGGCTCACAACAGCTTGGGTTGTGGCAAGGTTGCCGGCAGTCATCATTGTGATGCAGCGTTCGTTCTCTTTTTCCCAGTGAAACATCTTGCGGAACACGCTGATGTTGTCGACGCCCGCATTTGTCCGCGTGTCGGACATGAAGACCAAACCACGGTCAAGTTTCAGACCAATACAATATGTCATGATGTTCCGCTCGAAGTTCCGCAGAAACGGTTATTGCTGTTGTACCTGGAGGTCCACCCTTAACGTTTCTGCACCCGCACCAAACCTGATGCCGGATATCGGTGCCGCTTCGCGATAATCAAGGCCAGTGGCCACCCTGACATAGCGTTCATCGGGCGAAATGCCGTTTGAGATGTCGAAACCAACCCAACCGATCCCATCCACATGCACCTCTGCCCAGGCATGGGTCGCGTCCTGTTCGGCCCGGTCGTCCATTCTGAGGTAACCAGACACATAGCGCGCCGGAAAATCCATCGCCCGCGCGGCAGCGATAAAGATGTGTGCGTGATCCTGACAGACACCCCGCCCTTCGACGATAGCCGCATCAGCAGAGGTTTCTGCATGGGTCTGACCGATCTCATAGGGCACGGCCTCAAGAATGCGGGCGGACAGGTCGTGCAGCAAGGCGATCTCGTTGTCATAAGAGTCGCGCAGCCCTTTCGTCAGCTTGCGCACATTCGTGGTCGCCCGTGTCAGGTCAGTTGAGCGCTGGAACAACCACAAAGGCATGCAGCCTTTCTGTTTTCCCACTACGCCAGATTGATCTTCGGTCGCTACCTCACCCGTGCAGGTGATCTTGATCTCCTCGGCGTGCGGCGCAAATGAGATCAGCGACACCGTGTTTGCGTGATGATCGGAAAATGTGGTCTCTAGCTGACCGCCCGCGATATCCATCGACCAATCCACCACGTTTTGCCCAACGCGGCTTTTCGGGGTCAGCCGCAACTGCTGCAATCCGTAATTCACAGGTGTTTCGAATTGGTAAGTCGTGGCGTGGGTGATTTTCAGCAGCATGGCATCACTCCATAAATTTGTAATCGGACTGGATATCAGTGCCGAGTTGGCCAATATCGCCCAAGAATTGCGTCAGAAATTCATGCAATCCGTCTTCGAAGACGTGCTCAACCGTGTTGGCTGTCAGTGACGCGTCCAGCCGTTCAACCGTGTCATGGCAAGGGTGTCGGTCGTTGTATTGCGCTTCGAGCATCGCAAGGTTGCTGCGAATTTTGGTAAGTGAGTATCGCAGACTGCGCGGCATCCTGGGATCGAAAATCAAAAAATCCGCAATCCCCATCGGTGTGGCCTTGCCTTGATTGAGCCAGCTGTAGGCACGTACACCAGAAACCGATCGCAAGATGGTCTCCCACTGCACGTTATCAAGTGACGATCCGACCTGCGTCACCGACGGCAACAACACGTAATACTTCACGTCCAGAATGCGCGCCGTATTGTCCGCACGCTCCAGAAATGTCCCCATGCGGCAAAAGTCAAAGACATCATTGCGCAGCATCGACCCGTGCAATGCACCGCGCACCAAAGCAGAATCCCGGCGGATCTGACCCAGAATATCGGGCAGGTCC
This sequence comes from Paracoccaceae bacterium, assembly GCA_020628545.1. Taxonomy (GTDB): domain Bacteria; phylum Pseudomonadota; class Alphaproteobacteria; order Rhodobacterales; family Rhodobacteraceae; genus Yoonia. The sequence goes on along the minus strand of JAHDEX010000016.1, from coordinate 26,821 downwards.
CGCTCAGACACGGGGCGGGCCAAACATTTCTTCAGCTCCATAAAGGACTCGTTAACTGCCTCCCACACCTCGCGGGTGATGGCCGTGCGGACCAGTCGCGCGTTCTGCCGCGCCTGGGCGTATGACGACATCACCGATGACGGGTTGCTTGGGTCACGCAAAAGAAAGTCAATCACCTTCGCCTGTTCAACGTCACCATGGATGGCAGTATAAGCCTGCTCAGCAGCGGCGGTCTTCAAGACGCTTGTCCACTCCTCGCTTCCCGGCCGCGTCAATGCGATCCGAAAGCCCGCTTCAATCAGCCGGGCCGTGTTTTCACTTCGTTCAAGATTGCGGAACATCCAAAAGAGGCCGCCTGCGGTTTTTCCCAGCATCAGTCGTCCTCCAGCACCCAGGTGTCTTTGGTGCCGCCTCCCTGGCTTGAATTCACCACGAGGCTTCCCTTTTTCAGAGCCACGCGCGTCAACCCGCCCGGCGTGATATCAACGCCATTTGGACTGAAGAGTGCGAAAGGTCGCAAATCCACATGGCGTGGGGCGAGGCCCGCCTTGGTCAGGATCGGCACGGTCGACAGCGCAAGCGTCGGCTGCGCGATGTACCCACCTGGCTTTGCTTCCAGCTTTGCACGGAAGGCCGCCAGTTCTTTCTTTGAGGCTGCGGGACCAACAAGCATACCGTAGCCGCCGGACCCATGCACCTCTTTCACAACGAGATCGGCGAGGTTGTCGAGGACATAGGCAAGCGCCTCAGGTTCGGAACAGCGCCACGTTGGTACGTTCTGCAGGATCGCTTTCTCACCCGTATAGAACTCAACAATGTCGGGCATGTAGCTATAGATAGCCTTGTCGTCGGAAATTCCCGTGCCCGGTGCATTCGCGATCGTAATCCGCCCGGCACGATAGACATCAAATATCCCAGGCACGCCCAGCAGGCTGTCGGGGTTGAAGTTCATCGGGTCGAGGAAATCGTCGTCAATCCGTCGGTAAACTACGTCAATAGGCTTGTACCCGCGCGTCGTGCGCATCGCGATACGCCCGTCAATGACCTTCAGGTCGGTGCCGTCAACCAGCTCCACCCCCATTTGATCGGCCAGGAAGGCATGTTCAAAATAGGCAGAGTTGTGGATACCCGGCGTCAGAACGGCCACCGTTTGATCAGGGCTCGCGTCCGGCGGCATCGCGGCGGCGAGTGAGTTGCGCAGAGAGATCGGATACTGCGACACCGGCCGCACTTTGATCTGGCTGAAGAGCTCTGGGAACATCTGCAGCATCGTTTCGCGGTTTTCGAGCATGTAAGACACGCCAGACGGTGTCCGCGCATTGTCTTCGAGCACGAAGAACTCGTCCTCGCCCGTGCGGACCAGATCAATCCCCACAATATGCGTGTAAATCCCACCCGGCGGCTCAACCCCGATCATCATCGGCAGAAACGCCTCGTTCCGCGCGATCAGATCAACGGGAACACGCCCAGCCCGCAAAATCTCCTGCCGGTGATAAATGTCGTAAAGAAAAGCATTGATCGCGCGCACGCGCTGCTCAATCCCTTTGGTCAAACGCGCCCATTCCTTGCCGGAAATGATCCTAGGCACGATATCGAAGGGGATTAGTCGTTCTTCCGCCTCGGCCTGTCCATAGACGTTAAAGGTGATTCCAGTGCGGCGGAAAAAGTCTTCCGCCTCCTTGGCTTCCTTCATCAGACCTTTGGGGTCTTCCTGTCCAAACCAAGCGGCGTACTGGCCATAAGGCGCCCGCGCGCCATCCCCAAAACCCCGCATCTCATCGAAATAGCCCGCACTGTCGCTCATGGTGTCTCCCTTGAGCCGACTATAACGGACAGCTTTGCTTTGGAAACTCCACTCCGCCAGATACTGGTCAACTGCCGGTTTTTTGTGCGATTTCAGAGGGTTTACTTCCGGATAGGCTCGGTTTTTGGTCTATGCCGCATGCCCGTTACGGCCAAAGCCATGCCAGATAGAGCCCGTATCCCGCCAAAAGAAGCCCACCTTCCAGGCGCGAAATCTGCAAGCGCGTGAAGGCGAAGATCACAAACAGGAGTGAGACGCACAGCATCACAAGGTTGTCGAAACTCACAATTGCCGCAGGAACGGGGCCGGGCGCGACCAAGGCTGTCACGCCGCCTATCCCGAGCAAATTGTAGATATTCGATCCAATGATGTTGCCGAAGGCGACGTCCGTCTGCTTTTTCAGACCTGCGACAACTGATGTTACAAGTTCAGGCATCGAGGTGCCCACAGCCACGATGGTCAAACCGATGATCGTCTCTGAAATCCCAAAGCTCTGTGCAATGCCGACGGCGCCGTCAACAAGAAGTCGGCCACCAAGAATGACAAGCGCCAGGCCCGCAACGGCGATCAGGAGGGGTTGCACCAACGATGTGTTCGCTGCGGAATCATCCGGACCAGCTTGGTTCGCTTGCCGCTCCTGCAGGAACGCGAAAAGGATATAGGCCGCAAGGCCAAGCACAAAGGTGCCGCCGATCAGCCGGTTCATTTCGCCCATCAGCGCAAGGCTCGCGAAGGCAACCGTGGCCAAAAGCATCACGCATCCATCCCGCTTCAGCGCGCTTGTCGTCACCGCGATCGGGAAAAGCAACGCGGCTACGCCACCGATCAAGAGAAGGTTGGCAATGTTGGACCCCACGATATTGCCATAAGCGATGCCCGGCGCGCCCACCAAAGCCGCCTGAACCGATGTGACAAGTTCGGGCGTCGACGTCCCAAAACCAACCAACGTCAAACCAATCACGAGCGGCGATACGCCCAGTCGCGTCGCGGCACCGACAGCGCCCCGTACCAAAAGCTCTCCGCCAACAACGAGCAGCACAAAACCACCCAATAACGACAGCATTTCACTTCCAACCAGTTCAATATCAAAAAAGGGGAACGATATGGGCGAGGTCTGCTGGTATCAGCGAGCCCGCTTGGTCGTGGCGATCCGGGAAGGACTCGAACCCTCAGCCTGCTGATTAGAAGTCAGCTGCTCTATCCAGTTGAGCTACCGGACCGCTGCGCCTGATATGGCGTGTTGCCGCAGCCCAAGCAAGGCTTGCAATGCTAATGTGTCCAGGCACCACGGCGGTTCGTTGCAAAATTCTCGCCATAGCCGCCGGGCCGGATATTCGCCTTGCGCGGCTTGGGGTCCTGCACGACGGCATCGATCCCGTGATGCTTTGCGTAATCCAGCGCTGCTTCCTTGGTGTCGAAGGTCAACCTCACCTGGCTTTGCGTATCCGCGTTGGATGTCCAACCCATCAGCGGGTCCACCTCGCGCGCGGTCTCGTTCACATGCTCAAGCACCCAGGTTTTCGTCTTGGCAGTGCCAGACGACATGGCGGTTCGGGCAGGGCGATAAATACGTGCGCGCATCGGAGTCTCCTTCGCGGCCCTTATGCAAAGAAAATGCTCGCCTGTGCAAGCATTTGCGCAAGTCCGCTTAACGCCATCATAAGCCTTTCTTCTTAGTGATGGTGCTGAGGGACAAACCCACGTGCATTGTGGACAAAAGGAAAGCGGATCGTGTCTGATACTACACTCCCTCGGCAGGGGTTCTTGAAATCAATCTATGCGAGATGCCTTTTGATCGTTGCAACGACCGCTGCGATCCTTGTCACGATTGTCGGGTACATGAACTATCGTGAAAAACTGTCGGCGTCATTTGACATCGTTTCAACTATGTCGCTCAGCAACATGCATTCCTCGGCATCAAGTTTGGCAGCCCCACTTTTACGCAGCGATACAGCAAGCGTCGAAAACGAAATGTCACGCCTGCTGTTCGACGTAGGCGGTCTTGCTGACGGTGCAGTGGTCCTACTGGAGTCAGGCGATCTCTTTTATGAGTCCTCCGCCATCTCAGCCACCGACAAAAGCACCCTGACAGTTCTGGCCTCACGCGCTCTGCGCACGGGGTCTGTCGTAAAGGATTACGCGGCAATCGACATAGGTGCACCCATTTTCGACGAAGGCGGAATGGTTGTCGGGGCCTTGGCCATCGACTGGTCGACAGCAGGTCTGACTGCGCGAATTCAAAACGAAGCATTGACGGTCTTGGCGGCTGCGGGTCTGCTGCTGTCGGTCGCTCTCGCTGCAAACGCCTACTTTCTTAACCGCATTCTCGGTCGCCCCCTCAACAACCTTGCGAAGTCGGTGCAACGCGTTTCGAAAGGCGACTATTCAACTGCCATAGAAGGCGTGGACCGTGGTGACGAGGTCGGCATGATCGCAGGGCATCTCGACGTCATGCGTGTGGGCCTCGAACAGGCGCGCGCGCAAACGGAGGAAGCGGCACTGAAGCAGCGTGAACAAAAGACAGTCATCAGCGCCCTTCGCACCTCTCTCAAATCGCTTTCCTCTGGCAACCTGCGGACGGAACTGAAAGGCGACTTTGCACCGGACTATGCCGGTCTGGTTGACGATTATAACAGCGCGACTTCCTCATTCCGAAACGCGATGAGCGAGGTTGTGACGCTTGCAGACCAGATCCGCGACGCATCAACAGAGATCGGCAGCCACTCTGACGCTTTGTCGCGCCGTTCCGAAAATCAGGCCGCGACCTTAGAGGAAACCGCGGCGGCGCTCGATGACCTGACCACCGGTGTCAAAGCTGCAGCGGACGGCTCTCGCGAGGTTGAGGGGATTGTCAAAACAGCACGCACTGAGACCGCACAAAGCGGTGTTGTGGTCCGTCAAACGGTCGAAGCCATGACCGGGATCAAAAAATCCTCGAGTCAAATCTCCGACATCATCGTGGTGATCGACGATATCGCTTTCCAAACAAATCTGTTAGCTCTCAACGCTGGGGTCGAAGCTGCCCGTGCCGGGGACGCCGGTCGTGGATTTGCAGTCGTGGCGTCAGAAGTCCGCGCGCTCGCCCAGCGTACCACAGAGGCCGCGAAAGAAATCACGGCATTGATAGAGGAAAGCTCCGTCGAAGTCGCGAATGGTGTCAAGCTGGTCGATGAGACCGGCAGCGCACTGACATCGATCACAGAACGCGTCGTCCAAATCGCCTCGCTGACATCTGAGATTGCAGATAGCGCGGAAGATCAATCCTCCAAGCTCTATGAAATCAACGCCGGTGTCGCGAACCTCGATCAGGTGACACAGCGCAACGCGGGCATGGCGGAAGAAGCAAATGCTGCGAGCCAGAACTTGCTAGACCAAGCGAACGCTCTTTCTGCGCTGGTCGCTAAATTCGAGATTGGCTCGCAGAATTCCAAAGCCAGAGATCATGGTCTCGCCGCATAGGGCCGGTTCCCGGATCGCCTGGCAAGAATGTCTACCGCTCATGAGGGCTTGCGCCACCATAAAAAGGTCCTGCCGATCGGCATAAGACAATCTGTCCTAGGGGGTTGAAGCTACTGCGAAGAATGACAAGTGTGCAGTAACCCCAAAGGATACTGCCATGTCTGACATCGACCTCGCCGCCGACGCGGTCCACAAGTTTTTGTCGAACCCTGCCCCTGACGTCAAAACGCGCGAAAAGCTCGAAGGCGGCAAGCAATTCAAAATGGTGACAGAGTTCGACGCGGCGGGCGACCAGCCAACAGCGATTGCCGAATTGGCAGAAGGCGTGAACAATGGTGACCGCGATCAGGTCCTTCTGGGCGCTACTGGCACCGGGAAAACTTTCACCATGGCCAAGGTGATCGAAGAAACTCAACGCCCTGCCATCATTCTCGCACCGAACAAGACCCTTGCAGCGCAGCTATATGGGGAGTTCAAAGGCTTCTTCCCCGACAACGCCGTCGAATACTTTGTATCGTACTACGACTACTATCAGCCCGAAGCCTATGTGGCGCGGTCTGACACCTACATTGAAAAAGAAAGCCAGATTAACGAACAGATCGACCGTATGCGCCATTCTGCAACGCGGGCGCTTTTGGAACGTGATGATGTCATCATCGTCGCCTCCGTTTCTTGTATCTACGGCATCGGGTCGGTGGAAACCTACGGCGCGATGACGCAAGACATCCACGTTGGCCGGGACTACGACCAGCGCGGGATCATTGCAGATCTGGTTGCGCAGCAATACCGCCGCAACGATCAGGCCTTCCAGCGCGGCGCTTTCCGCGTGCGTGGCGATAGCCTCGAAATCTGGCCTGCTCACCTCGACGACCGCGCCTGGAAGCTGTCGTTTTTTGGTGAAGAACTGGAAAGCATTACCGAGTTTGACCCGCTCACAGGCGAAAAGACCGACACATTTGAGAAAGTCCGCATCTACGCGAACTCCCACTACGTGACACCGCGTCCAACGATGCAGCAGGCAATTATTGGGATCAAAAAGGAACTCCGGATTCGTCTCGACCAACTCGTAGCGGATGGCAAACTGCTGGAAGCACAGCGCCTCGAGCAACGCACGAACTTCGACCTCGAAATGCTCGAAGCGACGGGCGTCTGCAACGGCATCGAAAACTACTCGCGCTACTTGACCGGACGCGCGCCCGGCGAACCGCCGCCCACATTGTTTGAGTTTATCCCCGACCATGCGCTCGTCTTCGCGGATGAATCCCACGTTTCGGTTCCGCAAATCGGTGGCATGTACAAAGGCGACTATCGCCGCAAGTTCACGCTCGCCGAGCATGGTTTCCGTCTGCCGTCCTGCATGGACAACCGGCCCCTGAAATTCGAAGAGTGGGACGCGATGCGCCCGCAATCTATCTTTGTCTCTGCGACTCCCGCCGCGTGGGAATTGGAACAGGCAGGTGGTGTCTTCACCGAACAGATCATCCGTCCCACGGGCCTTATCGACCCCAATATTGAAATCCGACCTGTCGAAATGCAGGTCGATGACCTGCTGGACGAAGTGCGCAAGGTGGCCGCGGATGGCTATCGCACCTTGGTGACAACACTCACCAAACGCATGGCCGAAGACTTGACCGAGTATATGCACGAACAGGGCATCAAGGTCCGCTATATGCACAGCGACATTGATACGATTGAACGCATCGAAATCCTGCGAGACCTGCGCCTTGGCGCATTTGACGTGTTGATCGGGATCAACCTCCTACGCGAAGGGCTCGACATCCCTGAATGCGGTTTGGTCGCGATCCTTGACGCTGACAAAGAAGGCTTCCTGCGCTCTGAGACCTCATTGGTGCAGACCGTTGGTCGCGCCGCACGAAATGCCGACGGCCGCGTCATCATGTACGCCGACCGCATCACAGGCTCGATGGACCGCGCGATCAAGGAAACTGAGCGCCGTCGTGCCAAGCAAATCGCCTACAACGAGGAACACGGCATCACGCCGCAGACGGTCAAGAAGAACGTCGAGGATATCCTTGCAGGACTTTACAAAGGCGACGTCGATATGAACCGCGTCACCGCAAAGGTCGACAAGCCGCAAGCGGGCGCAAACCTGCAAGCGGTGCTGGACGGGCTGCGCACCGATATGCGTAAGGCAGCGGAAAACCTTGAGTTCGAAGAGGCGGCTCGCCTGCGCGATGAGATCAAGCGCCTTGAAACTGTTGATCTTGTCGTTTCTGATGACCCGCTCGCGCGGCAGCAAGCTGTCGAAAAGGCGGTCGACGACGCCAACAAAGCAGCCGGTCGGTCAACAGCGGGACGTCCGGGTCAACGGGGTGGTAATGTGAAGCGGCGGAAGCGGTAACTGCATCATCCCGCGTTAACCAGGTCATCCTAACATTCCGGGATGGAACCACCGACGTCGCTCCTCAATCTGGAAGCCTGGTTTCTCGACGCGTTTGCCGCGAAGCAGGTGTAGCGAGGTGGTGTGATCCGGCGAAGGACTCGCGATGTTGAAAGGTCCTGCGACATTCAAGCGCTCCGCGCCGATGTTATGCGGCGCGGCTTTCAAGTCATCAAGGATGGCGGCCGGATAGTCTTCTCTTGTGACCGCGAACTCATCCTCCGGATTATTCGCTGGTGGCACTTGACCAAATTTTATTGATTTTGCCACGCTCCGGGTATGCAAAACCAGACTGCCGCCCAAGGCTTCCGTAGGGTAACCTCCTCCTATCCGAAACTCCGGCGCACCCATTCTTCGCGCCCTCATAACGAAGGAAGACCAATGTCTCACCTCGTTGCTGGTTTATTATTTAGTCTCCTTACCGCCTTGGTCGTCCTTGCTGGCGATGCAGTGCTCAAGATCGCGGCCGATACCGGCCGACCCTTACTCTCATCGCCGGTGCTTGCAGGTATGGGCATTTATGCGGCCTCTGCTTTGCTCTGGTTCTACGCGATGCGCCACATCTCGCTCGCGCAAGCGGGGGTCGCCTATTCCATGCTGACGCTCCTCGCCTTGTGTTTGATGGGCGTCGTTTGGTTCGATGAAAAGCTGTATTTTCGAGAGATCGCGGGGATTGCGTGTGCCCTCGCAGCAATGATCCTGATGGTCAGGGTCACATAAACCGCTACATTCCGCTTCATGACAAAAACAGCGGAGAGCAAGATGCGCAGATGGTTGTTGGCGATCGCAATGATGTGCCCTGCCCGGACTGCGGTGGCGTGGACGTTTGAAGAGACAGCGATTTGCACGCTGTCGCACCAGGAAGGCGCGACCCAGGTTGTTGTCACGTTTGACCCGCCAACAGGTCTCTACGCTATCAAGTTAACCAAGGCTGGCGGCTGGCAGGATGACGCCATTTTTCAGATCCGCTTTGAAGGTCCGCAAGCGCTGACGATTGGGACTGACCAGCATGTCGTGGCAACTCAGGACGGCAGCTTGTCGGTCACTGATACGGGTTTCGGCAATGTCTTGGCCGGGATTGCCTTGAATGACCGCATGACGGCAATGCTTGGGGATCAATCGGCGACCGTGTCGACCGTTGATGCCGCGGAACCAGTTGCCGCCTTTAACGCCTGCCCCAGTCCGAAGACATCATGACGATCAATCCCACAACGCAATCGGCCATCGCACTTGCGAGCACCCTTATGAAGACCGCGCGCTTCGGGGCGCTAAGCGTCGCTCATCCGGAGACCGGGCATCCCTACGTCAGCCGCGTCGCTGTGATGGCTGAGGGCTGGACGGTCTTGACCCTCATCTCGACCCTGTCACTGCACACTCAGGCCTTGCTGGCCAACGCACATTGCGCGCTTTTGATCGGCGAACCGGGTGACAAGGGCGATCCGTTGACACATCCGCGTATGACCGTGACAGGGCAAGCTGAACGGGTCGACAAAGCTGCATTGAGGGACAAGTGGCTCTTGGCGATCCCCAAGGCGCAGCTTTACTATGATTTCGCTGATTTCCAGATGTTCCGTCTAACCCCAACCGGCATCGACCTGAACGGTGGTTTTGGCAAAGCTTTCAGACTCGGCCCGGACGATCTGACCTCATAATTTATTACGCCATTTGACGGCACCCTCAGTGAATTCGCCGCGGACCACACTGCCCTTTTTGGCCAAATGCGGATACGTCACCCGCCAGTCCCGATAGCGATCATTGCTGACAACGCGGAGCCCGTGGTGTGCCGCAAAAGCGAGAAGCATCTCATCAGCGACAACCCCCTTCGCGACAACGCAAATTTGTTCAGGCGGTAGTTTGATGAGCCGGCCCAATCGGGCTTCATCCATGTATTGGTCACCCAATTTGTAGCCAACATTGGCGTCGAAAAAGACGATGGGGGTCAGACCTTTCTTTTCGAGGTCGCGTAGAACACGCGACAAGACCTTGGCAGACGGATCACCATTCCAATGCATCACGTTGGACCCGTCGAGAACAATCGCATTCGGGGGCGGTGTGTCGGAAGCGGGGGTCCTACCGCGCTGTCCAAGCCGCTCAAAAGCGCGGCGTGCAACAAATGCGACCACCAAAATGGCGAGAAGTAACAGCAAGGCTGGATCTGTGATCATGCAGGTTGGAAATCAGCCTCCCGCATCAGACGCAAGCCAAAACAAGATGCACCGCGACGAGACGGAGAATTGCTGATCAGACCCGATGGCCAAGGCACGAGCACCTGCGCGACCAGCCTGTCAAACAGCGATGTTTGTCATGCGCCGCGAGGTGCATCATCGCTTGCGGCGCGATTTTATGCTACGGTGCCCAAAAGGTGGACATCGCCGACTGGCCTTACGTATGCACCCGCACTGGCCCTACTGCAATCAAGACCGAAACTGTCAAATCATCCAAACCGGGACGAAACCCTCAACATGAGATTCGCCTGTCACCCTGCAAGATCGGAGCGTTCAAATGGACCTGTCTTTCGTCAATGATCCTGGCCACATTGTGGAAGCAGATCGTGCCCATGTCTGGCACCATCTGTCGCAGCACAAACCATATGAGGCCGCGATGGACCCGCGGATCATCGTGGAAGGCAAGGGCCTGAAGGTATGGGATATCAAGGGCAAGGAACACATCGACGCGGTGTCCGGCGGGGTCTGGACCGTAAACGTCGGGTACGGCCGCGAGCGGATCGCAAAAGCAGTCGCAGACCAGATTACCAAAATGTGCTTCTTCGGCGGCACAATGGGCACGATCCCCGGTGCGACCTTTGCTGAGATGCTGATCGATAAGATGCCGGGTCTGGACCGGGTTTATTATGCCAACTCTGGCTCTGAGGCGAATGAGAAGGCGTTCAAGATGGTGCGCCAGATCAGCCACAAGCACCATGGCGGCAAGAAGTCGAAGATCCTGTACCGCGACCGTGACTACCACGGGACCACCGTGGCCTGCCTGTCCGCAGGTGGACAGGAAGAGCGGAACGCGCAGTATGGCCCTTATACACCGGGCTTTGTGAAGGTCCCGCATTGCCTTGAATATCGCAGCCAAGATGGCTCAACCGGTGAGGCTTATACAGCAGCATCGCTCAAAGCCATCGAAGACGTCATTTTGCGTGAAGGTGCAGACACGATTGGCGCGCTGTGTCTTGAACCGATTACGGCAGGCGGCGGTATCATCGTGCCACCCGTGGGGTATTGGGACGGCGTGCAGGCGCTGTGCAAGAAGTATGACATCCTGCTGCACATCGACGAAGTCGTCTGCGGCGTAGGCCGCACCGGTACATGGTTCGGCTATCAGCAATTCGGCGTCCAGCCTGACATTGTGACCATGGCGAAAGGTGTCGCGTCAGGCTATGCGGCGATCTCTTGCTGCGTGACGACAAACGCTGTGTTCGACCAGTTCAAAGACGACACTGACAAGATGTCCTACTTCAGGGATATCTCGACCTTCGGGGGCTGCACGGCAGGTCCTGCGGCAGCGATTGAAAACATGAACATCATCGTCGAAGAAGGTCTGCGGGAGAATTCCGTGTCTTCCGGCGCGCATCTGAAAGAAAACCTTCAGGGCTTGATGGAAAAGCACAAGTGGATCGGCGACGTGCGCGGGATGGGGCTTTTTGCAGGTGCGGAGCTGGTCGCAGACCGCGACACGAAAGAGCCGCTGGATGAGAAGCAGGTCATGGCCATCGTTGGTGACTGCATGCAGCAAGGCGTAGTGATCGGGGCCAGCAACCGTTCCATGCCCGGGTTCAACAACACGCTTCTGTTCGCGCCTGCGCTCATCGCCACAAAGGACGATATCGACCACATCACCGATGCGGTGGATCAGGCCATTGGCCGGGTTCTCGGGTAAGACATTCTTATCGACTTTTAAGAGGGCGTCGCAGGTTGCGGCGCCCTTTTTGCATCGTAGCGACGTCGCTGACTACTTGGTGAGATCGTCGCCCTCCTCCACCCCAAAAACCTGCAAGGTCCCGTTGCTTTGCACCCAGAAGAACGTATCCCCGTCCTGCGCGACGCCATATGGCGACCAGCCTGAGCGTTCCCAATAGCTTTCGTATTGGTCGGTCTGATGGTTCACCCGCCACCGTCCATACTCAACTTGTCCGTTTTCCGGCGCGTAAATCGTTTGGCCGTTTGCATTAAAAAGCTGGCGATACGACGTGCCCGACCAGTCGCCGCTAATTGTTTGACCCGTCAGGAGGGTTTCAATTTCCGGTGCCTTCAGCGCGATCGGTTCGGCAAGGATTGTGCTTGGCAGGGTCGTGGCGATTGCCAGAACTGACAGGTAGGCGCGCAATGGGAGGTCC
>JAHDEX010000016.1:0-14715 GCA_020628545.1 Paracoccaceae bacterium | reverse complement strand
CGCCACTAGTTAATCACCTCATCCGCCTCAACGCCCCAGAGTGCCGTTTTCGGCGCCCATCCCTTATACCCGCCTGCAGCAATTTCGCACCAAGCGCTGTCGCATTTGCGGATGCGAGCAACGACGTCGGCGCGGAGCTCGGCAGTTTGGCGGGCCTCAACGTTCGCGCGGGCGTGTAAGAAGAGGCTCTCCTCTTCAACGATCACCGTGCGCGCACCCGTCAGCATCGTGTAGTGGACCCAGCCACCTTGCCCGTCGCGGTCAATCACACGACGCCAGTGGCCATATTCAGCCACGACCTGCAAGGGCATACCCTTGCGTTGAAAGACCCAGTCGATCCGATGCGACAGGCTGGGGCCGCGGCGGACGTTCGCCTCACCTGCCTTTAAGGAAACGTAACGCGGCAGCGGCCGGTTCGTTTCTGGTCCGATGGTGGGTTGATCTGTCGTCGCCTGCTGCGCCATCGCAGGCCCAGACAGCCCCGCAACAACACAAAGCACCCCGAAGAGGTCTTTGATCCGAAAAAACATTGGGTTCTTGCCCTTTATCACCGCTCTGCACCGCGCGGTTCTTGTGCTGCGCGTCTGCTAGGGGCACTCTGACCCAAAGACGTGCATGATTTCAAGCGGGAGGATGCAGCATATGCCAGGTCAGCGGCTCAGTGTGGTGGTCACGCGACGATTGCCCGAAATGGTTGAGACGCGGATGACGGAGCTGTTTGATGTCAGTTTGCGCGACAGTGACGCGCCGATGACGACCGCAGAACTGGCAGAGGCCTTGAAAACAGCAGATGTGCTGGTGCCCGCCGTGACCGATGTGATCAACGCGCCACTGCTGGCGCAGGCGGGCGAAAACCTGCGGCTGATCGCGAACTATGGCGCGGGGGTCGACAACATCGACGTGGCGACGGCGCGGCAGCGCGGCATTCTGGTGTCGAACACACCGGGGACGGTCACCGAAGACACAGCAGACATGACGATTGCGATGATCCTCGGTGTCACGCGCCGCATTCCCGAAGGGTTGCGTCTGATGGCGAGTGGCAATTGGGAAGGTTGGTCGCCCACTGCGATGTTAGGGGGGCGGATTGCCGGTAGGCGACTCGGCATCCTCGGCATGGGCCGGATCGGGCAAGCGGTGGCGCGACGCGCAGCGGCCTTTGGCATGCAGGTACATTATCACAACCGCAAGCGGCTCCGCCCTGAGATCGAAGAAGATCTGGATGCGACCTATTGGGAAAGTCTTGATCAGATGGTCGCGCGGATGGATGTCGTGTCGATCAACTGCCCGCACACACCCTCGACCTTCCATTTGATGAATGCACGGCGATTGAAGCTGATGAAACCGTCAGCGGTGATCGTGAACACCTCGCGCGGCGAAGTGATCGATGAGAACGCTCTGACGCGGATGTTGCGCGCGGGCGAGATCGCAGGAGCTGGTCTGGACGTGTTTGAACGCGGGCACGAGATCAATCCGCGCCTACGCGATCTGCCGAATGTCGTGCTCCTGCCGCATATGGGGTCCGCGACGGTCGAAGGGCGGATCGAGATGGGCGAGAAGGTGATCGTGAACATCAAGACATTTGCGGATGGACATAGACCGCCGGATCTGGTGGTGCCGGGGGTGATGTAGGGCCTGTCTTCATCTGGCCAAAACAACTCTCGCCGAAGGCATCCCACACGCACCACGCACACGACACCTGCGTTCAACCGTAGGGCGGGGGTTTACCCGGCCGACCTCACGTCTTCGCCGATTTGACCAATACAGCCATGTAGAATCCATCCATCCCACCCACATCCGCCCAATAGTCCGGGCGCAAGCGCACACCGCCGTCTTCGGTGTGCCATTCCGGTGCGATCCAAGCTTGGTCGCGCGCGGCCGTGTCTGTCGCCAGTCCGGGATGGCGGGCCAGAGCGTCTTCGACTTGCACTTCGCCCTCATCGGGGAGCAGTGAACACGTGCAATAGACCAACCGTCCACCCGGTTTTAGCAATGCTAGAGTGTGGTCTATCAGGCGAGACTGCTGGTCGATCAGCATGCCGAACTCCGACCCGTCCTTCGCGTAGGGCAGGTCTGGGTGGCGACGGATCGTGCCTGTGGCGGAACATGGTGCATCAAGGAGGATGGCATCAAAGCCGCCCTCGTCAAAAGCAAATGCATCAGAGACGACAGTGTGCGCCTTCAGCCCGACGCGCGCAAGGTTTTCGGTCACGCGGGCCATACGATTTTCGCTGAGGTCAACGGCAGTCACATCTGCGCCACCTGCCGCAAGTTGCATAGTTTTGCCGCCGGGTGCTGCACAGAGATCGAGAACTTTCAGACCCATTACATCACCGAGCATCTTGACCGGCATCGCGGCCGCGGCATCTTGCACCCACCATTGGCCTTCATCAAAGCCGTGCAGCGTTGACACCTGACCCGCGTCCGTCACGCGAACAGACCCGTTGGACAGGACCACGCCGCCCACACCGGTTGCGATTTTTTGGGGGTCGCCTTTGACCGTCAGATCGAGAGGTGCGCCTGCGAAGTGCGCCACCTCAATTCCATGCACGGCCTTGCGCCCCCAAGCGTCCACCAACGGCTGGCGGAGCCATTTGGGCAGGATTGGCACCGGGCGATTATCCCAGCCGGCCTGCCCTTCCGCGGCCACTTTGCGGAGCACAGCATTCGTCAGACCCTTCATCTTGGCCACATGCTTGTTGCGGCCGACGACCTCTACATAGCTGTTGACCACACCATGGGCGGCTTCGCCGCTTGTCAGTTCGATCACCCCAAGGCGCAGGGCATTCTGCACGGCCAGCGGGGGACGCTTGTTCAGGTACGGTTTCAGCATCCGATCCGCCCGGTCGAGTCCACGGAGCGCAGAGACGGTAAGCCGCTGCGCCCGCGCGCGGTCGTCCGGTGCCAGATGATCCAGCGCACCTGCGCCCAAAAGCTCTGACATCAGGCGACCTTCGCCGATGATCTCTTGCAGCAAGTACCAAGCTGCGCGGCGCGGTGGCAGGCCGGTTTGGGCCATTGCGGCCTCCCTTGTCTGAAACTGCCAGCGGCGTATATCAGAAGCGCAACGCGAACAAGGAGCACACCATGGCTGAAACCGAGAAGGATCTGCCCCCTGCAGCGAAACGCGCCCTCGCCGAGGCGGAAGCGCGCCGGAAGGCTGCACAGGAGGAAGCACGCCCCGTAGAGCTCGGTGGCCGCGATGGGCTGGATCCTGTCCGTTTTGGCGATTGGGAGAAGAAGGGTATCGCTATCGACTTCTAGTGCGATGGTTTGATCCAATTGAACGCCCTGCGGGCGTAAGACATTCTTTGTCCGGTCACGCAGTTGTGGTGTGTGACGAAGGTGCGGGACGCCTTCGGCGAGAAGGTATTTTTAGCAAGAAGAAGATGTCTGTCGTACGTCTGATTTGACGGTGCACGCACGCGGAGCAAATTTGCACTTCACGCGACGGAAACCAATTCCTGCAACGTTGAAAGAGGGAGCTGATTGAAAGGAGACCGCTGATGCGCGCCTTACCCTACTGCTTTCTCGTGATGGCCGGCGGCCTGAGCCTGGCATCGTTCTTGACGTCGCAAACACTGGCGGCGGAGGCCATTTCAGTCCACGCCGTCCTGCAGTTCTTTGCGCTGGATGTACAGCTACCGTAGCCGGAAAGAGGCGCTTTCGCCTGCGCCCTGATCTGTCGTGAATCGCATGTCTTGGCCGTTCGTTTCGACCAGCTGGCAGTTGTAAGGGATCGGATCTCCACCCCACGACATCTCTCGGCAGAAGAAGCCGTCTTGCCAGGACCATGTTCCGGTCACGTCCCAACCGGCACCGGTCCCGGTGATGTCGCCGTCCGCCGTCACCCGCAGGTTCACGCCATAAAGGCGGTTCGACAACCGCTTGTCGCCCATGGTCTGCAGAAACGTGTCTCGGTCGGTGATTGGTTGAAAGCCCTGGGCCTGTGCCACACCAGCCGTTATCGCAACGGCAAGCGTGCAGGCCACAATACGCTTTGTCATACTCATTATACCGCTCCTTTCGCGCGTTGTTGGTATATCTACGTCAAAACGCGCGGTTTGGTTCGGTTTTGCAGTTGTGTTTGGCCGATTATCGCCAATCCGAGAGACCCAGAACATCAACCATGTCGTAATGCCCTGGACGCTGGTTCTGGCCCCAAAGTGCTGCCTTCAGCGCACCACGGGCGAAAACACTGCGGTCGGACGCCACGTGGCGCAGCGTTATACGTTCGCCATCTGCTGCAAACATCACATCGTGTTCGCCGATGATGTCGCCGCCGCGGATCGCCGAATAGCCAATCGCGCCGCGCTGGCGGGCGCTGGTGATCCCGTCGCGTCCACTGTCGCGAAAGTCGCTGTGATTCACCCCACGGCCAGCGGCTGCGGCTTCGCCGAGCATTAATGCTGTCCCGGAGGGGGCGTCGACCTTGTGACGGTGGTGCGCCTCGATCACTTCGATGTCGTAGTCCGCATCCAATGCTGCAGCGACCTTCTTAGTAAGCTGGGTCAGAAGGTTCACACCGAGCGACATGTTGCCCGCGCGGATCACGGCAGTATGACGGGCGGCCGCGTCGATTTTGGCAATGTCGTCTTCGGTCATGCCGGTAGTGCCAATCACGTGGACTGCCTTTGCTTGCGCCGTCAGTTCCGAGAACGCGACCGTCGCGGCAGGTGCAGTGAAGTCGATCACAGCTTGCGCTTTGACAATTGCCGCCAACGGATCATCGCTGACCATGACGCCCAGCGCCTGTCCGCCCATTGCCGTGCCGATGTCCTGTCCGATCCACTCATGTCCGGGTCTTTCAAGGGCGCCCGACACATGGCACGCATCAGACGCGGTGATCAGTTTGATCAGCGTTTGGCCCATCCGGCCTGACGCCCCTGTCACAACTATTCCCGGTCCGTTTGCCATTGCCGTTTCTCCATTCCGTGCGACGACCCTCTTACTCTCACCATCCTTCCTTGGCAAAGGCTGGTGTAGCCCTTAAATGCAGGGGTATGAGCAAGCAAAACAACAGAGACGGCAAAGCACCCACCCAGCGGATGCTGAAGGTGGGCGAGCAGATCAGGCGGACACTGTCGACGGTGCTGCAACGGGGCGAGGTCCACGACCCGGACCTGAACCGCATGATGATCACCGTGGGTGAAGTACGGATGTCACCTGATTTGCGCGTGGCGACGGCCTATATTCTGCCGCTGGGCGGTAAGAACAAAGAAGAAGCGCTGGACGCAATGCGGCGCAACCGGCATGAGATCCGGCATCTTGTGGTAAAAGGTGGCTCGCAAAAGTTCGCACCGGAACTGCGATTTGAGATTGATGGAACGTTTGACCAGATGGACGCGACGCGCGCGATGCTGGCGGATGAACATGTGCGTCAGGACCTTGACAAGTAAATGCGGATGGGTGGCTGCGGTGTTGATCGCGGCAGGCACAAATGCGCAGGCGGTAACTTGCGAAGACATCCAGTTTGACGGGGCGAGTTATACCGCATGCACGGTCGACGTCGCCTCTGAGGACTTGCGACTCTATCATAGTGACACTGATGGGGCGGTGCTTGGCGGGTTTTCCAACCTTGACGCACTTGATCCATCGCGAAAGCTGCGTTTCGCGATGAACGCGGGCATGTATCACGATGACCGTGCGCCGGTGGGATTGTTCATTGAGAACGGCGACCAGAAAGCGCCTATTGTCACGCGGGAGGGACCGGGAAATTTCGGGCTATTACCGAACGGGGTATTCTGCGTGACAGAGACGTCTGCGCAAATCATCGAGTCCCGCGCTTTTGCCAGAAACCCTCCTCAGTGCCGCGATGCCACGCAATCTGGTCCCATGCTTGTGATTGATGGAGCCCTGCACCCGCGGTTCATCCCGGATGGGACATCACTGCATATTCGTAATGGGGTCGGCACATCGGCGGATGGAACGACCGCGATTTTCGCGATTTCAAATGAGCCGGTGAACTTTCATAGCTTCGGACGGCTGTTTCGGGATGAGTTCGAGACGCCAAACGCGCTCTTTCTCGATGGTTCCGTCTCACGCTTGCACGCGGATGACCTCAACCGTTCCGACTTCGGCTTTCAGCTTGGTCCAATGGTCGGCGTGTTTGAATAGGTCGGCTCTTCTCTTGGACGAAAATACCTCGGGGTCCGGGGCGGAGCCCCGAAATGGGGTGGGTGGGCGGCCCCCCTTCGCCCTATTGACCAAAAGCACGGCTGCAACTAGCAGGGCGACCTCATCCAGGCAGAGGCACACATGGCACGTAAACGCAAAGGGCGCGACATTTCCGGCTGGCTGGTCGTGGACAAACCTGCAGGCGTCACCTCGACCAACGTCGTTGGCAAGGTGCGCTGGGCATTGGACGCAAAGAAAGCAGGCCATGCAGGCACCCTTGATCCGGAAGCCACCGGGGTTTTGGCCATTGCCTTGGGTGAAGCGACAAAAACGGTGCCCTACATAACTGATGCGCTCAAGGCCTACACATTTACTGTGACGCTTGGCGCCGCGACAAACACGGACGACGCAGAAGGTGAAGTGATCGCAACCTCGGACGCGCGGCCATCGGATGAAGAGATCAAGGCAGCGCTGCAGACTTTTGTGGGCGACATCATGCAAGTGCCGCCGCAGTTTTCTGCGGTGAAAGTTGATGGCGTGCGGGCCTACAAGAAAGCACGTGACGGCGAAGACATGGCGCTCGCGGCGCGGCCGTTATGGGTGGAAGAGCTGGTGCTGGTCGACCGACCCGATCCGGATCATGTTGAGTTGGAGATGACATGCGGCAAGGGTGGCTATGTGCGGTCAATCGCGCGTGACCTTGGTGCGGCGCTAGGATGCCATGGACATGTGCAGTCTTTGCGGCGGATCTGGTCGGGGCCTTTTGATGCGAAGGACGGGCTCTCGTTGGACCAGATCGACGCATTGGCGCGCACACCGGAGCTGGATGCACACGTACAGCCGCTGGAAACCGGACTGTCGGAATTAGAGATGGTCGTCTGCCCCGCCGAAAGCATATCAAAGCTGCGCAATGGAAACCCCGCCCCCGTGATCGGCAGCGGGATCGACTTTGGCACGGAAGTCTGGGCGGCGGCAGATGGCAAAGCCGTCGCTGTCGGAACGTATCAAGGTGGCACATTGCAACCGACCCGCGTTTTTGTCCGCGATTCGGACTAGTTAGCGCATCAGCCACACTCGGTCAGTTTCAAAACAGGGCTGATTTGTTACAACGCGAAATACGCCTCACGCGGCTGTCAGCGTTCGGCCGGATATGTTTCACGAAATATTACAAAATTGACTGACGCGTTCATCCCTCTGTGAGGTGGGTGCACAGAAGCCCGGATTTCAGCGATGTTGTCTGCAACAGAACACAGACACACACCTAAGTTAGAGCCTCGATATGAAACAGACAGCCTTCACAGTCCTCGCCGCCGGCGCCTTCGCCACCATCGCCTTTGACGCCTTCGGGCAGGGTCTCGCCCCGATGTTTGGCTTCGCAAAGCTGGCCCCTGTTGGTCTTGCCAACTCAACCCTGAACACGATCTTCGAAAGCGTGCCAAAGGGCTCTGCTTATTTGCTGCACCTGATGACTGGTGTAGTCTTCTACACCCTCGGGTATCTCCTGATCGCGCGCCCAGTGCAGAAAATGGTGATGCCAAGTCTGCACTGGTCCGTCACAGCTATCGCCTATGGTATCGCGCTGTGGATCTTCGCGCTTTACATCATGGCCCACCTCGTGGCTGGCATGAAGCCGTTCCTCGGCTTCACCGGCATCACATGGGTCGCGCTTTGGGGCCACATCGTCTTCGCGGTTGTCGCCGCTTGGGTGATGGAAGCCCGCGGCGCCTCGGTCGAATACACCAAACCAGCTCAACCCGCTCTCGCATAGACCTCCCCTCCCTCTCCCAAATGCGAGACTTACTCCACGCCGCCTGACCTCCCGCAGGCGGCGTGTTTGTATTTTGTGTCTGCGCTTGTCAAAAGCGGGCGATGATCACACGACACCACAAGGATGGCGCAACTGAATCCTGGGCGACCTACTCGGATTGCGAAACCTATCGTTATGCGCTGACCCGAAGTTGGAACCGGGACGGACAGCGGGTGATGTTCGTCATGCTCAATCCGTCCAAAGCGACCGAACAGGCCAATGATCCGACGGTCGGTCGCTGCGAAAGCAGGGCGCGTGCGCTGGGTTTTGGGGCGTTCATGGTGACGAACCTATTTAGTCTGCGAGAGACCGACCCATTGCAGATGCGATGCCACCCGGACCCGGTAGGGGTGGACACGGATCAAGCCCTGCGTGACGGCGCAGCCTGGGCGGATATGACGGTTGCTGCGTGGGGCGTGCATGGTGTCCATCGCCAACGCAATGCAGAGGTGATCGCGCTTTTTGCGAACGCAAAATTGACGCTTCACTGTCTCGGCTTGACGAAAGACGGCCACCCGCGCCATCCGCTTTACCTGCGGAAGACAACGCAACCTTTGCCGTGGATCAACGCTTAACCAAGTGGTGCGAAAGACGCGGACTTTTCTGATTTCGCCTGCTACTCAAGGAGAGCAGACACAGGGTCGGGGGCGATTCAGTTGATGCAGGACGCGTGTTATGTTTTCGATTTTGAGTTTGTTTGGCGTCGCACTTGCCGCTGCAATGTGGCCCGACGCAAAGGCTGATGACGATGATACCCCTCAGACAGCACGAGACGTCGACAGCGAAGGTGACCGCGCGGACGCTTTGGAGGTTTTGGGGGATGCGGACGCCGCTGGGCTATCTGAAGCAGACTTTGGCGACGACTTGATCACCGACCCGGTCTTTGAAAAACTTAGTGGGTCAGCTGAGGCTGATATTCTGATTGGCACGGACGGCGACGATCACATAATGGGCGGCTTTGAGCAGGACGTTCTTCAAGGTGGTGCCGGGAACGACATGCTTGATGGTACGGACGACGATCAGCAGGACGAGCTCATTGGCGGCGAAGGCCATGATCAGATCTGGCTGGGTGCGGATGACAAGGCCGTTGGTGGCGCAGGCGACGATGAGTTCTATGTCGGCGCGGCCGAGGCAGCCTTCATTGCCGACTACAACCCCGACAACGATCGGATCATTTTTGAGTATGACGAAACCGCGCCCGCGCCACGCCTCGAACAGCAGGATAGTGACGACGGGATCCGCCTGATCGCGGATGGCAAACACGTCGCAACATTTGGTGGCAACGCGCAGTTCGATGTTTCGAAAGTCCACCTCAAGGCTGTGGCTGCATAAAACACTTTGCATTTCGGGCCGAAGGGTTTAACAGCACGCATCTTGCAGGGAATCCCTGTAATTCACCCTCCATGGGCCTTTTCTGGACGACATCCCGGATTGCGCCATCACCCTTTATCAAGGAGACCCCGATGTCGATTACTGCTGAAGACAAAGCCCGGATCATGAAAGAGTTCGCCACCAAAGACGGCGACACAGGTTCCCCCGAAGTGCAGGTTGCTATCCTGTCTTCCCGGATTGCCACACTGACCGAGCACTTCAAGACACACAAGAAAGACAACCACGGCCGTCGCGGCCTGCTGAAGATGGTTGCCCAGCGCCGCAAGCTGCTGGACTACACACGCAGCAAAGACGAGGCTCGTTACCAGGACCTGATCAAGCGTCTGGGCCTGCGCCGTTAACTCGGTATCGGTTGCAAGAATTCCGGAAACGCCCGCCTTTCGGTGGGCGTTTTCTTTTGCGCCATGTATGACAAGTTCAGTTGCAGGAGAGGTAAGATGCACAAAGTCTGGCAAACCGGCGGCTGCATTTGTGGTGCTGTGCGGTACACTCTGAGTGCCACGCCGAGATGGACCGCTTTGTGCCATTGTGAAAGTTGCCGCCGCGCGACCTCTGCTCCGATTGTCGCGTGGATGGGTTTTGCGCCCTCAGATGTGGTTTGGTGCGGCCAGCGCCAAAGCCATGCATCATCGCCCCATGCGATGCGGAGCTTTTGCCCCACGTGTGGCAGCCCCATGAGCTTTGAAAGCACGCGCTGGCCGGGCGAGCTTCACCTCTATGGCGTGAGCCTCGATGATCCCGAAGCCTATATCCCGCAACTGCATTGTTACACCGACGAACATCTTAGCTGGTTGTCTACCGACGACGACCTGCCTCGTTTCCCGCAATCAGCAGATGTCGAAGCGTAAGCCCCGCCAACTGCAACCCCCGAGCATCAAATAGGGCGAACATGAAACAAATCGCGCTGACCCATGCTATCGCTGCAATTGGTGTTGCGCTTTTTATCATGCTTGGTCTGCCGCTCCCTTGGCTACTCGGCCCTGTTTTCGCTTGTCTGGTGACGGCATTGGCCGGTGTGCCACTGAAGGGCATCGCTGTTTTGAACAATACGATGCGTACTATCCTCGGTGTCGCAGTCGGAGCGACCTTCACCAGTGCCTTGGTCATCAGCATGGCGGGGATGTGGACGACTTTGATCCTTGTTCCGCCGATGATCTTGTTGATTGGGCTGGTTGGCGTTACCTATTTTCACCGCCTCTGGGGCTTCGGTTTTGCCACAAGCTACTATGGTGCAATGCCGGGCGGATTGCAGGACATGTTGCTTTTCGGAGAAGAGGCCGGTGCAGACGTACGTGCATTATCGCTGATCCACGCTACGCGTGTCATGGTAATCGTAGTGGCGCTGCCGTTTGTACTCAAATGGTATTGGAACGTTGATCTGACCAACCCACCGGGTGCGCCCGCGACAAGCCTTCCGGTTTCGCAACTCTTGCTGATGGTCTTTGCCGGTATCGTGGGATGGCAAGTGGCCAAGGCCGTGGGCATGTTCGGGGCATCGATCCTCGGGCCGATGATCCTCGCAGGGGCAATGGCGCTCACCGGCTTACTGGAGCATCGGCCACCGGCAGAGGCAATCTGGGCGGCGCAGTTCTATATCGGTATGACGGTGGGAACGAAATATGCAGGCGTGACCGGAGAAGAGGTGCGGCGAGATGTGGCAGCGGCCCTTGGATTTTGTGTTATCCTGCTCATCTTGTCAGGTCTCTTTGTTGAGGCAATTCACCTTCTCTCGCTCGCGCCCCCGATGGAGACGTTGCTTGCCTTTGCCCCAGGGGGTCAGGCGGAAATGACAGTGTTGGCGCTGATTGCCGGGGCCGATATGGCCTTTGTGATCGCGCACCATGTGCTGCGGATCGTAGTTGTGATTTTAGGCGCGCCAATCGCAGCGCGCCTGTTCCGCTCACTTGGGCGGTAGCGCTTTATCCGACGCGCAATCCTTGATCGTCGAAGAAATGCAGATCCTCCGCGTTCAGTGTCAGGTCAACCGTGTCGCCTGGCGCCAAGGTCGTCGTGCCGTTCACACGCACGGTGACTTGCCCCGCATCACCACAAGACAGGATCACAAAGGTATCCGCGCCAAGATATTCAAGCACATCGACTGTACCTTGCAGTTGCCCCGTACCAGCCGCGCCAAGCACAATATGTTCGGGCCTGATCCCGGTTGAGACTGCCCCTGCCGGTGCCTTAACCGCTGGCGCAGCACCTGATGGGAAGACGTTCATACGAGGTGATCCGATGAACTGCGCTACAAACAGGTTTGCCGGACGTTCGTAAAGCTCTCGCGGTGATCCGACCTGGGCGATCTTACCGAATTCGAGCACCACAATCCGGTCGGCGAGAGTCATGGCTTCGACCTGGTCATGGGTCACATAGATCATCGTCGCCTTGAGAGTCTGGTGCAGCTTCGCGATCTCGTAGCGCATCTCAACCCGCAGGGCGGCGTCAAGGTTTGATAGGGGTTCGTCGAAGAGAAACGCAGTTGGGTCGCGGACGATGGATCGACCAATAGCGACGCGCTGACGCTGACCGCCAGACAGGTCTTTCGGGCGGCGATCCATGTAGGCGTCAAGCTTCAGGACTCGCGCAGCCTCGGCCACCTTCGCGTCAATCTCTGATTTGGGCAAACCTGCGGACTTCAGCGGGAAACCCACATTGTCCCGCACCGACATGTGTGGGTAAAGCGCATAAGACTGGAACACCATCGCAAGGCCACGCTTGCTGGGTGGTTCAGCCGTCGCATCACGATCACCGATCATGATCTGCCCGCGAGAGGTTTCTTCAAGCCCCGCGATCATCCGCAACAGCGTGGATTTCCCGCAGCCGGACGGGCCCACGAAGATGACGAACTCACCTTCTTGAATTTCGAGATCAACGCCCTTGATGACCTGAATGTTTCCAAACCACTTTTCGACTGCTTTCAACGTGATCGACGACATCAGGCAACTCCCCGTGCTTCTTCATGATCAAAACGTGCCCAGCCCAGCCAGACTGCGGCCGTCCATGTGAATGTTGCGCCACCAGCCGGTGCGCCGGTGTGCGGATCGTAGTATTCAGAGAACCCGTTGAGCCGCATCAAACGCGCAGTGTCAGACCGGATGCGGTCCGCCATCGACGTTTGTCCGCATTCTTCCATCCCGGTTGCAACGAGGTAGTTCATGATCGGCCAAGTCGGGCCGCGCCAGTAGCGTAGGGGTTCGAACCCTTCGGCAGCCGGATCGTAACTCGCCATGCCGTATTCCACCGCGTCCATGACCCGTTCAATTGCGGGCATTGCGCGGGCGTCATCGATCCCGGCGTACCAACACAGCGCTGAAGCGTTTGAGAAGATGCCGTTAAATTTACCTGTGAGCACATCGCGGCTGTCGTAGGCGCCAAGTTCAGCGTTCCATAGCGTTTCCGCGCCTTTCTCTAACGTCTCAATCCAGTCTGGAATGTCCGAGACGTCCTCACCAAATTTCTGACCGAGCGCCAGCAAGTCACGCTGCGCGCGCAGGAGCGTGAACGTCATGGTGGGATCAGCAACCCGGAACGGATTGATCTCTTTGAGTTTCGCGTGGTCCCAGTTCACGGATGCACCGGTTTGCACCAATTTGATGTAGCGGTCGTAGTCGTACTTAGTCGGCCGCATCGCCGGATCGACGTGAGAGGTATCGCGGCGGGTATATTCACCCACCCCAGTTGGGTCGATACCGGCCATGGCGGCGTCCCAGTCTGGCGCGTTGTCCCTCCCAGCCTCCCAAGGGTGGGTAATGCAGACCGCTCCCTCATCGAGACGCCAAGCCATGAACCAGGCATGCCACCGCTTCAGCTGCGGCCACATGGCACGGGCGCGCGGCTCTCCGGCGGGGTCCATCCCAAGCATTTTGCGCATGAAGCTCGCCGCGATGGGCGGTTGGCTGATGCCCGAGGACGGAATGGGTCCGCGACCCTGCCAAACGTCCGGCCCGGGGAAATAGCCCGGGTCGACCTTGTGGAACAGGATATGCGGCACCATGCCGTCGTCCCATTGCCCGGACATCAGAGTTTCAAGCTCGGTCCAGCCCCGATCAGGGTCGAAGGTCGTGAAGCCCCAAGCCGCAAAGGCACTGTCCCAGTTCCACTGGTATGGGTAAAGGCCATGCGTCGGAAGCGTATAGCCGCCCTTGTCGTTCTTGCGCAGGATCTGGCGCGCTTGTTCATCAAGATCCATGGTCATCCCTTCACCGAACCTGCTGTGAGGCCCTTTGTCATAAATCGTTCCAACCCAAGAAAGAGCGCCATGATCGGCACAGTCGCAATGACTGACCCCGCCATCAGGTGCTGTCTGGGAATTTCAGAGGAGTTGAGCGAGGCGATCCCCCGTGTCAGCGTAAACTTCGACGGATCGTCGAGTAGCATGAAGGCGAGCAGGAATTCGTTCCACGCGATCATGAACACATACAGCGAGACCGAGGCAAGCGCTGGCAGCGAAAGAGGCAGGGTGATTTTCCAGATGACCGCGAGACGCGACAGGCCGTCCATCAACCCCGCCTCCTCGACTTCCGCCGGAAGGCCGCGGAAGTATCCTTGCAGCATGTATAGCGCCACGGGGATTGTTGTGACCGGGTAGATCATCACGATGCCCCAGAAGGAGTTCCGCAAACCCGTCATCGAGAAGGCGATGTAGATCGGCAGCGCGAGAACGATCATCGGCACCATGTAGATGAGCAGGATTGAGCGAGAGAACGCCGCCTGCCCGCGGAACCGCAACCGCGCGACCGCATAAGCACCCGGGATCGCGAAAGCGAGCGTGATGAAGACCGTCAGCACTGAGATGAAGAAGGAGTTAAACAGATAGGTGCCGAAATTAAACTGCGTAAACAGCTCATCATATGAACGGAACAGCTCTGCTCCTTTGCTAAGGTCGATGGAGAAATCGAGCGGGTTCTGGATCAGCTCTGACTGGTTTTTCAGGCTGGTCATCACCATCACGTAGAACGGGATGAGGACGATGGCGGTGAAGAAGATATAGCCAAAGCCGATCAGGAAGCGGATGACCGCACCTTCGAATTCGTGGCGGGTGAGTTCGCCCGGCACAACCTCATCGAGGATCGCGGCGAGTGAGACGCCAAAGGCGACGCCTAGTGCGACCGCCCCAAAGGCCCGGGCGATTAGGCCTGCTTCGGCGCCCGATAACATGGGGCCGATACCGATCAAAATGACCACTGCAGTGACGGCCGCAACACCCAGTTGCACGGTGTGATTGCGCCCAGCGAACACCATTGCACCGCCGGCGATTGCGCCCCAAAGAAGCGACAACAGAATGCTCGGCCGGAACGGGTCACCGGTGGCGAAGGACATCGCGACGGCAACGGTGACGGACAGAACGACCATCCAAAGCGCCCCAAGTGCGGGGCCTGTGAAATACCCTTGGCGCATCACAA
>JAHDEX010000079.1 GCA_020628545.1 Paracoccaceae bacterium | reverse complement strand
GCCCCCTGCCCACGGTGGCTGGCACCGACATGGTCGGCGCGACGGAACGGATGGCCCACGTGGCGGAATGCCTGCCAGAGATTTGCACGCTCGACTGCGGGACGATGAACTTCGCCGAGGCTGATTACGTCATGACCAACACGCCCGGGATGCTGCAGGCGATGGGGCAGATGATGACCGATCTGGGTGTGAAGCCGGAGATTGAGGCCTTTGATACCGGCCATCTGTGGTATGCCAAGCAGTTGGTGAAGGATGGGATTCTGAACAGCCCCGCGCTGGTGCAACTCTGCATGGGTGTGCCGTGGGGGGCGCCAAATGATCTGAACACCTTCATGGCGATGGTGAACAATATTCCCGATGATTGGGCGTGGTCGGCGTTCTCGCTCGGGCGGGATCAAATGCCCTATGCGGCGGCGGCTGTCTTGGCAGGCGGCAATGTGCGGGTCGGGTTGGAAGACAACCTGATGCTGGATCGCGGGGTGCTTGCCACCAATGCGCAGTTGGTTGAGCGGGCGGTGACCGTGGTCGAGAATATGGGCGCCAAGATCATGGGGCCTGCGGAGGTACGCGAACAGCTTGGTCTCACGAAACGCGCGCCGGTTGCGCCGTGACGCGGCGAGTTTTGGTCACCGCCGGAGCAGCTGGCATTGGCAAAGTGATTGCGGAGCAGTTTCTCAGTTCAGGCGATCAGGTCGCGATTTGTGACGCGGATGCGGAGGCTGTAGCGGCATTCGCAGCAGAGCATCCAGAGGCCATCACGGCTGTGGCGGATGTCACGAATGAGGCGCAGATGGATGCGTTTCTTGAGTCCGTTGAGGATGCATGGGGCGGCGTTGATGTCTGCTGTGCGAATGCCGGGACGGGTGGACCTGCGGGGCGGATCGAAGACCTTGCATATGACGACTGGCAGCGCTGCATCGCGACCAATGTGCACGGGGCCTATCTGACCTGTCGCTGGGCCGCGCGGGTGATGCAGGCGCAAAAGAGTGGTTTAATCACAATCACATCGTCTACTGCGGGGATCGCAGGCTACCCCTTCCGATCACCCTATGCGGCGGCGAAATGGGCGTTGATTGGACTGACAAAGACGCTGGCGATGGAACTTGGTCCCTTTGGTATTCGGGTGAATGCCATTTGCCCCGGTGCGGTCGAGGGCGACCGGATGGACCGGGTTCTGGCGAAAGAAGCCGCCGCACGGGGCGAAAGCGAAGACGCGATCCGCGCGTCCTACGTGACCGGCGTGTCGATGAAGACGTGGGTGACAGCACAAGACGTTGCCAACAGCATTGCATTTCTTGCCTCAGACGCGGGCGATAAAATCTCGGGCCAGGTTCTGGCTATCGACGGCCATACGGAGACCCTCGCACCATGACCAAAAAAGCAGCACTTATCGGCGGTGGCGTGATCGGCGGCGGCTGGGCCGCGCGGTTTTTGCTCAATGGCTGGGACGTTGATGTGTTCGACCCGGACCCGGAGGCGGAACGCAAGATTGGCGAGGTGTTGGCGAATGCGCGTAGGTCCCTGCCCTCGCTTTATGACAAGGCGTTGCCTGCGGAAGGATCCTTGCGGCTTGTGAGAGACATGGCAGACGCCATCGCGGATGCGTCATGGGTTCAGGAAAGTGTGCCGGAACGGCTGGACCTGAAGCACAAGGTTTACAGCCAGATCACCGCATTGGCCGAAACGGATGCAGTCATCGGGTCATCTACGTCTGGTTTCAAACCTTCGCAGTTACAGGAGGGGTTGGAGAGCCCCGGTCAGATCCTCGTCGCGCATCCCTTTAATCCGGTCTATCTGCTGCCGCTGGTGGAGGTGGTGCCGTCGGACAAGACCAGCCCTAACACGGTCAAACGTGCGGAAGAGGTGCTGGCGTCGCTTGGGATGAAACCTCTTGTGGTGCGCAAAGAGATCGACGCGCATATCGCGGACCGGCTGCTGGAAGCGGTCTGGCGCGAGGGGCTGTGGCTGATCAAGGATGGCATCTGCACGACCGAAGAGCTTGACGACGCGATCCGGTTTGGGTTCGGCTTGCGCTGGGCGCAGATGGGGCTGTTTGAGACCTACCGGATTGCGGGTGGTGAAGCGGGGATGAAGCATTTCCTCGACCAATTTGGCCCCTGCCTGACCTGGCCGTGGACTAAACTCATGGACGTGCCAGAGTACGACGATGCTTTGGTCGACCTGATTGCGGGGCAGTCCGATGCGCAGTCGGGCCATATGACGATCCGTGAGTTGGAACAACTGCGCGATGATAACCTCGTGGGGATCATGCGGGCGCTGCGGAAGACCGGGTCTGGTGCTGGTGGTGCCATCCTTGCTCATGAAGCGACCCTGGCCACGCCAGAAAGCCCGGACCTGCCCGTCACGCTGCACCGCCAGATCCCGCAGACATGGACCGACTACAACGGTCACATGAATGAGGCGACGTATATGGAGGCGGCGTCGCTCGCCACGGACGGTTTTATGGAACTGATCGGCTGCGATGCGGCTTACATCGCCAAAGGTGGTACCTATTTTACGGCTGAAAGCCATGTGCGGTTCTTGAACGAGCTGCATCAGGGCCAGATTTTGACGATTACGACGCAAGTGATTCAGGCAGAGGGAAAGAAGCTGCATCTGTTCCACTACCTGCGCGGCCCAGATGAGGTGCTGGCCGCGACGGTGGAGACGTTCCTGATCCACATGGACCTGAACACGCGGGCGTCATCGCTCCCCTCTGACGCGGTGATCGCGGCAATGACGGAATTTGCGGATGCCCATGCCAAACTGCCGTCGCCGGATGACTTGGGCCGGCATGTTGGACAGCGTTGAAAAGACGGGATAATTACCCGTCTCGTCCCGCAGGAGTGGATTACTGCGACATTTTGTACTACTTCGGTGCGGACGAAGGAGAATTCAGTGAACTACGCGATCACACGGGACCGGCGCACCAATGCGGACATCGCATTCGACTATCTGGAGGATGAAATCCTCTCCTTGCGGCTGAAACCGGGGACCAAGATTTCAGAGGCTGAGATCGCCGCGCGCCTGGGGCTGTCACGCCAACCCGTGCGAGAGGCTTTTGCACGTCTACAGCTTGCCGATCTTCTTCATGTGCAGCCGCAGCGCGCCACCACGGTGCGGAAATTTTCGTTGGAGCGTATTGCGGCCTCCCGCTTTGTGCGCCGCGCCATTGAGATGGAGGTTCTGCATCAGGCTGTCGCGCAGTGGGATGGCAGTCTGGGTGATGCGTTTGATACAAACCTGAAAGATCAACAGGCGGCTGTGGCCACCCGCGATCTGACTGCCTTTCAGCGTTGTGACTTGGCGTTTCATGCGTCGCTGTGCCAAGCCGCAGGGGCGGCCTATGCCATGGATGAGATCAACGCGTTGAAAGCAAAAACCAACCGTCTTTGTGTTCTCAGCCTTGGCCGGGAGCAAGAGATGGACGACCTTCTCGACGACCATACGCAGATCTACGAAGCGATCTGCGCAGGAGACCATGATGCGGGCGCCGAAGTGATGCGACGCCACTTGTCGCGGCTTGATGACACGGTTGCGGAGATCCACCGCAAACACGCGGATTATTTCGAGGCCTAGAGCCTCAAGTCCACAAATACATCAAAAACAGTACTTTACGGAACGCGAGGCCGCCAGAAATTTGCGCGCCATTTCCGCTTGCGTCGATCAAAAACATACTAGTATGGTAGATAGACGGGACAAATGAGACTCATTTGTCGCCGTCGTTTTTGGGAGGAAATAAGAATGACGCTACACACGAAATTCCGCGCCCTTGGCGCAAGCGTTGCCGCCGCGCTGATGGTGGCAAGCACAGCGAGCGCCATGGAGCTGCGCGCCTGGAACATCCACGTCGAAGACTATCCGAACTCTATCGCCCTTGAATCCTTCGCAGCCGAAGTGGCTGAGAAAACAGGCGGCGATGTGACCGTCAAACTGTTCCACAACGGTGTGCTTGGTAACCAGCCAGACGCGATTGAGCAGGTACGCTTGGGTATCCTCGATATGGGTCAGTTTAACCTTGGGCCAATGGGCCAGTCGATCCCGGAAACCAACGTGGTGTCCCTGCCCTTCATCTTCCCATCCATCCCAAAGATGTATGAGCTGATGGACGGCGATGTTGGCGATGCGATCAGCGCGGGCATGGAAGACAAGGGCATGCGCGCCCTTGCGTGGTACGATTCTGGTGCGCGGTCATTCTATAACTCAGTCCGCCCGATCAATTCACCCGATGACGTTGAAGGTCTGAAATTGCGCGTGATGTCGAACAACCTGTTCGTTGGCATGGTCGAAGCGCTGGACGGCAACGCGACACCGATGGCGTTTGGTGAAGTCTATCAGTCGATCAAAACGGGTGTTGTGGACGGCGCGGAAAACAACCCGCCATCCTACCACTCCGTGAACCACTATGAGGTCGCGCAGTACTACTCGCTCACCGAGCATCTCATTATCCCGGAATGCGTCTGCATCAGCAACGCCGCTTGGGATAAGCTGACCGCAGAGCAGCAAGAGATCGTGAAAACCGCCGCCCGCAACAGCGCGGAAGAGCAGCGCACGTTGTGGCAGGCCCGCGAAGCGGCGTCGATGGAAGCGGTGCAGGCTGGTGGTGTGACGGTCAATACCATCGATGACAAAGGCCCGTTCCAAGAGAAAATGGCCGTCGTCTATGATGGCTTCCTGGCCGAGAACCCCGATCTGTCCGATCTGGTGAACCTGATCCGGAACGCGAACTAACGGTCCTCCCACAGTGGGTGTTGGTCAGGAAGATCTTGACCGGCACCCCACTTTTTCGGGCAGAAACGGGATATGATCGAAACACTCGATACTGTGCTGGCGGCCATCAGCCGCCTTTGTATGCTTGTCGCCTCTGTAGCGCTTGTTGTGCTGATCGCCGCGTTTGGTTGGCTGGTCTTCGGGCGCTACGTGCTGAATGCGACCCCGACCTGGGTTGAGCAACTGGCGCTTTTGCTAGTGTGCTACATCGCCTTTCTTGGTGCGGCGGCGGGTGTGCGGGACAATACGCACCTTGGTGTCACCCTGTTCCGGGACATGCTGCCGGTCACCGCGCAGAAAGTCCTGATCATCGCCATTGATTTCATCCTCGCTGCCTTCGGCCTTGTGATGCTGATCGCTGGGATGGAGTTGATGGAATTTGGCTGGAACACGATGCTGCCAATGCTCGATATCCCCGAGACATTCCGCACGCTCGCCATCACGTCCTGCGGAGCATTGGTGAGCCTGTTCGCCGGGTGCCGGGCCCTTTCCCGCATACTTCAATTTCAAACGGGAGACTGGCATCTCCCTGTGGAGCCAGAATCCTAAATGGGCCTGATCATTCTTTTGTGCGTCTTTGGCGGCGGTGTCGTCATTGGCATGCCGGTTGCTTTTGCGATGGGCATCGCGGCCGCGTCCGCCTTCTGGTGGGAAGGCTTCCCGATGCTGATCACCTTTCAGCGGGCAACAGCTGGAGTGTCAGTCTTTTCCCTTCTCGCCATTCCGTTCTTTGTCTTCGCGGGCGAATTGATGCTGCATGGCGGGATCGCCACCCGGCTTGTGCGCTTTGCGACTGCGCTGGTCGGGCACCTGCGCGGCGGGTTGGCGATGGTGAACATCTTCTCGTCGATGTTGTTTGGCGGGATTTCCGGCTCGGCCGTCGCAGACATTTCCGCACTCGGCTCCCTGCTGGTGCCGGTCATGAAAGAACGCGGCTACCGGCCTGACTTTGCTGTGAACGTGACGGTGACGTCCTCCATCGCGGGGATCGTCATTCCACCCAGCCACAACATGATCATCTTCGCTGTGGCGGCGGGCGGCGGCATCTCTGTGTCAGGCCTATTTCTTGCGGGCGTAATCCCCGGCATCCTGATGTGCATCTGCCTGGCCATCGCGGCCTACATCCTGTCGATCAAGCACAACTACCCGCGAGAGCCCTTCCCCGGTTGGGGTGAAGTGGGCCGGAGCGCTGGTCAGGCGATCCCCGGCTTCATTACGGCAGTGATCATTGTGGGGGGCACACTCTCCGGCGTCTTTACCGTCACCGAGTCCGGTGCGTTTGGTGCGATCTACGCGCTAATCCTGACGACGTTCTTTTATCGCTCGCTGAGTTGGGAAGGCTTTGTGCGGTCAGTCACAGGGGCCGTCCGCACCACGTCGATGGTGATGATCCTGATCGCTTTTGCCAGTTCCTTTGGCTACTTGCTGGCGCTTTATCAGGTGCCGACAATGCTCAGCGACCTGCTTGTCTCAATCTCGGACAACCCGATCATCATCCTGTTGATGATCAACATCATCCTCTTGGTGCTTGGCATGATCATGGACATGGCGGCGCTGATCCTGATCTGCACGCCGATCTTCCTGCCGATTGCCAAGGGACTGGGTATGGACCCGACCCAGTTCGGGATCATGCTGCTGATCAATCTTGGCCTTGGTCTGTGCACGCCACCCGTGGGCACTTGTCTGTTTGTTGGGTGCGCAGTCGGGAAAATCCGCATTGAACAAGCGCTCAAGACGATCTGGCCGTTCTACATCGCGCTGTTTGGCGCTCTGATGCTGGTCACATATGTCCCGTGGATCTCACTTTGGTTGCCATCTGTGATGGCCAACTGATCAATCTTTCGGGGCGATGCGCGCCTTTGCTGCTGTCGTATGGCGCTGGTGCAGAACCAGCTGTGCAGACAACAAGAATACAGTTGCGGCGATGGTCAACAAGACGGTCATCGGATGTCTCCTTCAATGGGGCGCGGTTCATGCGCCGTTGGACAGGAGTGTTACGAAAAAACCGCCTGAGGGAGTGACCCTCAAGCGGTTGTGACCCTACCATCCGATTGCGTGAAGTTGGTTACAATCGGGCAGTTGCACCCCGGACCTGCAGCGGCCCGAGGCGGTTCATTATGACGTCATGTCGTAGGCACGTTCGCCATGAGCGGTTAAGTCAAGGCCAGTCAACTCATCCTCTTCATCGACGCGCAGCGGCACAATCATCTTTGTGACGAGAATGATCAGCGTCGTCATCACCGCCGTGAAGAGACCCAC
Source organism: Paracoccaceae bacterium (assembly GCA_020628545.1). GTDB lineage: Bacteria > Pseudomonadota > Alphaproteobacteria > Rhodobacterales > Rhodobacteraceae > Yoonia. The sequence continues at coordinate 8,594 of JAHDEX010000079.1, read as the reverse complement.
AACGATCAGGCCACCACCCTGTTCGACAATGCCCGCGTGGCCAAAGACGACAAGCATCAGGATGCCGAACATGCCGCCAACACCATGGACCGCAAAGACGTCCAACGTATCGTCGATCTTCAGCGCGTTCTTCACGATGCCGCACAACTCCTGACACAGCACACCCGCAATCAAGCCGATGATCAGCGCTTCCACTGGCGATACCGAGCCGGAGGCAGGCGTAATAGAAGCAAGGCCTGCGATTGTACCGGTCACCAGTCCAACAAGCGAAGACTTGCCATGGCGGATCATCTCCCACGCGGCCCAGCTGAGCGACGCGGCGGCAGCAGAGATATGCGTGACAGTCAGCGCCATCGCGGCACCACCGTCAGCGGCGAGTTGCGAGCCGCCGTTGAAGCCGAACCAACCGACCCATAGCATCGCAGCCCCGATCATCACCATGCCCGGATTATGGGGCGGCTTTGACTTGTCTTTGCGTGGCCCGAGGAATGCGGCGAGGATCAGCGCCGCAATCCCTGCCGTCTGGTGGACGACGATGCCGCCCGCAAAATCGTTCACACCGTTTTCAAACAGCGACCATTCCGCGCCTGCAAGCAAACCGCCACCCCAGATCCAGTGGGCTACGGGGGCGTAGCAAAGCAGCATCCACAGTCCCGAGAAGATCATCACAAAGCCAAAGCCAATTCGCTCTACATAAGCACCGACGATCAGCGCGGGCGTGATGATCGCGAATGTCATCTGGAAGGCGAAGAACAGAACTTCGGGGATCGTGCCGGACAATGTGTCGGCATCAACGCCGTTCAGGAAGGACTTCCCGAGGCCGCCCCAATAAGCGTTCCCGTCGCCAAATGCGATGGAATAACCCGCGACGAGCCACAGAATGCTCATCAAACAGGCGATTGAGAAGCAATGCATGAAGACACTCAGCACATTGCGCGATCGCACCAGACCGCCATAAAACAATGCCAATCCCGGCAAAGTCATGAATAAAACCAAGGCCGTTGCGACCAAAATCCAGGCTGTATCTGCGCCTACCATCTGTCCCTCCCACAATTCGGTGGGCCGCACAGAGCGTGATTTTTAAGCGGATGGAACAGGATTCAGCACAGCGGCGCTGATAAATTCATCTGTTTTTTGTTTGATTAATTTTTGATCGCAATACTCGGCTTATTGCGTGGAATTTAGACAGCTTGCTAAACAGCGTGTCGCCGCGCCTTTCCAAAATAACTCGCAAAAATTGCTGTGCCCACATCCCGTGAATGGTTCGCGATTTACCTCAACCCGACCTTCGGTCAGTCTCAACGTATGCTACTTGAACTTCCACCCGCGCCGCGAAAACTCAAAGGACCGACGCAAATAGCGAGAGCGCGCACTGAAGCTTGGGCTCGCCAAAATCTATATTGCCTGAACTGCCATGCAAATGAGCTCTTCGCCTTTGAAGCAAATAGGCCCGCCGCGGACCTGTACTGCAATGCGTGCTCCGAGACTTACGAACTGAAGGCCCACAAAAGGCCGTTCAGCAAGAAGGTCGTTAATGGGGCTTACACGACGCTTGTCGAAAGAGTGTCATCCAACACTGCGCCAAACCTAGCTCTACTGCAATACGACCAGTTTTCTTCCACGGTGAACACGCTAACAATCATACCCAAACGCTTCTTTCATCGGGGTACCATTGAAAGCCGGCGTCCGCTCTCGGCCAATGCCAAAAGAGCGGGCTGGGTCGGTTCAATCATTCGTTTAGATTTCGTGCCTACAATCGGCCTCATAACAGTCGTCCAAAATCAAGTGATTACGGACAGATCGGATGTGCGCAACCTTTGGAAAAAGACGAAGTTCATGGACAGAAGAGACATGAAGTTCCGAGGATGGCTCGCCGACGTGATGGCCTGCGTTGACCAAATCGACGAAGTCGAATTCTCTATCAACGATGTGTACGTCTTCGAAAGTCAGCTAAAGGCGCGATATCCAAACAACAAGAATGTCAAAGCCAAAATACGCCAGCAACTTCAAATTCTGCGCGACAACGGCGTGCTTATTTTTTTGGGCGACGGCAAATATCGACGAAGTCCCTGATGATCAATCCTCCGGCGGCAGGACCCGCAGGCGCAGCTCGCGGAGTTGCTCGTTCTGGGGCTCGCTTGGGGCGGCCATCATCAGGTCTTCGGCGCGCTGGTTCATTGGGAACATGATGACCTCGCGGATGTTCTGTTCATCCGCCAGCAGCATCACGATCCGGTCGATCCCGGCTGCACATCCGCCGTGCGGCGGCGCGCCGTATTGGAAGGCGTTGACCATGCCGCCGAAGCGCTTTTCGACCTCGTCCTTGCCGTAGCCCGCAATCTCAAAGGCTTTGAACATGATCTCTGGCCGGTGGTTCCGGATCGCGCCGGATACCAGTTCGTAGCCGTTGCAAGCGAGGTCATATTGGTACCCCAACACGTCCTCCGGAGCGCCGTCGAGCGCGTCCATGCCACCTTGCGGCATGGAGAACGGGTTGTGTTCAAAGTCGATCTCGCCGGTTTCCGCGTCGCGCTCGTAGATTGGGAAATCAACGATCCAGGCGAAGGCGAAACGGTTCGTGTCGGTCAGACCAAGCTCATCGCCGATGACCTGACGCGCCTTGCCAGCGACGCCTTCAAATGCCTTTGGCTTGCCGCCGAGGAAGAAGGCCGCATCGCCCACGTCGAGGCCGAGTTGCTGGCGGATCGCTTCTGTGCGTTCCGGGCCGATGTTCTTGGCGAGCGGGCCTGCGGCCTCATTGCCCAGCACGATCTCACCGGACTTGATCAGGGCGTTGACCTCTTTCACCGTGATCCCGCGTTCCTGAGCAATCGTGTCCGGCGATTGCTTACGCCAGAAGATATAGCCCATCCCGGGCAGGCCTTCCTTTTGCGCGAAAGCGTTCATCCGGTCGCAGAACTTGCGGCTGCCGCCGGTCGGGGCCGGAATTGCGCGAACCTCTGTGCCTTCTTGCTCCAACAGCTTCGCGAAGATCGCAAAGCCCGAGCCTGCGAAGTGCTCGCTAACGACCTGCATCTTGATCGGGTTGCGGAGGTCGGGTTTGTCGGTCCCATACCAAAGGGCTGCATCGCGGTAGCTGATCTGCTCCCAACTGTCGGGCGCGTCGACGGTACGGCCACCGCCGAACTCTTCAAACACACCTGCGATCACAGGGGCGATCGTGTCAAACACATCCTGCTGTTCGACAAACGACATCTCCATATCCAACTGGTAGAAGTCTGTTGGCGAACGGTCTGCGCGAGGATCTTCGTCCCGGAAACAGGGCGCTATCTGGAAATACTTGTCGAAGCCCGACACCATGATCAGCTGTTTGAATTGCTGTGGGGCCTGCGGCAGCGCGTAAAACTTGCCGGGGTGCAGGCGGGACGGCACGAGGAAGTCGCGCGCGCCTTCCGGGGACGATGCGGTGATGATCGGCGTTTGATACTCGCGGAAACCTTTGTCCCACATGCGCTTGCGCATCGACGCCACAACGTCCGACCGCAGCTTCATGTTCTCCTGCATCGCTTCACGGCGCAGATCGAGATAGCGGTATTTCAGGCGGGTTTCTTCCGGATATTCCTGATCACCGAAGACGATCAGCGGCAGCTCTTTCGCGGCACCCAGCACTTCGATCTCACGGATGAACACTTCAATCTCGCCCGTGGGCAGCTTGGGGTTCACCAGTTCGGGGTCGCGTGCCTTCACCTCTCCATCAATGCGGATGCACCATTCAGAGCGGACTTTTTCGACCTCGGCGAAAGCAGCCGAATCCGGGTCACAAAGCACCTGGGTGATCCCGTAGTGATCGCGCAGGTCAATAAACAGGATGCCGCCGTGATCCCGCACGCGATTGACCCAACCGGACAGGCGAACGGTTTCACCGACATTGGCGGAAGTCAGAGCGGCGCAGGTGTGCGAACGATAGGCGTGCATAAGCGAGGTCCTTCGAGACGAGATTTCGCCCGTCTACATCGCTTTGGCCGCGCAAAGTCAAGCAAACTGCGGACATCAGTGGCGGCAGCGTGCGGGATAGGCCGCAATGCGGTCCTTCTGCGCTTATTCGGCCGCGATCCGGGTCTGCTGCAGAAGGCGCCCGTCAAGTTCCCGAATGACCATGACGCCCTTTGGGAATTCGCGATCCTGGTGCATCTCACCGGGTGTCGCATATGTCTCAAGTCCTGCAGCAATGGCAGCAGCTGCACTTGTCGGCGAATCTTCAATTGCGATGGCCTCTGCCGGGGCCAGCCCAAGCGTATGCAAAGCATGCTGATAGATGTCCGGTGCGGGCTTGCCGTTTGAGACATGCGTGTCGGCGCCGACATAATCAAAGTCGTCTGAAGAGAGCGCACCATCAAGCGCGTCAAAAATCGCTTGCGACTGCGCCGCGCTGGTTGCGGTCACAAACCCGGTAAACCAGCCCATGTCTTTGGCGGCGTCGAGTGTTTCCTTCACGCCTGGGCGCAATGTCAGCCCGTCGCGTTTTGTCAGCATCGCATAATATTTTACCTTGTAGGCATGCACTGCCGCTGCATCGACCGTTTCGCCAAGGTCGCGGGCAAAATCGGCGATCCGTGCCTTGCCACCTGAACTTGCCAGCAGTTTGCGGTAGGTCCGACGATCCCAGTACCAATCGATCCCGGATGCTGCAAAGGCTGCATTAAATGCGCGGCGCTGAAGCTCAGATGTTTCGACGAGTGTTCCAATCGCGCCGAAAAACAGTGCTTTCTTTTCCATCTCTGTCTGTCCTGCATGTCTGAAGATTGCGCAAGGAACTGATTTGCCACCAACTTGTTCCGTAGCGTTAACATTTTTTTCGGCACCTGCGTTTCGCCCGTTGCAAATCTTGGCCAGAATCCAACTTGCACCCCGCCCGGGCATCCCTTAAACGCACGACAATTTGCGAAAAACGGGGGCGCGGCGATGCCGAAGCGTGATGATATCCAGTCGATCATGATCATCGGGGCTGGCCCTATTATCATTGGCCAAGCCTGCGAGTTTGACTACTCCGGCGCGCAGGCCTGTAAAGCACTCCGCGAGGAAGGTTACCGGGTCATTCTGGTGAACTCGAACCCGGCCACGATCATGACTGATCCGGGGCTTGCGGATGCAACCTATATTGAGCCGATCACGCCTGAGGTTGTTGCCAAGATCATCGAAAAAGAACGCCCCGATGCATTGCTGCCGACGATGGGTGGCCAAACAGGCCTCAACACGTCGCTCGCGCTCGAAGAGATGGGCGTTCTCGACAAGTTTAAAGTTGAGATGATCGGCGCCAAGCGCGACGCGATTGAGATGGCCGAAGACCGCAAACTCTTCCGCGAAGCGATGGACCGGCTGGGCATCGAAAACCCGAAGGCGACGATTGTGACGGCGCCCACGAAGGACGGTAAGAAAGACCTGAACGCGGGCGTGTCGCTTGCGTTGGACGCGCTGGAAGAGATTGGCTTGCCCGCCATCATCCGCCCTGCCTTCACGCTTGGCGGCACCGGCGGCGGTGTTGCCTATAACCGTGAAGAATACGAATTTTACTGTCGGTCGGGCATGGATGCCTCTCCTGTCGGGCAGATCCTTGTCGATGAATCGCTGCTCGGCTGGAAAGAGTATGAGATGGAGGTCGTGCGCGACAAAGCCGACAACGCCATTATCGTCTGTTCCATCGAAAACGTGGACCCGATGGGCGTACACACAGGGGATTCTATCACCGTTGCCCCTGCCCTGACGCTCACCGACAAAGAATACCAGATCATGCGGACTCATTCCATCAACGTCCTGCGCGAAATCGGGGTCGAAACGGGTGGGTCCAACGTCCAATGGGCGGTCAACCCGGCCGACGGGCGCATGGTGGTGATTGAGATGAACCCGCGCGTGTCGCGGTCTTCCGCCCTAGCGTCCAAAGCCACCGGGTTCCCGATTGCGAAGATCGCGGCGAAGCTGGCGGTGGGGTATACGCTGGATGAACTCGACAACGACATCACCGGCGTCACGCCCGCGTCGTTTGAGCCGTCCATCGACTACGTCGTCACCAAAATCCCGCGTTTCGCGTTTGAGAAATTCGCGGGCTCCGAACCTTATCTGACCACCGCAATGAAATCCGTGGGCGAGGCAATGGCGATTGGTCGGACGTTCCACGAGTCGATGCAAAAAGCGCTCGCCTCGATGGAGACCGGGCTGACCGGATTTGACGAAATCGACATTCCCGGCGCGCCCGAATTGCCCGCGATCACGAAAGAACTGGCGAAGCAGACACCGGATCGCCTGCGTGTGATTGCACAAGCGATGCGGCATGGCCTTTCTGACGACGATATCCAGGCTGTGACCAGCTTCGACCCCTGGTTTCTCGCCCGGATCCGCGAGATTGTGCAGGCCGAAGCCGGAGTTGCCGTGAACGGTCTGCCGGTGGATGAGGCCGGCTTGCGCGCGCTCAAGATGATGGGATTTACCGATGCCCGTTTGGCGAAACTGACTGGCCGGGATGAAGCGAACGTGCGGCGCGCGCGGCAGAACCTTGGCGTGAACGCGGTCTTCAAACGGATCGACACCTGCGCGGCGGAGTTCGAAGCGCAGACGCCCTACATGTATTCCACCTACGAAAGCCCTGTAATGGGTGAAGTTGAATGCGAGAGCCGCCCGACCGACCGCAAAAAGGTTGTCATTCTTGGCGGCGGCCCGAACCGGATCGGGCAAGGGATTGAGTTCGACTACTGCTGTTGTCACGCCTGTTTCGCCCTGACCGATCAGGGCTACGAGACGATCATGATCAACTGTAACCCGGAGACGGTTTCAACTGACTATGACACGTCTGATCGCTTGTACTTTGAGCCACTGACCTTTGAACACGTCATGGAAATCCTGCGGGTTGAGCAGGACAACGGCACCCTGCACGGTGTGATCGTGCAGTTTGGCGGGCAGACGCCGCTGAAGCTCGCCAATGCGCTGAACGACGCAGGCATCCCGATCCTTGGCACCACACCGGACGCGATTGACCTCGCCGAAGACCGGGAGCGGTTTCAGCAGCTGGTGCAGAAGCTGGGGCTGAAGCAGCCGAACAACGGCATTGCATCAACCGACGAAGAGGCGTTCAAGATTGCAGCCGAGATCGGTTTCCCGCTCGTGATCCGCCCCTCTTACGTGCTCGGCGGCCGCGCGATGGAAATCGTGCGCGATCAAGGGCAGTTGGAACGCTATATTTCTGACGCTGTGGTTGTCTCCGGTGACAGCCCGGTGCTGCTCGATAGCTATCTCTCGGGTGCGGTTGAGGTCGATGTGGACTGCCTGTCAGACGGCAAAGACACCCACGTCGCGGGCATCATGCAGCACATTGAAGAGGCTGGCGTGCATTCGGGCGACTCTGCCTGCTCCCTGCCGCCACACAGCCTGTCTGACGCGGTGATCACCGAGATCCGCCGCCAGACCGAAGCGCTCGCACATGCGCTGAATGTCGTCGGCCTGATGAACATCCAGTTCGCGGTGAAGGATGAGGAGGTGTACCTGATCGAGGTGAACCCCCGCGCCTCCCGCACCGTGCCGTTTGTGGCCAAAGCGACGGACTCTGCCATCGCCTCCATCGCTGCGCGCCTCATGGCGGGTGAGCCGTTGTCGAATTTCCCGCTGCGTGCGCCCTACCCGCCTGCGGACGATCCGATGACCGTGCTACCGCTGGGCGACGCCTTTACGCTCGCGGACCCGAAGACGCCGTGGTTTTCCGTCAAGGAAGCCGTCTTGCCGTTTGCCCGTTTCCCGGGCGTCGATACCATCCTCGGGCCAGAAATGCGCTCCACCGGGGAAGTCATGGGCTGGGACCGCAACTTCGCCCGCGCGTTCCTGAAAGCGCAATTGGGCGCGGGGACCGACCTGCCAACCGAAGGCACTGTCTTCATCTCCATCAAGGATGCCGACAAGACCGCGCAGATGATCGAAACCGGCAAGGCGTTGATCGGGCTTGGCTTTACGATCCTCGCCACCCGCGGGACCGCCGCATGGCTGAGCGAGAACGGCGTGGCCTGTGAGACGGTGAACAAGGTCTACGAAGGCGGGTTGACGATTGTGGACCGCCTGAAGGACGGGCATGTCTCACTGGTGATGAACACTACCGAGGGCGCGCAAGCAGTCGAAGACAGCCGCGACATCCGCGCGGTCGCCCTGTACGACAAGATCCCGTATTTCACGACCGCCGCGGCGAGCCATGCGGCGGCGCTGGCGATGCAGGAACGGGATGCTGGTGGGGTGTCAGTGCGGGCGTTGCAGGGGTGAATTGGCGGTGCGCGATAAAGGCGCATCCCACCACGTCCCGTAGGGTGCGCATTTATTGCGCACCTGTTTCCAACCTTTGATTATCCGTAGAGCCCTCAAAGTCGCCCCAGCCAAAGCAGACCCGCGACCGACGAAACAGCCGCGAGGGCCAGCGGCGGACCGTGGGGCGACGAGAGCACCCCGTCAGCTTGGCAGTTTATCCATCCACACATACGAACCACTCTCAAGCCTGCGCGCGGGTGGCGTGATCGTCGGCCCGACGGGGCGGTCCGCCGATGGCCCGGCGCCTGCGGCTTATCCCGGGCCTTGTGGTGGATCAAATGAATGGCGGCTTCGAGCCC
>JAHDEX010000078.1 GCA_020628545.1 Paracoccaceae bacterium | reverse complement strand
AGGAAGAAATGGGCATCGAAATGGTCGACTTTAAGCACATGGTTTATGTGCAGGACCGCGCCCAATATGAGCCTGCCGATGAGATCACGGATAAAGACGACGTGACGATCCTGAACATCTCGGGCACCGAGTTGCGCCGCCGTCTGGCCGAAGGCCTCGACATTCCGGAATGGTTCTCTTTCCCTGCCGTTGTTGCCGAACTGCGCAAATCCCGCCCGCCACGGGCAGAGCAAGGCTTTACCGTCTTCTTCACCGGCTTCTCCGGCTCCGGCAAATCCACCATCGCAAACGCTTTGATGGTCAAGCTGATGGAGATGGGTGGCCGCCCGGTGACGCTGCTTGATGGCGATATCGTGCGGAAGAACCTGTCGTCAGAGCTTGGGTTCTCGAAAGAACACCGCGATCTGAACATCCGCCGCATCGGCTACGTCGCCTCTGAGATCACCAAGAACGGCGGGATCGCAATCTGCGCGCCAATCGCGCCTTATGCGTCCACGCGCCGGGCCGTCCGGGAGGATATCGAAGCCTTTGGTGCCTTCATCGAGGTTCATGTCGCCACGTCGATTGAGGAATGCGAACGTCGCGATCGCAAAGGCCTGTATAAACTGGCCCGCGAAGGAAAGATCAAAGAGTTCACAGGAATTTCCGACCCTTACGATGTGCCTGAGAACCCTGAGCTGTCGCTGGAGACTGAGAGCGTCGAAGTCGACAACTGCGCACATCAGGTGCTGCTGAAGCTGGAAAGCATGGGTTTGATTAAGGCGTAAGTCGCCCCATGACTGCTTTGAATGCCCGCCTTGAATGGCGGGCATTTTCGTTTTCGGGGTACCTGATCCTTTCATTTGCTGCACGGAAAGCCACCCTAGACTTTTTACCCCGCCGTGGCCTACCGTTCGCCAAATGATTGCATTTGGGGGGTATTATGAAAGCAATAGTATTTCGGGCCACAGCGCTCTCGGCTCTGGTCATCACTTCAGCTTGCGGCGGGTCCGGCAGTACCGACACCAATAGCCTGTTACTTGATCCAACGGATGTCACGGTCACACCTGTTGCGGCTACTGGCAGCGATAACCTCAGCGCCGCCGGATCTTTCCCGTTCTACTACGTGCTGAACAACCCGGGCGAACCGCAGTCGACGATCCAGACAGGCATTGGCATCGTGACTGTGACCGATGCCAATACGATGAGTTTCATGCTGGAAGACGGCAGTGAGATGGTCGCTTTGACCAGTCCGGACGGCCTTAACTTTGATGGCACGGTGGAGGGGGACTCTGTGTTCATTCAAGTTCTCAGAGGCAGTGGCACCACGCTTGGATACCTCGACTCCCCCGGTACGGATGATTTTGGCCTGACCGGGATTTACGGATTTGAGACAGAGGTCGCAGCCCTTCCCGGCGGCAACGCTACTTATGACAGCAGCGGGCTGGCCCGCGCCTACATCGCCACCGAAGATGAACCGGACCTGTTGCAACTGACGCAAGAGCCAAGCACCAACCCAGCGCTGACTGTTGCCTTCGATACCGGGGAGGTTACCGGGACACTTTTTGATGGCACAGCGCCCATCAATTTCAATGACGACGGACCGTTGGACGATACCCTCAACGTGCAAGTTGATATCGCGAACGGGTCAATTTCGGATGGTGTGCTGAGCGGAGAAATCACGCTTGTTGCAACGGTCGATGAAGCAGGCGGCGATATGATCGATCTGTTACCAAACGTCTCGCAGTCCGCGGTAGATGGGCGTGTGTTTGGCGCCTCCGGTAACGTGATTGGTGGCACATTTGAGGCCGTGACCGATTTTGATACCGGCGAAGAAGAACGCATTAACGGTGCAATCGGGGGCACGTTCTTCACGGTCGACTGATTGCGCAGGACGTCTACGCAACCAACAAGGTGACGCGTGCTAATGCACCGTCACCGGCACCATCTTATGCTCACGCGCCAAATGAAACGCCAATGAGCGATTGGCAACCAATGCCAATTGCTCACCCTTCGCGTTGTGTACTGAAAACACCGTTTCCAGATCACCAGCCTCTGCCTGCAAATCCTGTGGCAGGTCGGCCGTTTCAATCTCTTTGACGTAAACGATGTTGCGCCCGAAGTCGGCGAAATTCTGTTTGCTGTTCATACCACTCACCCCTTCCGAATGTTGATCGTCTGGATCACGCGATCCGGTTCTGATCGTGTCAGATCGACGTGCAGCAAGCCGTTTTCCATCACGGCCTCTCCTACATCTACCCCGTCAGCGAGAACAAAGTTCCGCTGAAACTGCCGCGCCGCGATCCCGCGATGCAAAAAGACCCGGCCCTCCGCATCGTCAGTCTGACGCCCACGAATGACCAAAGCGTTATCTTCGACGGTAATTGAGAGGTCGTTTTCCGAGAACCCGGCCACCGCAAGGGTGATCCGATAAGACCGTTCCGAAGTTTGTTCGATGTTATAGGGCGGATAACCATCGTTCCCGCTTTTCGCTGTGCGTTCAACCAGTTGCTCCAACTGCTCAAAACCCAGCAGGAAGGGGTGGGTCCCCAAAGCCAATTTCGCCATGCGACACGTCCTTTACGAAGCGACCGTCAATCAAGCGCCCTGTTCAAAGCAGCGCCGTTGAGAAAAATATGGGGGGCAACGGGGGGTGATGCAAGGGGTGCAAGATCAAGAAAGACTCGCCCTGCGCGCTGGTTATCCGCTATATTCAGACGCAGAACACACCGGAAAGGACCCGCATGAACACCTCTGCGAAAATGGAACAAGAAGAGGTGTTGCGTGTGAAACTGGCTGTGCTGAAACAAGAGCATCGTGATCTGGATGATGCGATCCACGCGCTGCACGACCGCGGCGTGCCGGATATGCTGACTTTGCAACGGCTCAAACGGCAGAAACTGGCACTCAAGGACGAGATTGCGCGGCTCGAAGACCGTGTAACACCCGACATTATCGCCTAAGACCCGTTGCGCCTTTGTGGTCGGTGGCTATAGTGCCGCTTCCTTTCCGAGGGGCAAAAAGCACACCATGACCAAACCCGCCGTTGGTATCATCATGGGAAGCCAGTCTGACTGGCCCACGATGACAGAAGCCGCTGATATTCTGGACGCGTTATCTGTGCCTTATGAGGCCAAGATCGTCTCAGCCCATCGCACGCCGGACCGGCTCTGGGACTATGGCAAAACGGCGGTGGACCGGGGCTTGCAAGTTATCATCGCAGGTGCAGGTGGTGCAGCACATTTGCCCGGAATGATGGCCTCCAAAACCCGGGTACCGGTGATCGGCGTGCCGGTGCAGACGAAGGCGCTTTCGGGTGTTGATAGCCTCTATTCCATCCTGCAGATGCCGCGCGGGTTTCCGGTGGCGACGATGGCCATTGGTGCGGCAGGGGCCGCGAACGCCGGCCTGATGGCCGCAGGCATCCTGGCGCTGCAAGACCCTGCTCTTGCCACACGCCTTGATAAGTGGCGCGCGGATTTGTCCGCCTCGATCCCGGATGCACCGCAATGAGCGCCCTGCCCGTCGGCGCGACCATTGGCATTCTGGGCGGTGGGCAGTTGGGTCGCATGTTGGCTGTTGCGGCCTCCCGGCTTGGCCTGAAGACCCACATCTTCGAGCCGGGCAGCGCCCCGCCTGCGGGTGATGTCGCGCATGCCGTCACCATGGCGGCCTACACAGACGCAGCTGCGCTGAAAGCCTTCGCCGCAAGCGTTGATGTGATTACCTATGAGTTTGAGAACATCCCCACGAGCGCCCTTGATATCCTTGAGGCGCTGAAACCAATCCATCCAAACCGCAACGCCCTCGCGACCAGTCAGGACCGCCTGACCGAAAAGACGTTTCTTCGCGACCTTGGCCTGACGACTGCGCCTTTTGCGGTGGTCGCTGACGCGGCCTCGCTAGACGCGGCCATCGGCACCATTGGAACCCCGGCAATCCTGAAAACGCGGACGCTCGGGTATGATGGCAAAGGTCAGGCCCGGCTTCAGTCGCCTGACGATGCCACCACAGCCCTTGACGCCATGGCGGGCGCGCCCGCGCTTCTGGAAGGGTTCGTGGATTTCACCCATGAGGTCTCGGTGATCGCGGCTCGCAACCCGGATGGCGCGGTGGCCTGTTACGATCCCGGCGAAAACCTGCATGCAGACGGGATCCTGCGCACGACGACCGTCCCTGCCCGGCTCAGCGCCAGTCAGCGCACGGACGCTGTGCTGCTTGCCGGACAGATCCTGAACGCACTCGACTATGTCGGTGTGATGGGCGTCGAACTTTTTGTGACGTCGCGGGGCCTTGTCGTGAATGAGATCGCGCCGCGCGTGCACAACTCCGGCCACTGGACGCAAAACGGCTGCACCATTGACCAGTTTGAACAACACATTCGCGCCGTCGCCGGTTGGCCGCTGGGGGATGGCACACGCCACAGCAATGTGACGATGGAAAACCTGATCGGCGATGACATGGATCGCGTGCCAGAGGCGGCAACGTCCAACGCCGCCATCCACCTCTATGGCAAGGCTGAGGTGAAGCCGGGTCGCAAGATGGGCCATATCAACCGGATCACCGGCCCTGCGTAGCGCGCGCCGCTGGTCTTCTTTTGGATAAAAATACCCTCAGGGGGACGGCCGCAGGCCGGGGGGACGGCGTCCCCCTCCACCATCGCAATCATCCACGATCACTTGCGTGTCACACAAAATTTTTTGAACGAATTTTGGTCGCCGGGGTCAGTCGGTCAGACCAAAGACGACACCACCCAGACTGAGGTCGCGGTCAAATGTCCCGTTTGCAAGGAAGGCTTGCACCTGCGCCATCACAAGTGGGTTGTTCATCATGAAAGTATGCGTCACAGGCAGGACGATGTGATCTGACATCGTGTCGAGTTTTGTGGTCTCAACCGAGACCTTGCCGTCATCGGGCCCTTCGATCAGCGATGAATAGACCGGGTTAAGCGACCGATCCCCAGCAATGATCCCCACATCAAGCGGTGTCATTTCAATCTGGTTAGGCACTGACGTCGCCTCTGTCCCCAATTGCAATCCAGCCGGGCCGTTGATCCATTCAAACGGGTCCCAATCGCCAAAGACGTCAACCAGTTCCGACCCACTGTTCGGCGGGGCAAGCATCACGATGCGGCCCATGTTGTCGGGGCGGTTTTCGCTGAGCCAGAGGCGCGCCAGGATGCCGCCCATCGAGTGGGTCACGAAGTTGACGCGCCGGTCGCCGCAGGCGGCGACGTCGGCGCCAACCTGTTCGGCCACAAGCACTTCGATGGTTTTTTCTGTCGAAGGATAGCCGGTGTTCACCACGAAATACCCAGCGGCCTCGAGCACGGCCTGCATCGGCGCAAGCGAGATTTCCGTGCGGGCCAACCCATGCAGCAGGACGACGCATTCCGCCTCTTCGGCCGGTTTCTCATAAACCAATTCCCGCGCAAGGGGGGCGCAGCCAACAAGAACCAGAAAAAGAGCTAAAACCGAAAATCGCATACTGCCTTATACCACCACACCCGGCGGTCCTGAATCACAAATCCACAAAACCTTGCGTCACAGCGATGACCCCGCCATATCTGCCACATGTCAAAAACGCCCCGTCTCGCCGTTCGTTCCGTTCTGATGCACCAGAACCGTTTGCTTTTGGTCAACGCCTGGCGCGACAAAGCGAATCTCTGGTGTGCCCCCGGCGGTGGGGTCGATCGCCATGCGAGTTTGCCCGATAATCTACGACGCGAAATCCATGAAGAAACCGGTTTGGATGTGTCTGTTGGCGAGGTCTGTTTGGTCAATGAATTCAACGACGAAGCGCGCGACTTTCATCAAGTTGATATCTATTTTCGCTGTAGCTTACGCGGTGGTGCACTGAGCGATGAGTGGCAGGATCCCGAAGGCGTAGTCTCTCACCGGCGCTGGGTCACACGGGCGGAAATGGCTGATCTGCAGGTGAAGCCGGACAGCCTCGCGCATGTCGCCTGGGATGCGCCTGTGGGCACGTTTTATGACCTGCTTGAGCCGATTGTCCGCTAGGTCCGCTTGAACAACGACACACCGATCCCACCCAGAACGAGCGCGCCCGCAATCACAAATCGCCACGTGAGCCCTTCCCCCAGAAACACCACCCCGCCCGCAACTGCGATCACGGGCACGGTGAGTTGAGCAAGCGACGCTGTGACCGTCGCCAGTTGCGGCAGGCAGCGATACCAAAGCGCGTAGCCTAGACCGGAGGTGATCGCACCCGCGATGATAGCGGCGATGATGCCTGCAATCGACAGCGTGCCAAGATCCGCAGGCAGGATGAGGACCGCAACCATCGGCAGGCACAAGATGAAGTTGCCCGCCGTCGCGCCAAGTGCGTCGGGTGCCGCGCGCCCTAGAAGTGTGTAAGCCGCCCAAGCGACGCCCGCGATCAACATCGCCAACGCGCCCGCAATTGGCGGGGCGGATGCGCCGCTGGGCCAAAGCAGCACTGCCAGCCCGATCATCGCGATACTGCCGCCGATCCACTTGAGCGGCGGGACCGCCTGCCCTTCGATCACGGCCCAGCCGAACATCACAACCTGCAAAACGCCAAACAGGATTAACGCACCGAGCCCGGCACCGAGTGTCAGGTATGACCACGAAAATCCGATCATATAGATCGCAAGCGCAGCGGCCCCGGCCACTGTCCTGCGCCCAAACAGGAGCCCGCCCTGCCCGCGCAATTGCACAAGTGCAAAAAGCATCGCGGCCCCCGCCGCCGTTCTGATCACCGCAAAAGCAAGCGGGTCCATCCCGTAGGTCGCAACACCGATCCGGTTCAGGATGGAGTTGGACGCAAAGGCAATCATGGTGAGGGTGACGAGGAGGAACAATTGCATGTCTCACCAGTGACGAAATCGCATGGCACTGACAAGCAGAGACACGACAAGGTGATGGGTCTCCGCCCTTGAACTCGATCCGCCGCGTTGGTCAGAACTTGTTGTGGATTAACTTGCTCGCAATGACGCACAACGGTCGCGCTGCACGAGACGCGGAAGATCACTGGCTGCCCACTGCAAGACGCAGACCTGTTTTTGGGTCAGATCGATCTTCGCGGAATCGACGTCAACAAAGGTCCAATTTTTGTAGCGATCGCTCACGTAGTGATGCGCGCCGCGATCAATGCGCACGTGGACATCGAATGTCACACCGGTTCCGCTTGATACATCGGTCAAACCGACGATTTCTGCCACGACATATCGCTGCGCAAAGCTTTTCGACGTATCCTCGCTTCGCAAAAACCACGTGAGCGTTGCCATCAAGACGACAACACCAACGCCGAATCTGAGCACGTAGAAGAGGATCTGGCGATCTGAGGGGGCATTGAGGTTGTCAGTCACAGCGCCAATGTACAGATCTTCTTGGCGACAATCAGGCAAGGGACTTAGCGCGCGATTTCGGGTTTCGCACAAATGACAAAGGGGCCACGAGGGCCCCTTTGCTTTCAATACGACCGAGCAGTTCTCGTGATTTTCGCTTTTGCGAAAACACTGTCACTGCGAAAACCGTTTGGGCTGCGCCCAAGCCGGTTTTTACATCATGCCGCCCATGCCGCCCATGTCGGGCATGCCGCCGCCAGCGCCTGCGCCTTCTTTGGCAGGCTTGTCAGCAACCATGGCTTCCGTTGTGATCAGAAGACCAGCAACAGACGCAGCATCCTGCAGTGCGGTGCGCACAACTTTCGCAGGGTCGATCACGCCGAACTTGAACATGTCGCCATATTCTTCGGTCTGTGCGTTGAAGCCGAATGACTTGTCGTCGCTTTCGCGGATCTTGCCAGCCACAACAGAGCCGTCGACACCGGAGTTCTCTGCGATCTGACGCAGTGGTGCTTCCAGAGCCTTACGGATGATGTTGATGCCAACAGACTGGTCAGAATTTGCGCCTTCCAGACCGTCGAGTGCTTTGCCGCCCTGAACCAGAGCCACACCACCACCAACGACGATGCCTTCTTGCACAGCAGCGCGTGTCGCGTTCAGTGCGTCATCAACGCGGTCCTTACGCTCTTTCACTTCGACTTCGGACATGCCGCCGACGCGGATCACAGCAACACCGCCTGCCAGTTTGGCAACACGCTCTTGCAGCTTTTCACGGTCGTAGTCGGATGTTGTGTCTTCGATCTGCTGACGGATCTGTGTGACACGTGCCTGGATCTCTGCCTTCTCACCAGCACCGTCGACGATGGTTGTCTCGTCTTTGGTGATGTTGATCTTCTTGGCGGAACCCAGCATGTCGATTGTGACGCTTTCGAGCTTCATGCCGAGGTCTTCAGAGATGACCTGACCGCCTGTCAGGATCGCGATGTCCTGCAGCATGGCCTTACGACGGTCGCCGAAGCCCGGTGCTTTGACAGCGGCCACTTTCAGGCCACCACGCAGACGGTTCACAACGAGCGTTGCGAGTGCTTCACCTTCCACATCTTCCGCGATGATCAACAGTGGCTTCTGCGACTGGATCACGGACTCGAGCAGTGGAACCATTGGCTGCAGGGAAGAAAGCTTCTTCTCGTGCAGCAGGACGACGGCGTCTTCAAGCTCGACAGTCATCTTTTCCTGGTTGGTTGTGAAGTATGGTGACAGGTAGCCGCGGTCGAACTGCATGCCTTCGACGACATCGGTTTCTGTTTCCAGACCTTTGTTTTCTTCGACGGTGATCACGCCTTCGTTGCCAACTTTCTGCATCGCGTCTGCGATTTGGCGACCGATTTCAGCTTCGCCGTTGGCAGAGATCGTGCCGACCTGAGCCACTTCGTCAGAATCGGTCACGTCACGGGCAGCGGCCTTGATGGCTTCAACAACTTTCGCTGTCGCCATGTCGATGCCGCGCTTGAGGTCCATTGGGTTCATCCCAGCGGCAACAGACTTCATACCTTCTTTGACGATGGCTTGGGCCAGCACGGTCGCGGTTGTTGTGCCGTCACCAGCTTCGTCGTTGGTGCGGGAAGCAACTTCCTTCACCATCTGTGCGCCCATGTTTTCGAACTTGTCTTCCAGTTCGATTTCCTTCGCAACAGAAACACCGTCTTTGGTGATGCGCGGTGCGCCGAAGGATTTGTCGAGGACCACGTTGCGGCCTTTCGGGCCCAGGGTCACTTTCACAGCGTCTGCGAGGATGTTGACGCCCTTGAGCATCTTGTCGCGTGCGCCTGTGTTAAACTTGACGTCTTTAGCAGCCATATTTCAGCTCCTTAAAATTAGGTTGTTGATGGAAAGCGATGGGTTTCGAAACCCACGAGCCTTAGGCGATGACGCCCAGGATGTCGCTTTCTTTCATGATCAGCAGCTCTTCACCGTCGATCTTCACTTCCGTGCCGGACCATTTGCCAAACAGGATCTTGTCACCTGCTTTGACGTCCATTGGGATCAGTTCGCCGCTGTCCTTGCGGGCACCTGCGCCACAAGATACAACTTCACCTTCAGCAGGCTTTTCTTTGGCGCTGTCTGGAATGATCAGACCGCCAGCTGTTTTTTCGTCGCTTTCAACACGACGGACCAACACGCGGTCATGCAGTGGTGTAAATGCCATCTCCGAACTCTCCTTGTTCGCGTTCTTGTGTGCGTTATCACTCATACCTCCTGAGTGCTAACAGCGGAGAGATAGGAAAGCGTTGTTTGGGAGTCAACAGGATTGCTTGCTTAAATTTTGCGGACCGCGCATGGGGGGCGCTTGCGCGGGCGACAGTGCGAGGCACACGACGTTGCGGGCGCCCTATGTCCTGCCCGCCACGCGATATCAAGCCGAGCACAAATAAAAGTTGAAAGAATGTTTGGGAATTCGCCAGGCTGTCGCTATACCGACATCACAAACAACGAATCGAGGAACGCGCTATGACCCAAGGAGTACATTATCACACCCTATGGTGTTAGCGCGGTGGTGCCGTGCGGCACCCCTTTCCATTGAAAATTCCGAAGTTGTTTTGAAGGCATTCCAATGCATCCCCCGTTCTACATACCCGACACTTTTGTGTCGCAGGATATTACACCCCATGGCGACGTGCGCCGTGTGACACGGCGTGGCGAAACGCCTCGTCGTCTGACGTTCCTGCCAATGCCTGGATGGCCACCGCGCAGCCTACAGCTCACCGATCAGGTGCCACCACGAGATCCCGTTTTGCCAAGCGGGCGGCCGGCGGCTCCAGTGCCCGTGCTGGTTGTGGTGCCCGAACCACGCAGTACATGGCGCGATATTGTCGGGAGGTTCCTGATCCGCACCGGCCAACGTATGATTCTGCAAAACGGGCCAGGCTAATCCGGCTTGGCCCCTCCCCTTTTTGGAAGGACCAGCAATGTTGCGTAATCTGATGGCGTTGTGTGTGGTAGGCTGGTCAACGCAGCTTTCTGCAGCCTGTGGCGGCGAAAGTTATCTCGAACGCCTGTCCCTGACCGAGCAACAGTCCATCGCGGACGTTGTTGATGCTACGCCTTATGCGGAAGGTCTGCTGTGGGAACTGACCCGAGACGATCAGACACTGACCGTCGTCGGGACGATGCATATCTATGACCCACGCCTTGCGCGCATCTTCGATCAGGTGCTGCCAGCGCTACAAAACGCTGATCTGCTGTTGGTCGAGGCGACAGATGCGGAGATGAGCGCGATGCAAGAGGCGTTTGTTGCCGATCCCTCGCTCTATCTGATCACCGAAGGCCCGACCCTGCCCGATCTGTTGGCGCCTGAGGTCTGGGACAAGGTCCGCGAAGCCGCGGCAGCGCGCAGCATTCCCGGCTTCATGGTGGCTCAGATGCAACCTTGGTATCTTGCACTGACGCTTGGGATTCCGGCCTGCGCGATGGCCGAGATCGCGGCCGGCAAGCAGGGCCTCGACCATATGCTCAGCAGCGCTGCGGAAGAGGCGGACGTGCCGACAGAAGCACTTGAGGAATGGAATACGCTGATTTCCATCCTGACCGACGGCACGCAGGAAGAGCAGATTGCGATGATGCAGATGGGGTTGATCGCGGCCGAAGACCAGCAGGCTCTCTTCGTGGCGATGCTCGATGCGTATTTTCAGGAAGAAATTGCCGCCGTCTGGGAAATCAGCATGATCGCAGCCCGTGACTTGTCGGAGCTAACTGCGGAGGACGCGGCCGAGCAGATGCAGCAAGCACAGGAATCCCTTCTCGACACTCGCAACCGCAATTGGATTCCGGTGATTGAGACCGCCGCCGCAATGCATGACGACATTGTTGTGGCAGTGGGTGCGGCACACCTTCCCGGAGAGGTCGGGTTATTGTCGTTGCTGGTGGCGGAGGGTTGGACGGCAGAACGTCTGCAATAGCTATTCTTCGACGTCGCCGTAGTCTGCAAGGCCACGCTTTCCAGCGTCACTGAGCGCGTAGACACCGCGCTCCACTTTCTCAAACCAGCCATAGTGGTCGTCACGCATGATCCGTGTCGCGTCCGGCACCTCGGCCCACTCCTTCACCGTGCGTCCCGGCGATGGCCCGTGGACTGCAAGAAAGCGAGCGCATCGTAAGGCGTCTTGCCGATAGCCGGTAACGATGCCATGGCGTGTGGCCCCACCCTCGTTCGGATCCCCTTTCAAACGATCGAAAGCGCGCAGCAGCTGTGCTTTCTTCTTCTTCGACTTGCGCGGACGGTACGGTTCCGGATCGGCGTGAACATCAACGTGCCCATCGCGCAAACGCACTGTCATCACCCCTAGACCCACGCGGCGCGCGAGCGCGACATTGTCTTTCAAAGCGCGCGCGAAAGGTTTGCCAGCTTTGTGCGGAACAGCCACGTAGACCTGATCCGTGACCGCAAGCCGCGCGATGCCCTGATGAAATAGGGCGAGCGAAAATCCGACTTTCAGTTCCACAACAACAGGGTCCTGGCTCTCACGCATGGCGACGATGTCGGCGGCGCCCACCTCCCCCTTCACCGTGTATCCCTGTCGTTGCAAGTAGGCTTTGATCGGCGCGTAAAGCTCCGCCTCGCGCACAGTCTTCGAAGAGTTTGTGGAGGATGTGGCCATTAAGCGCGTTCGATCCTGAATTTGTTGCACGCCCCGCGATCTGGACGGTAGGTCTCGTCACTGATCGGCACGATATCATCGCTTCGCGCGATGACATAAGTGTCGCGTATCTTACACTTTTTTGGAATCACCCATCACCTTCAGCAGCACTTTGCCACAGACCGCCGGACGCGCAATCTCGCCAAGTCCTTGAAATTGTTTCCTGCCTCAATACAACAACGCACGTTTTGCGTCATACAGCCGCGTTTTACGACAATTTCGTGAGTGGATCAGCCACGATCCTTGTACGTTTCTCGTCACAAGGCTAACACATTTCCGTCAAAGTCCGGGGAATGTGTGACTGTGTCGCGTGATCAGGGCTGCCAACGTAAACGCTTAATCAGTGAGATACACATTATGAAAAACTATTTGCTGACACTTCCTGCAATTGCACTGCTCGCCGCCTGTGGCGGTAGCGGGGGAGGTGATCCGACCACAGAACCTGAGGTCGTGGGCGCCGATGATACCAACAACACCGGTGGAGGTTTCACCGGCGGTGGAACCGGTGGCAATGGCGGGACTGGTGGTACTGGCGGGACAGGTGGTACCGGCGGGACAGGTGGTACCGGTGGAACTGGGGGAACTGGCGGGACCGGTGGAACTACCGGCACACCGCAGACCTTTACAATTTCTAACGCAAACGTCGTTGTGACTGAGCGCTTGCCTGTCGGTCAGCGCGTGCCGGTACCCGGTCAATCTGACTTTACGCTCACCATTTCTGCAGACGGCGAGACAGCCACGCTGACCCAAGGCGGCAATTCAGTTGAAATGATAGTGGACGGTGCAGATCGGATCTATACCGGTACATTTGGTCAAGGTACCCCCCAAGAGTTCGGCGGATTTTTTGACGAACGCTTTACAACCGGCGATGTTTCCACGGGTCTCCTCATTGCAACGGATGCGACAAACCGGACTGAAGCTTTTGTGACAATTGGCACACTAACAGATGCGGCAGTCGTGAACGCACGCTCTGGTACAGCAACGTTCAGCGGTGGCATCAATGCGCGCATTGTCGGACCTGATCCTGATCAGTTCCCCGTTGGCATTAACGGCCTTGGTGGCGGTGACATCGACGTCAATTTTGCTGATGGATCAGTCGCAGGCAACTTTAGTTTGCGTGATCCAAGCAACACGTTGCAACAAGCAGCGGGCGAAGACGAGTTCCCACGGATGGAATTGGATCTCGTCAATGGTTCTATCACCGACGGTCTCTTTTCAGGGCAGATCCAAGTGCAGATCCTGAATGGTGGTGGCCTTGGCAACCCTGATCTCGCAGACAACGGAGACGGCGTCTTTAACGGTGGCTTCTACGGTGCAGATGGCTCCTCCGCTGGTGGTAACTTCGTTGGCACGCTCGACAACAATGGCGAAGACTTCGTCTTGCAAGGTGCTTTCGTCACAAGCGAAAATTAAAGAACGCTCTGAATACGATAATATATGACAAGGGGTGGCGCCGAGGGGCGCCACCCTTTCTTCTTTGGGCGAATAGATCTGCTTTCTCGGATTTGCCTAAACCGCCCCCGTGACACCCCCAATCCGCCTGCTATAAGGCGCGCAAACACACTCCCAGTTTATAGGTAATGCGATGACGACGCTGATCTTCGGCCATAAATCCCCCGACACCGATTCCACCGGTTCCCCCCTGATTTGGGAATGGTTCCTGAACCACACCGGCGGCGATGCGAAAGCCGTACTGCTTGGCGCGCCCAACACCGAAGCTGCCTTTGTGGCAGACCGTTGGGGCTTTGCGCAGCCTGACGTCATCGACACGCTTGCCGACGGGCAGGACTGTGTCATCGTCGACACCAACAACCCCGCAGAACTGCTCGATAACATCAACGCGGCCAACGTCACGGCCATCATCGATCACCACAAACTGGTCGGTGGTCTGGAAACCGCTGGCCCCATCGACATCACGATCCGTCCGCTCGCCTGCACCGCAACGATCATGCATGATCTCATGGGCGAGCATGCTGCGCATATGCCAGAGGGTATCAAAGGTCTGATGCTGTCGTGCATCCTGTCCGATACGCTCGAATTCCGGTCCCCAACCACGACTGAGACCGACAAGGCACTGGCAGAGACACTGGCCGCAGACCTTGGCATCGACATCGGCATGTACGCATCCGAGATGTTTGCGGCCAAATCCGACGTCTCCGCGTTCTCGGACGCCGAACTTTTGCGCATGGACAGCAAAGAATACGCGGTCGGTGACACCAAATTCCGTGTTTCGGTTCTGGAAACCACGGCGCCACAGATGGTTCTGGACCGCAAAGAAAGCCTGATGGCATCAATGACCGATGTGGCGGCGGAAGACGGTGTGGATCAGGTGCTGCTGTTTGTCGTCGACATCCTGAACGAACAAGCCACCATGCTGATCCCGAACGACCTGACGAAGGGCGTCGCAGAGGCATCTTTCGGTGCAAGCGTGTCCGGCGATACCGTCGTTTTGCCAGGCATCATGAGCCGGAAAAAGCAGATTATTCCAAATCTCAAGACGGCCTAAGGCGTCACCTTTGATATGCGCGCGCTGCGTTCCAACGCGGCGCGCTTTTTTAGGTCTCTACCACCGCGACCTTTCGCAGTTTGCCACCATCCATCCAAAACAAAATAAGCGCGGCGAAACCGGCAAAAGCGCAGCCGATCCACGCCGTGCCCAAGTAGTCGGTAAACCCTGCCGCCCCGGCAAAGACAGCGGATGCAAACATCGTACCGCCAAAGTGGGAGACTGAGACGAGCGACGACCCCGCCCCGGGCCGCGATGCAACGAGGTCCTGCACGTAGCCGACTGTCACCGATAACAAAATGCCCGCGCCGATACCTGCCGGAACAATCATTACCCAAGCGGACGCCATGTCAGGCAGCATCCCAAAGCTGCCAAGAAAACCGCAATAGATGAGCGCACCGATAAGGATAAGCCCGCTGCGTGAGACATACCGTAGCATTGCTGCCGCCCCCAGCATCACAGGGACTTCCATCAGCGCGACCCCACCGGCGAACCAACCGACATCCGCCTCCGACCCGCCAAGGTTGTTGAGGATGAGCAGACCAAGCACGACATTGTAAAGCGCGTTCACTCCGATAATCACCGCGATCAGCAGGAGCCGCAAAAGCACCGCTCGCTCCGACAGTTCTTTCAGGGATTCGAGAAATCCGATGCCGGATTGCTGTGCCAGATCGGTCTGTTCCGTGGGCCAGTTCCTTAGCACAAGCATCAGCACCAGTACGTTGATCACCGCAGCAATCCCGTAAACCGATGTGAGTGCCATACCGCCTGCGACGGCGATCGCAATAACAGGTGGGGTCAGGCCAAAGGCTCCTGCAAAAGCCGCGCGGACGAAAGAGAGGCTGACGTCCTTATCAAGCTTTTTGTTGGTGGAGGCTGCCAAACTCGCCATCGCAAAGTATTGCGTGAACGTGGTTGAGGCGATGGGAAACAACACCACATGCGCCACGACGAAGGTGACCTGTGACGGCATGAAGAACACGCTCGCCCCCGCAACAATCCCGACCGCATTGCACTTGGCCAGGACATCGCGATAGCGGCCGGTTTGGTCTGTGAGGATCCCGACGTAGACGGACGCCAAAACACTTAACCCTGCGCCGAGAGTTGTGATCAGTGCGTAAACGGCACGTGAAAAGCCAAGCTGTTCAATGCCGATGACAGATTGAAACGGTACAATGGCAGAGACGGCAACACCCATTAGGGTGATGCAGAGAAATGCCAATCTGAGTAGGCGATCATTCCATGCACTTGCGATGGCGTGCAGCATCTGGATCAACTTTCAATTGCTTGGGTGCCGCGCGCGGCAGGTCTGCCGGGTGCGGTCGTTTGATGCACAATGCAACACGCGCCGTCGCAAGTCGCAACGACCGGTTTTCAGAAACTACATCTCCATCATCTCGGCCACCTCGACCGACCCAGAGCCATCGACAACCATTGGGTTTTTGGCGGCATGGGCGCAAGCCTCTTCATAGCTGGTGGCGTTGATAATCGTATATCCTGATATCGGGTTAGACCCTCCATTCTCGACATGACCGTCTGCAGAAACCGTGTGCGACTGCCCAACCGGC
>JAHDEX010000142.1 GCA_020628545.1 Paracoccaceae bacterium | reverse complement strand
GGGGCGAACCGACCGCGCCTGAGCACAACAGCACTTCGGATTTCGCGCTCAGCCGGGTGCCGTCGACGAGCTCCACGCCGGTCGCGCGCCCTTTCTCGACGATCAGCCGACGGACCTGCGCACCGAGCTTCACGGTCAGATTCTTGCGATGGCGGTTTGGGGCAACATAGGCCATTGCCGCCGACGATCGGCGGACGTTTCGCTGTGTTAACTGATAGTAACAAACGCCGTCCTGCTTTTCCCCATTAATGTCCGCGTTGCGCGGGATACCCACTTCCCCCGCGGCCTCGAAATAGGCTTCACAGATAGGCAAAGGTGCGCGTGGTTCACTGACGCCAAGCGGGCCGCCCTTGCCGTGGAAGCGGTTGTTGTAGGTTTCATTGTCTTCGGCCTTTCGGAAGTAGGGAAGGACGTCATCATAACCCCAGCCATCGCACCCCATCTGACGCCAGTCATCATAGTCCTGTGCATTGCCGCGGGTGTAGATCTGCGCATTGATCGCCGAGCCGCCACCGATCACCTTCGCCTGGGTGTAACGGAACACCTTGTTCTGCATGTGTCTCTGCGGAACGGTGTCCCACCCCCAAGACCCGATGCCCTTGGTCATCTTCGCGAATCCGGCCGGCAAGTGATAGAACGGGTGGCGGTCGCTGCCGCCTGCTTCAAGCAGCAAAACCTCTGCTGCCGGGTCCTCGGACAGCCGCCCGGCGAGAACAGATCCCGCGGACCCGCCGCCGACAATAATGAAATCGTATCCCTTGGACATTGGGAACTCCTTAAATCGCAGCGTCCTGTCAGGTCGCGAGGTCAGTTTTGTGGATGTGATCGGCGGCTCGGATCGACAGCGCAGCGACGGTCAATGCCGGGTTCACGGCTGCTGAAGTCGGCAGTACCGAAGCGTCCGTGATGAACATGTTCGGGTGGTCATGACTGCGGCAGAATGTATCGACCACGCTATTGTTCGGATCGTGTCCCATCCGCGCCGTGCCACATTGATGCGAGGGTGTTCGCCGGTCGAACGGCCGAGAGACGACGACCGGATAGCCTGCGCGTCTAAGCGCCTGCTTGAGCGTTTTCACAAGCGCCTTGTGGGTTTCCCAATTTGAACGCTGCCAATCCAGCTTGATCTGGCCGTTTTGCAACGTCACCCGGCTCTTGGGATTCGGCAAATCCTCTGACATGGCGTAAATGTCGATCGAACGCGCGGCGATCCAGTTGGCGACGGGGCGTGGAAGTGGTGAAGCGGACGCCAGGATCGTCCCGGAAATTTTGCCGAGTAGCTGGATGTTGCCCAGTGGCTCGCCATTCGGACCGCCGGTCAGGTAGAAGTCATTGACCATCAGTGTCTTCTGATAGACCGAGCTGTTCTTGCGCAGCGGATGCATGGCCAAGACAGCAGAGCAATTGTGGTTCATGAAGTTTCGGCCGACTTGATCGGACCGGTTCGCCAGACCCTTCGGCTGATCCTCATTCGTAGAGGCTAAGAGAAGTGCGGCGCTTTGCACGGCACCAGCAGCCAGTACTACAATCCTTGCGGAAAGCACTTCGCCGGTGGCCAACTCGACGCCAGCGATGCAGTTCTTTTTGCCGGTCTTGAGACGCACTACCCGAGCTTTGGTTCTCAATTTTACGTTGTCATGCGCTAGCGCCGCCTTCAGCCCACCGCTCTCGGCATCCATCTTTCCGCCGTTGGTGTCGGGAAAGGCGTCCCATGGTGTCCTGGCACGCGACAGCCATCGGTCGAGATCGACCCCGAGAGGGAGGGGCCCGGGGTGCAATCCCACCGATGACAGCCGCGTTCGGAGGTCTGCAATGGCAGGTTCATCCGGAACGGGTCCGTAAGGGTAAGGCATTGAATGGTGTGGCTCGGTCGGGTCATCACCCAACTGACCCCTGACGGCATATAATTCCTCAGCGCGGCAATAATCGGCCTCGAGATCATCATAGCTGATCGGCCAGCCAGGGGTTGTACCACCAATATGCGCGATCGGTGCAAAGTCCTCTGCTCGATAGCGTATGAGGACCGCGCCGTAGAATTTGGAGTTTCCACCGACGTTGTAGTAGTTGCCTGGGCTGAATGGCTCGCCAGCGCCGTCGAGCCAATGCTCGTCCGGGCGGTACCGACCTTCGACGAAGATCGCTCGGTCATCCCGATCATGGGCCGACGGCCGCAGGTGTACACCACGTTCAAGGATCAATATGCGCCGGCCCGTCGGGGCCAGCGCGGCGGCCATTGTCGCGCCGCCCATACCGGAGCCGATGATAATAATATCTGCATCGTCGCTCATGCAGAAATCCGCATTTCCGATTTGGGGTCGAAGGCGACAGCCTTTTCCATGTTGATCGCAAAGGCAAAGACCTTCTCCGCCTCGACCTCCACATCTGCCCGAAACCGTCCAGTGACTTCCTTGCCGCCCAGATGCGTGACCACGAAAGTGTCGGATCCGGCGGGTTCAGTCACCTCGACCAGCGCTTCAATTTGATGAACCGATTGGCTGTTGCGATCCGCCCCATCTGGATCGGTGATCGCCTCTGGGCGAATGCCCAATACGATCTCGCGCCCGA
>JAHDEX010000077.1 GCA_020628545.1 Paracoccaceae bacterium | reverse complement strand
ATCCGCGATCACCTGACCGCAAGCTTCACGATCGAGCGCGATGATCTGGAACTCGCCCCCTTTGACGCCCATGGCGGCATGGGGCAGATGTACGCGCTCTTCGGGGATGGGATGGACGATATCATGACCGAGATGAATGAGGCGCTTTCGGCATGACGTATTCCGCACCATTGGAAGCGCCCACAGGGTGGGCATTCTGTTCGTTTGCAGACGTGGCGGACCACCATTCTGGAAATTCCAAGTTAATCAAGGGAAAGCAGTTTAGTTCTCCAGGCGCAGGCCTATTCCCTGGCTTCAGCGCATCAGGACAAGACGTATGGCTCGACCACTGGGAACATGAAGGAGTTGCAATCATTATCTCTGCTGTCGGTGCCCGTTGTGGAAAGTGTTTCTTTGCCAAGGGTCGGTGGAGCGCCATTGCAAATACGCACGTTGTTTGGCCAGAACGTGAAGCCATAGACCCAAAATTCCTTTGGTGGATTTTCAACAATGAGGAATTTTGGGTGCGCGGCGGCAGCGGACAGCCATTCGTGAAGACCAAGGCTTCTTTTGAACAAACCCTATGCCTTCCCCCCCTTAAAGAACAACGCCGCATCGTGGAGAAGATCGAGGCGATGTTTGAGGAGATTGATGCAGGCACCCAAAGCCTGCGCGCGGCGCAGGCAAAGCTGGGTCTCTACCGCCAGTCCCTGCTGAAATCCGCCTTTGAGGGCCGCCTCACCGCCGATTGGCGGGCGCAGAACGCGGACAAACTGGAAGCCCCAGAAACCCTCCTGTCCCGCATCCAGTCCGAACGCGACACCCGCTTTAAGATCGCGCTGGACGACTGGCAGAAGGCCCTCGCGAAGTGGCGCGAAGACGGGGAAGAAGGGAAGAAGCCAGCAAAGCCGAAGCGATTGGCAGAGGTTAAGCCCCAGCACATTCCCGAAGATGGCTGCCCAACGTTCCCAGAAATCTGGGGAGCCAGCCGGTTCGGGGATCTGAACGTTACAATCTCCGATGGTCCATTTGGTTCAAATCTAAAGACCAGCGATTACACTGACCGTGGCATTCGCGTCATACGATTAGAAAACATTGGCCATGGCGAGTTTCTTGAAGAAAAGCGGTCGTTTGTATCTGAGGAAAAGTACGAGACTATCAAAAAACACTCAGTCTACCCTGGAACAATCGTAGTTTCTTCCTTTGTTACCGAAGCCGTTCGTTCTTGCGTTGTCCCTGACACCGTTCCCCTAGCGATCAATAAAGCAGACTGTTTCGCGGCTGTGATTACAGGTTGCGAGACGAATATTGAGTTTGCCGCATACTACCTGCAAAGCCTTCAAGTGTTTGGGCAGGTCGAAGACCTGGTACACGGAATTGGCCGACCGAGGATCAACACCAGCCAATTGAAGGAACTGCACTTCCCAATCTGCTCCCCCGCCGAACAAACTGAAATCGTCCGCATCCTCGACGCAAAGCTGGAGGCCGCCGACGCGCTGGAGGCGGAGATCACCGCAGCCCTCACCCGCGCAGACGCCCTGCGCCAATCCATCCTAAAAAAAGCCTTCTCCGGCCGCCTCGTCCCCCAAGACCCAACCGACGAACCCGCCTCAGCCCTCCTCGACCGGATCAAATCCGCCCGCGCGGCCGCCCCAAAAGCAAAACGCAAACGAAAGACATCTGCATGAGCAACTTTCAACGGGAGGGCTCTATCAGCAATGCTCATGTCGGACGTGCGTTTGAACTGCGCGCCCAAAAGCTCCTTGCAGCGCATGGTTTGGCTCTGGAGCTCAACCACAAGCTTCCCTGCGGTTTGCACAATCTGAAAAAGGACCACGCGTTTGACCTTGGCGCGACGGACCCCAAAGTGATCGTGGAGTGCAAGTCCCAGACCTGGACTTCTGGTGGCAAAGTCCCAAGCGCCAAGATGAAGAACTGGGCTGAGGCGATGTTCTATTTTCATATGGCGCCAACGGATTATCGAAAGATCTTCTTTGTTGAGCGGAGTGTGAGACCAGGGCGCGAAGAAACATTACTGGGCTATTTCCGACGAACCCAAGCGCACATGATCCCGTATGATGTTGAATTCTGGGAACTGGATCGGGACAGCGACCAATTGGTCATACACAAGGATTGATAGGACAAACCCCATGAATACTTCTGCTATCGTCTCTCGCGTCATGTCCTTCCGCAACACCTTGCGCGATGACGGCGTTGGCGCGGGCGATTACCTGGAGCAGCTGACCTACCTCATCTTCCTCAAGATGGCTGATGAGTATAGCAAGCCGCCTTATAGCCGCGATGTTGGGGTGCCAGAGGAATTCGCTTGGCCCACCCTGACAGCCCGGCGCGGTGCAGATCTGGAGGCCCATTACGTTAAGCTCTTGCGGGAACTGGGCCTGCTGCCTGGCATGCTTGGCCAGATTTTCACCAAATCCCAGAACAAGATCACCGACCCGGCCAAGCTATTCCGCCTGATTGATATGGTGGATGGCGTCACATGGGTCACCCTCGGCGCGGACCTGAAGGGCGATATGTATGAGGAAATTCTCGAAGCCGACGCAGCTGATAAGAAGTCAGGTGCGGGCCAATACTTCACCCCCCGCCCACTGATCCGTGCCATGGTCGAATGTATGAGACCGGAACCGGGAAAAACCATCGCCGATCCAGCCTGTGGGACGGGCGGATTTTTCCTTGCGGCGCAAGAGTTTCTGACGGACCCAGACAATCACGCCCTTGAACGGGATCAGAAGACCTTCCTGAAACACAATACGTTCTTCGGGAATGAGATCGTTGCGGGTACCCGCCGGCTGTGTCTGATGAACATGTTCCTGCATGGGATTGGTGACATCACGGGCGACAACCTGATTTCACCTGCAGATGCGCTGATCTCGCCCCCCTCGGATACCGTGGATTACGTGTTGGCCAACCCGCCCTTTGGCAAGAAAAGCTCCATGAGTTTCACGAACGCCGATGGTGAACAGGAAACGGATGATCTGACCTATAACAGACAGGATTTTTGGGCGACGACATCCAACAAACAGCTGAATTTCGTTCAGCATATTCGGACGATGCTGAAGACAACCGGGCGGGCTGCGGTCGTTGTTCCAGACAATGTCCTGTTCGAAGGTGGTGCTGGTGAGACGATCCGACGCCAGCTGCTGCAGACCACGGATCTGCACACGATTTTGCGTCTGCCCACCGGCATCTTCTACGCTCAAGGTGTAAAGGCGAACGTGATCTTCTTTGACAACCGCGCGGCAAGCCCTGAGCCCCAGACATCCAAGATCTGGTATTACGACTACCGCATGAATGTGCACCACACCCTGAAGCAACGACCGCTGACCTACGCGCATCTGGAAGATTTTGTGAAGTGCTACAATCCGGCCAACCGGCACAACCGCAAGGCAACCTGGTCAGACGATAATCCAGATGGTCGTTGGAGATCTTTTGACCGCGAGGAAATCCTCAGCAGGGACAAAGCCAGCCTGGACATCTTCTGGCTGCGGGATGCGTCGATGACCGATCTAGAAAACCTTCCAGAACCTGAAGTGCTTGCGGAGGAAATTATCGATAATCTACGGGCGGCGTTGGACTCCTTCGAGGTTGTCAAAGTTTAGCTAGGGAGATCCGGAATCGGCGGAGAGCTGACCTTCGCTGCGTGTGCGAAGATGAAGCACAAAAAGAGCCGAACCGGACGTTTGTTCAGTCGTTTCAGCGGTGGATCGGGAGAAATTTCTCCGAAGCCCCCAGTCAGTCGAAATACTTTCGTGCGGTGGCGACGCCGTCGGCCAATAGCACCAGATCGACAGCAGTGGCGACAAAGGTTGCGCCATGGTCAAGAAAGCGTCTTGCAAGTTTTGGGTCCAAAGCCATCACGCCAGCGGGTGTCCCGCCGGCAACCAGTCGTGCGATGGTGTCGGTGATCGCGGCGTCGACATCAGGGTGCGTCATTTGTCCGGGCAGGCCCATACTTGCGCTGAGGTCCGCGGGCCCGATGAACACGGCATCCACGCCGTCCGTCGCCGCAATTGCATCCAGGTTTTGCAAGCCGGTGACCGTTTCGACCTGAACGATCAGGCACAATTCGTCTTCGGCGGCCGTGAAATAGTCATTCACCCTTCCATAGCGGGTGGCACGGGTCATACCGGCCATGCCGCGGATACCACGGGGACCATAACGCATCGCCTGCACAGCCTTCGCGGCATCGTCTGCGGATTCTACGTAGGGCACCATGAGGGTTTGCGCGCCCATATCGAGCACCCGTTTGAACAGCGTCGGATCGTTGGCGGCAAGGCGCACAATGGCAGACGTCTCAGGGTGCTGCCCGATGGCTTGCAGGGCGGGCTGCACCTCGATCGTTTCAATTGCGGCATGCTCACAATCCACCAATACCCAGTCGAAACCCGAACCGCCGAGCAGTTCGGGCACTGTGTTCCCGCCGATCGTGTTCCAGATCCCCAACTGCTGTCGCCCCACGCCAAGTGCACGTTTGAATTGATTGTGCGGGTTCTTCATGGCAAGCGTCCTTTAGGTGGCGACGTGGCTGACATCCTCATCGGGCGAATAAATATCGAGGATGTTCCAATGCCCTGTCGTGGGCGTCGGGTTGTTGATCATGGGGACATCCAACACAGTCGGCTTGCCGCTGGCAATGGCGGCCTTAAGCGTGGGCAGCAGTTCATCAGCGCTGCTGATCCGCACACCTTGGGCGCCATAGGCCCGCGCGATTTCGGCATACCCCGGCCCGTTCGTGGGTGCGTCGGGAGAGCCCGGGAACGTCGTGCCGTAGGTCAGGCCATAATGCGCCTTCTGCAGGCCCGCGATCGTGCCAAACGCGTTGTTGTTCATCACCAACCAGACAATGGCAAGGTCGAGTTCCACTGCTGTGGCCAACATCGACGGATTCTGGCCAAAGCCGCCGTCCCCCACGAGGCTAAGGACCACACGGTCCGGTGCCGCCAGTTTCGCGCCGATGGCGGCCGGGGGGCCGAAGCCCATGGTGGCAAAGCCGCCGGGCGTCAGGATCGAGCCCGGTGTCAGAATGTCGAATTGCTGACCCACACCGTTCTTGTTCCAGCCCACGTCCGTTGTGATGATCGCGTCTTCCGGCAGCGCCTTGCGGGTATCAGCCAGAATCCGTTCGGGCATCATCGGGAAGGCGGACGAGGTCTGCATGTCTTCGTTCGACGCCCTGAACGCCGTCCGGAACTGCGCGATTTCGGCTTTCTTCTCATCCCTAGCGAAGCCATCTGGATACATTTCTTTCGCAACGCGTGTCAGAACGCGCAGGGCCGCCTTGGCGTCAGCCACCACGCCGATCTCGGTTGGATAGTTGCGGCCGATTTCCTGCGGTTCGATGTCGATGTGGATTACCTTGGTGTCGTTGCCCTCGGCGCCGATGTTGAAGGTGTAGCCGGGATACCAGCTGGAACAATCGGCCTCTTTGAATCGTGTGCCGACGGCAAACACGTAATCCGCATTCAGGCAGGACTGGTTCACCAGCGACGTGCCCCAGAACCCCGTCATGCCCATGACCAGTGGGTGATCGTCGCGCAGCGCACCCTTGCCCATCAGCGAATGGGCCACCGGCAAGCCCATATGTTCGACGAATTCCCGCAGGTCCTCGGACGCTTTTGCCAAAAGGATACCCCCGCCCACATAGGCAACCGGGTTCTCTGCCTTGGCCAGCGCGGCGACAATCTCGCGGGCGGTCTCATCGTCGATCGAGGGCTTTTTCAGCGCGCGGGTGTTTTGCGCCACCCGATCAAAAGTGTCGGACGGGATGACTTCGCTGAAGATGTCCATCGGCACGTTCACCAGAACAGGTCCGGGCTGGCCGCTTTCGGCCAGATGGAAGGCCTTTTCCAAAATCTCCGCCATCAGATCGGCCCGGTCCACACGCCATGCGCGTTTCACGAAGGGGCGGTAAATCTCCCACTGGGCGGCATCGGCGTGCAGGTTCACTTCCTGATGCGGGTGCTTGCCGTAGTAATGCGTTGGGATGTCTCCCGCGATCACCACCATTGGGATGCAATCGAGTGCGGCATTGGCCACGCCTGTGGCACAGTTTGTCAGACCGGGGGATAGGTGGCTGAGCACCACCGACGCCTGCCCGGTCACTCGCGCATAGGCATCGGCCGCATGGCTCGCGATTTGTTCGTGGCGCACAGTGATGAAATCAATCGGGCTTTCAGCCAAGGCCGCCAGTACGGCGATGTTGGTATGACCGCACAGGCCAAAGACATGTTCGACCTCGCGCCGTTCCAGAAAGTCGACGATATGTTCCGCGACGGTCTTACCGTCCAATTTGGTGCCGTCCATTACGCGATCTCCTGTCCGTAGAATTCACCGAACAGCTCTTCTTCCGACGGGCGATCCTCAGCAATTGGACGGCTGACCCAAGTGTAATTCATCATGTGTTTCATCGTGACGTTCTCGTTGGTGATGTTGCCGCCCCATACGCCGCACCCAAGACTGGAGGTCATCGGCATGCCGTTGGTCCAGGCCCCCGCATTGGCTTTGGATTGCGGCTGGCGGACCATCATGCGGCTGACGGGGGCAAGACGGGCCAGGCGGTCGATGTTTTCGTCATTGTGGCTGTAGATGCCGCAGGAGTGCCCCTTGCCCCCGGTGTTGTAGATCGCGGCCACGGTTTCCAGCGCGTCGTCAAACGTCTCGAAGTGATAGAGCGCCATGAGCGTGGTCAGCTTTTCCTTGCTGAACTTGTGCTCGGGCCCGATCTGGCCCTGATTTTCGACCATCAGGAATTTGCGATCTTCGGGGATGGAGAAGCCCGCGACTTCGGCTGTTTGTTGTGGACGGCAGGCGATTGTCGGGAAGGTGCGGTTGCCCTTTTCGTCCCACATCGCCGCTTCCAGCATCGCCTTTTCCTCGGCGCTGCAAAGATAACCGCCCTCGGCCTCCAGCGCCTTCACCATCTGGTCATAGATCGACCGCTGAATGACGATGTTGCCATCCGCCGAACAGCCCGACCCGAAATCAGAGGTCTTGGAGACGCGCGTGTTCTGCGCAGCAATCTCAATGTCTGCTGTTTCGTCGATCACGATGGACGAATTGCCCGCGCCGACGCCATAGGCGGGTTTGCCGCTGGAGTAAGCCGCCTCTACCATCGGCTTGCCGCCGGTAGCCAAGGTCAGGTCGCAGATTTTCATGAGGTATTGCGTCAGCGGGATCGACGGTTTGCGGATCGCCTGGAAGAGGTCCTCTGGTGCCCCCGCCGCGCGGCAAGCGGCCCGCATAACCTCCGCCATCTCCCACGTGGTCTGCGCCGTGCGCGGATGCGGTGAAAAGATCACCGCGTTGCGGGCATTAGCCGACGAAACGCCCGTCACGGGCGGCGTCATCGCCGGGTTGGTCATCGGGATGAGCGACGCAATGACACCCACAGGCTTGGCATATTTGACCAGCCCCTTGGCCTCGTCCACCTCGACAATCCCCGTGGATGGCGTGCGCAACACGTCCCGCAGCACCATCTGGATCTTGAACCGCTTCGCCGGGCGGCCCGCACGATCGCCAATGCCGCTTTCGTCCACGCCTTGTTCCGCCAGTCGGGTGAAGGTTTTTTCATTCCCCGCATACCAGGCAATCGCCTGGCTCAGCCGGTCGAGTTGTTCTTGGCTCCAGTCTTCGATCTGCGCCTGCGCCGTGCGGGCACGAGCCAGCATATCGTCGGCCAAGGCTTTTTCGTCGTCTGTTAGGTCTTGTGCCATCTTTGGCATCCTCTCAGGTTTCTTGAAATTGTGTGTCAGGCCGCCAGCGCATCGGGCACACGCCGTTTGGAACGGGCCGCGCCAAAGGTTGCCTTGGCGTGGGTCAGGCAGCGGCGGGCGTGTTCTTCGTATCCAAGCTCTGCCACGCGGCTCTGGTTTGGCAGCTCGATTGAGTAATTCATCGGAGGGCACCGCTCGATGATACCCGCAAAATCGATCCAGCCTTCGCCGGGATAAAGCCGCGCGTCGCGGGCCAGTTGGATCATGCCTTCGCGGGTATCCGCGATGCCGGGCAGGCAATCGGAAATGTGCAGGAAATGCAGCCATTCAGGGGGCACATGCAACAGCTCCCCCAGATCAACGCGGCTGAGGTGCAGGTAGAGCGTATCCACCAGCACGCCGCCATTCGGGCGGTCGGCCTCGCGCACGATATCCAGCACGTCATCGAGGGTTCGCAGTCGTGAAAAAGACGGGAACTCCAGATCAATTGTCAGGCCATAAGGCGCGGCAAGGTCACAGGTTTCAGCGTAAACATCGATCAGAAAGTTGCGGTCATCACGGCGGGTCGTCCAGGCCGACATGATCATGTGCCTGGCGCCGAGTTCCCCGCCCAATTCCAACGCCGCTTCGAATTCGCGCGGGTCACAGTCTTCGGTGATGCGGGCCAGTTCAATGTCGAGCACCTGAAGGCCCGTGGTTTCCAAAGCCGTCCTGGTCGCCAGCACTTGGGCCTTGTCCAGCGGGGGCTGGGTAAACTCGCCCGGCACGTTCATCGTAATGAAGCGAGGGCTGACCGCGTCATAGCCTGCACGGGAGGCGATATAGACCAATTCAGCCGGAGTGCAGTTGATCAGCGTAAGATGCGCCAACGAATAAAGCGGGTCCTCAAGCCCCTGAGGTAACGCATCTGACATGGGGCACCTCCCGGGGTGGTGAGTCTACTTTATCCCATGTAATAGAAAATATCTGATATTTTGTAAATCATCATTTTAGCTGACTGAGACCCACGCCCCCTCGGCGCTATTTGAACGCACACAGGCGTCAATAAACCGAACACCCTCTGCACCATCAGCGACGCATGGCATCGCTAGGTATCCGTCGGGCAACGTTACGCCTTCACGCCGCGCGGCGACCGCCATGGCGAATTCGGTGTAAAGGTTTGCCCAAGCCTCGATGATCCCTTCTGGGAAGCCGCGCGCCGACCGGACGAGCCGCTCCGTCTTTGCAGACAGGCCATGTCCATGGCCACGTGACAGGACGCGATCGGGTTCGCCGAAACGGTTGAACTTCAGCCGGTCGCAGTCTTCCAGATCCCACTCAAGCCCGCCCTCTGACCCGAAGACACGCAACCGCAGTCCGCCGCGATTCCCAGGGGCAAGGCGTGTCGCCATCAGGGTGCCCGGGACCGAGCCGTTGTGGCGTGTTGTGGCAAAGACAGTATCCTCAAGTGGTTTGGGCGCGCCGCAGACGTGGAAATCTGCCCGTAGATCGGTCAACGGTAGCCCGCTGACAAAGCTCGCAAGGTGGGCCGCATGCGTGCCAATATCGCCGACGCAGGATGTTTTGCCCGATCTTGCCGGATCAAGCCGCCACCGCACGTGCGGGGCATCGGCGACGTCTTCTGGCGTCATCCAGTCCTGCATGAATTCGACGTGGATCTGGTTGATCGACCCGATACCACCTTCGGCGACGATCTGTTGGGCTTGGCGCACCATCGGAAAACAGGACATGACGTAAGACACCCCAAAGACGCAGTCCGTGTCATTTGTGAGCGCCACAAGGGCGTCGGCCTCAGCCACTTCATTGGTCAGCGGCTTGTCGCAGAGCACGTCGATCCCGGCCTCAAGAAAGGCCTTGGCGCAGGCAAAATGCAGGTGGTTCGGCGTGGTGATCATCACCGCATCAACGCCATCATCGCGCGCGGCCTCGGCCGCGGCCATTTCGGCAAAAGAGGTATAGCAGCGGTCTTCGGGCAGATACCATTCGGCGGCGGCAGCCTTCGCGCGCGTGGGATCAGACGAGAACGCTCCGGCCACGACCTCCCAACGATCCGTCAGGCGCGCGGCGGTGGCCTGCATACCGGAGATCCGCCCACCCCCGACAACGCCCAAACGCAAACGGCGGCTCAGGCGGGGAAAAGGCCCGTTCGTTTCAATGTTCTTTGGCAAAAGCATGTTTCAAACCTCTGGCGGTATGGCCCCATCGGGCAACATTTCGACGGCCATGAAGACCGATGGGGTGATGGTTTCAAACTGGTGCCAGGGGTAGTTCCCCTCGGCGTCATACATAGGCCGGTGCGTTGTGCCCGGCGCCATTGGTTCTTCCAAATAAAGCGTATCGACGTCTCGTTCGCGGCATTGCTGCATTTTGCCGAAACCGACGATCTGGGTGTGAACTTCGCGGAAGCCGGGCACCGGGCAAAATGCATGTTCGCGGTGCAGTCCTACATTCAGCGGGACCGAGGCGGAGTGATAAAGGGTAAAGCCAAATTGTCCGATCCAGACCTTGGGCGACATGTAGTGTTCGACTCCGCGCAACCTCTCCTCTCCGCGCACCTCGAAGGCTGAGGGCCACGTGCCGCGGATATCGGCCAATAGCGTATCCTCATCGCCGTGTTCGGCGAAGCCTTCGATGATCACGGCATGGGTCACGCCTGTCATCGTGGAGTCCTTGAGGATGACCGATTGCAGCGGCCCCAAGCTTTGTTCCCGAACCGTGATTTGGTCTTCGGCAAGGTTGAGGACGATGGTCTTGCCGGCGATCGGATAGTCAGGTTCGTCCTGCAGGACGGTCACTTGAAAGAATGGATCCCCGATCGAAAGGCGCGTGATGGTCATGCCTTTGCTCCCAGATTGACGTTCAGTCCTGTCTGCCGGCTTTCGGGCAAAGGCGCCGGACGATCACAGCGACTGTTGATATCGACGAAACGCCGCAGGCTAGCGCTGTCGAGGATGCCCTGCATGACCTCGCACAGATGCAATCCCAGCTGTCCGCTGGCGCGGGGCGTGCGGCCTTCGCGAATGGCTTGCACCATTTCAGCCAGCCCTACGCCACGTGCATCGAAGTTCAGACCGTGGGTGTTTGGGACAACGGCCCAGTCAGCGGGTGCCTGAGGCCGGGGGCGCATCGACCAGCGGGACGTTTTACGGGTGCGCAGCCAGACAGGCCCTTGGAAGATGTTGGCGCCATCCCCTGGGTCTGGGTCTGGGATGCACAGCGTGCCTTCGGTGCCATAGATTTCCAGACGAGGGGTCTCACTTTCCCAGACGTCGAAGCTGACCATCATCTGTCCAACGACGCCGCTCTCGAACTCCAGAAGGCTGACGCTGTGGGTGTCGACCTCGACGGGCATCATCTGTCCATGGCGCGGGCCATTTTCGATCATCCGCTCCTCCGCCCGCTTTCGCCCCATACCACAGACGCGCGCAATCGGGCCGAGGCAGAAGACCATTGCTGCCAGATAATAGGGTCCAAGGTCTAGAAGGGGCCCGCCCCCCTCCGCATAGTAGAAATCGGGGTTAGGGTGGTGACGTTCGACACCCGCTGTGGGCACGAATGCGGCCACGCCTGTTGGCTCTCCGATCAGGCCCTGATCAATGGCTTTGCGAAGGGTCTGCCAACGACCGCCCAAGAACGTGTCGGGCGCATTGCCAACAGCGAGACCCTTGGCAGCGGCCAAATCAAGAATGCGCTTGCCGTCCGCAAGGTCCGTGACAAATGGCTTTTCGGAATAAACGTGCTTGCCTGTAGTCAGCGCAGCCAGAGACACGTCCGCATGGGCGGCGGGAATGGTCAGGTTAAGGATGGCGTCGATGGCGGGATCTGCGATGAGCTCGTCTGGCGGTTTGACCTCTGTGATCCCAAAGGCCTCCGCCTTGGCGCGGCTTTCTTCCATGTTCAGGCTGCCGCAGGCCACGATGTCGAGGCCGTCAAACCCTGCGCAGTTTTTCAGATAAATGTCGCTGATACGGCCTGTTCCAATCAGGCCGACCCGGAAGGATTTCGCTGTGTCACTCATTGACGCCTTTGTCTTCATAAGTGGGGAGGTATTGGGGTGGCATTGGCCCTTTATTGCGGCCGCCCTGCTGCATTTGTTCCCATCCGTGGGCGAGGACACCAACGGACCGGCTGAGGCAAAACAACCCCCGCGACAGCGGTGGCGGGTAGCCCAGTTCGCAGAAAATCACGGCAGTGGCGCCGTCAATGTTCATGGCAATGGGCGTGCCCCGGTTTTCACCGATGGCCGTCTGAACGGCTTCTCCGATATCGGCGAACTGGCCAGAAACGACGCCAGCCTCTGCGGCCTCACGCACAAGGGCCATAAGACGCGGTGCGCGAGGGTCTACGGGTTTGTGGAACCTGTGGCCGAAACCCGGAATGATCTTGCCCCAGGCGTCGCGCCAATCGGTAAGCGCGTCGCGGGTTGCGGTGCACAAATCGCCGTTGCGGACGCGTTCTGCGATATCAAGGTAAAGTTCAGCGCATTGTTCACCCGCGCCGCCATGCACATCGCCCAACATGTTGACGCCCGTGGCCATAACGTTGTTCAGGCCCACACCGCAAGTCGCCGCCATCCGTGCTGCTGCGATGGAGGGCGCTTGCGGGCCGTGATCCACGCCAGCCACTAGGGCGCATTCCAAAAGCGCGGCCTGTTCCGGCGATGGCAGATCACCGCGGGTCATCAGCCAGATCATCTGCCCAAATGACACTGTGCCGATCAGGTCCTGGACCCGATGCCCGCGAAAGGCGATCCGCCCCGGTTCCATGTCAATAATCGACGTGCGCCACCAATCGCGCACAGTTTTCGCGTCCGTGGTCATGCGTCTTCGCTCTCTTTCATGTGCTGCATCTGGGCGGCGAGCCGGATCGGTGCGTTCCGAGCGCCATACCCATCATACCCGCCACGCCGTTCGACGATTTCAAAGAAGAAACCTGCCCAGAACGCGGTGCTGTAGATCTGAAAATACTCGCCCGCCCCGTCGCGATCATAAAGGATGTTGCCGGCCTTTAGCCGTTCCACGCGTTCCTCTTCCAGATCAAAGCGGACGGCCAGATCGTCGTAGTAGTTTGCCGCAATAGGCAGGCGACGGAACCCTGCGGATTGCAACTGATCTGACGTCTCAAAGATATCGTCAGTGGCAAAGGCGATATGCTGAACGCCTGCGCCGAAGCCTTTGGACAGGAACGCGCCCGCGAAAGTCTGGCGTTCCCCTGCACCATTGAGGTTCAGCCGCACCTCCCCTTCAGGGCTCGACAAAGCCTGGCTCTGAATCAGGCCGGAAGGGTCGATCACGTCGACGACGTCGGCCTTTTCCATGTCGAAGGTCGACAGGTAATAGGTCAGCCAGCTTTGCATCTCCTGATACCGCATTGTCTGTGCCACATGATCGATCCGGCGCAGGCCAGCGGGCTGTGGCGCGCGGGCCTTGGGCACAGGATCAAATTCAATGTCCCATACGCGGTGCAGATCGGATTTCTCATCAATGAAATGCACGACAGACCCGCCGACCCCCTTGATCGCTGGAATATCCAACTCCCCCGCGCCAACCGGTTGCGAAAATGACGGCGCGCCAAGCATCAACGCACGTTTCACGGTCTGGCT
Organism: Paracoccaceae bacterium; assembly: GCA_020628545.1. Lineage (GTDB taxonomy): Bacteria > Pseudomonadota > Alphaproteobacteria > Rhodobacterales > Rhodobacteraceae > Yoonia. The sequence goes on along the minus strand of JAHDEX010000077.1, from coordinate 2,932 downwards.
GGCATCACGCACCCGCAGACCCATGTCGCAAACGCAGGGCCCGTGCTCGGCGCGCGCATCGGCGGCAAACCCCTTGCGTTCGGAATTCACAACGATGTTGACTGCCCCCTGACGCCACAGCTCAACCGATTTGGACCTGTGATTTCGTTCTTTGCGAAACGCGAGCGCAGAAAGAGTGGACGTGAGATCGGACTTTGCGTCGTCGTCCACCGCAAATTCGATGAACTCAAACCCCGTCGCATGAACGCGTTTAGGTAGGTCGGGCAATGGAGGGGGCACGGCAGGTTCGGTCTGGGCCACTTCGTCCAGAAGTGTCACCAACGCGCGATAACCGTCGCGTGCATAGCTATCGCGGCTGTCCGTGGCCGATGCGCTGACCCGTGCCAATGACCAAGGGCCCGCATAACCCGCCCGCGCAATAATGCGTACGAAGCTCTCCAGATTGAGGCCACCTTGACCGGGAAGAAGGCCAAAATGGCTCTTGAGGTGGGAAATATCGAAATCCAGTGCCGGCGCATCGGACAACTGGACATGAAAGACGCGTGCCCCAGAAATGCCTCGCAACCGCGCCGCTTGTGACCCATCGGCCAAGGAAAAGAACGAGTTTAGCGCCAAACCCAAATGTGGACTGTCGACCGCAGACACGAGATCAAGCGCGTCGAGTTCGGTCTTGGTGTGCTGGGCCCAAGGCAGTGCAAGCAAGGCCGCACGAATACCAGCCTCACCTGCTTTTTGGGCAAGTTCGCCAAGGTCTCGGATGACCGCCTCTCGATCAGATGTCGCATCCGCATGCGTTGTCGTGCCGACAAGCAAAGTCTTGGCCCCCAGGTCACAGGCCATTTTCACCTTTTGATCCAACCGTGCGAATGCGGCCTGTCTGGCTCGACCGGATAACCCTTCAAACTGGTGAAACGGCTGCAAGGCCTCGATTGTCAATCCAAGCTCTTTTGCGCGGTGGCCAATGTCCTTCGCCGTTCCGGCAAAACCGGTCAGGTCGGGGGCGTGGATTTCAACGCCAGTGAAACCGGCATCTGCAGCCCGTTCCAGCTTTCCCGGAAGATCTCCGGGAACCGACGTTGTCGCAACGCTCAGCCGTGTCATCCCTGATACCCGAACATCCTTGGCAGCCACAGAACAATGTCAGGCACGAGGATCATCAGCAGAAGCGCCCCCAGAAGAACCGCCAGGAACGCCCAGATCTCCGCGATGATTTCCTTCAGAGGAATGCCGGTGACCGCGTTGATGACAAAGAGCAGGATGCCGTAGGGCGGAGTGATCAGGCCAATCATTGAGTTGACGACAATCAGCACGCCAAAGTGCACCAGGTCGATCCCCAATTCCCGACAGGTCGGGATGAAGAGTGGGATGATCACGAGGATTATGACCGTGGCGTCTAAAATGCAGCCGAGGATCAAGACCATCAGGTTCACAAGAATGATGAAGACCAGCGGGTGAATGTCCGCGCCCGCAAAAATCGCAGAAATCGCTTGCGGCACGTTTTCTTGGACGACGATGTAGGTCAGGATCATCGACGCCCCGATCACAAGTCCAACCGAGGCGGCGGACCGCGCACTTTCCACGAAGATTTCATAGAGCGTCTTGATCTTGATGGCGCGATACAGGCCCGCCGCGACGATCAGCGCATAAAGGGCTGCGATGGCAGCGGCTTCGGTGGGGGTCGTGACGCCGGAATAGATGCAGCCCAGCAGGATGACGGGCATCAGCAGCGCGGGCGTCGCGCGGACGGTCAGGCGGGGCAATTCGCGCAGGGGCACAGGTTCTTCCTGACCAAAGCCGCGGCGACGCGAAATGGCCGCGTTCATCGCCATCAGGACCAGACCCATGACCAGCCCTGGCACAATCCCCGCCAGGAAAAGATCACCAATTGAGGCGTTGGAAACCAGGGCATAAAGCACCATGGGAATGGACGGTGGGATAATCGGGCCAATCGTGGCTGTCGCCGCCGTGATGGCTGCGGCATAGCCACGGGTGTAGCGCCCGCTTTTGACCATCATGTCGATGATGATCTTGCCGATACCCGCTGCATCCGCGACAGCGGACCCAGACATGCCGGAGAAGATCAGGCTGGCCACCACGTTTACATGGCCCATCCCACCGCGGAACCGCCCCACAAGGGCGATGCAGAACTGCAGCAGCCGGTCTGAAATGGACCCCGCGTTCATGATGTTGGCAGAGGCGATGAAAAGCGGCACAGCGAGCAGCAGGAACCCATCAAACAAGCGCTGCACCATAGTCGTGCCCGCAATCGCGAGGTCCTGCCCCGATACCCCCAAATAAACCAACACACCCACCAAGATGGCATAGGCCACCGGGGTGCCAATCGCCGCCATACCAAACAGCGCGATCATTCCCAGAATGAGTTCGAGGCTCATTTCTTCACCTCTACGCCATCGGTCTCGCCGCCCAAAAGGACCTCCATCTCGGTCTCGGGTGGGCCAAACCGCAGCACGGTATAGATGCGCCAAAGATAGCGTAGCGCGACAACTACGGTTAGCAGCACGAATGGCGCGAACAGCCATTTGACTGCGATCTTATCACCGGTGAATGGCATGCGGATCGTCTGGATTGATTTCAGATCCATGAGACGATTTGCGAAAACGCGGTCCCAGATGTCTGGCAAGGAATAAAGCATGGCGATGACCATCAAAACCGCCGTAATCAGCGCCAGTACCTTCCGCACCGGGCGCGGAACGGCGAGGTAAACAATGTCAAATGTCACATGATCGGATTCCCGCACGATGAAGGCACTGCCAAAGAAGACAACGAACACCCAAAGCAGGGAGATCAGGACAACCGACCAACCGATCGGGTCCAGAAATGGGACGTAACGAAAAAGGATTTGGAGCAGGAAAGTAATAAAAATCGCCGCCAAAGCCATGGCGGCGATGAATTCTGCGCCGCGGGTGAACCA